>CAZEJG010000001.1:0-9061 GCA_964511625.1 uncultured Hoeflea sp.
GATAGGTGGTCAGCGCCGCGCCCTTGTTGCCGCGCTCTTCCTTGACGACCTGCACGAGCAGAATCTGGCGGCGCTTGATGACTTCCTGGATGCGGTACTGCTTGCGCTGCTTGCGACGCGAACGATCCGGCACTTCCTCGAGGGCATCTTCGGAGCCGACGGATTCGACCTTCTTCTCGCCGTCATTGCCGTTGTCGTCGCTATCGTCGTCATCGTCCTCGTCGGACCCGACCTTTTCGACCGGCTCGAAGATTTCGTCGACATCCACTTCGGCGGCGATGGTATCCGGCTTGGAGCTGTCGTTGTCGTTTTCATCCGGCGTCGCGAGCGATTCCGCCACGATGTCGGCCGGATTTTCGGCGACGGGAACGTCGGACTGCTCGGCGTTATCAGAAGTATCGGTCTCGTCGCCCGAAGCGTCGTCCTCATTCGACGCGTCGGAAGCGGCGACTTCGTCCTTCGACTTGCGGCGCGACCGGCGCGACCGGCGGGTGCGGCGCTCGCCGCCTTCCTTGCCGTCCTCGTCGTCGCCGGAAGCCGCGGCAGCCTTTTCGGTGTTCTTGTCGTCTGATTTGTCCTTGTCGCCACCCTTCGAGCGGGACTTGCCGCGGCCCTTGGCCTTGGCGGGACGTTCGTCCTCTTCCTCGTCCTCGGCACGGGCTTCGGCGGCTTCTTCCTCAAGAAGCGCCTGCCGGTCGGCGAGCGGAATCTGGTAGTAGTCGGGGTGAATTTCGGAGAAGGCGAGGAAGCCGTGGCGATTGCCGCCGTAGTCGACGAACGCGGCCTGGAGCGACGGCTCCACCCGGGTGACCTTGGCAAGATAGATGTTTCCGCGCAGCTGTTTCTTGTGCTGCGATTCGAAGTCGAATTCCTCTATGCGGTTTCCACGTACGACGACGACGCGGGTCTCCTCGGGATGGGAGGCGTCGATGAGCATTTTCTCAGACATGTAGTAGGTGCTCCTCGCCACCAGGCGGCCGTACGCCCACCTGGCGCGCGTAAACGGCGTCCGGAGGCGTGCAGGGCAGGGGTGGCGGATGAATGAAGGTCCGGGCCGGCGATGGGCGCGTCACGCAATTCGCGCAGCGGCGAGGCCGCTGTCATTTTGTGAATTGCTGAGTTTCGCTGTTGCACCATCGAATGGCCGGCCGGATATACCTATAATTGTGGTCCTTGCGGACCGATGAAAATCCCGTTTCCGGGATGCGGGCGGTTGGACGCGCGCTTTTGGCAAGACGTCTTGCCGGACTTTACAAACGTTCGACCTCGGATGCACCGATCGGGTATCTACGCACCCGGGTCGTATGAATTTTCGCTCGGGGTCTCCGCGGTGGTTGAACAACCTCGGGACGGGGACCCCTCATCGGGTGACAAAGCCTGTGGACGTCGGCCGCTCCGCCTGGAATTTCCGCCTGCACCTGAAAAAGGAGCGATGGCGACCAGCGAGCAAGGCCCGTCAAAACTTTGCCTCCATCTAGGCTTTTATGGTTTGTGCGACAATCTGGCAAGCTGAAAAACATCCGTCGCTCATATGCTTGGCACAAATGGTGGATAAGCTGCCGTTACGGAACCGGAGGCCATCTTGCCCGGCGCCGTTACGTTCCGACGGCGGCCCGCTTCGATTTGCCGGCTAAGCGCGCTGCCATTATGGAAGCGAATCGGCCACTGTCCGCCGCGTGCAGCATATCGGGCGGAACCGGGTCAGCCGTTCAGAGAGAGATGATGCCGCAACGGATGCGAAAAAACGCCGGGCTTGGCCGTGAAGAGGGAGTGCCGACGTTGGCGGGCTTGAAGTGCGAAAGGGTGACGAGGAGCATGATGGCGGTCTCGGTCGGTTGTACCCGTCTGGTCGTGGGCTGCCTTCTCGTCCTCGCCTCCCTTGCGCCCGCATTGGCGCAGACGCCGCCGGGCGTCGGTCCCGCAGAAATGACGGAAGAGGGAGGCGCGCTTGCCTTTGCGGCCCGGCTTGCCGCGGACGAGGCGCGGGCGCGCATGATCGTCGAGTTCGAATCCGAGCCGGACTTCACCATTCGCTATCTCGAACAGCCCGACCGCATTGTCGTCGATCTCTCGGCCGTCACCTTCGGCTTCGATCAGGACACGCTCTCGCCGCGAGGACTGATCGAACGCATCCGCTACGGTGCGGCAGGTCCGGGGCGGTCGCGCCTCATTCTCGGCCTCAAGGGGCCGGCACGTCTGGAAACCGCCAGGATCGAGCCGATGGAGAGCGGCGCGGGTTTTCGTCTCGTCCTTGACGCCGTCGCCACCGGTCGCGAGGAGTTTGCCGAACTGGTTGGGTCGACCGACTGGAAGCTCGCCGTGCGCGGCGGTCGCGCCGGTTCATCCGACAAGGCTGCCGACAAGCCCTTCACCGTGGTGCTCGACGCCGGTCACGGCGGCATCGACGGCGGCGCAGAAGGCGTCCACGGAACCCAGGAGAAGGACGTCACTCTGGCCTTCGCCAAGGCGTTGCGCGACGCGCTGTCGGAGCTCGATCACATCAAGGTCGTCATGACCCGCACCGAGGACGAGTTCATCTCGCTTTCGGGCCGGCTGCGCGCCGCCCACGAGGCGAAGGCCGATCTTCTGGTGTCTTTGCATGCCGATTCCATCCGCATCCGCCGTCTGCGGGGTGCGACCGTCTATACGCTTTCGGACCGCGCCTCCGACGCCGTGGCCGCGACGCTGGCGGCCGAGGCCAATCACGACGAGGCGGTGGTCGGCCCGGCGCTCGAACAGGCCCCCGAATCGGTGGCCGGTATCCTGGTCGACATGGCCCGCAACGAGACGCGCGTCTTCTCTACCGGGCTGGCTGGCGAGATCATCACCTCCTTCGAGGGCCAGGTGAACCTGATCAAGAATCCCCATCGGCAGGCCGGTTTCCGTGTGCTGCAATCGGCGGATCTTCCCTCGGCCCTCATCGAACTCGGCTACCTGTCCAATCCGGAGGACGAGAAGCTGCTGACCGACGAGGACTGGCGGAAAAAGGCGGCCGGGCTTCTCGCCCGGTCGATCGAGGCCTATCGGACCACGGTTCTGGCCAGACAAGAGCGATAAAGGGATATGGAAAGCGCGCATCTCGTGGTAGTTTCCAGCGTGGCAACCTCGCAACACCGGTGATTCCTGTGCGCGCCCGTGTCGGGTGGCCTGAAGGTGCGGCCCTAATTTGCGCACATTGTCCGGGCTTAGGCGATAGAAGATGTTCCGGCATGCCCGGCTCGGCGGGCGAGGGCGGACACACGTGTTAAACGCAGGCGGTAATTGAGCGAATGTTTCGACTGATCGGCTATTTCTTTGGCATCGGCGCGGTGCTGTTCCTGATCGTTGCGGCGGGTGTCGCATGGTATCTGGGCGACATCACCAAGGACCTTCCCGACTACGAGGTGCTCAACAGCTACGAGCCGCCGGTGACCACGCGCGTCCATGCGGCCGATGGCGAGTTGATGGCCGAATACGCCGCCCAGCGCCGGCTCTATTTGCCGATCCAGGCGATCCCCGACCGGGTGAAGGCTGCTTTCATCTCCGCCGAGGACAAGAATTTCTACACCCATCCGGGCGTCGATCCGGTCGGCCTGTTCCGCGCCGTCGTCGTCAACATCCAGAACCTCGGCTCCGGCCGCAGGCCCGTGGGCGCGTCGACCATCACCCAGCAGGTCGCCAAGAACTTCCTTCTGTCGGCCGACCAGACGATTTCGCGCAAGGCCAAGGAAGCCATCCTCTCCTTCCGCATCGAGCAGGCCTATTCCAAGGACCGCATTCTCGAACTCTATCTCAACGAGATCTTCTTCGGGATGAACTCCTACGGCATCGCCGGCGCGGCGCTCACCTACTTCAACAAGTCGGTCAACGAGCTGACCATCGCCGAGACCGCCTATCTGGCGGCATTGCCGAAGGCGCCGTCCAACTACCATCCGTTCCGTCACACCGAGCGCGCCGTCGAGCGCCGCAACTGGGTGATCGACCGCATGGTCGAGAACGGCTATGTCAGCGCCGCCGACGGTGCAGAAGCCAAGAAGCAGCCGCTCGGCGTCACCCCGCGCTCGTCCGGTTCCTATCTCTTCGCATCCGAATATTTTGCCGAGGAAGTCCGCCGCGAACTGCTCGATCGCTACGGCGAGAAGGCGCTCTACGAGGGCGGCCTGTCGGTGCGCACCACGCTCGACCCGCATCTCCAGGCGCTTGCCCGCAAGGCGCTGCAGGACGGCCTGATCAATTTTGACGAACGCCGCGGCTTCCGCGGTCCGGTCGCCACCGTCGACGTCTCGGACGACTGGGGCAAGGCCGTCGGCGAAATCGACCCGTTGCGCGACGTGCCCGAGTGGAAACTCGCCGTCGTGCTCGCCGCCACCGGTGAAGACGTCGAGATCGGCCTGCGTCCCGAACCCAAGGTCTCGGGCGCCGTCGGCGATGAACGCGACACCGCGATCATCCGCCCCGAAGACATGAAATGGGCCTTCCGCATCAACCGCGAGGGCAAGAGCGGCACCGTCAAGACGCCCGACCAGGTGCTCTCGGTCGGCGACGTGGTCTATGTCCAGCCGCGCAAGGACGACGCGGGCGAGACCCGCTACCGCCTGCGCCAGCCGCCGAAGGTCCAGGGGGCTCTGGTCGCCATGGATCCGCACACCGGCCGCGTGCTCGCCATGGTCGGCGGCTTCTCCTTCGCCCAGTCTGAGTTCAACCGAGCCACCCAGGCGATGCGCCAGCCGGGCTCGTCCTTCAAGCCCTTCGTCTACGCGGCCGCACTCGACAACGGCTATACGCCGGCCTCGGTGATCCTCGACGCGCCCATCGAGGTCGTTTCGGGCGGCGAGGTGTGGCGGCCGAAGAACTACGGCGGCGGCTCCGCCGGTCCCTCGACGCTGCGTCTGGGTATCGAGAAGTCGCGTAACCTGATGACCGTGCGGCTCGCCAAGGACATGGGCATGAACCTCGTGGCCGAATATGCCGAACGTTTCGGCGTCTACGACCACATGCTTCCGGTTCTGGCCATGTCACTCGGCTCAGGCGAGACCACCGTGTTGCGCATGGTCTCGGCCTATTCGGTGATCGCCAATGGCGGCAAGCAGATCAAGCCGTCGCTGATCGACCGCATCCAGGACCGCTACGGCAAGACCATCTTCAAGCACGAGGAGCGCAAGTGCGACGCCTGCGTGGCCACCGCCTGGCTCGGCCAGGACGAGCCCGAGGTGATCGATGAGCGAGAACAGGTGCTCGACCCGATGACCTCCTACCAGATCACCTCGATGATGGAAGGCGTGGTCGAGCGCGGTACGGCGGCGAGCAAGGTCAATCTCGGCCGTCCGACCGCCGGCAAGACCGGCACCACCAACGAGGAAAAGGACGCCTGGTTCATGGGCTTCACCCCCGACCTCGTGGCCGGCGTCTTCATCGGCTACGACAACCCGACCCCGATGGGCCGAGGCGCCACCGGTGGCGCGCTGGCCGCTCCCGTCTTCAACGAGTTCATGAAGGCCGCCGTCGAGGGCACCCGTCCGGTCGATTTCCGCATCCCGGAAGGCATGAAGCTGATCGCCATCAACCGCACCACCGGCATGGAAGCGGTTCCCGGCGAACCCGGCACCATCATGGAAGCCTTCAAGCCCGGTACCGGCCCGTCCGACATCTATTCTGTCATCGGCATGGACGAGGTGGCGACAGGCGAGGAAATCCTCCAGCAATCGCCGCAGGCAAGCCAGGCCGTCACCTCCGGGTCCGGCGGCCTCTACTGACCTGATTTCGAATGCGAACGGCCCGGCCTCCCGCCGGGCCGTTTTCATTGCCGGACGGGCAGGCTCCCATCCTTTACAACGCCGGGTGCCGACCTTATGGTCCGCCCCGCTCGCGCCCGGTTCGATCCGGTTCGCGCGGGCCGTTTCCCTAAAGACACACCGAAACGAAGGACACACCACACCATGCGTGCAGAGACACAGGATGTCGTCGACGAGATCAAGCAGGCCGTAAGCCTGCTGAGGAGGCATCTTTGACTGGGAACCGTCCCTGAAAAGACTGGACTGGCTGAACGCCAAGGCCGAGGACGCCTCGCTCTGGGATGACCCGATGGAGGCCCAGAAGCTGATGCGCGAGCGCCAGCAGCTCGAAGACGGCATCAACGGCATCCGCCGGCTGGAAACGCAGCTCTCCGACAATCTCGAACTGATCGAACTGGGCGAGGCCGAGGGCGACAAGGAGATCGTGGCGGAAGCGGAAGCGTCGCTCAAGGAGATGCGCACCGAGGTCAACCGGCTGCAGATCGAATCGCTCCTGTCGGGCGAGGCCGATTCCAACGACACCTATCTGGAAGTCCATTCCGGCGCCGGCGGCACCGAGAGCCAGGACTGGGCCAACATGCTGTTGCGCATGTATTCCCGCTGGGCCGAGCAGCACGGCATGAAGATCGAGGTGCTGGAAGTCCATGACGGCGAAGAGGCGGGCATCAAGTCGGCCACGCTGCTGATCAAGGGCCACAACGCCTATGGCTGGCTGAAGACGGAAGCGGGCGTCCATCGCCTGGTCCGCATCTCGCCTTATGACAGTGCCGCGCGCCGGCACACCTCGTTCTCGTCCATCGACGTCTATCCGGTGATCGACGACACGATCCAGATCGACATCAACGAGAGCGACTGCCGCATCGACACCTACCGCTCGTCCGGCGCCGGCGGCCAGCACGTCAACACCACCGACTCGGCCGTGCGCATCACCCATATCCCGACCGGGATCGTGGTGCAGTGCCAGCAGGAGCGCTCGCAGCACAAGAACCGCGCCAAGGCGTGGGACATGCTGCGCGCCCGTCTCTACGAGGCCGAACTGCAGAAGCGGGAAGAGGCTGCCAACGCCGAGAACGCCACCAAGACCGATATCGGCTGGGGCCACCAGATCCGCTCCTACGTCCTCCAGCCCTACCAGCTGGTCAAGGACCTTCGGACCGGCACGGAGAGCACGAGCCCGCAAAACGTGCTCGACGGCGATCTGGATGCCTTCATGGAAGCAGCGTTGGCCCAGCGCGTCTATGGCGGCGGCGAGGCGGTCGAGGACATCGACTAAAGGCTTTGACCGACGGCTTTTCGCGCGTCTAGTTCGACCAAATGAAAACCCCGCCGGATGCTCACAACGGCGGGGTTTCCAGTTTCGGCCGGTACGGGGAGGGGCTCCGGTACCGGCCTTCGACCGCGATCAGTCGATCACGGTAACCGTGTCGGCCATGTTCTTCGAGGCCTTCTTCTCCCAGGAGATCTTCACCTTTTCACCGGCCTTCAGCTTCGCCTGCGAATAGTCCTTGGGCAGCATGTAGGTGCTGCCGTTGTCGAGCGTGACGCTGTGCGCCTTGGCGTCGACCGACTTGACCGTGCCGGTGGCCGTCATCGTCGAGGCGAAGGCGGCGGCGGGGGCGAGAGCAATGAGGGTGGCGGTGGTGAGGGTGAGAAGAGTGCGCATCGCGAAAACTCCCTTTGGATTGCCGGCTGAGCGGATCGTCAGGAAAGTCGGCTCGGGCCGGCGTGGTTCGAAACCGTCTGGCTCTGTCGCGTCGCGGGGAAAAACCCGCCGGCAGGGTCCGGCTTCGGGGCATAGCGATACGCCCGGAAAACGGGCCTCTCAAATGAAAGATATTTAATTTTGCAGGCCCCGGGATCGCCGCAATTTGCGGGGGTGGGGGGCGTCGAGGGGAGGTGGCCGCTGTCGGGCGGGCTCGGAGGGGCATGGGGTGGTGCCTTATGTCTGGATTGCGCCTTCATATCGGACGTTCACGGGTTCTCGGTCCAGTCCGTAAACCTGCTACTCGCTGCAAGCGGATAGAAGGACTTGATTGGTTGGAGCCAACTTTCGCTGCGCCTCAGACCAATGACCGCTATCCGCAGAAAGTGAGCTTTGCCAATTCAGCGTCTCAATCGTTTCAAAGGTGCTTAACAATGCGCTGCCGAAGCCCAACGCGTTGTTCCAACTAGCTGAATATGACTAGATGGACCGCCGGACACCAAAGCGAAAAATACTATGGTGATAACGTCAACAGCCTAGCCATGGATTATGCAGGTGTGTAATTCTTTGCACAACCCAACAGAGAATGCCGCATGAAGTTCTTAAGCAACATAATCCGACCCAAACCCTTGAGTGCCTATAGATCGGTAATCGAGCTTCGGGACCACTCGAAGAATAAGAAGGTTTCGATGTCTCAAAAGGAGATCAGGTCAGCGGTCAAAATCGCTATAATTGATGATGAAAAATTTAAGGCTCATAGCAATCTGACTACATACGGTTACAAAATTGAAGAACTTCCGGATATTAAGTCATTGGATGACATCAGTGATTTTGATGTCATTATTTGCGACTTGATGGGTGTCGGACAAAACTTCGACAAATCCATCGGTGGAGCTAGTATTATCAAAGAAATAAAGGATAACTACCCAACAAAATATGTAATCGCGTACACCGGTGCGCGTTCAAATACAGCTGAAGCCAGTGCGGCCAAGCAGTTTTCTGACGATTTCATTAAGAAGGACGATGACATCACTAAGTTGGTGGGCAAGCTTGACGACGCTATAGATATCGCTTCAGACCCCTATGAGCGCTGGTTGACAACTCGCCAAGGATTGATTGATCTCGAGATAGATTTGCGGAAAATTTTGGAACTGGAAAGCGCTTATGTTGAGGCAATTAATTCTAACGACAAAGATTTTTCAGAGGTGGGGGCAATATTGAAAGGGGCCGATCTGGGGGGGCATGCAAAAGGAATAGTTCAGAGCCTTATCGCTTCTGGAATTTGGTCGATTGTGTTTGCGTAATAATGTTGGCATTTCCCTCTATCGTTGTTAGCCCGCACGGCGAACCAGAGTTTCGCAACGGCACGATTTTTAAGTTGCCGCCAGAGCTTTGTGATAATTTTAGGATTCAACAGTATATAAAGATTGATAAAATTGGTTGGTCGAGGTCTGAGTTTGGTTACATGACATTAGTGCAGGTAGACAGCCAAGGAAACAAGTATATAATTCCAGGTCTCTACCTTGAGGATGGCGGTCAGCCATCTAAGAAATTCTATGGATATAAACCTCAGGTTTCGAGAGAACAA
>CAZEJG010000001.1:9161-270965 GCA_964511625.1 uncultured Hoeflea sp.
TTAAAGCATCACTTCGCAAGGCTTTCAAATGTAAGGGAGACCTCAGAGCGCGAGTTAACAGCGTTAGTTCACGATTTGAGGCATCTATCCAGTTCAATTTACCATAGTGCGATTGAAGCTGAGGGGGCTTTGAATAGAAATTCTCTCAGCGAAACGAGAGATTTAATAAAGACGGTCATTGCGTCTCAAACCATGCTTAAGGTGCGAATTGACTATTTGGACTTTTCTAATTCTGTAGATCGGTTTGATGATGTTGAAAAAATACCGGTCTATAGCAGGGTTGATAAAGTGATTAGATGCTTCAGGGCAGATGCTCGTCATAAAAAAATCGATATTAAACTTACAGGTGAATCATATAGGTTAGCTGAAGGCCCAAATATTCTTGATATTGTTCCATACACTTTAATTGAGAATGCCATAAAGTATTCGCCCAAGATTTCAGAAATAGCCGTTAGAGTTCAGGATACCGATGTAGAAACTAAGGTTTCAATTATATCAATGGGACCAGTCTTTGCTGCTGGAGAAGAGGCGAAAATATTCGAGAGAGGCTTTAGGGGTATAAACGCGAGGAATATCAGGCAAAATGGGACTGGATTGGGATTGTCTGTGGCTAGCGAAGTTATTGCGACCTTCAGTGGACATCTTAGTGTGGAGCAATCTAGTGAGAATCATATGATTGATGGTGTCCCTTACGCTTCAACAGCCTTCCATTTCAGACTACCAACTGCTGGGGAAGATACGGCGCGAAAACAAAGGTATGAGAAACTGAGGCAACGTCGCGCTCGTCCACGTAGTAGTAATACTCGCTAGTGCCTTTCGATAGAGCAGCTTGAATTTGCGACAACGACTGGTTTGAGTTGGGATTGGTCATCTGCCACGCCGGGCACGAGGGTCGGCTATGGGCCGTTAGCGATTATGTGCATGCTAGCGCGAAAGTCCGCTTCGCTAATTGCGGGGACCGAAACATGACTGACTGTTACCGGCTCCAAACCCTCCAGTCCGTCTCCAGCAACCCAGCGGTCCTCCGCCGTGAACTGAATATTGCCCGCCTTCCCAACTTCCGCCCATATTTTCCCTCCCCACCCCAAACAACGCAATAATCCACTAGCGCCGGGAATTCCGCACTCGCTGCCCCGATGCTATCACTTCCGGGAACCGTGATTGCGCTTTCGGCGTTACGGTCTCTCGCGTCGGGGCGGCATGGGCCGGTCCGTCACCTGCTTGAACCGGTACGCGTCCCCGGCAAGCCGAGGGACCGGTCGTGATCGCGTTCATTCAGACCTATGAGGCGTATATCGCCCTTGCCGTTCTGTTTCTTCTCTTCCTGGCCTTTTTGTCCGAACGCTACAGCCCGGAAATCACCGCCGCGGGGGCGGCGGCGCTGTTCGTGGCGCTGGGTTTTGTTGACACCAAGGAGGTGATGGGCGTCTTTTCGAACTCGGCGCCGATCACCATTGCCGCGATGTTCATCATCTCCGCGGCGCTGGTTCGCACGGGCGTCTTGGAAAAGGTCTCGGATAGGGTGATGTCGATGGCGAGCGCCCGGCCGGTGCTTGCGATCGCGGCCTTCCTCGTGCTCACGGCTGCCGCCTCGGCCTTCATCAACAACACGCCGCTCGTTCTGTTCCTGATCCCGATCGTCGTGAAGCTCGCCGGTGCCGCGCGGCTGGCGCCCACCCGGTTGCTGATCCCGCTCTCCTACGCGGCCATTCTCGGCGGCACCTGCTCGCTGATCGGCACCTCCACCAACCTGCTGGTCGACGGCGTGGCGCGCGAGGCCGGACTGGCGCCGTTCTCCATCTTCGAGATCACGCCCGTGGGCCTTGTCGCCGCGACCGTCGGGGGAGGGTTGATGCTGCTGCTCGGGCCGTGGCTCCTGCCGAACCGGGAGGCACAGAACGTCGACCGGCTGCTCAGCGAATCCGAATTCCTCTCCGAGGTGACCATCGTCGATGCCGACGCCTACAAGGGTGTGCCGCTCGCCGAGATCGCCGACTTCAATCTCTCCGGCCTGCGCATCCTCGGCCTGCGGCGGAGCGGAGAGATCCACCGCACCAATATCGGCGAGATGGAGCTGATGAAGGGCGACGCGCTGATCCTCATGGGCTCGACCTCGGAGATATTGACGCTCAACACAAACCCCGCCGTGCTGGTCGGCCGCCGCCGCGCCGGCGACATGCATGGTGTCATCGTCGAGGCCGTGGTCGCGCCCGCCAAGCGCGATTCCGGCTCCCGCATCGCAGATCTCGGCCTCGGCCGGCGTTTCGGCGTCCGGGTGCTCGGCGCGCACCGCCACAGGCACATTGCGGGGCCCGATCTCGGTAACGTCCGCCTGAGACCCGCGGACAAGCTTTTGCTCGAAGGCCCGCCGGAAGGGTTCGACCAGCTGTCGGAGGAGGCGGCGCTCGTCTCCGTGTCGCGGCCGACCGGCCGGGAATACCGCCGCTCGCGCGCGCCGCTGGCGCTGGTCGCCATCGCCGCCGTCGTCGGCCTGGCCGCCTTCGGTATCGCCGATATCGGCATCCTTGCGATGATCGCGGTCGCGGTACTCCTGATCTTCCGCTGCATGGACCCGGACGAGGCCTGGAGTTCGATCAACGGCGGCATTCTGGTGTTGATCTTCGCGATGCTGATCGTCGGCAAGGCGCTGGAGAATTCAGGGGCCGTCTCCCTGATCGTCGAGGTGCTGACACCCTGGTTCAAGGACCTGCCGCCGATCCTCGTGCTCGCGGCCTTCTACGCGCTGGCGTCCTTCCTGACCGAAGTGGTCACCAACAACGCCGTCGCCGTGGTGCTCACGCCGCTCGCCATCGCGCTCGGAAACCAGATCGGGCTCGATCCGCGCAGCCTGGTGATCGCCGTGATGTTCGGCGCCAGCGCCAGTTTCGCAACCCCGATCGGCTACCAGACCAACACGCTCGTCTACGGTGCCGCAAACTACCGTTTCGCCGACTTCTTGCGCATCGGCGTGCCGATGAACATCATCGTCGGCATAGCCACGGTCGCGGCGATCAGCTTTCTCTACGGCATTTGAGGCTGCTGGTCCGGAAACCCCTCGTCAGGCTCAGCGGCGCGCTCCTCGTCACGGCTGCCAGGTTCGCTTGCCATCGGGCGAGAGCTGACGGTCGAGGAAATGGGCGGCGCTGATGAAGGCCAAGTGGGTCAGGCCCTGCGGGAAATTGCCGAGCTGGAGCCCGCGCTTGTCGACTTCCTCGGAGAACAGCCCAAGCTCATTGGCGTACTTCATCCCCTTTTCAAGAACGAGCTGCGCCTCCTCGAGCCGGCCGGCCCGGGCGAGGCATTCGACGTACCAGAAGGTGCAGGTGGTGAACGCCCCTTCGTCGCCGTCCAGACCGTCATCAGTGCGGTAACGATAGACGAGCCCGTCGTCGCGCAGCTGTTCGCCGATGGCTTCGAGGGTCTTGAGCCAGACCGGATCGGTGGACGAGACGAAGCGGACGAGCGGCATCATCAGGAGTGACGCGTCGAGCTCGGTGCCGCCGCGGCTCTGGACGAAATAGCCGTGTTCCGGATGTCGGAAATTTTCCCAGATATCCTCGGTGATCGCGTCGCGCGTCTCGGTCCACTCGACGAAGGGCGCGGGCAGGGACCGCTTTCGCGCCAGACGTATGGCGCGGTCGAGCGCCACCCAGCACATCACCCGCGAGTGCAGGAAATGCTGTTTCTGCGAGCGCATTTCCCAGATCCCGGCATCCGGTTCCTTCCAGTTGTCGGTCACGAACCTGACGAGCTCGCAGACATGCTCCCAACCTTCTCGGCTGATGGCGCTGCCGTATTTGTTGGCGAGATAGACGCTGTCGAGCAACTCGCCGAAAATGTCGAGCTGGCTCTGTGCGTGCGCGGCGTTGCCGATCCGCACCGGCCGGCTGTCGGCATAGCCGGAGAGATGCGACAGCTCCGTTTCGTCCTGGGCTTCAGAGCCGTCGATCGCGTACATGACGCGCATCGGGTTCTCGCGGTCGCAGGACATGATGCGGTGACCCGACCAGCGGCAGAATTCCTCCGCCTCCTCGGTGAAGCCGAGGCGCATGAAGGCGTAGACGGTGAAGGAGGCGTCCCGGATCCAGGTGGCGCGATAGTCCCAGTTGCGCTCGCCGCCGATCGCCTCGGGCAGGGAGAAGGTGGCTGCCGCAGCGATCGACCCGTGCCGAGCCGAGGTCAGGAGCTTCAGCGCCAGAGCCGAGCGCACCACCTGCTCGCGCCAGCGACCGGTATAGGTCGATCGCTCGGCCCAGTCGCGCCACTGTCTGGACGTCGCCGCCATTTCCGTATCGATCGCGGCGTCGTCGGGGCATGTGAGCGCATCGTCTCCGAGCACGAACCAGCAGCTTTCCCCCTTGGCGAGAGTCAACCGCGCGATGGCCGCGCCGGGCTCGCACTCGAGTGGCACCGAGGCGCAGAGATGGAGCGACAGCGATTGTCCCTTGAAGCATATGCCGCCTTCGATCGCTTCGACCTGAGGTGTTTCCCGCGCATACTCGAAACGAGGCGCGCAGCGCACGGTGAAGCTGACGGTGCCCCGCGTCGCGGTGATGCGTCGGATCAGGCGCTGCGGATTGGGATTTCGCCCGGATCCGGCTGAAGGATGGGCCATGAAGTCCACCACTTCGGCGCTGCCGGCTTCCGCGATCCAGCGGGTCAGCAGAAGGTTGGTGTCGGGCAGATAGAGCTGGAGATGGCGCGGGTCCTCGAGGTTAGGTTCGATGGTGAACGCCCCGCCTTTCTCAGTGTCGAGGAGATCGGCAAAGATGGTGGGGCTGTCGAGATAGGGCCAGCACAGATAGTCGATGGCGCCGTCGCGGGCGACCAGTGCCGCGGTCTGCATGTCGCCGATGATGCCGTGATCGCCGATCGCGCGAAGCGGCCTAACCATTGTCGCGGAACCCCGGATAGAGCGACATGCCGCCATCGACGAACAGCGTGGTGCCGGTGACGTAGTCGGCCTCGTCGGAGGCAAGCCAGACGGTGGCGCGCGCGACGTCCTCCGGCTGCCCGATCCGGCCATAAGGGATGAGCTTCAGCAGCTTTTCGAGCGCCTCCTTGCTCTCCCACGCGTCCTCGTTGATCGGCGTCTGGATCGCGCCGGGCGCAATCGCGTTGACGCGGATTCCCTCGGCCGCGACTTCCTGAGCCAGCGACCGCGTCAGCATCCGGATGCCGCCCTTGGCTGAGGCATAATTGATATGGCCCGCCCAGGGGATGATCTCGTGTACGGAACTCATCGTGACGATGGCGCCGGCCGAGCGGGCAGGGCGCTTGTCGGCGGGCTGCGCGCGGAAGCGGCGTACGGCCTCGCGGGCGCAGAGGAACTGGCCGGTCAGGTTGATGTCGATGACGGTGTTCCAGTCCTTGAGCGTCATGTCGGCAATGTTGGCATCCTTCTGCACGCCGGCGTTGGAAACCAGAATGTCCACGCGCCCGAAAGCCTCGGTGGCCTCGTCAAAGAGCCGGGCCACGTCGTCTTCATCCGAGACGTCGGCCTTGACCGCGATCGCCTTGCCTCCCTGGTCGCGGATCCGGGCGACGAGGTCCTTCGCCGGTTCTTCCTGCGAGTGGTAGTTGACGAGGACGCTGGCGCCTGCCGAGGCCACCGCTTCGGCGACCGACAGGCCGATGCCCGAGCTGGCGCCGGTGACGATGGCGGCATGGTTGGCGAGGGGAGTAGGATGTGCCGACAAGGCTTTTCTCCTGTGGGGAAGGCAGTTTGGGAGGGACGCCCGGGGGGGTGCCCGGAAGCGGAACGACTGCAGGCGACGCAAGGTTCCAATGGCAAAAGTCCGGCCGCCTTTCGGCGGCCGGACGATCAATGCATCATCTGCCTGCGATCGTCGATCACATGGGCGGCATGATCACCTTGTCGATGACGTGGATAACGCCGTTGTCGGCTTCGATGTCGGCGGTCGTGACCGTCGCGTCGTTGACCATCACGCCGTTGTTCAGATCGACGGTGATTTCCGCGCCTTCGACCGTCTTGGCCATCATGTCGTCGGTGAGGTCGGTCGACATCACCTTGCCCGGCACCACGTGGTAGGTGAGGATCGCAGTCAGCTTGTCCTTGTTCTCCGGCTTCAGGAGATCATCCACGGTGCCGGCCGGGAGGGAGGCAAAAGCCTCGTCGGTCGGAGCGAAGACGGTGAAGGGACCTTCGCCCTTCAGCGTATCGACCAGGCCGGCAGCCTGGACGGCGGCTACGAGCGTCGTGAAGTTTCCGGCGCCGACGGCAGTGTCGACGATATCGGCTGCCTTGGCGGGCAGCGCAACGGTAGCGGCGATGAAAGCGGCAGCGAGATACTTGGAAATTTTCATTTCGGGCTCCTTGAATTGTGTGAAGCTGGTTCGGCGAACCAACGCCACAGATACGGCTCCCCAAGCAGAGCGGATCGGCGAAACCCCGCTGATCCCAGTCACTTAAAGTTTATGGCGAAGTGAACGGATGGCGCGGTCACCGCTATATTTCTGTCGCAAAGTGTAGAATTCGAAATTCGGATGGTGTCTTCGGGAAGACGGCCAGGGCTTGCAAGCAATGCGCGGCTCCGTTGGTGCCCGCGTTGGACGCATTATGAGGAAAAGCTTCAGGCGCGTTGGGAGATGGTTGGTTAGACTGAAGTAGGGTCGGAAGTCATTTGCAGGCCGGGCACGGGGCGGGGTGCACAAAACAAAAAAAGGCGGCCGAAGCCGCCTTTTCTCTCGTTTATGAACCGGGCAATCAGGCCGCCTTGCGGTCCTCGTGCTTACCTTCGAGCACTTCCTCGATGATCTTGCCGACGAAGGCGTCGAGGTCGCCGGGATTGCGGCTGGTGATCAGCGCCTGGTCGACGACCACTTCACTGTCTTCCCAGATCGCGCCGGCGTTCTTCATGTCGGTCGCAATCGACTTGTACGAGGTCGCCTTGCGGCCCTTGATGACGCCGGCCTCGATCAGCAGCCACGGAGCGTGGCAGATCGCGGCGAGCGGCTTCTTGGTGTTGAAGAAATCATGCACGAACTTCACCGCGGTGTCGTCGACGCGCAGCAGGTCAGGGTTGATCTGGCCGCCCGGCAGCACGAGCGCGTTGTAGTCTTCCACCTTGGCGTCGGAGAGGGCGCGGTCGACCTTGACCTCGTTGCCCCAGTCCTTCTTGTCCCAGCCGCGAATGGAACCGCTTTCGGGCGAGATCACCTCGACCGTGGCGCCGGCTTCGCGCAGCTTGTTGAGCGGGACCTCGAGTTCCGACTGTTCGAAACCGTTAGTGGCGAGAATTGCGATTTTCTTTCCGTCCAGTTTGGCCATGATGAAATCCTTCCGTCTGGTCGTGGTTGTTGTTGTGAATGTCGGATGGCCGGCGTCCCGATGGGACCGCTTGCGGCTTTGTTATCCAAGAGGGAAACGAACTCCCCCGCCATTTGGTTGCGTCCGTCGACGGTCTTTTCGAAAGGCCAGGCGTTGGTGCCGACGATCAATATTTGTCATCGGTCGTGCTCTGTACGTGGTCACGGCCCGTGCCTAATGTCGCGCGATGACCGCACCGGATTCCCTCGACAGTCGCTACTCCTGGCTCAGGCTCGTCGCCACGCTCGCCATCGCGGCGGTGGCCAATGTCGGCATGTGGTCGATCATCGTCGTCATGCCCGGTATCGAGGCGGATTTCGGCATCACCCGGGCAGATGCATCGTTGCCATACACGCTAACCATGCTCGGGCTGGCGGCGGGCAGCTTCATCATCGGCCGCGGGGTCGACCGCTACGGTGTGACGCTGGCCATCTGCGCGGCGGCCGTGCTTCTGGCCACGGGCTATGTGGCGGCGGCGTTTGTGCCGGGATTCGCGGCCGTTGCCGCCTGTCACCTCGTCATCGGGCTCGGCACGGGGGCGGGCTTCGCGCCGCTGATCGCCGACATCTCGCACTGGTTTTCCAGGCGCCGGGGAATCGCGGTGGCGATCGTGGCGAGCGGCAATTACATCTCCGGCGCCTTCTGGCCAGTGCTGCTGAGCGGCATCCAGGCCGACAGCGGCTGGCGCAGCGTCTATCTGGTGTTGGCCCTCGTGGCGCTTCTGGTGATGATCCCGCTGTCGCTGCTCTTGCGCCGCAGACTGCCCGAGGACGCCGCCGACCATGCCGACAGCCTGCGCATCTCGAATGCGTCGCGCGTCAACATGTCGCCGCGCACGCTGCAGCTTCTCCTGATGGCCGCCGGCATAGGCTGCTGCGTCGCCATGTCCATGCCGCAGGTCCACATCGTCTCGCTCTGCGCCGATCTCGGCTACGGGCCGGCTGTCGGCGCGGAGATGCTTTCGCTGATGCTGTTGGGCGGCATCGGTTCGCGCCTGTGTTCGGGACTGATCGCAGACAGGCTCGGCGGACTGCGCACGCTGCTGATCGGTTCGACGCTGCAATGCGTGGCGCTGTTTCTCTATCTGCCCTTCGACGGGCTCGCCTCGCTCTATGTCGTCAGCCTCGTCTTCGGCCTGTCGCAGGGTGGGATCGTGCCGAGCTACGCCATCGTCGTGCGCGAGTTCCTGCCCGCCCGCGAGGCCGGCGCGCGCGTCGGCACGGTGATCATGGCGACGATCCTCGGCATGGCGCTCGGCGGTTGGCTGTCGGGTCTGATCTACGACGTGAGCGGATCCTACGATCTCGCTTTCATCAACGGCATCGCGTGGAATTTTTTCAACATGGCGATCATCGGCGGCCTGCTGATCAAGTCGCGACCGCGCCGCGGCGAGATGGCTGCCGCCTGACCGCTCAGTTCGTGGCTTTTTCCACCGACAGTTCGCCGAACTCGTCGACGAAGACCGTCCAGGTGTCGGGTTCGGGCAGCTTGGGATCCGGTTTGGCATAGACGAAGGCCGAGAAACCCGCCGCACTGCCGATTTCCTGCACGATGTTCGTCACATAGAGCGATTGCGAGGAGATCTCCTCGATGTCGGTCGTCATCTCCACTTGCGGGCCGGTATCGGCGAGACGCATCTGCTGCAGGTAGACGCGCGAGGTGTTGTCTTCGGCGCGCAGCGCGACCAGCCGGTAATAGCCGCGCTTGGCGGGCGGGGCGGCTTGCGCTTCGGCCTCTACCGCCGGCTCGCCTTCGGCCGGTTTTTCCTCGGTCGCCGCTTCACCGTCTGCCTCCGGCGCTGCCGTCTCGGCGGCAACCGCAGCTTCTTCCCAGTAGCCGCCACTGACGACGAAGAGCAGACGTCCGGAAATCGCCGTGATCTCGGTATCGGCGTCCTGGGCGCGCGACGGACCGGCGGTGATCAGGCTTCCGGCCAAGATCAGCAGTAGGGCAGTCAGAAAAGAGCGGGAACGGGGCAGGGGCGATGTCATGGCCAATCTCGCTTGTGTCGGGTGGGATGCCTCAATACTGGAACTGTTCGGCCAGAATGCGCTCGTTGAGCGAATGGCTGGCGTCGGTGAGGATACGGGCCAGCGAATCGACGGATGCCGCGACGTCGACCCGCAGTACCGATTTCACTTCCGTATGGTCTGCTACCGCGTTGACGGGGCGTTTTGCCGGCTCAAGCACTTCGATCGAGACAGCGACCTTGTTGGGCAACAAAGCCCCACGCCAGCGTCGCGGCCGGAAAGCACTGACCGGCGTGAGCGCCAGCAGCGAGGCTTCCAGCGGCAGGATCGGCCCGTGGGCGGAGAGATTGTAGGCGGTCGAACCGGCGGGCGTCGCCACCATGACGCCGTCACACACCAGTTCCTCGAGGCGCGTCTTGCCATCGATGGAAATCCGGAGCTTGGCAGCCTGGTAGGATTGGCGGAACAGCGACACCTCGTTGATGGCGAGCGCGGTGGTTTGAGTGCCGTCTTCGGCGATCGCGCGCATTTCAAGCGGCCGGACGATGTTTTCCACGGCGGCGTCGATCCGTCCGTTCAGGTCGATGTCGGAATAATCGTTCATCAGGAAGCCGACCGAGCCGCGGTTCATGCCGTAGACATAGCGGCCCGAATCCATCTCGTCGTGCAGGGTCTGCAGCATGAAGCCGTCGCCGCCCAGCGCCACGACGACGTCTGCGTCCTCTCGCCGGACATTGCCGTAGAGGGCGACAAGATGAGCCGCGGCCGCCTCCGCTTCCGGGGTCGACGCCGAAATGATCGTGATTTTGCGGTCCATTCTGAAAAGCCTGCCTCCAATGCCGGCAGAGAATGGCCAAGCGATCACGCGGATGCAACACAAATGCACCGCACCGCTCCTACACGCACCGGAATGTCCGGAGTGGAATGAAGGTCAACCGCGAAGTTGTCGCCGTGGCGGGTTAACGGGAGGCGGTATTGCCCTTCTGCAGCGTCAGGCGAGAAATCTGGGAGACGAGACCGGCGGGCATCTGCCGGTCGAACTGGATCTGGACGGTGAACTCACCCTGGTTGGTGATCACGCCGAGGACCTTGGACCCGAGACCGGGAATGATGACATAGGCGTCAGCAAGCTCGGGGGGGAATCCGTCAGAGGAAATCAGGCATCCGTCCTCGCTGATATTGATCAGCCAGCCGGTGATCTTGACGCGTGCATCGCGTCCGCGCTTGCGGACATGGGTGACGACCGGGCAATGGGCATCCCGACGGTAGTAGACGCGCGGGGCGGTTTCCTCGCCGATCCGAGTCAGGTTGTAGCGCTTGAGCTTTGATTCTGGCATCGGCACATTCCGTTTCTGCCCCCGAATCTCGGCAATTTTCCGCTTCCAGCTTTAACAATGAGATAACGGGTTGCGGGGCAGATATGGCGGTTTATGCGCCTTTGCTTGAATACCGATAATGCCTCCCGCCGCTCAGCGGGACGCGGTTTCGTAGGTCAGGGGCTCGGAGACCAGGGCCGCATGCTGCTCCGGCAGGCTCGGTCGGTCGCCGCGCAGGATCGGGCCACGGTCAAGAAGACGCTCGGTATCGAAAGCCGTCGCAGCCTTGTCGCCCTCGTCGATCGAGGCGGTGACGGTGGTGTCGATCGCCGTGTCCGATGCGCCAGCAGCAACCGCCACACCGCTGCCTGCAGGCAACCGGTCGAAAGAGGTGAGCAGTTCGCCAGAGGCGCTCACCGCCCAGGCGACGCCGCTCTGCTCGGCCTGTTCGCTGGCGGCGCAGGCGCCGCGGAAGGTAAACCGGGTCTCGGACGGGAATGTGGACCGCACGCTGTCCTCGGTCGAGGTGATCGCGGCCTTGCAGGCGTCGAGCGATGCAAATTGCGCCTCGGTCACGGTAGGACGGCAGACGAGCCCATCGGGAGAGCAGGCGAGAACGGTGAGAATGAATGCACTGGCGAACATGACGACCTCCTGTTGCTGGGGAGAATGTTCGTCGAATGCATTTGGTTCCGCTGTGCATTTTCGCTCACGGCGAACGCGCAACGCTGGCGCGTAAAGCGCAAGGCAGATCAGATATGGAAGGAAGAGAAGGTGGCTCCCCGGGCCGGATTCGAACCAGCGACCGATCGATTAACAGTCGATTGCTCTACCACTGAGCTACCGGGGACCGTTGCCTGATTGAGGCGTGACGGGCGTATATCAAAAGCCTTTCCGATTTGCCAAGCCTTTTTCCCAATTTTCCGCGAACTTGTCGGCGAAGGTGCTCATACCCACCTTGTTGCACCATGGATCGCTTCTTCTCCTACAGCCCGTCGCGCTCGGAAATCACGGCGTTCGGACGGACATTCTCCCTGCCGAAAGGACGGACGACGCGTATCGCGCTCGGCGGCGGACTGGTGGTCGGAGGCTGTCTCGGTTTCCTTCCGGTCCTCGGTTTCTGGATGATTCCCCTCGGCGTGCTCGTGCTCTCGCAGGACATTCCGCGGATCAGGCGGATGCGGCGAAAATTCGTTGTCCGGGGGAGGCGCGGCAATCAACCCCGGAAAGATGCCGCACGCGACGAAGCGCCAGCCCCGACATCGGGGACGGACAGCGGCTGAAGGCGAAATTGGGGAAAATTTGGAGGCCTCGCCCGGAATCGAACCGGGGTGCAAGGATTTGCAGTCCTCTGCGTAACCACTCCGCCACGAGGCCTCACCGAAGAAGCGTCTTAGAAATCAACGATTTACGATTTCGTAAACCGGATTTTGAAGAGCACGTCTTCCGGAGGGTCTCAATAGTCGTTCCGATTTTTCGCCGCAAGGGGCAAAATCAAAAACATTGCCGGTTCTGGTGCAGAGGGTTCAGGAGTACGGGAGAGGGCGCTTGCACTCGACCGGGCCGCGTTCTAAGACGCCACAAGGTTTGCGGTGCAACGCGCCGAAGGGCGCTTGTTCGCGGGGCGACAACATCCGCGTGCCCGGACGGGGCGAAATGTCCGTCGTGCGGCGCGCCAGTGGAGACGGTACGATGGGAATGGATTTCGCAGGCGCGCGGCAGAAGATGGTGGACAACCAGATCCGGACCACCGACGTGACGTCCCACTCGGTTCTGAAGGCCTTCCTCACCGTGGAGCGTCAGAAATTCGTGCCTGCGAACATGGCGGCAGTCGCCTATATCGACGACGATCTGGAGATCGCGTCCGCCACTGCCGATCGTCCCGCACGCTACATCATGGAACCGTCTCCGCTCGCCAAGCTTCTGCAGCTCGCAGCGGTCAAGAAGACCGATCTGGTGCTCGAAGTGGGCTGCGGTACCGGTTACGCCGCCGCACTTCTATCGCTGCTGGCCGATTCGGTCGTCGCGCTCGAAAGCGACGAGGCGCTTGCCAATGAAGCGACCGAGACACTGAGCGAAAACGGTTATGACAACGTCGCTGTGGTCACGGGTGAACTGAAGTCCGGTTATGCGAGCGCTGCGCCCTATGATGTCATCTTCATCAATGGCGCTGTGGAGGAAATCCCCTCCGCGCTGACCGACCAGTTGCGGGAAGGCGGTCGCCTGGTTGCCGTCATCGGCACCGGTGGCGCCGCCCAGGCCTACATCTACACCCGCAGTGGTGACGACGTTTCGGGCCGGCCGGTCTTCAATGCCAGCGTCCGGCTTCTGGCCGGCTTCGAACGCACACCGGAATTCGTTTTCTGATCAGTTGAATATTCTCCACCGTATAGTCACTATGCCGGAATGGGGAATTGATTTTGGTCGGCGTTCGTGGCGTGTGCCGGGTGGTGTTGCCTTCGGGCAACGCAAGGATCGTTTGTGTTTCCTGGCGACTGATTGACCCATTGTGTTGTCTAGGCTGTCTGCGCATATGAAGATAGCCGACACCGACAATTGGGGATGGCTCGGTCGAAACGATCGCCTAAGAGAACAGCAGGTGTGCCCGGAGACGACCCCGGTCGTTCACCCGGTTAGTCCGGCGCGCAGCGCGTGCCACGTGGGGATATTTTCGTGAATAGATTTCGCAAACTGCTCGTCGCCGTCGCTCCAGCCGCGATTATTGCGCTCTCGCCGGCCCCTGTCAGTGCCGAATCGCTCTATGCGGCCATGGCCAAGGCCTACGAGAACAATCCGGACCTGAACGCCGCCCGCGCCGGCTTGCGTGCCACCGACGAGGGGGTTGCAATTGCGAAGTCCGGCTACCGGCCGGTGGTCGCTGCGCAGAGCGAACTGACCTACACCGATACCGAAGGCCGGGAAGTGAAGACCGCCACAGTCGGCGTCTCCGTCTCGCAGACCCTTTTCGACGGCTTCCAGACCCGCAACAACGTCCGCGCCGCCGAGGCCCAGGTCTTTGCCGGTCGTGAAAACCTGCGCGGCACCGAAATCGATATCCTGCTCGCCGCTGTCGAGGCCTACGCCAACGTCATCCGCGACAATCAGATCGTGGCCTATCGCAAGCAGAACATCGCCTTCCTCAAGGAACAGCTGTCGGCCGCAACGGCGCGTTTCGATGTCGGTGAAAGCACCCGCACCGACGTCAGCCAGGCGGAAGCCCAGCTGGCGGCCGCCCGCGCGTTGCTGACCGCCGCCGACGCCCAGGCCAAGACTTCCGTCGCGGTTTACGCCCAGATCGTCGGCAGTCTGCCGTCCAACATGAAGGCTCCGCCGCTTCCGCAGCGGGTTCTGCCCAAGTCGCTCGATGCAGCTGTCGCAGCCGGCCTGAAGGAGCATCCGTCCATTCTCGGCGCGGAATTCGCCGTCGATGCCGCCGGCTACAACGTCAAGTCGCAGGAAGGTGCGATGCTGCCCGGCGTTTCCGTGTCCGGCTCGATCAGCGAGACGGACGGCGGAACCACCGTCGGTCAGGTCCAGGCGCGTGTCTCGGTTCCGATTTATCAGGGCGGACTTGCCTCTGCCCGCGTGCGGCAGGCCAAGGAAACGCTCGGCCAGCAGCGCATTCTGGTCGATACGGCGCGGCGCGCGGTGGAGCAGTCCATCATCGCCTCCTGGACGCAAATGGAAGCGTCGCGTGCCAATATCAACGCCAATCGCGCCCAGCTGCGTGCCGGCGATCTCGCCCTCAACGGTGTCGTCGAGGAGCGCCGCGTCGGTCAGCGCACCACGCTCGACGTGCTCATCGCCCAGCAGTCTGTGCTCGAGGCGCGTGAAGCGCTCGCCCAGTCCGAGCGCAACCTTGTTGTCGCCTCCTATTCGGTGCTGGCAGCGACCGGTCGCCTGACTGTCGAGCGCCTCGGCCTGCAGGTCGCCAACTATCGGCCCGAAAAGCACTACGAGGCCACGAAAGACCGCTGGTACGGGTTGCGCACCATCGACGGTCGGTGAGTGTCGAAGCTTGAGGGCTCGCAGGGATCGGGGTCGGCATCTGCCGGCCCTTTTTTCTTGCGCAGGACGAAGTCCCGCGAGAATTCGCCGAATTGTTGCCGGGCGTGCAATCTTGTGAATCAATGACTTTCGGCGAGGGGGCCTGATTCAAATCCGGTCTGATCCGGCCTATGGTGACGGTGATTCGGTACCGCTGATGCGGTCCGTTGGCGTAACGGAGAGTAGGCATGGCACAGGCCGGCGCGCAGCGCGAACCCTCGATGGAAGAGATTCTGGCTTCCATCCGGAAGATCATCGAGAACAACGACAGCGATCGCGACCAGCCGGCTCCGGTCGCGCGTGCCGTGGATGTGCAGCACGAGGCGCCGGACGTTCGCAAGAGCCGCAGCGACGATGGCGACCAGATGGTCGACGAGGATGACCGGCCGCAGCAAGTCGCCGCACCCGCACCGGCCGCGGCGCGCCAGGAACCTGCCGGCGATGCCTTCTCGCTCGCCGATATCGCCGCGAAGATGCGCACGGACAAGCAGCCGCCGGTCGGGACCGTGCTGGACGAGTCAGCCGTTCGCGAGCTGCAGGAATTGCTTGAGGACGAAAAGTTCGAAACGGATGAGCCCCGGTCCCCGCAGGATACTGAAGACGGCCTGGAAGAGGTTGCTCGCGCCATCGTCGGTATGACCCCCGGCCTGCAAATCCGTGAAAAGGCACCGGAAGCCGTCGAGGAGACTTCCGAGGATCCCGCTTCGCAGGAGACGCAGTCCGAGCCGGCAACGGCCGGCAACGGCCTTGCGGGGCTCGGTCAGCTGATGTCGGTCGAGGCGGGCGAGAAGGTGGCGCAGTCCTTCGCGCAGCTCGACGCGGCGATCACCGCCGGATCGCAGCGCAGTTTCGACGAGATCGCGGAAGAACTGCTGCGTCCGATGCTCCAGACCTGGCTCGACGACAACCTGCCGACGCTGGTGGAGCGGCTTGTCCGCGAGGAGATCGAACGGGTCTCGCGCGGCACGCGGCGCTAACCCGGCGTCGCCTGGGTCCGGGCGCTTCGGGAACCCCCGCGCGCTGGCAGTTGTTTATCCTTTGAGGTGAGCCTCTCGAAGAGGTCGCATCCGGTCCGGTGCGGCTTTGCTTCGTGTTGACAGCGTCATGGCCATCCGGTTTACACGGACGCCAGCAGGAGGCTTGGGCCTCGCATCACCGATCGGATATTCGTCGACATGCTTGAAAAAACCTATGACGCCGCGGCCGTCGAGCCGCAGATCGCCCGCAAATGGGCCGAGGCCGATGCGTTCCGCGCCGGCGCCGGCGCGAAAGAAGGCGCCGATCCCTACACGATCGTCATTCCGCCGCCCAACGTCACCGGCTCGCTGCACATGGGCCACGCGCTCAACAACACCATCCAGGACATCCTGATCCGCTACAACCGGATGCTCGGCAAGAACGTGCTCTGGCAGCCGGGCATGGACCATGCGGGCATCGCCACGCAGATGGTCGTCGAGCGGCAGCTGGCGCAGCGTCAGGAGCCGAACCGCCACGAGATGGGCCGCGAGCGCTTCGTCGAGCGCGTCTGGGAATGGAAGGACGAATCCGGCGGCATCATCGTCAACCAGCTCAAGCGGCTGGGCGCGTCCTGCGACTGGTCGCGCGAGCGCTTCACGATGGACGACGGATTGTCGGAAGCCGTCCGCGAGGTCTTCGTTCGGCTCTACAAGGAAGGCTTGATCTATAAGGACAAGCGGCTGGTTAACTGGGACCCGGCGCTTCTGACCGCGATCTCCGATCTCGAGGTCGAGCAGGTGGAGGTCAAGGGCAACCTCTGGCACTTCCGCTACCCGCTCGCCGACGACCTGACCTACGAGCACCCCTATAATCTCGACGACGAAGGCAACAAGATTGCCTGGAAGCCTTCCGACGGCGATCCGGCGGGATACGAGACCCGCGATTATCTGGTCGTCGCAACCACCCGACCCGAGACCATGCTGGGCGACACCGGCGTGGCCGTCCATCCCGACGATCCGCGCTACCAGTCGCTGATCGGCAAGGACGTCATCTTGCCGCTCGTCGGACGCCGCATTCCGATCGTCGGCGACGAGTATCCCGACATGGACGCCGGAACCGGTGCGGTGAAGATGACGCCCGCGCACGATTTCAACGATTTCGACGTCGGCAAGCGGACCGGGCTGAAGGCCATCAACGTTCTCACCATCCGCGGCGAGATCACCGTGAAGGACAACGAGGATTTCCTCGATGGCCTGACGCAGGAAGGCAAGCTGCTCGAAATCCTCGAGGAACTCGACGGCATGGACCGCTTCGAGGCCCGCAAGGCGATCGTCGAGAAGATGGAGGAAATCGGCTGCCTGGAAGCCATCGAGCCGCATACCCACATGGTCCCACATGGCGATCGCGGCGGCGTGCCGATCGAGCCCTATCTCACAGACCAGTGGTATGTCGACGCCAAGACGCTCGCCGGTCCGGCGATCGAGAGCGTGCGCGAGGGCCGCACCGAATTCGTCCCGAAGAACTGGGAAAAGACCTATTTCGAGTGGATGGAGAACATCCAGCCCTGGTGCATCTCGCGCCAGTTGTGGTGGGGGCACCAGATTCCAGCCTGGTACGGACCGGACGGCCAGGTCTTCGTAGAGAAGGACGAGGAGGATGCGCTGCAGGCCGCCATCCAGCACTACATCGCCCATGAGGGCCCCTGGAAGGCCTGGGTCGAGGAGAAGCTGGAGAACTACAAGCCGGGCGAAATCCTGACCCGCGACGAGGACGTGCTCGACACCTGGTTCTCGTCCGCGCTCTGGCCGTTCTCGACGCTCGGCTGGCCCGAACAGACCGAGGCGCTGGAAACCTATTACCCGACCAACGTGCTGGTGACCGGTTTCGACATCATCTTCTTCTGGGTCGCCCGGATGATGATGATGGGCCTGCATTTCATGAAGGACGATTACGGCCGCTCCATCGAGCCGTTCAAGACCGTCTACGTTCACGCGCTGGTGCGCGACAAGAACGGCGCCAAGATGTCGAAGTCGAAGGGCAACGTCATCGATCCGCTCGAACTGATGGACGAGTATGGCGCCGACGCGCTGCGCTTCACACTGGCCATCATGGCCGCGCAGGGCAGGGACGTGAAGCTCGATCCGAGCCGTGTGGCCGGCTACCGTAACTTCGGCACCAAGCTGTGGAACGCGACCCGCTTCGCCGACATGAACGGCGCGGCACTTGATCCGTCCTTCGACCCGTCGGCCTGCAAGATGACGGTCAACCGCTGGATCCTGACGGAACTGTCGCGCACCACGGCCGAGGTGGGCGAGGCGATCGACGCCTACCGCTTCAACGAGGCGGCCGGCGCGCTCTACCGCTTTGTCTGGAACCAGCTTTGCGACTGGTATCTCGAACTGCTCAAGCCCGTTTTTTCGGACGGGATCGAGGAAGAGCAGGCCGAGGCGCGCGCCTGCGCCGCCCACGTGATCGCCGAGAGCTGCAAGCTGCTCCAGCCGTTCATGCCCTTCATGACAGAGGAACTCTGGGCGCATCTTGCCGGCGAGGACGCCCCGCTTCTCTGCCATGCGGAATGGCCCCGGGCGGACTTCTCCGACCAGTCGGCCGCCGACGAGATCAACTGGCTCATCGAACTGGTCAGCGGTATCCGCTCGGTTCGCGCCGAGATGAATGTTCCGGCAGGCGCCATGGCGCCCGTGGTGCTTGTGGGCGCCGACGACGGGACCGAGGCACGTTTCGCCACGCATGATGCGGCAATCCGCCGTCTGGCGCGCGTCAGCGAGATCGACAGGGCCGGAGAGGCGCCGAGCGGCTCGGCGCAGCTGGTTCTCGGATCATTGACTGTCTGCCTGCCGCTCGGCGACCTGATCGACGTTCAGGCGGAAACGGCGCGCCTGAAGAAGTCCCTCGACAAGATCGAGGACGAGATCGCTCGCATCGTCAAGAAGCTCGACAACGAAAAATTCGTCGCCAACGCCAAGCCCGAAGTGGTTGAAGCCGAACGCGAAAAGCTCGTCGATCTCGAGACCCAGAAAAGCCAGCTTGCGCAGGCGCTGGAGCGCGTTCGCGCGGCCGGTTGAGTCGCATTTTCAGTCACGATTGGGTGCCCGGCGGGATGACTATGTCCCGCCGGGCATTTTTCTTGGAAAAGTGCCATTATGTGACGCTTTTGCAACAAATGACCCTTTGGGGTCGAAATTGGGGCAATTTGGGCAATTTTTCGCCACCGATGCGGCCAAAACCCGCGGATAGCCGCTAGGAAAGCTTCGCAAAAGAATAATTCGCTAGCATCGGCAAATCTCGAACTTGGGAAGCCGGGTTTTCCCGGTTGGCGGCCAATGCTAATAACTGACCTATACCTGATGCAGGTAAACTTGTTACCGGGAGGGGACATCTGATGGTATTCAAGCCTGAAAAACTGATCGGCGCCGCACTCGTCGCTTCGCTGGCCGCCGTTGGCGCCGCGCAGGCGAACGGTTTCGCCCGCGGCACTGCCGATACCGAAATTCTGTACGAGAACGGGGATTTCGACCTCCGCATGGGTGCGGCGATCGTGACGCCGAACCGCGGATATGAAACGATCAACGGTGTTGCATCCACGGACGGTGACTACACCAACACCTACGCCATTCCGTCGATGGCCTACAAATTCAACTTCGCTGACAATCTCCGCTGCGCTGGCACCTACACGCAGCCCTTCGGCGCAAGCGTAACCTATGGTCCGCAGGCAATCGCCGCTGGCGCCGCTGCGAGCCTGCAGGGTACTAGGTATTCGAAATTCACGATGAACGAGTTTGGTCTGACCTGCGGCTACAACATGGAAGTCGGCCCCGGGAAGCTCTGGATTCTCGGCGGTGTCTTCATGGAGGATATCCACTACCGGGAAGCAGTCAGCATTGCTGACTCACCACTTGCTGGGCCGGTGCGTGGAACCATCGGAACCTTGGATCTGAAGGAAGGCTATGTACCCGGTTACCGCATCGGCGCTGCTTATGAGATTCCGGATATCGCCCTTCGCATCCAGGGTATGTATCGCTCCGAAGTGTCTCATAGCTTGACCGGAACCTTCGACGCTGTAGATGCTTCAAATCCTGCGAACCCGGTTAACCTCGGACCTGAAAATCCGAATGCAGTCGGTGCGGCTACCTTCCCGCAGAGTTTCGAGCTTAAGGCACAGTCTGGCGTTGCTCCCGGCTGGCTGGTCTTCGGCTCGGTCAAGTGGACCGACTGGAGTGTTTTCGACAAGCTGCGCTACACCGCTCTCTCGCCCACTGCCAAGGAATTTTATTTCAAAGACGGCTGGACCTATTCGCTCGGCGTCGGTCATCAGTTCAACGACATGATCTCCGGTTCTTTGTCGCTGACCTACGACCAGGGCATCAGCACCACCGAAGACGTCAATGGTGATATCATTACTCTGGCGACGGGTCTTCAGATCAAGACCGCCGAGAATGCCAAGCTGAGCTTCGGCGCAGCCGTCAGCCACCTCGAGGGCGGTTCGGTCGCTGCTGAAAATCCGCTCTGCAACAAAGTGACCTCATCGTGCCCCGGTAACAGCTTCGCCTACACGGTGGACGGCGACTGGGTCTACACGGTCGGCGGCCAGTTCGTGGTCAATTTCTGATCCGCGACACCTAGTCTGACTTTTTCGAGAGCCCCGCCATCCGGCGGGGCTTTCTGCTTTTCCGGACTGTCGAAAAAAGTTCCCCCGCATTCAAGTGAATGACGAACTCGATCACGGAATGTGACGGATTCGCAACACACATTTCAGAACCGTTCTGCTATGAAATCCGGCGACGGAAGATGCCCATTTTGCGCCACAAACGGGGCGCAGGGCAGGGGTCGTTCGCCACGCCAGGGGGGTGGAGGCGGACGTTTTGAGGAATCATGAGCGAATCCAAATTCGACAAGTCGAAGCTGCCGAGCCGTTACACCACGGTCGGACCGGCGCGCGCACCGCACCGCTCCTATCTCTATGCGATGGGGCTATCCGCGGACGAGATCGCGCAGCCGCTGGTGGGCGTCGCGTCCTGCTGGAACGAGGCCGCGCCCTGCAACATCTCGCTCATGCGCCAGGCCCAGGTGGTCAAGAAGGGGGTGGCCGCTGCGAATGGCACCCCGCGTGAATTCTGCACCATCACGGTGACCGACGGCATCGCCATGGGACACCAGGGCATGAAGTCGTCGCTCGTCAGCCGCGACGTCATCGCCGACTCGGTGGAACTGACCATGCGCGGCCACTGCTACGACGCGCTCGTTGGTCTGGCCGGCTGCGACAAGTCGCTGCCGGGCATGATGATGGCGATGGTCCGGCTCAACGTGCCCTCGATCTTCATCTATGGCGGATCCATTCTTCCCGGCTCCTATCGCGGTCGCCAGATCACCGTTCAGGATGTCTTCGAGGCGGTCGGCCAGCATTCGGTCGGCTCGATCTCCGACGAGGATCTCTCCGAGATCGAGCAGGCCGCCTGTCCGTCGGCCGGTTCCTGCGGCGCCCAGTTCACCGCCAACACCATGGCCACCGTCGCCGAGGCGATCGGACTTGCGCTGCCCTATTCCTGTGGCGCGCCGGCGCCTTACGAGATGCGCGACCGGTTCAACTACGCCTCCGGTGAGAAGGTGATGGAGCTCATCGCCAAGAACATCCGTCCGCGCGACATCGTCACCCGCAAGTCGCTTGAAAATGCCGCGGCGGTGGTTTCGGCCACCGGCGGCTCGACCAACGGCGCGCTGCATCTGCCGGCGATCGCCCACGAGGCGGGAATCGAGTTCGATCTCTTCGACGTCGCCGAGATCTTCAGGAAGACGCCCTACATGGCCGATCTCAAGCCGGGGGGCAAATACGTCGCCAAGGACATGTTCGAGGCCGGCGGCATTCCGCTGCTGATGAAAACCATGCTCGAGCATGGCTATCTGCACGGCGACTGCATGACCGTGACCGGCCGCACTCTCGCCGAGAACATGGAAAAGGTTGCATGGAACCCCGATCAGGACGTGGTGCGCCCGGCCGACAAGCCGATCACCACGACCGGCGGCGTCGTGGGCCTGAAGGGCAATCTCGCCCCGGACGGCGCCATCGTGAAGGTTGCGGGCATGAAGAACCTCGTCTTCTCCGGTCCTGCGCGCTGTTTCGATTCCGAGGAAGACTGCTTCAATGCGGTCACAAACCGGGATTACAGGGAAGGCGAAGTCCTCGTCATCCGCTACGAAGGACCGGTCGGCGGTCCCGGCATGCGTGAAATGCTCTCGACCACGGCCGCGCTCTACGGTCAGGGGATGGGCGACAAGGTGGCGCTGATCACCGACGGCCGGTTCTCGGGCGCCACGCGTGGCTTCTGCATCGGTCATGTCGGCCCGGAAGCGGCTGTCGGCGGGCCGATCGGCCTGATCGAGGACGGCGACATCATCACGATCGACGCCACCAAGGGCACGATCGACGTGGATCTTTCCGAGGCGGAATTCGCCGAACGGAAAAGCAGATGGAAGGCCCGTGAGAGTGATTACACCTCCGGGGTTTTGTGGAAATATGCCCAGACGGTGGGTTCGGCGCGCAAGGGCGCGGTCACCCATCCGGGCGGTGCCAAAGAGAAGCAGTGCTATGCTGACATCTAGAGCATCCCGTATCGGACTGGCCGCAGCCATTATGGCTGCGTCGTTCGGCTATGCTGGTTCGGCCTCGGCTTTTGATCCCGACAGCGGCGTCTCGGCGGAATCGGGGCCTTTCGCACTCTTCAAGTTCGGCTTTTCGGCCTACAAGAAGGGTCGCAAGGACGAGGCCGTCGAAGCCTACAAATATGCCGCGGAAAAGGGCCATCGCGGCGCGCGCTGGGCGCTCGCCAACATGTATGCCTATGGTGACGGCGTCGTCGAGAACGACTACGAGGCTTTCAAGATCTACGACGAGATCGCCCGTCAGGGTGTCGAACCCGGCTCGCCGGATACCGGCTATTTCGTCAATGCGCTCGTCTCTCTCGCTCACTACTACCAGAACGGCATTCCCGACAGCCCGGTGAAGCCGGACCTCGGTGCGGCCCGTCAACTCTACTTTCAGGCGGCCTCCGCCTTCGGCATGCCGGAAGCCCAGTATCGGCTCGGACGCATGATCCTTGAGGGGCAGGGCGGCGACAACAACATCCAGCAGGCCAAGAAATGGCTCAACCGCGCACGCCTGAACGGCCATGCGGCAGCGGCCGCCGTGCTCGGCAACCTGATCTTCCAAGAAGGTGAAGCGGTGCGCGGGCTGGCCTTCATGACCGCCGCGCTCGAACGCTCGGGCACCAACGACAAGCCCTGGATCCGCGACATGCAGGAGCAGGCGTTCCTGCTGTCCGACGAGAACGACCGCCGCACGGCTATCGCCCTGGCGCAGGATATGCTGGCCAAGGGCCTCAACTGAGCCGCCGCGGATTACGACATTAAAAAAGGGCCGTAAGGCCCTGTTCCAAAAAAACGATCAATCTGTTTCAATCTTCGCCGTTATCCGGCGGCAGCCATTTGCCCGATTGTTTCCTCCGGCGTGCAGAGCCGAGCGGACGGACAACCTTCTTCCAGTTTCTTCCAGCTTGTGTTGTTGAGAACCCGTTCACACCGGGCCAGGTATCGCACGGAGGGGCTGACTTCGAGACAGATCACCGTTCCGAGGTCGACCCGCTCGCCCTTGGTGACGCACTGGCAGTTCGGCGCTGCTGACGTTGAACTCAAGCTTCCGGCAAGAAGCAGAGCCGCCAATGCTCCAGATCGGATGTATCCAGGGACAACCACCATCGGATGAGTATGCGCTTGGCATCGGAAATACACAAGCTGAAGCCGTTTATTTTTGATAATGGATAGTCGAGTGGATACTCCATACCATTTTTTCATCACTTCGCGGTCTGGCGCGCGGCAGGAATCATGAGACCCGTCACCATCGTCATACCTGCCCACAATTCGGCCGGTACGCTCCGTGCCACCCTGGCATCGCTCGCCGGCGAGATTTCGGTCGTTGAGGAATTTATCGTGGTCGACGATGCCTCGACCGACGGGACCGCCGATGTGGCGCGCGCCGCAGCGGATCATCTCCGCCGACTGCCGCGATGCCGGTGCGGCTCGAAACCGGGGCCTCGACGAGGCGAGGGCCGAATGGGTCTATTTCTTTGATGCCGATGACGTCCATTTATCCGGCGGTCTGCGCGGTCTGTATGCCGCCAGAAGCGATGGAACTGACGTGATCCTCGGTCCGTACCGGCGCATGACGGATTCGCGGACGAGAAGGGACAAGAAGCCTCGACGATACTCGCCGAACCCGGTCACCAACGCGAGCCGCTATGTAGCCGGATTTCATCGGACCTTGGCGCTCGGTTCGCTGCATATCCGCCGGTCCACGATCGGCAATCACCGCTTTCCGACAGGACTGGCGTTCGACGAGGACACGATCTTCTGGGTGAAGGTCCTGCTCGAGGCGAAGATTGCGCGCAGCCAGGTTCCGACCGTCGTCTATCTTCTGGACACCGAGCGGGCGAATAGGCGTTTCAGGCTCGGTTCGCGGCCGATGTTCGAAAGGTGGAGCGAGGAAATCGCCGTGCTCGAGACCATGGGCGTCCCACGGTGGGCGGGGGATTATCGAAGGGGAAGTGTCGCCTTGAAGATGGCCCGCGTCCATTATGCGGCGGGAGATTTCCGGCAAGCCGCTGATTTGCTGAACCTTGCTGCGCACTATCCCAACAGGATCCGGGAAAGGGTTCGCCTCTGGCGCTACAGGGTCAAGCTTGCCGTCATCCCGTGGACCCGAAGCCGGTCACGAACCTACCAGGGAAGCGAAAACTGACCCTTGTCCTGGAGCGGCGAACGGCACGACTGGTTGGATTTGACGCATGGTTTGTGCTTTGTCGGCGAGAGTTTCGCGAGTTTGTACGTCTCACAGCGATAGGGGGCCGGCATGATACCACGGATCATTCATCAGACATGGAAGACCGAAATGGTGCCGCCGCAATTTCGGGCGTTCCAGCAGAGCTGGATCGAGAAAAATCCCGGTTGGACCTACATGTTCTGGAGCGACCGGGCGCTGATGAACTTCGTCGACGAGCATTACCCGGAACAGCTTGAGGCTTATTGCAGCTATCAGCAGGGCGTGCGCAGATCCGACGCCGCACGCTACATGCTTCTTGATCATTTCGGCGGCGTCTATGCGGATCTCGATACCGAATGCCTCGAGACCTTCGAGCCGTTCGTTTCCGAGAACCGCTTGATCCTCGCCGAGGAGCCACCCAAACACTGGCCGCCACAACTCAGGAACCGGTTCACGATCGATCGGCTGCTCTTCAACGGCGTGATGGTCAGTCCCGCCAAACACCCGCTTTGGCGTCGTCTTCTCGACGAGCTGCCGAACATGTTCGGCAGTTTTCATACACTGGATGCGACCGGACCATGCCTGTTGTCGGCGGTCGTCGGCACGCACCCGAAGCCGGAAGAGATCGCGATCTATCCTAGTATCCTTTTCACGGATATCGACCACGAGGGCAATCCGCCGGACGGTGGTGCGGACGGCCATTTCACCACCTATGCCCGGCATCACTGGGCTGGTACCTGGTATCGGTCGCGCGGCGACAATCGACTGGTTTCAAAGGCGCTCAAGTACTTCTTCAAGACAAGGTATCTGCTGACGCGCGGTCCGCAACTCGATCCCGCTGCCGAGGTTGCCCGTTTCGATCCTGCAATCCGTCAGGCGCCGCCGCCCTCGGGAGATCAACTGGCGATCCTCGTTCCCGTTCGCGACGCTGTGGACCACATCGCGCCGTTTCTCGAAGCGGTCGGCGAGCTGGACGTTCCCAGCGAGAAGATCAAGCTCGTCTTCTGCGAGGGAGACAGCACGGACGGCAGCTTCGAGCGATTGCGTGGACTTACCGAACCTCTGCGAGATCGGTACCGGGATATTCGCGTCCTCAAATTCGAGGTCGGGAACAAGATAAGTCGCGAAAAGCGGTGGAAGCGCAAGTTGCAACGTACGCGGCGCTCAGGTCTGGCGAAGGTTCGCAATGCCCTCATCGACCAGGGGTTGGACGAGACCGACGACTGGGCGCTCTGGATCGACATCGATGTCTGGAAGTTCCCCGCCGATGTCGTTTCGCTTCTCAGGGAAAGTGGCGGGCGGGTGGTCGTGCCGAACACGCGCAGGGAGCCGGGTGGCCTCAGCTACGACATGAACAGTTTCGTCCAGCAGGAAATGCCGCAGGACTATCGATACTGGCGGGCGATGAAGCACGGCCTTTACCAGCCCAAGAACGTTCACTGGGGACGGCTGAGCCTCAGCGACATGCGCTACCTCGACAAAGTCTATCTGGATGCTGTCGGCGGGACGATGCTGCTCGTCGACGCCGATCTGCATCGAGCGGGACTGAGATTCCCGGAAATCCCTTACAGGGGAATGGTCGAAACCGAGGGTTTGGGTCTTTTCGCCCGCGACCTCGGTGTCACGCCGATCGGCCTGCCGAAGGTCGAAGTGCTTCACGTCCCCTGGTAGGCCTGAGCCTGATCACACGTCGAGTTCGATGACCACCGGGACGTGGTCGGACGGCTTCTCCCAGGCGCGCACATGCGGCTCCACGTGCGCCGATTTCAGTCGGCTGGCGGCTTCGGGCGAGAGCATCAGATGGTCGATGCGGATGCCGTTGTTCTTCTGCCAGGCGCCGGCCTGGTAATCCCAGAAAGTGTAGGTCTCCGGCTTGTCGTTGACCGCGCGCAGCGCGTCGGTGAAGCCGAGGTTCTCAAGCTTGCGGAAGGCCTGACGGGTCTGTGGCAGAAACAGCGCGTCGCCTTCCCAGACCTTCGGATCGTGGCAGTCGACGGGTTCGGGGATGACGTTGTAGTCGCCGGCGAGCACCAACGGTTCTTCGAGCGCCAGACGATCGGCTGCAAAGCGCTGCAGCCGGTCCATCCATCCGAGCTTGTAGGGATATTTCTCGCTGTCCACCGGATTACCGTTGGGCAGATAGAGGCAACAAATGCGCGCCACGCCCTTCTCGGTCGAGAATACCGCCTCGATGAAGCGCGCCTGTTCGTCGGTTTCATCGCCGGGCAGGCCGCGATTGACCTCGTCCGGCGATTGTTTCGACAGGATGGCGACGCCGTTGAAACCCTTCTGGCCATGGGTTTCCACATGGTAGCCGAGTTCCTCGAGGCGCTCGCGCGGAACCCCCTCGTCGACCGACTTCAGTTCCTGCAGGCAGGCGACGTCGGGTTGGCACTCTTCGAGCCAGGTGACGAGATTGTCGATGCGCGCCTTGACGCCGTTGATGTTCCAGGTGGCGATCTTCATGCGCGCGATGTCTTTCCGGTCGGCTCAGATGGCAAAGGAGGTGCCGCAGCCGCAGGACGCCACCGCATTGGGATTGTTGATCTGGAAGGACTGGCCCATCAGGTCGTCGACGAAATCGATCTCGGACCCCTTCATGTAGATCAGCGACATCTGGTCGATGATCACGCGGGCCTTGCCCTTTTCGAGCACCAGATCGTCGCCGATCGGCTCGTCGGTCAGATCGAACTTGTAGGAAAATCCGGAACAGCCGCCGCCTTCGACGGAGACGCGCAGGGCCGACTTGCCGGCCTCTGCGGCGAGAATGTCGCCGATCCGGACCGCGGCCGCTTCGGTGATGGTGACAGGGGTCGTTTCGCTCATTGTCCACTCCTTGCCGGGGTCAAGATCCGGAGAGTCGTCTTTGAATTGTTGCCGTCCATAGGTATGAAGGCTTTGTACGGGCGTCAATGGGGAGCCGGTCGCCACAAGGCGCGATCGGCAGGCAACGTCCAACGGGCAGTTATGCAATTCGACCGCACGAAACTGGGATTCGGCACCGGTGCCCTGGCGCCGTACTCCGCCGATGCCTGGGCCAGCCGCGGGCGCCTCTATACCGAATCGACCAGCCCGACACGCTCGGAGTTCCAGCGCGACCGCGACCGGATCATCCATTCGACCGCCTTTCGTCGCCTCAAGCACAAGACCCAGGTCTTCGTCGCCCATGAGGGCGATCACTACCGCACCCGTCTCACCCACACGATCGAGGTGGCGCAGATAGCCCGCGCACTGGCCCGTGCGCTCAAGGCCGACGAGGATCTGGCCGAAGGCGTGGCGCTCGTCCATGATTTCGGCCACACCCCCTTCGGGCACACGGGCGAGGATGCGCTCGACGAGTTGCTCAAGGACCACGGCGGCTTCGATCACAACGCCCAGTCACTCGCCATCGTGACGCGGCTGGAGGCGCGCTATGCCGAATTCGACGGACTCAACCTGACCTGGGAGACGCTGGAGGGGCTCGTCAAGCACAATGGCCCGCTGACCGACAAGTCCGGCAACGCGCTGGGCGACAAGCCGCTCCCGGAACCGATCCGCAACTACAACGAACTGCACGATCTCTGGCTCTGGAGCCATGCGAGCCTCGAGGCGCAGGCCGCGGCCATCGCCGACGATATCGCCTACAACACCCATGACATCGACGACGGGCTGCGGTCCGGCCTGATCACGATCGAGATGCTCGAGGAACTTCCGCTGATTTCGGGTTTCATCCGTGACGTGCGCGACCGCTATCCCGATATCGAGGAGGTGCGGCTCGTTCACGAGATCACGCGCCGTCAGATCACCAGTATGGTCGAGGATGTCATTGGCACCGCGCAGATCAATCTGGCAGAGATCAAGCCGCAGAGCGCCGACGACGTGCGTCTCGCAGGCCGAACGATCGTGACTTTCGGAGAGCAGATGGCCGGCTGGGAGAAGGAGATCAAGAGCTTCCTCTATGCCCGGCTCTACCGCCATCCCGACGTCATGAAGATGCGCGAGCACGCGGCCCGCGTCGTTGCCGACCTCTATCAGGCCTACATGGCCGACCCGACGCTGATCGGGGAAGCCCGCTGGCGCGACAAGCTCGTCGATCTTCCGGAAGAAAGGCTGGCCCGCTACGTCCGCGACTACATCGCCGGCATGACCGACACCTACGCACTCAATGCTCACAAGCGCTTGTTTGACCGCTCCCCGGAATTGGGATAGGCAGCGCCCGAACCCACCCGGATCCGGGTATTTCACCCCATTTCCCAATCGAGCTGTCTGACCCATGAATCTGTTCAAGGATTTCGAGAAGAGAATTAACGACGCCATCATGGCGCTCGATATCGTCCGCGACAGCGGCGAACAGATCCAGCTTGACCGCATCACCGTCGAGCCGCCGCGCGATCCCGCGCACGGCGACATTTCCACCAACGCCGCCATGGTGCTGGCCAAGCCGCTGAAATCGAACCCGCGTGCACTTGCGGAAGCGCTCTCTGCAGCCTTCGCCGCTGATCCGGACGTCGCAGAGACGTCGGTTGCCGGTCCCGGCTTCCTCAATTTCCGGCTTTCGGTCGGCTACTGGCAGAAGGTGTTGCGCAACATCACCGCGCTCGGCGAGGATTTCGGCCGTTCCGATCTCGGCGCCGGCAAGAAGATCAACGTCGAATATGTCTCGGCCAATCCGACGGGGCCCATGCATGTCGGCCATTGCCGCGGCGCGGTCGTGGGCGATGCGCTCGCCAATCTTCTCGCCTTTGCCGGCTACGAGGTCGACAAAGAATATTACATCAACGACGCCGGCGTGCAGATCGAGGTGCTCGCCAACTCGGCCTTCCTGCGTTACCGCGAGGCGCTTGGCGAGGCGATCGGCGACATCCCGGAAGGTCTCTATCCCGGCGAATATCTCAAGCCGGTGGGCGAGGCGCTGGCTTCCGAATACGGCACGCGGCTTCTGGAGATGCCCGACGACGAATGGCAGCCGGTCGTCAAGGAGAAGACCATCGAGATGATGATGGCGATGATCCGCGAGGATCTGGCGGCCCTGAACATCCATCATGACGTCTTCTACTCCGAGCGCCAGCTCCACGACGACAACGCCAGGGCGATCCGCCACGCCATCAACGAACTGACCTACAAGGGGCACGTCTACAAGGGCAAGCTGCCGCCGCCCAAGGGGCAGCTTCCCGAGGACTGGGAAGATCGCGAACAGACACTGTTCCGCTCGACCGAGGTCGGCGACGACATCGACCGTCCGCTGATCAAGTCCGACGGCGCCTATACCTATTTCGCCGCCGACGTCGCCTATTTCTACGACAAGTTCGAGCGCGGCTATGACGAGATGATCTATGTGCTCGGCGCCGACCACGGCGGCTACGTCAAGCGTCTCGAGGCCGTGGCGCGCGCCGTTTCAGGTGGTTCGGTCAAGCTGACCGTCCTGCTGTGCCAGCTCGTCAAATTGTTCCGCAACGGCGAGCCGGTGCGCATGTCCAAGCGGGCAGGGGAGTTCGTCACCCTGCGCGACGTCGTCGACGAGGTCGGCCGCGATTCCGTGCGCTTCATGATGCTGTTCCGCAAGAGCAGCGAGCCGCTCGACTTCGACTTTGCCAAGGTGACCGAGCAGTCCAAGGACAATCCGGTCTTCTACGTGCAGTATGCCCATGCCCGCTGCCGGTCGATCTTCCGCCAGGCCGCCGAGGCCTTCCCGGACGCCGATCTGTCCAGCGCGGCGCTGTCGGCGCTCGATGTCTCCGCCGTCAGCGACGATAGCGAACTGGCGCTGATCGGGAAGCTCGCCGAATATCCGCGCGTGATCGAGGCGGCGACCCGTGGGCAGGAGCCGCACAGGCTCGCTTTTTACCTCTACGATCTGGCCAGTTCCTTCCATGCGCAATGGAACAGGGGCCGCGACAACCCGGAATTACGGTTTGTTAACGATAAAAACCGAGAATCGACCTTAGCCAGAATGGGTTTGGTCTACGCGGTTGCCTGTGTGTTGAAGTCCGGTTTGCAGATAACCGGCACGGATGCGCCAGAAGAAATGCGCTGACGCCACCATTTACCCACATTGCTCTGGCAGCAACGCCAATGTCGAGTATGTGAGTTAACATGGCTGATCAGTATAACGACAACGCCCGCAACACCGGAAGCGTGATCGATGACGACGATCCGCTTGCGGAGCTTGCGCGGATTATCGGATATGACCGGCCGGCCGGCGCGCGGCCTGACGGCGAGGCCGCTCCGGCTTCTGCCGCCGGCGAGACGGGCGAAATCGACCTCGAAGCCGAATTGCTGGGCGAGCTCGAGCCGGCCTATGTCAATGTCGGCCCGCGGCCCGAACCCGATGTGAGCGCCCCTGCGGCCCGTCTTGAGGGTTCCGCCCCGGCAGAGGGTGAATTCGCCGCGGATGCGTCGATCTTCGAAGATCCGTACGGAAACATCGACGAGCCCGACGCTGCCGCTCCGGTTGCCGGACTGCCCGATGAGCCGCCGTTCGATCCGTTCTCGACCGACGAGGACTTCGCCACGGATGAGATGTTCGATGAGGATCTCGGCCCGCCGCTGCAGACATCCGTCGAAGATGCTCCGGACATGGAGCTTGATATCGATCTGCCCGAGGAAGACCTCTACCAGGCCCTCGAGGAAGAGCTGACGATTTCTGACGAAGATCTTTCCGTCAATCTTTCGGCAGAGGACGGTCCGGACTCGCTCGTGTCCGATTTCGGCGACGAGGAAGCTCCTGCCGAGGAAGTCTCGACCGAACCGGCGATGACAGAGCCGCCAATGACCGAAGCCCCGGCGGCATATACGTCTACCGAGGAAGCGTTTCGTGATGAATTGCCGGACGAAGAGATCGACGGATCGGACTGGCAGGCCGCAGAAATACCGTCTGCAGAAATGGTTACGGCATCGGATGACGTGACCGAGGCCGGAGAGCACGACTTCGAAGACGTTTTCGCCGAATGGGACGCCATGGTTGAAACGGAGTTCGGCGAACCTGTCGCTCCCGTCTATCCCGGTGAAGAGGCGGCTGAAGGTAAGCAGCCGGCAGAAGCTGCCGGCGATGAGGACATTCTGCCGCCATTCCTGGGCACATCACCGAGTGCGGTGACGTCCTATCACGGCGATAGCCATGACGACGATATTCTCGCCGAGATGTCGCGTTTCGAACTTCCTGTCCACGGCGAAGTCGTTGCGGTAAAAACGGATGCCGCGGAAGCGGAAAACGCATCTGCTTACGAGGATGCAGCGGCACACGTCGCGGCTGAGCATCACCCGGAGACGGGTGATGCGGGTGATGACGCAGCCGTTGCAACGGCTGAAGAAAACGAAGTTTTCCCCGAACCGGCCGCCGCCGATGCGATGAACTTTGATTCTTTCGAGGCGGAGCTCTCCGCCGATCTCGACGATTTCCGCACGCAGCTCGAAAGTCCGGTTGTTCCCGAAGTTCCGCGCGAAGAGCCGACCGATGCCTTCCCGGAAATCGAGGCGGATTTCGACGACGCGGCAGACGATTTCCTCGCCGAGGAAGATTTCGACCTGACCATCGAGGAATTCAATCCGGCCGACGAACTTGCCGAGCCGGTCGCTTACGTCGATGAGTCCGCCGAGGACGCGCCCCTCGAAGATGTCTTCGCTCCCGCCGAAAAGGCGGAGGAGGCGGAGACAATGTCCTTCGCGGACATGACTGAAGAGCCTGAGGACGTTGCGCCTGAGAGTGCCGCGGAAACCCCGGACGACATGACGGCTGCCTTCTCGGATTTCCTGAGCGCCGATGCGCCGGGGTCCGAAGACGCTGGATCGTCCGAAATGGAACTGTCCAGCGACGATGAGGCGTTTACCTTCGAGCCTACGCAACCGGCGGCCGAGGACGAACCCTTCGACGCCTTCTTCCCTCAGCAGCCGGTGCTCCCGGCTGTTGCCGTCGCGCCGATGACTGCATCGGCGCAGGCCGAGCCGGTGGCCCCTGTTGAGGCCGAGGAAGAGGACGACTGGCTTGCCTCGCTGGAGGCCGAGCTCGAAGAGGATGTGGCCGAGCAGGAAGCCGCGCATGCCGCCGCCGAACTGCCCGAGCCCGAATTGCCCGAGCCGGAGATGCCCTACGCGACCGCCGACGACGGCGGCGACGGGGCGTTTGACCCCTCCGCGATCGTCGACGTCGACGAGATGCCCGAGACCGTCGCAGCCTTCGACATTCCCGACATGCCGGGGGAAGCGGCAGCCGATGATGACAATCTCGAGAGTTTTTTCGAAAGCGAACTCGACCGCGAATTCGCCGACCTGGTCGAGGCAGAGACGAACGAGGACGTCACCAGCGCCAACGCCGGCTGGTACGCCGCGCCCGCCGACGCAAAGGTCGCTGAAGAAACCTATTCGGATTTCGAGAATGATCTCGGCTTTGCAGGCCCGGCGGAGACCGGCTACCGTCCGCATCCGATGCCTGTCGATGCCGATGCTCCGGTCGCCGTCGGCGAGCATGACGACGCCGATGACGGCCGCCGCAAGCCGCTGATCGCCGGCCTCGTTCTGGGCGTCGCACTGCTCCTGGGCGGTGTCGTCTTTGCCTGGAGCTGGATTTCCGGCGGGGTCACGGGCGACGGCACGCCGAAAATCATCATGGCCGACAAGGATCCGGTCAAGGTCGCGCCGGAGAACCCCGGCGGCGCCAAGGTGCCCAACCAGGACAAGGCCGTCTACGAGAAGGTCGAGGGCAACGAGTCCGGTCAGGCGAGCCAGCCCCGTCTGGTCGATAGTGCCGAGGAGCCGGTCGACGTCGTCCAGCGCACCATCGATCCGGACATGCTGCCGCTCGAAGGTCGCGGCGAAGCCGAAACGACCGATGAAATCGGAAAGGTCGAGGACCGTCTTACCGAAGGCGACACCGAGACCGCCGCTTCGGCCAACAACTCGGAACCCATGCTGTCGCCGCGCCGCGTCCGCACCATGATCGTCCGTCCGGACGGCACTATCGTCGCCCGTCCCCAGGAAGAGCCGGCACCGACAGAAGCAGCTTCGGCGGCGAGCGAAACGCCCGCGACGGATGCTGCTCCTGCCGCAACGCCGACCGAAGCGGCTGCTGCCGATCCCGCCGCTGACGCCGCGCCGGCTGCGACCGAACCGGCGACGGCCGGGCAGGTCGCCGATGCGACACAGGAAACAGCGACGACCGCCGAGGACCAGTCTCTCGCTCCGGTGCGCAGCGTGACCACCGTGCCGATCCGCCAGGCGCCGGTTCCGACGTCGCGCCCTGCCGACCAGCCGGTCAACGTCGTCGGCCGCGTGAGCGGAAACGGCAATGTCAGCGAAGTGGCCGCCGCCGATCCAGCCGCCGCGGCGCCTGCCGCCGCTCCGGCGCAGCAGACGCAGACTGCGCAGGCAGCTGCCCCGGCAAATCCCGGCGGCTACTACATGCAGATCGCATCACAGCCCAGTGCCGAAGGCGCCCAGGCGTCCTACCAGAACCTGTCGCGGCGTTTCGCGAGCGTCATCGGCGGTCGCGGCGTTGATATCCAGCGGGCCGACATTCCCAACAAGGGTGTCTACCACCGCGTCCGCATTCCGGCCGGCACCCGCGAAGAAGCCAATGCGCTCTGCGCTCGCTACAAGTCCGCCGGCGGCAGCTGTCTCGTCACCCGCTAAGGGACACGACACCAGCAAAATCGAGCCGGGCAGTTTTCTGCCCGGCTTTTTCTTTTGCTGCGGATGCAGGCCACTAGGGAAAAAATCGCGATCCGCTATGATCGCGCCATGAGCGAATCAAAAGCAGTCATCTTCGGTTGTCTCGGGCCGAAACTCAGTGCCGAAGAGAAGGCCTTCTTCTCCGGCGAACGCCCCTGGGGCTTCATCCTCTTCCTGCGCAATATTGTCGACCGGGCGCAGATCGCCGATCTCGTCGCCGAGATGCGGGACTGCGTTGGTCGTCCGGACGCGCCGGTCCTCATCGACCAGGAGGGAGGGCGCGTCCAGCGCCTCCGGCCGCCGATCGTGTCGCAGGACTACCCGTCCGGCTCGGAACTCGGCGCGATCTACAGGCGCAACGAGGAGCAGGGGCTGTGGGCGGCCTGGATGCTGTCGCGCCTGCATGCTTTCGACCTGGCGCCACTCGGGATCAATGTCGACTGCCTGCCGCTCCTCGATATTCCGGTGGAGGGCGCCCACGAGATCATCGGTAACCGCGCCTATGGCAGGGATCCAGATACCGTTTCCGCCATGGGGACCGCCGCGGCGCGCGGCTTGAAGGCCGGCGGGCTGCTGCCCATCATCAAGCATATTCCGGGCCACGGCCGGGCGAATGCAGACTCCCATCTTGATCTTCCGGTGGTCGATACACCGCATGCGGAACTGTCGAAAACCGACTTCGTGCCGTTCAAACGCCTCAAGGACGAGGTGATGGCGATGACGGCGCACATCATCTATTCCGATATCGATCCGGACCAATGTGCCACCACGTCGCCGAAGATGATTTCCGAAATCATCCGCGGCGAGATCGGTTTCGACGGCCTGTTGATGTCGGACGACGCCTCGATGAAGGCTCTTTCTGGGGATTTCGCCCAGCGCACCCGTTCAATCATTTCCGCCGGCTGCGATGTGACGCTACATTGCAACGGCGACATGGAGGAAATGCGCGCCATCGCCTCGGCAAGTCCGGTTCTGTCCGGAGAGGCGAAGCGGCGCGCCGACCGTGTGACCGCGAGTATACAAACGCCGGACAACAGCGACGAGGCGGCATTGCGCGAAGAATTCGCGAGCCTCATGGCAGGGACGGCCTGATCGGGACAAACACGTGGCCGCCAACGCGCGAGACGACAAGACCAGGTCCAAAGCCGCCCCCATGGAAAAACTGTGGGAGCAGCAAGCCGATCGCGCCACGAGCGATCCGGCGCTGGTCGTTGATCTCGAGGGCTTCGAAGGACCGCTCGACCTTCTGTTGCATCTGGCACGCACCCAGAAGGTCGATCTGGCGCGCATCTCGGTTCTCGCGCTCGCCGAGCAATATCTCGACTTCATCGAGCGGGCGCGCGAACTGCGGCTGGAACTGGCAGCCGATTACCTCGTCATGGCCGCGTGGCTCGCCTTCCTCAAGTCGCGCCTGCTCATTCCTCAGCAGGGGAAGGGCGACGAACCTTCGGGCGAGGAGATGGCGGCCCAGCTCGCCTTCCGCCTCAAACGGCTCGAAGCCATGCGCGAAGCGGCCACTCGTCTGGTCAACCGCAACCGGCTCGGGCGCGACGTCTTCGCCCGTGGCGCGCCGCAGCCGCTCGTCATCGACAAGACGATGGCCTTCGAGGCGAGCCTCTACGATCTTCTCACCGCCTACGCCTCGCAGCGGCAGCGCCAGAGCCTCTCGCATGTTACGATTTCGCGGCGCCGGGTTTGGTCGCTCGCCGATGCCCGCACCATTCTCAGCCGCATGATCGGGGAAATGTCGGACTGGACGGCACTCGACCAGTTCCTTCTGCGTTATCTCTCCGAACCCGAGGAACGCGCCACCGCGATTGCCAGCTCCTTCGCCGCCACGCTCGAGATGGTCCGGGAAGGCAGACTGGAAATCCGCCAGGACGGCGCGTTCCAGCCGATCTATCTCAGACGCGGCGCGCAGGCTGCCGCCGCGAAAGGAACCAGGCCATGACAATCGACCCCGGCCAGCCCAATGCCGTCGGCTACGATCCCGACAACGAGGACGAGAGCGAAGTGTCCGAGATGTCGCATGACGGCGAGTCCCCGGTCGAGAAGCTGCGCGAGCGCGCTCTTGTCGAGGCGATGCGCATCGCAGAGGCGCTGGTCTTTGCTTCCGCCGAACCGATCGCCGAGAAGCTGATCGCCGAGAAACTGCCGCGTGACATGGATGTCGCCGACGTCATGGCGCGGCTCGAGCGCGCCTACGCGAGCCGCGGCGTCAATCTCGTGCGGGTGGCCAATGCCTGGGCCTTCCGCACCGCTGCCGATCTGTCCTTCCTCGTCCGTCAGGAGCAGACGGAAGTCCGCAAGCTGTCGCGTGCCGGTCTCGAGGTCATGGCGATCATCGCCTATCACCAGCCCGTCACCCGCGCCGAGATCGAGGAAATCCGCGGCGTGGCGACTTCGAAGGGAACGCTCGACGTCCTTCTCGAAACCGGCTGGGTTCGCATGCGCGGCCGCCGCCGCACGCCCGGTCGCCCGGTAACTTACGGAACCACCGACGCATTTCTCGATCATTTCGGTCTGGAGGAACTGCGCGATCTGCCCGGCATGGACGAACTCAAGGGGGCGGGGCTTCTCTCCAACCGCATTCCGTCCAATTTCTCCATGCCGCAGCCGCCCGCCAACGACGATCTTGCCGAGGACGAGGATCCGATCACCCAGATGGATCTCGAGGAACTCGGTCTCCTGTCGCCGATGGGCGACGAGGAGGAGTAGGTCAGTCGCGCGACAATAAGCGCGCCCGCAGCGGTCATCTTGTGGTTTCTCCGGAACGCGATCCGGTGTAAGCCGGCCGGATGACACTCGCCAGGGCAGGAGAGCGGACCGACGTGGCTGACGCGCAGACCTCGGAAAAGAAGCGGTTGATGCAGGGCTCTGCCAGCCGTCGCACGGCCGGTGTCACCTTCGCGGCTCGGCTCGCCTTCGAGGATATCCATCACCATTACGGTAAGCGCCACACGCTCAAGGGCATCGATCTGCAGGCCGAGCCCGGCGAGGTTCTTTGCCTGCTCGGCCCCTCCGGTTCGGGCAAGACGACGCTTTTGCGGATCGCGGCCGGGATCGAAAGCCAAACGTCCGGTCGGCTCCTGCTCAACGACCGCGAGATTGCCGGTCCGGAGCTGTCGCTGCCGCCGGAGAAGCGCGGTATCGGCCTGATGTTCCAGGATTTCGCGCTGTTTCCGCATCTGACGATCGTAGACAACGTCCGTTTCGGTCTGACCCAGCTGTCGCGCAAGGACGGCCGTGGCGAGGCGATGGTGGCGCTCGAGCGCGTCGGCATGGCCCATCACGCAATGAGCTACCCGCATCTCCTCTCGGGCGGCGAGCAGCAGCGTGTGGCGCTGGCGCGCGCACTTGCGCCGCGGCCGGCGGTTCTGCTGATGGACGAACCCTTTTCAGGGCTCGACTCCCGCCTCAAGGACACCGTTCGCATCGAGACGCTGGCGATCCTGCGCGAGGCCCGCGCCACCGCCATTGTCGTCACCCACGATGCCGAGGAGGCAATGCGCCTTGGAGACAGGATCGCGCTTCTGCGTGACGGCAAGCTGGTTCAGACAGGCACCGCCGAGGACCTCTATCACCGTCCCGCGGACCTTTTCGCGGCGGGATTTTTCTCGGAAATCAACGTTTTCATGTCCGAGGTCGAGAATAATCTGGCAATGACGCCCCTAGGTCCTGTAAAAATACATGGGATTGCCGACGGTTCGCCGGTTTCTGTCGCTGTCCGCCACTCCGGTGTCGGAATCGTGGCGCAGGATCGAGGATCACCGGCCCGCATCGTGGCTCGCAGGTTTCTCGGTATGGAGGAACATGTCACGCTGGCGGTTCCGGACGGCGGCGGCCGGGTCGAGGCGCGGGTCAGGGTAGGCGAGGTGCCGCCCGGTGCCCGCGAGGTCGGTCTGGTCGTGAACGAGAAAGATATATTGGTGTTTGAAACTTCTCTTCAAACATCTTAAATCGAACAGGAATTCGAACAGGAGAGTATCATGGGTTCGTTCAGTATCTGGCACTGGATCATCGTTTTGGTGGTCGTGCTCCTGCTTTTCGGCCGCGGCAAGATCCCCGAACTGATGGGTGACGTCGCAAAGGGCATCAAGAGCTTCAAGAAGGGCATGTCGGACGACGACAGCCAGTCGACGACCACCGCCAAGACCGTCGACCATCAGCCGGCAGACTCCACCGAACAGAAAGACCGGGCCTGACGGTCATCCGGTCGCCGGGGCGCGTGTAACGTGTCACGGAAGACGGGGCCCCGGCCCCGTCCCGGGGGAAAGGAATCCCGATGCTCGATATCGGCTGGACTGAGCTTCTGGTCGTGGCGATTGTCCTCATCATCGTGGTCGGTCCCAAGGACCTTCCACCGATGCTGCGCGCTTTCGGACGCACAACGACCAAATTGCGGAAGATGGCCAACGAATTTCGCGGCCAGTTCGACGAGGCCCTGCGCGAGGCTGATCTCGACGACGTGCGCAAGACGATTTCCGACGCCCGTTCGCTCAATCCGATGAACCAGATCCGTGAAGCGGTGAACCCGCTACGCCAGGCCGGAAGCCAGATCCGGTCGGATCTGGAAAAGTCGGTGAAGCCGGTGGCCGTCCCCGATTCAGGGATGAAGCTCGAAGGCGATCCCAAGATCGAATCCGATCGTGCCCTGGAAGCCGAGCCGCTCAAGGGGCCGGTCGAGACTGCCGAGACGCCGACGAAGAAGACAGCGGCTGCCAGGACGAACGCTGGCAAGGCAAGCGCTGCCAAGACAACCGCGAAGGCCAAGCCGGCGGCCAAGTCGGATACCAGCAAGTCGGATACAAGCAAATCTCCGGCGAAATCCGCGTCCAAGCCGGCAGCGAAGGCGCCCGCCAAGTCAGCTGCCAAGGCCGAGCCCGCCAAGGCGGCCGCAAAGCCGGCTGCCACCAAGTCCGCAGCCGGCAAAACGGCCACCGCCAAGCCGGCGGCTGCCAAGCCCGCGACGCGCAAGGCGTCGACGACCGCGAAGAAGACGTCGCGCAAAACGAGTGACAAGGCATGAGCGAGAATTCCGACGACCGGCCCATGCCGCTCATCGAGCACCTGATCGAGTTGCGCAATCGCCTGATGTGGGCGGTCGGCGGCTTTCTTATCGCGTTTCTGGTCTGCTTCTATTTCGCCAAGCAGCTTTTCAACCTGCTTGTCCTGCCGTTCACCTGGGCGGTGCATTGGGCCGATCTCGGCGATCGCAAGATTGAACTGATCTACACCGCGCCGCAGGAATTCTTCTTCACCCAGATCAAGATCGCCATGTTCGGCGGCCTCGTTCTGGCCTTCCCGCTGATCGCCGCGCAGGTCTACAAGTTCGTTGCCCCCGGTCTTTACAAGAACGAGCGAATGGCCTTCCTGCCGTTCCTCGTGGCGTCTCCGGTGCTGTTTCTGATCGGTGCGGCGCTCGTCTATTTCTTCTTCACGCCCATGGTCATGATGTTCTTCCTCCATATGGAGCAGTCCGGCGGTGCGAGCGAGGCGTCGATCCAGCTCCTGCCCAAGGTGTCCGAGTATCTCGGCCTGATCATGACCCTGATCTTCGCCTTCGGTCTGGTCTTCCAGCTTCCCGTCGTGACCACCCTGATGGCACGGGTCGGTCTGGTGTCCTCGAAGGGCCTGGCGGAGAAGCGCAAATACGCGATCGTCGGCGCTTTCATCGCGGCGGCGGTGCTCACGCCACCCGATCCGGTGTCCCAGATCGGGCTTGCGCTGCCCACCATCCTTCTTTACGAGATTGCCATCTATTGCGCCCGAATCGTGGAGCGCCAGCGCGGTGAAGCGCCGGCGGAAAGCGAGGAGGAGGCAGCTTCCGACGCGACGCCGGAAAGCTGATCCCGCTGCCCAGCGGGGCTTTCCGGTCGGACGCGAAACTCCTGCCGGGATGACCCGATATGCTCGACATCAAATGGATCCGCGACAATCCCGAAGTGCTGGACAAGGCGCTCGCCACGCGTGGCGCCGAGCCGCAGTCGGCGGCGCTGATCGCCGCTGATGAAAAGCGCCGTTCGCTCGTCCAGTCGCTTCAGGACATGCAATCGCGCCGCAACGCCGCGTCGAAGGAAATCGGCCAGGCCATGGGGCAGGGCGACAAGGACCGTGCCGAGGCCCTGAAGGCCGAGGTCTCCGATCTCAAGGGCAGGATGCAGGACGCCGAGGAGGCGACCCGTCAGGCCGATGCCGCCCTCGACGACATGCTCATGCGGCTGCCCAACCTGCCGCTTGAAAGCGTGCCGGTCGGAAAGGACGAAGCCGACAACCGCGAAGAGCGCAAGGTCGGCGACAAGCCGACCTGGGGCCACAAGCCTGTCGAGCATTACGAGATCGGCGAGGATCTGGGCCTGCTGGATTTCGAGGCCGCCGCGAAGATTTCCGGCGCACGCTTCACCGTGGTGAAAGGCCAGCTGGCCCGTCTCGAACGCGCGCTCGGCCAGTTCATGCTCGACCTGCACACGACCGAGCACGGCTACACGGAAGTCAATCCGCCGCTTCTGGTGCGCGACGATGCGCTCTACGGCACCGGTCAGCTTCCGAAATTCGCCGAGGACCTGTTCAAGACAACCGACGGCCGCTGGATGATCCCGACGGCGGAAGTGCCGCTGACCAATCTGGTCAACGGCCAGTTGCTCGATCATTCCGACCTGCCGCTGCGCTTCACCGCGCTCACGCCCTGCTTCCGCTCGGAAGCCGGGTCGGCTGGCCGCGATACGCGCGGCATGCTGCGCCAGCACCAGTTTAACAAGTGCGAACTCGTCTCCATCGTCGATGCCGAGCACGGCGTCGAGGAGCACGAGCGCATGACGGCTTGCGCCGAGGAGGTGCTCAAGCGCCTCGGTCTGCACTATCGCGTCATGACGCTGTGCACCGGCGACATGGGTTTCGGCGCCCAGAAGACCTACGATCTGGAAGTCTGGCTGCCGGGACAGGACACCTACCGCGAAATCTCGTCCTGCTCGGTCTGCGGCGATTTCCAGGGCCGCCGGATGAATGCGCGTTACCGCGACCCGGACGGCAAGGGCACCCGTTTCGTCACCACGCTCAACGGCTCCGGCGTCGCCGTCGGCCGGGCTCTGATCGGGGTGATGGAAAACTATCTCGAAGAAGACGGTTCGATCACCGTCCCGGAAGCACTGCTGCCCTATATGGGTGGCGTCACCCGGATCGAAAAAGCCGACTGAGGAAGGAACACCCCGATCATGCGCATTCTGCTCACCAATGATGACGGCATCCATGCGCCGGGGCTCTCCTCGCTGGAAAAGATTGCCCGCACGCTCTCGGACGACGTCTGGGTGGTGGCGCCTGAGACCGACCAGAGCGGGCTTGCTCATTCGCTGACGCTCTCCGAGCCTCTGCGGCTTCGCCAGATCGAGGAAAAGCGCTTCGCATTGCGGGGAACACCGACCGACTGCGTGATCATGGCGATCCGAAAGATCCTCGCCGACAGCCCGCCGGACCTCGTTCTTTCGGGCGTCAACTCCGGTCCCAATGCCGGTGACGACGTGACCTATTCGGGAACCGTGGCCGGCGCGATCGAAGGCACGCTTCTCGGCATCCGGTCGATCGCCATGAGCCAGCACTACAACTGGGAAAACCATGGCCGCGTCGTGCCGTGGGAAGTGGCCGAGACCCATGCACCGGCGCTTCTGGAAAAACTGATCGCCGCGGACATGCCGCAGGGCCGGCTGATCAACATCAATTTCCCGGCCTGCAAGCCGGACGAGGTCAAGGGTGTGGCGGTTACCCGTCAGGGCCAGTTGACGCATGCCCTGCAGATCGTCGAGCGCGAGGACGGTCGCGGCTTCCCCTATTTCTGGCTAAAGTTCGGTCGTCGCGCCATTCCCGACCAGACCGAGACCGATGTGGCGTCGCTCAACAATGGCTACATCTCCGTCACCCCGCTGATGCTCGATCTCACCGATCATGCGCTCCGCCAGGAGCTGACCGGCCTCATCGAGGGCTGATCGGGTGAACCTGCGGCTGGTCGAGAAGGAGGGGTTTGCCGCTCTGGTGCTGCGGTTGCGCGCCGAGGGTATCGCCGACACCGCGCTTCTCTCCGCGATCGAACAGACGCCGCGCACGCTCTTCGTCGGCGCGACCCATGCCGCCCACGCGTATGAGAACCGTCTGCTGCCGATCGATTGCGGCGGCTTTGCCGAGAGTCCCGATCTGGTTGCCCGCGTCCTGTCGCTGGCCGGCCTCGCGAACGGCCAGCGCGTTCTCGATGTCGGAACCGGAAGTGGCTTCACCGCGGGCGTCATAGGCCGCATTGCAGAGCGCGTTCTCACCATCGACCGCTACAAGACGCTCGTGCAGCTCGCGCGCCAGCGCTTCAGCCATCTCGGCATCGCCAATGTGGTCGCCCGTCAGGGCGATGGCGGCAAGGGTGTTCCGGGCGAGGGCACCTTCGACCGCATCGTGGTGACCACGGCCTTCGAGACCATGCCGCGCCATTATGTTGATTTTCTCGTCTCGGAAGGCGTGATGGTGGCGCCGATCCGCGACAAGGAAGGTACGATCCGCCTGTCGCGGTTCACCAAGATCGGCAGCCGCTTCGAGCGGGAGGATTTTCACGAAGTCCCGTATCTGCCGATGATCAGCGGTGTTGCCGACGCCCTTTGAGCGCGGCGATTGTTTGAATCTTCACGGAAATTTCGATGAATGTCGCCGGTTTAACCCGGCGGTAACATTAACGCGGTTTAATTCAGCCCAGTTGGTATTGCGTTTTCATGGGTTGGATCATGCGTCGGAATGTATCGGAAGTAACCAGAGTTACGACGTTGAAGCTGTTGGGGGTTGTCCTGCTTGCGGGTACGGCCGCCGGTTGCAGCTCCGATGCCAGTCGTTTCATGTACAGAGGCACGGACGGGATCACTACCGCCTCGGTGCCCGGTCCTGCCGCAAACGAGCTTCGTCCGGTCGGCGCCGTGCCCAATGCGGGCGGTCCGCAGGGTGGAATGGCGCCGTCGAGCGTGTCGCAGGCCTATCCGGGCGATACCCGCCAGCCTTCCTACGACCAGACCTACACCGGATCGGTGCCCGTTTCCTCGGCGCGCTCCGCCTCCTCTTCAAACATCATCGGCGATCGCCAGGGTTCGGTTGCCCGTCAGGCGCTGCCGTCGCCGTCGCAGCCGGTTTCGGCCAGCCAGTCGGCCTCCCGCGTTCCTGTCGGCCCCGCCACGGCTCCGGTGACCGAGCCGGCACAACCTTTTCCGACGCGCGGCGGCTCCTCGAATATGACGGCTTCGGTGGCGAGCGACGTGTCGCCCGATCCGATCGTTACCGGCACCACGCCGGTGCGTTCCGGAAATGGGTGGACCACCGCCGGCGGTACCCGCGTGCGCTTGGGCCAGGGGGAGACGATCTACAATCTCTCCAAGCGCTACGGCGTGCCGGTCAAGGAAATCATGGCCGCCAACAACATCGACGACGCGTCCCGTGTTGCCGCCGGGCAGCAGATCGTCATACCGATCTATGTTTACGACCGCGCAGCACCGGTCTCCGCTCCGGATGCCGACCCGAAGGTCGCCGCCTCCCGCGCATCGCGCGGAATGGTCGGCGAGGCACCTGCTGATCGCGCTCCCGTGCCCGGACGCGCGCCGGACCGCGAGGTCGCCGTTCTTCCGAGCGGTCCTGAACTCAGGCAGAAGCCGTCGGGCGAGACGCAAAGCGCCACAGCTTCGGCGGCAAGCAGTGCTTCGGACGGCTCATACGTCGTGAAGTCGGGCGATACGCTGACCCGCATTGCCTCGAACCACGGTGTCAGCGTCTCCGCTCTCAAGGCCGCCAACGGCATGTCGAAGGAAATGATCCGTGTCGGCCAGAAGCTGACCATTCCGTCGGCCGGTTCCCGGCAGTCCACCGACACCATCACGACCGCGTCGGTCAAGCCAGCCGAAAATACGCCGAAAGCCTATTCCGCGCCGCAGAAGACGGCCGCCAAGAGCGAGATGACCGAGACCGCCAAGGTCGACTCAGGTGCCGTCGCGCCCAAGACGACCGGTATCGGCAAGCTGCGCTGGCCCGCCCGCGGTCAGGTGATCACCGGCTATGCGAAATCCGAAAACGGCAAGCGCAACGACGGGATCGACCTGTCGCTTCCGGTCGGCACGCCGATCAAGGCCGCCGAAAACGGTGTCGTCATCTATTCGGGCGACGGTCTGAAGGAATACGGCAACACGGTGCTCGTCCGTCACGACGACGGCATGGTGACGGTCTACGCCCACGCCTCCGATCTCAAGGTCAATCGCGGCGACAAGGTGCAGCGCGGCCAGGTGATCGCGTCTTCGGGCATGAGCGGTGCGGCCAAGACCCCGCGTCTGCACTTCGAGGTGCGCAAGAACGCCACCCCGGTCAATCCGGCAGACTACCTGGAATAGGCCGCTTAATCAGGCGGAGATGATCTCGTCCAGCGCGCTCCCCGGCGCGATGGCGAGATCCTTCACGATTGCATTGTACAGATGGAGCGCCACGGTCCGCGGCGTGACGAGGTCGGCGAGCGACAGGCCGGGATCGTTCAGGAGCGAAACCTGATTGTAATGCAGCGGATAGAACGTATCGATCGGCAAGGCGTGCTGCTGCAGACCGAGTTCCTTGACGAGGTGGCTCAGCAAGCCCGGTCCGGTCGTCCCCCAGCGCATTGCAGATGGATGGACCGGGCGGCCCAGCCACTTGCGCCACTTCAGCCGCCGCCGCTCTCTTCGCTCGAACCAGGGCGGTATCAATCCCGGATCCTCCGCCATCGCGATCAGGCGGCGAACCATTTCGCTGTCGGCCGGCGCCTTGAGAACGGCGTTGTTGACAAGATGCATATCCTCCCAGCCGAAAACATACTCGGCATCGGGCAGGGGCTTGAGACAGAAGACATCACAGTCGACATAAAGGCCGAGGCCAGCCTCTAGAATGCGGTAGCGGTAGAGATTGGCGGCAAAGGAGAAGCCCCCGTTGCGCCGGTAGGGGACGATCTTCTTGCGATCCAGCAACCGATTTGCGTCGAAGAGTTCGATGCCGTCGGGCAGGTCCTCCGGCGCCTCATAGACGTGCAGCACGACCCTGTAGCCATGGCGCAGGAAGGAACGCAGGCAGGCGGCGTGGATCGCGCCAAGCCGCGGACCGTACCAGAAGGCGTTTACGGTATCTGCGGCGGCCATCATGACCGGTCTCCGAACATCAGCGCGTTGACGATTTGCTCGGCTTCTGGAGGACGGAACGCCGAGTCGGCGCTGCCGGGGCAATGGGTGATTTCGCCGACCAAAAACTCCTGATTATTGGTGTACATGTCCACGCGAACAAAATCGAAATGCTTCCCGATTGTCTCGGCGGCCGCGATCATCTCTTCAAGGAGCACCGGACGTGGAACATCCGTATCCAGCCGCGGTTTCGTGATGGAAAATCCCAGATCGCGCCATTGTCTGTCGAAAGTCCGTCCCGCCCGGACAGGCGCTATTTGCGTATAGGTGATGAACCTGACGCGACCGCGATAGGTGTAGAATTGAAAGTCGGAGTTGGATGGGCTGCCGAATATATAGGGTTCGACAATGATCTTGGGTGTCAGAGGACGGTAATTCTGCTCTCTCGTATAAGCGTAATGGGATATCGTCAGCCATCCTTTCAGCGCGCGCCGATCGATCGCTCCCCCTTCATGCGCGAGAGCCAATCCTGAAGCCGCGGTTCCCTTGATGAAGCACCGGTCGGGAAACTCGTAGGCGTCGATATCGGCTTCCGTTCGCAATACTGCCCGATGGGGAACCACATGCTGAGGGCCGATGGTGGCGGTGACGAACAGTTTGGCGAACTCCTTGTCGGTCGTCAGGACCTGCAGGTCGCCTGACAACCGATCGTCTCGCTTGAGATGAAACACGAAATCCAGGAAGCCGCCGCCGCGTCTGGGCAAACGGTTCTGTTTCGCGAGGAACTGGGCATAGAATACCAGTCTGTCGGTATGTTTCCCGTATGGTAGTTTGCTCGCCAGTTTGAACAAGCTCGGCCCGCACGCGGCCAGCACTCGCTCGGCCAGCCCTTTCCCGGCCGAATAGGTGTTCATGTCGCCTGTCCGTTTCGCGGTCGCTCGAAGGTTCAAATCCGTTTTCCCAGACGTCCCGCCATATCCTGCACGAACTGCCAGGCGACGCGACCCGAGCGCGAGCCTCGGGTGGTCGCCCATTCGAGCGCCTGTGCGCGAAGCTCGTCCTCGCCGAGCCCGAAACCGTAGTGCTCCGCATAGCCGCGCACCATGTCGAGATAATCGTCCTGGCTGCACTTGTGAAAACCGAGCCAGAGACCGAAGCGGTCCGACAGCGACACCTTCTCCTCGACCGCCTCGTGCGGATTGATCGCCGTCGAGCGCTCGTTGTCGATCATGTCGCGCGGGAGCAGGTGGCGGCGGTTGGATGTCGCATAGAGGATCACGTTGTCCGGCCGACCCTCGATGCCGCCGTCGAGCGCCGCCTTCAGCGACTTGTAGGCCGTATCGTCATGGTCGAAGGAGAGATCGTCGCAGAACAGGATGAAGCGTTCCGGCGAGACGCGCAGGATCGCCATCAGCGCGGGCAGACTGTTGATGTCCTCGCGGTGGATCTCCACGAGTTTGAGCGGCGCGGCTATGTCGTCGAGCGCTGCGGTGGCGGCATGGACCGATTTGACGAGCGACGACTTGCCCATGCCGCGTGCCCCCCACAAGAGCACGTTGTTGGCGGCATAGCCGCGCGCGAAGCGTTCGGTATTCTCCTGGAGGATGTCGCGGACGTGATCGACACCCTTGATCAGCGCCAGCTCGATGCGGTTGGGGCGCGGCACCGGCTGCAGCCAGGCGGTCTTCGGCTCCCATACGAAGCAATCGGCCGCCAAAAGGTCGTTTTGGGCCTTTTGCGGACCGCCGAGGCGCTCGATTGCGCGAGTCAGTTCCTCGATCTTTCCGATGATTTGAAGGGCAGCATCTTCGTTCATGTTCCGCATCCCGCTCGCATTCGCATTGGTCATGGCGCGGTTAGCATGCAATAACCCCGGACAAAAGCGCGCAACCACCGAATTTCACCGGGCGGCGACCAAGCTTTACGTTGCATTCGCGGGCTTCGTCACTATATTCCGCACGATTTCATGCGCCGGCGGAGAGCGGCGCCCAGTTGAGGAGTTTTCCATGTTCATTACCCCTGCCTACGCGCAGACCGCTGGCGCCGGCGGTGGCGAGATCATCATGTCGATCCTGCCGTTCCTGCTGATTTTCGTCATCATGTATTTTCTCATCATCCGTCCGCAGCGGACGCAGATGAAGAAACGCGAGGAAATGCTGAAGAACGTCCGCCGCGGCGACCAGGTGGTCACCGGCGGCGGTTTCATCGGCAAGGTGACCAAGGTGTTCGACAATGACGAGCTCGAGATCGAGCTGGCCGAAGGCGTGAAGGTTCGCTCCGTGCGCAACCTGATCGCCGATGTGCGCACCAAGTCAGAGCCGGTCAAAGACTAAGACCACAAACCCCGCGGGGCGGCCCCTGGACCGCCCCGTATTCTTATCCGGCAGACGCCGGAGATGACGCCGAGAGGCCCAATGCTTTACTTTTCCCGCTGGAAAACCGTCCTGATCTGGCTCGCCGTGCTGTTTGCCGTGGTCTTCGCGTTCCCGAACGTCCTGACCAAGCAGGAGGCTGCCAATCTCCCCGAATTCCTCCCCTCCAAGCAGATGACGCTCGGTCTCGACCTTCAGGGTGGCTCGCACATCCTTCTGCAGGTCGATCGGCAGGACATCATCAAGGAACGGCTGGAATCGACCGCCGACGAGGTGCGCCGGGCGCTGCGCGCGGCCGGCATCGGTTATACCGGTCTCTCGGGAACAGGGCAGGTGGTCCAGGTCCGCATCCGTGACGCGGACAGGGTCGAGGAAGCCAGGCAGGCGCTGAGCGACCTGACGGCGCCTACCAATTCGGGTCTCTTTTCCGGCGGCACGCTGAGCGAGATCTCGCTCGACGAGCCTCAGCCGCAGCTTCTGCGCCTCACCCTGAGCGACGAAGGGATCGATTACCGCGTCTCCAACGCCGTGACCCAGTCGATCGAGGTGGTGCGCCGCCGTATCGACGAACTCGGCACGACCGAACCGGTGATCCAGCGGCAGGGGACCAACCGCATCCTGGTGCAGGTTCCGGGCCTCAACGATCCGCAGCGTCTCAAGGACCTGTTGAACCAGACGGCGAAACTGACGTTCCATCTGGTCGACACCTCGATGCCCGTCCAGGAAGCGATCAACGGTCGTCCGCCCGCGGGCTCGGAAGTTCTCTATTCCACCGACGATCCACCCGTGCCCTATCTGATCAAGAAGGCGGTCGAGGTCTCCGGTGAGAGCCTCGTCGACGCGCAGGCCGGTTTCGACCAGCGCACCAACGAGCCGATCGTCACCTTCAAGTTCGACACCAAGGGCGCCCAGCGCTTCGGCCAGATCACCCAGCAGAACGTGGGACTGCCGTTCGCCATCGTGCTCGACGACCAGGTGATCTCCGCGCCGGTCATCCGAGAGCCGATCCTCGGCGGTACCGGCCAGATTTCAGGCAGTTTCTCGGTGCAGGGCGCCAACGACCTGGCCATCCTTCTGCGCGCCGGCGCGCTGCCGGCCACGCTGACGGTCATCGAGGAAAGAACCGTCGGCCCGGGCCTCGGCGCCGACTCGATTGCCGCCGGCGAGATCGCGGGCATCATCGGCGCGGTCTTCGTCGTGGTCTTCATGGTGGTTGCCTACGGCTTCCTCGGCCTCGTCGCCAACGTCGCCCTGATTGCCAACGTGGTGATGATCATCGCGCTTTTGACCATCCTTGGCGCGACGCTGACCTTGCCGGGCATCGCCGGTATCGTGCTGACGGTCGGCATGGCGGTGGACTCCAACGTCCTCATCTACGAGCGCATCCGTGAGGAGCGACGCTCCGGCCGGTCGCTCATCCAGTCGATCGACGTCGGTTTCAGCCGCGCCTTCGGCACCATCCTCGACGCCAACATCACCACGCTGATCGCAGCCGTCATTCTCTTCTATCTCGGCAGCGGTCCGGTCCGTGGCTTCGCAGTCACGCTCGCCATCGGTATCGTCACCACCGTGTTCACCGCCTTCACGCTGACGCGCTGGCTGGTGGCCGAATGGGTGCGTCGCCGGCGGCCGAAGGAGCTGCCCAAGGGCATGCTCGATCGGCTCAAGAAGGATTCGACCATCCGCTTCATGGGCATCCGCCGCTTTACCTTCATGACCTCTGCGGCGCTGTCGGTTGCTTCCATGGTCCTGTTCGCCACGGTGAACATGAACTACGGCATCGACTTCAAGGGCGGTTCGATGATCGAGCTGCAGGCGAAGGCGCCCCAGGCAGATATCGGCGACATCCGCGCGCGTCTCTCCGAGCTTAATCTGGGCGACGTGCAGGTGCAGGAATTCGGCAGCCCCCGCGAGGTGCTTATCCGTGTCCAGGCACAGGATGGTGGCGACAATGCCGAACAGTCGGTCATCACGCTGATCCGCGGAGAACTCGAGGACGCCTATGACTTCCGCCGCGTGGAAGTCGTCGGCCCGACGGTTTCGGGTGAACTCGCGCGGGCCGGCACGATCGCCGTCATCGCCGCGCTCATGGCGATTCTCGTCTATATCTGGTTCCGCTTCGAGTGGCAGTTCGCGTTGGGCGCCATCGTGGCGACCCTGCACGACGTGGTGCTCACCATCGGCATCTTCGTGGTCTCGGGGGTAGAGTTCAATCTCTCCAGTATCGCGGCGGTGCTGACGATCGTCGGTTACTCGCTCAACGATACGGTCGTGGTCTATGACCGTGTTCGCGAAAACCTCAGGCGATACAAGAAGATGCCGCTGCCGGAACTGATCGACCTGTCGATCAACCAGATGCTGACGCGTACCATCCTGACGTCGTTGACAACGATGCTGGCGCTCGTCGCACTCTACGCCTTCGGCGGTGAGGTGATCCGTTCGTTCACCTTCGCGATGATCTTCGGCGTGGCGGTCGGTACCTACTCGTCGATCTTCATCGCCGCACCGGTGCTGATCCTCTTCAAGCTCCGCTCGGATGCGTTCGAAGAGGAGAAGCAGGACAAGACGGCTCCGGCCAAGAGCGCGACCTGATGCCGGCAGGCTTCGAAATCCGCGAAGCGCATTTCCCGGGACGGGCGCCGATCGATGCCTATGGCAACGGCGGCTTCCGTTTCGCGGAGATGTCGCATCGCGGCTCGATCCTATGCCTGCCCTCCGGCATCTACGGCTGGGATGTGACCGGCGCGGATGAGATCAACGCCGAGACACTTGCGAAGGTGATCGAGGAAGCAGCCGAAATCGAGTTTCTTCTCGTCGGCACGGGGGAGACGATCAGGCCGCTCGATCCGGCGCTGAAGGATGTCCTGAGAGGCAGGCAGATTTCGTCGGATCCGATGAGCACCGGCGCGGCCGTGCGCACCTTCAATGTGATGCTCGCCGAATCGCGTCCCGTCGCAGCGGCGCTGATTGCGGTCTGATGTCCGATCTCGCGCAACTGCGAGACGAACTGCGGGCCGCAGACCGGGACCGTTACCTCGCCTGCCTGCTGCTGCCGGAACAGGCGCAGGCGGATGTCGCCGCCCTCTATCTGTTCAATGCGGAAATCGCTGCGATCCGGGATCGCATCCGTGAGGCCGTCGCGGGCGAGATAAGGCTTCAGTGGTGGCGCGAGGCGCTGTCGGGCGAACGCTCTGAAGAGGTTGCCGCCAATCCGCTCGCAGCTAGCCTCATCGACACGATCGAGCGGCGCAAACTTCCGGTCTCGACCTTCATGGGGCTTCTCGAGGCCCGCGAATTCGATCTCTACGACGATGCCATGCCCGATCGCGAGGGCTATGAGGCCTATGCAGGCCATACCGCTTCGGTGCTGATCCAGATGACGGCGATGATTCTCGATCCGGACAATGCCGGCGCTTATGCGGAAACGGCCGGGCATGCCGGCATCGCCCAGTCCGTCGCCGGTCACCTGATGCTGCTCCCGATCCACAGCCGGCGGGGTCAGGTGTTCCTGCCGGGCGATCTGCTTGCCGCGACGGGTCTCGATCGCGAGAGCTTCCTGTCCCGAAACCGTTCCGAATCGATTACCGCCGCCATATCCGGTTTCGCAGCCTTCGGACGAGAGCATCTCGAAAAAGCGCGCAACACGTTCAAGGACTTGCCGCAGGCGGGGCGAGGGGCGTTTCTGCCCGTTTCCCTTGCGGATGCCGTCTTCCGGCGCGCCGAAAAGGCCGGTTCCGAGGCACTTGCCCGCTCGGTGCAACCCTCGCTTCTGGCGCGCCAATGGCGCATCTGGCGCGTTGCGAGCAGCAACAGGCTCTGAACGGGCGTTTTGCCCATCTTGCAACCGGCACCCTCATCGCGGCATAGTCGGCCCATGTCAGGTGCGGAAACATCGCGCGCCGGATCGGAGGAGTGTTCATGGCACTTGAGGTGCTGGCCGCCGTTGTTCTCGGCGGCATTGTCTTCATCGTCTTCATGGTTCACGTCACGGGCCGCTGGGTCAAACGCGACGAACCCGATACGGGTACGGCGCTCCTGGAATTCGGCCGCGTCTATCCGGGCGAAGCCATCCGCTCCATCGTCAACACGGCGGACGGCAAGGCCCACTTCTATCGTCTTCACGGCGGCAAGACCGGATTTCTTCAGGAGATGGGGCGTCATTCGATCGCCCGGGTCATCGAGGCGGGGTCGATCCATGTCGCCCCGCTCGACAATGCCCGCGCCCTGAAGATCGACTTCCGCGAGGCGGGCTTTCCCGGCGGCGTCTACAATTTCGATTCGGAGGAGGATGCGGCGGAAGTCTCGCTCTGGCTGTGCGGGACCTTCGCCATGGCGGCTCAGGAGGGTGTGCCGCAATAATACCGCGATAAGACCGACTTGAAGCTCTGAGCATTTGGAGGAAATGCGATGACTTTCGACCCCAATTCGTTCCCGGACGTCACCCAATTGGCGATCCCGTTCTTCATTATCGCCATGCTGATCGAGCTGCTGATCGTCCGCTTCGTGCCCGATCGCGGCGATTACGAGACGCGCGACACGCTGACCTCGCTGATGATGGGCACCGGCAACGTGATCTCCGGCCTGCTTTTGGGCTTCATCGCCTATGGGGTGCTGGTCTGGGCCTGGCAGTTCCGCATCACCGACTGGGGCACCTCATGGCTGGCGATCGCCGTCTGCTTCATCCTCGATGACCTGCGCTACTACGTCTATCATCGGATTGCCCACCGCTCGCGCTGGGTCTGGGCGGAGCATGTCATCCACCACTCCTCGCAGCACTACAATCTGTCGACGGCGCTCAGGCAGAGCTGGACGGCGACGTTCACCGGCATGTTCATCCTGCGCATCCCGCTGGTGCTGATCGGCTTCCACCCCCTGCTCATCGTCTTCGTCGGCGGCATCAACCTCGTCTACCAGTTCTGGATCCACACCGAGACGATCGGCAAGATGTGGCGGCCGATCGAGTTCATCTTCAACACGCCCTCCCATCACCGGGTCCACCACGCCACCAATCCGCGCTATCTCGATTCGAACTATGCCGGCACGCTAATCATCTGGGACCGGATGTTCGGAACCTTCGTGCCGGAGCTCGACGAGGACGCCCCGCGCTACGGCATCGTCAAGAACATCGGCACCTACAATCCGCTGCGCGTGGCGTTCCACGAATGGATCGACATGTTCAAGGATGCCGCGCGCCCGGGCCTGACGCTGCGCCAACGGCTGGGCTACTTGCTGGCTCCGCCCGGATGGAGCCATGACGGCTCGCGCATGGGGTCGGAGGCGCTGAAGGCCGACTATGTGGCCCGCAACCCCGATGCCGCCGGCACGCCGGGATTGCCGGGCGTGGCACCTTCGGCAAGCCAGACCGGCATGGCGCCGGCGGAGTAGCGCGTCGACCTCAGCCGGCAGGTGCCATGGAAGCGGTGGAAGCATCGACGGCTGGCGGACCCCAGGAGGACAGCGGCGCTCCGGACGAGGTTTTCACCAGCGAATCGTAGATCGCGAAGGACTGCCGCTGCGCCTCGATATCGGTGCAGCGCTGGAAGATGCCGGCAATATAGTAGCGGCAGGCAGTCTGGCCGCCCGCGAGCGATCCCGTCGCCCAGTCGCGGATGATACCGTCGGCTCCGACTCGGAAATAGGCGAGCCGCAGCAACACGCTCTTGCGCTCGCCGCCGGCTAGCGAACCGAAATCCGTCGAGGAGGTGCTCGTCGCGCCGTCGCCGATGTGCCGGTAGACCATGTCGCCGTTCTCCAGGCGGTAGCTGCCGATCATCGGCCCGTAGGCGGGTTCGCCCTGTCCGGGAATCAGAGAGCCCGGCAGGCGCGAATCGGCCACCTGCTGATAGGGTTTTCCCATGGCTGCCCGCATGTAGCTTCGGTTGGCCATTTCCACCACCTTTTCAGGTGGTCCGATGCAGCCAGACAGGACGGCGATCATCGCCATCAGGGCCATTCGCGATATGGTCTTCATGCAGTTTCCCCTCTTCCCCGGTTTCAATAATACGCATATCGGGGAAGCGGGAAAGCCGGTACAGACCCTGCGTACGCGTTTACGACTTAGCCCTCCGGATCGGGAACGGTTTCGCCGGGCGCGGGTTCGCTCGACTGTTCGATCGCGATCTCGTTGCCGCCGGGATCGCTGATCGTCAGCGCCTTCCAGGCAAAACCCGTTTCCGCGTCGACCCAGTATTCCGAATGCATAGGCGTGCCGGTGTTGTAGAGCGCGTAGTCGACGCCGTAGTGATTGACCCGCCGACCGTCCAGGTCCAGCCCGTAATCGCAGGTGATGTTGGTGGCCTTTTCAGCCTGTGCGGCGAGGCCCGCTTTCGTCTCGGCCATGACCTCGGGCGTATAGGTCTGGACCAGCGTCCAGCTCGCCCCCTTGTCGGCGGTCGTGTAGAATTTGTCCTCGGTGAAGAGCGACACCGGCGTGCCTTGCGCGTCCATGGTCAGGTGATGCTTGCCGTCGCTCAGGCCGAGATTGACCATCTCCTGCCCGCCCATCTTGGTTACGCTCCGGCTTTTGATCGGCGTGTCCCATGCGAGGTCACCCTGCATGAGCTTGCGCACCTCCGCCGCGCATTCGGCTTCGGCGGACGCCTCTGTTGCGGCGAAGCCAAGAATGGCTGCCGCCAATGTCGAAAGTCGGGTCCAGTGGATCGGTTCGGGCACGCCAGCCTCCTCATCGCGTGATGAGACCATCGTGCCGTCTCAGACCGGGACGGTCAATCACGCGATTGGGCGGGCCTTATTCCGCAGCGTCGGCCGCGCGCTCGGCGCCGAGCCATGCCGCGCAGTCGGCCAGCGCCCGGCGGGCCATGGCCTGCTTCTTGGCGAGCGCCTTTTCCTTGCCGCGGAACCGCCGGCCTTCGGGCTTTTCGATCGCGCCCGGATCGAGCGGCGGGAACAGGCCGAAATTGACGTTCATCGGCTGGAAGGAGCGTTTTCCCGGTTCGTCGTCGCTCACCCGGTGGCCGCCGGTGATGTGGTTGAGCAGCGCGCCGAAGGCGGTGGTGATCGGGGGCGGCGCAAGCTCTTCGCCGAGCACCTCGGCGGCGGCAAACCGGCCGGCGAGCAGGCCGATGGCGGCACTTTCGACATAGCCCTCGCAGCCGGTGATCTGGCCGGCGAAACGGATGTCGGGCCGTGACTTGAGCCTCAACGTCGGGTCGAGCAGCACCGGCGAATTGAGATAGGTGTTGCGGTGAAGGCCGCCGAGCCGTGCGAATTCGGCATTTTCGAGCCCCGGGATCATCCGGAAGATCTCGGCCTGCGCCCCGTAGCGCAGCTTCGTCTGGAAGCCGACCATGTTGTAGAGCGTGCCGAGTGCGTTGTCCTGGCGCAGCTGGACGACAGCATAGGGCTTTTCGCCCGGTTTGTGGGCATTCGTGAGCCCCATCGGCTTCATCGGACCGTGGCGCAGCGTTTCGCGGCCGCGTTCGGCCATCACCTCGATCGGCAGACAGCCGTCGAAATAGGGCGTGCCTTCCCATTCGCGGAATTCGGTCTTGTCACCCGCAATCAGCGCATCGACGAAAGCTTCATACTGCGCTTTGTCCATCGGACAGTTGATATAATCCTTGCCCGTGCCGCCGGGGCCGACCTTGTCGTAGCGCGACTGGTACCAGCAGATCGACATGTCGATGGAATCGGTATGCACGATCGGCGCGATGGCGTCGAAGAAGGCCAGCGCGGTTTCGCCGGTCTGAGCCGAAATGCCCTCGGCCAGCGCCGGCGCGGTCAGCGGACCGGTCGCGATAATGGTCCGGCCCCAGTCCAGGGGTGGCAGGCCCGCCACTTCCTCGCGGCGGATCTCGACGAGCGGCAGCTCCTCTAGCGCCCTTGTCACCGCGGCGCTGAACCCGTCGCGGTCGACGGCGAGCGCGCCGCCGGCCGGCACCTGATGACTGTCGGCAGAGGACATGATCAGCGAGCCCGCAAGCCGCATCTCGGCATGGATGACGCCGACGGCATTGGTGGTTGCATCGTCGGAGCGGAAGGAGTTCGAGCAGACGAGTTCGGCGAGGCTGTCCGTCTTGTGCGCCTCGGTGGGACGCACCGGCCGCATCTCGTGGAGAATCACCGGAATGCCGCGCCGGGCGATCTGCCAGGCGGCTTCCGAACCGGCGAGTCCGCCGCCGACGACATGGATGGGAGCGATCTGGTTCTGTGTCATGGGCGGCAATTAGCACGCTTCGGCGTTGGCGATAAAGGCCGTTCGCGGCTGGGCGGGACGGAACGGCGCGTCACGCGGTCCCTGAAATAGAAAACGGCGCCACGAGGGCGCCGTTTTTCACGATCCGTGCTTCGCGAGGCTTAGCGAGCCAGGCGGCGAGCCACGGTCGGAATGTCGAAGCGGGTCAGGCCGATATCGGCGAGAGCGTCGTTCGACAGGTTGGAGAGTTCGTTGACGGTGCGGCGGCTGCGCATCCAGGTGCGAGCGGACTGAAAGAGTTTCATGGTGCTATCCTCGGTGTTGTGTACCGGGACTTTCCCGGCGCGATGTCTATGCTCGCCATATAGGCATTTGCATGCGGATTGTGCAGCGCAAAGAAAGAAGCCCAGCTATGCGCGCCAAGGAGGGCTCGCACACGGCAAGAGCGATGTGTGTGCAGTGGCGTTTTTTTGAGCAGAGAAATGAGGGGAAGGTTGTTAGGACGGCGTTTACCATGCCCTTCGTGGCGGCGTGAAACTGCCCTTTGCAGGCGGTCCGGGCAGGGCGGCGAGCCATAAAAAAAACGGCGCCCCAAGGGGCGCCAGTTTAAAAGGATCAGTCAGTCTGTGGTCCGGCGAGCGGAACCGTCTTACAGGACGGAAGCGCGACGCGAGACGAACGGGATATCGGAGCGCGAGATGCCCAGATCAGAGAGTTCGCGGTCGGACATGCGCGACAGCTCGGTGACGGTTTCGCGGTACATGCGCCATTCGCGGAAGGACTTGCGGATGTTCATTGGGTCTTCCTTTCTTGCAGTGTTTGGCGCCTTGTCTTCGCGCCTCTTCGATTGCCCACAATGTAAGGGGTTGGACCCTCTTTGTGCAGTGCAAAAATACTCAAGTCAGGCATGTGCCAGGCGCATGGCAAGTTAATCAAACCTTCGCTAACGCATGGCTTGAATTGACGGTCGGGCGGCTTGAGGCGAGGGGAGAGGCGATGCTGGAAGGACCATCCAGACAAAACAACGCCCACCGGGGGAGGAGGATCCGGTGGGCGCCATTTTGCACAATTGACAACCTGGGAGGAGGAGGTGGTTGCCAATCACATCGAAACGGCAATGGGAGGAGGAGTTTGCCGTTCCGAATTTATGTGGATCGCGGCTGGCGGAGCGAAACCCTAGATCCGGATGAGCCGGCTTGGTCGGGTTGTTTTTCGCTTCACGCTTCGTTCGCGTTCCGTTGAGACTGTATTTAGATCGTTTTAGGTGATTTGTGCAGTGCAATATACTCATACGAGCCATGCGGATGATGCATATCCATGATGGCAAGCGTTCAAAAGCACATTCCTCCACCGCGTGCACGACCGTCCCGATGGCGTGAGAACCCTCCGGAGCCGGGCGCACAACGCTTGTTCGGCGCCCAAGTGAAGAGCGTCGCACGCGCCTTCATTTTTCCTTTGAACCCTGCGGTTCGGGTGATATAGAGACGCCCGCGTTCCAAGGCGGCGGTTTAGCCCTCGCCGAGGGCGGGTATGGTGGAATTGGTAGACACGCCAGATTTAGGTTCTGGTGCCGCAAGGCGTGGGAGTTCAAGTCTCTCTACCCGCACCAGATCGAAGATGTCCCGGCGGTCCGACGGCGCAATGCGACGGGGCCGGCCGGAGCAGGGCCGGCGGATCGCTCCGCGGGCCGGCAGACGAAAGATACCACCCGGTGTCGGAAATTCCGGTGCGGCGTCCTCAAAACGGGGTTTTGCGGATGCCGGCCCTGAGCAAGTGAAGGTTTGAACATGCAGGTCACTGAAACACTGTCCGAGGGACTGAAGCGCGAGCTGAAGATCACCGTTCCCGCCAAGGACATGGAATCGCGGATGAACGAGAAGCTGGCGGATGCCAAGGACAAGGTCCGTATCAACGGATTCCGTCCGGGCAAGGTGCCGGTCAGCCATCTCAAGAAGGTCTATGGCCGCTCGATCATGGCCGATCTCGTCAACGAGATGATCCAGCAGAAGCCCACCGAGATCCTCTCCGAGCGCGGCGAAAAGGCTGCCACCACCCCGGAAATCTCGATGACCGAGGACGAGAAGGAAGCCGAGGAAATCCTCGCCGGCAAAGCCGATTTCGAATTCTCCATGGCCTACGAAATCATCCCGGACTTCGATCTCGCCGACATCTCCAAGATCAAGGTGACCCGCGAAGTCGTCGAGATTCCCGATGAGGAAGTCGAGGAGCAGGTGCTCCGCGTCGCCGAGAGCGCGCGTTCCTACGAGAAGAAGGACGGCAAGGCCGCCGACGGCGACAAGGTGACCCTCGACTATCTCGGCAAGCTCGACGGCGAGCCCTTTGACGGCGGCGCCGACGAGGATGCCGAACTGGTCATCGGTTCGAACCGCTTCATCCCGGGTTTCGAAGAGCAGCTCGTCGGTCTCAAGGCCGGCGACGAGAAGGTCATCACCGTCACCTTCCCGGAAGCCTACCAGGCCGCTCATCTGGCCGGCAAGGAAGCCACCTTCGACATCAAGGTCAAGGAAGTCGCTGCCCCCGGCAAGCTAGAGGTCAATGACGAAGTCGCAAAGACCCTCGGCGTGGAAAGCGCCGACAAGCTGCGGGAGATCGTCCGCGGTCAGATCGAAAGCCAGTACGGCCAGATGACCCGCCAGAAGCTGAAGCGTCAGATCCTCGACGCGCTCGACGAAGACCACAAGTTCGACACCCCGTCGAAGCTGGTCGACGCCGAGTTCGAGAACATCTGGCGTCAGATCAACCAGGAACTGAGCGACAACGGCAAGTCCTTCGAAGACGAGGACACCACCGAAGAGGCAGCCCGCGAGGACTACCGCAAGCTCGCCGAGCGCCGTGTCCGTCTCGGCCTTGTGCTGTCGCGAATCGGTGAGGAAGCCAAGATCGAAGTCAGCGACGACGAACTGAACCGCGCTCTCTACAACCAGGTGCGCCAGTTCCCGGGCCAGGAACAGCAGATTTACGAATATTTCCAGAAGACCCCGGGTGCGGTGGCTTCGTTGCGCGCGCCGATCTTCGAGGAAAAGACCGTCGACCACATGCTGACCGTGATCGATGTCACCGACAAGACCGTCTCCAAGGACGAACTGATGGCCGATGACGAGGACGAACTCGCAGCCGTCAAGGACGACAAGCCGGCCAAGAAGAAGGCCGCGCCGAAGAAGAAGGCCGCCAAGAAGGACGACGCAGCCGAATAAGCTGCTCCTTCCAGGTCAAAGAACAGAACCCCGCCGGAAACGGCGGGGTTTTTTATTGTCGGCGTCCGGGGGCGGCTCTCAGCGGTTGGCGGCGACATGGTCGATGAAGGCGCGAAGTGGCGTCCCCATCAGCCGGCTCGAAAAATACAGGTTCGGACCGTCGAATTCCTCCCACCAGTCCTGCATGACCGGAACGAGCCGACCGGTCGCGAAGTGGGGCTCCAGCCAGTTGCCGAAGGTCTGGACAAGCCCGGCTCCCTGGATCGCAAGTTCCACGAGGGCAAGGGGACCGGCAACGCTGACGATCACGCGCGACGGAGGATCGACGATCAGTGTCTCTCCGTCCTTCTCGAACTCCCATTGGGTCAGCGCGCCGCTTGCGAAACGCCCGCGAATGCATCGATGCCCGAGGAGGTCTTCCGGATGCCGGGGGCTACCGAACCGCTCGATATAGTCTGGCGACGCCGCGAGCGCCCCATACTGCCGCCGCGGGCCGATCGGGACGGCGATCATGTCCTGCGCGAGATGTTCGCCATAGCGGATGCCTGCGTCACAGTCCGCCGCAACGATGTCGACGAAGCGGTCGTCGACCACGATTTCGACCTGCACGTCAGGGTACTTCTCCACAAAGCTTGCTACCAGCGGCGGCAGAATGTCGACCATCACGGCACCGGGCGCATTCAGCTTCAGCCGTCCGCGTACTCCCGAACTCGAGCTCGCAGCTTCCTCGAGAGCTGCGCGCGTTTCCGCGATGAGCGGGTCCAGACGGGCGGCCAGCGACTGGCCCGCCTCGGTCAGGCGCACGCTCCGCGTCGTGCGGGCAAAGAGAGGGACTTCCAGTTTGCCTTCGAGCCGCGAGATCGTGTCGCTGACCGTGGAAGGGGACATCCCCAGCCGCTTGGCGGCGGTGCGAAAGCCGCCGCTCGTCGCAACCGCAAGAAACACCGAGAGATCATCGAGCGAGGGGTGAAATAGATTGTTCGACATGCCGGACAATCTATTCGGAGTTGCCCGGATTATCAATGATCAGGCGAACAGCCATATTGCGGATGCAAGGAGTTTGACATGACACACGATATTACCGCTGCGGCCGCCGGCCGCTTCACTTTTCCCGGCACCAGCCTCTCGGTCAACCGCATGGGCTATGGCGCCATGCAACTGGCCGGACCGCACGTCTTCGGCGAGCCGCAGAATCCCGAGGAAGCCCGCGCCACGCTCCGCGAAGCAGTGGCGCTCGGCGTCGATCACATCGACACCAGCGATTTCTACGGCCCTTACGTCACCAACCGGCTGATCCGGGAAACCTTGTCTCCCTATCCGGCAGAGCTGACGCTGGTGACCAAGATCGGTGCCTGGCGCGACGACAAGGGCAACTGGATTCTCGATTCCTCGCCGGATTTCCTGCGCAAGTCGGTCGAAGACAATCTCGAAAACCTCCGTCTCGACCGAATGTCGATCGTCAACCTGCGCCTGGAAGGCCCCGAGGTGGATATCACGGCTCCGATGCAGGCCATGCGCAGGATGCAGGAGGAAGGTCTGATCGACCACATCGGGATCAGCACCGTCGATATGGAGCAGGTGAACAAGGCACGCGACATCGCGCCGATCGTCTGCGTGCAGAACCTCTACAATCTCGCCAACCGTGGTGATGACGGGATGATAGACAGGCTGGCCGAAGACGGGATCGCCTATGTTCCCTATTTCCCGCTGGGCGGCTTCACGCCGCTGCAATCCGATGCCCTGAGCGAAGTGGCCGCCGAGATCGGCCGATCGGTACAATCGGTGGCGCTCGCCTGGCTTCTTCAGCGCAGCCCGAACATTCTCGTCATTCCCGGCACGTCGAAGCGCGCGCACCTTCGCGAGAATGTCGCCGCCGCAGCCCTGCAGTTGACCGACGATCAGGTCAGTCGACTGGACGGCATCGGCAACTTGGTCTGAACGTCCTGCAAAAACGCCGCCGCAGGACATTGCGGCGGCTCCGTTTCGCCCAACCTATTCCGGATCTGCGTCAGCCGCGTGTCCCGGCGCTTCGCCCATCCGGTTCCAGGCGTCGAGGCCTGCGATCTTGTAGGCCTCGGCCAGCGTCGGATAGTTAAAGGTGTTCTCGACGAAATAGTCGACCGTGCCTTTGAGGTTGAGCACCGCCTGGCCGATATGGATGAGCTCGGTCGCCCCTTCGCCGACGATATGGGCGCCGAGCAGCCGGCGCGTCTTGAGTGAAAAGATCAGCTTCAAGAGGCCGGTGTCGAGGCCCATGATATGCCCGCGCGACGTCTCGCGAAAATGCGCGATGCCGCAGTCATAGGGGATCTTGCGCTCGATCACCTCTTCCTCGGTGAACCCGCAGGTGGAGATTTCCGGGACGGCATAGATGCCATAGGGAAAGAAGCGCGGCGGCTCGATCGCCGGCACGCCGACGGCGTGGCGGGCGGCGATGCGGCCCTGTTCCATGGAGGTCGAGGCGAGGGAAGGGAAGCCCACCACGTCACCGGCCGCATAGATGTTCGGTACCGAGGTCTGGAAGGTTAGCGCGTCGACGGTCAGCCGTCCGCGCTTGTCGGCCTCCAGCCCGCAATTCTTCAATTCGAGCGTTTCGGTGGCGCCGACGCGACCGGCGGCGAACAGCACCATCTCCGCCGAGAGCCGGCGGCCGTTTGCGAGCGTGACGTGGCAACGGCCACCGTCCTTCTCCACCGTCTCGATCGCCTGGCCGAAGACCAGCTTCATATTGCGATCGCGCAGCTGGTAGGCGAAGTCGTCGACGATCTCCTTGTCGATGAAATCGAGCATGGTATCGCGCGATTCGACCACCGTGACGGCGGTATCGAGAGCGGAGAAGATCGTCGCATATTCGATGCCGATCACGCCCGCGCCGATGACGATGAGCGAGCGCGGTAGCTCCGAGATCTCGAGAATTTCGTCACTGTCGACGATCGTTTTACCGTCAAAGGGAATATGGGCGGGGCGGAACGGCTTCGTGCCAACGGCGAGCAAGATGGACTGGCTGTCCACCTTCACCACCTCGCCGTCGTCCTTGGTCACTTCCAGTGTATGGGCGTCGACGAAGCGCGCGAGCCCGCGCATCTGATGAACGCGGTTGCGCGAGAACTGGTGCTCGAGCACGTCGACCTCGTGATCGAGCGTGATCAAGAGCCGCCGGCGCAGGTCGGACGCGCTGATCTCCTGCTTGACCCTGTAGGCGCGGCCGTAAAAGCCCCGCTCGCGCCAGCCGGTGAGATTGAGCGCGGTCTCGCGCAATGTCTTGGAGGGAATGGTGCCGGTATGGACGGAAACGCCGCCGACGCGCGTTCCCTTCTCGATTACCAGCACCTTCTTGCTGAGTTTGGCTGCCTGAATGGCCGCGCGGCGTCCCGCGGGCCCGCTGCCCACGACCACCAGATCGTAGCTGTGCATGCCTGGTCCCCGAATCTGTGGATGTGTTGCCCTTGTCCGCGGTTACGCTGCACTGCGGTAGCCGATTTGTCAAAGGTCCGAAGCTTGGCAGGCGAAGGGGTTCGGGAGGCGTTGTTCACGGGGCCGATGTTGACACGGGCGTCATGGGTCGCATTTATCGGGCCATCCGGATTGGCATCGACCGAACGGGTGCCGGTTCGCGCGATACCCGCGCGCCGCGATGCGGTGGTGAGCTTTTCATGACGTCCAGCAGATATGGCTATCTCTTCGCGGTCCTGGCGGTCACGATATTTGCCTCCCAGGACGGGATCTCGAAATATCTCGGTGAGCAGTATCCGCCGATCTTCATCGGCATGATCCGCTATTTCGCCTTTGCCGGCTTCGCCGTGGCGCTCGCCGCCCGCTCGCCGGGCGGGGTGAGGGCCGCGGCGCGCAGCAAGCGGCCGTGGATCCAGTGTTTTCGCGGCGTCCTTCTCGCCCTTCAGATCGTCGTCGCCATTCAGGCCTTCGCCACTGTCGGGCTGATTCAGTCTCAGGCAATCTTCGCCTCAGGCCCGATCTTCGTGGCGCTTCTGTCCATGCCGGTGCTGGGCGAGCGCGTCGGCTGGCGACGGTGGCTGGCGATCGTCGTCGGTCTCGTCGGCGTCGTCATCCTGCTCAATCCCGGTGCGGTGGGCGACGCCGCAGGCAGCCTCGGCTGGTCCACCCTCTGGCCGCTCGGCGGCGCCGTGATGATGGGGTTTTATGCGGTAACGACGCGGCTCGCCGGCCGCGAGGACAGCTCGATGACGAGCTTCTTCTATACCGGCGTCGTCGGAATGGTGGTGCTGACGGCCATCGGTCCGTTTTTCCTGGCCTCGCCGTCGCCGGGCGACTGGGTGTGGATCGGCATCCTCTGCCTGACCGGCATGAGCAGCCACTTCCTGCTGATCAAGGCATACGAGCATCTCGATGCCGTCGCCGTCCAGCCGATCGGCTACCTCCAACTCGTCGTGGGCGCCTTCATCGGTGTCTTCGTCTTCGGCGAATCCCTGCATCTCAACCTTGTGCTCGGCGCCGGCATCGTCGTCGCCGCCGGTGCGTTTACAGTCTGGCGCGAACATGTGGTGGCGCGGCGGAAGGCCGCGGACGCACGTAGTTCCGATCAGTAGTAAACAGTGCTTTGACCCCCGATGCAGTCCGGCTGTTGGGGAAGAACATCCCGAAATATGTAAACCTAAAAAGTGTATATGATAATATTGACACGTAAAAGGATATGCACTTAGTTTGAGCAAGTAAAAGTTCAGGGGGGTGTGGCCATGCCGGACATCACCGTAAGCGCCGATTTGCTGGCTCGTGCCGGCCGGAAGAACTGTTATGCGGTCCCGGACAAGGGGATGGTCTTCTTCGGCATACGCGGACTGACTCCCGAGCACCCGCTCGATACCAGTTTTGCGAAGGCGCATCCCGCCAGACTGAGTGCTTTCGATTTTCGCAGAATGCGATGCACGCTTGGGCAGTGGAACGTCGAGACCGGCGAGATCGCGCTTTTCCCAGGGTCTACCGTCCCCTCCGAGGGAAGCATCGCCATCGCGAAGAAAGAAAACGGCAATGGGACAAATCTCCTCATGCCTGGCCGCTTCGAGTATCAGAAGGGCGTGCATAAGCAGGGCAAGCCGGGCGGACACAGAGCCTTTCGCCAAGCATCGTTTCAGCCCGTTTGGCGAACGGCCGACAATCTAACCTATGATTTCGAGGACAGGTTGGATTTTGGTTCCGGCTCGGGTGATTTCGTCTGGGACAATATTCACGCGGCGTATTACGAAAACCCTGAAGGCCGGTACTCGAGCGCGGGGTGTCAAGTTGTCTGTGGTTTGCCGAAGTCGGCCGGTCGTGCGCGCGAAACAGGTCCCTGGCGCGCTTTTATCGATTCTGCTTATGCGGCGGAGCAGGACCGCTTCGTCTATCTGCTGTTTGGCGCCGAGGAGCTGGCCTACATCGACAAGGTGCCGGATTCGGCGCTGAAGCAGACCGTCAGATACGGGTCGTCGGGACCTCTGGCGAAAAAGGTGCAGCAAGCGCTCATCAAGACGGGTTATCTGACCGGAAGCGCGGATGGCATTTTCGGACGGATGTCGCTGATGGCACTCGTCGAGTTTCAGCGGCGTCAGTTGGGTTCACGCGCGGCCGACGGGGTTTGCGGAGAGATGACGGCCAACGCGCTTGGCGTCGTTCTGCCGACCCTCGCCGAAGCCAGTTCCGTTCCGCTCCCGGCAGGCGTTGCGGAACAATCTGCGACGGACAATCCTGATTTGCCCGATGAGACCGACCTGGCTCCCGACGTACTCGCGCTTCTGCTTGCGGCTCTTGGAGAACACTCTTCCTCGGTTGCAAGCGAGATGACGGGTGCGGCTGGTGGCGCAGCCGCTGGATCTGTTGTCGCGGAAACAGGCCAACCCTCTATCGGTATCGCGGCCGAAAGCGCCAGCCGGGATAATTTCGAGCGTGCCCAGGAGATCATTCGCGTTTTCGAGGGCAAGTATGTTGATGATCCGAAGGATCCGGGCGGCGCCACGAATTTCGGCATCACGCACAAGGTTCTCGCACGCTGGCGTGGCCGGCCGGTCAGCAAGGCGGAAGTTGCCGCCATGCCGTATGAGGAAGCCAAGGCTATCTACTTCTCTGAATATTGGACAAGGGCGGGTTGCGCGGCCATGCCGGGACCGTTGGCGTTAGCCGTCTACAATGTCGCTGTTCATGCCGGGGTCGGAAGGGCGGGGCAGTACTTGCAGAAGGCGCTCAACGTATGCGGGGCGCCGGTGAACGTGGACGGAATCGTCGGTCAGCAAACGCTCGGTGCGATTGCGAAGGTTCCGCAGGCGGACCTGATCGACGAGATCATCGATCTTTACGCGGCGAAACTGCGTTCCCACAAAGAGTACGCACATTTCAAGAAGGGTTTCGAGTGGCGCATAACGACGTTGCGCGCCGAAACCGGGCGCTGGCTTGATGATATCGGCGGACAGGCGCCCCTGGTTCCAACGCCACCCATTATCGAGGAAGAGGATCCCGTCGTGACCAACAACACGGACGAAATTCTTAAGGTGCTGATCAAGATGCTCGAGAGTGGCGCCCCCACCCCGACGCCGGCTGTCACCGATGAAGGCAAGGCTTCTTCGCCGCTGGTCAACCTGGCAGTTCTGTTGCGCAACCTGGGCCAGCGTCTGGAGGGCGTGCCTGTTATCCTGCCCAAAGATTCGGCGGCGACCAATGTGCTCACGCCGGTAAACGGCGCCTTGGGTTCAACCCTCGGCAAACTTCTCGATGGCAGGAAAACTGGCCTCGGTATCATCGGTGCGCTCGCCAGCACGCTGCTCGCGCCGACCACCGATGGCGGCACGGCTGCAACGTCGCCGCTTGGAGAACTCATACCGCTTCTGGCGGCTATTCCGGGACTGTCGTCGATCATGATGCCGATATCGTTGGCACTGTTGGGTTGGGGTCTACTTGGAAAAGTCGACAAATACGTACGTGCCGACAAGGTGTGATATCACCACGCGGCGTGACGCCGTATCGACCTTGTTTATAAGTTCATCACCTAGATCAGCTTCAGCCCCTTGAGGCTCGCGTGGCCATTCTTGCCGATGATGATGTGGTCGTGGACGGTGATGCCGAGCGGCTTGGCGGTGTCGACGATCATGCGGGTCATGTCGATATCGGCCCGCGAGGGCGTCGGATCGCCGGACGGGTGGTTGTGGACGAGGATGATCGCCGTTGCCGAAAGTTCGAGCGCCCGCTTGACCACTTCGCGGGGATAGACCGGCGTATGGTCGACCGTGCCCGTCTGCTGCACCTCGTCGGCGATCAGCGCATTCTTCTTGTCGAGAAACAGGATGCGGAACTGTTCGCGCGCCTCGAACGCCATCGCCGCCCGGCAATACTCGATCACCGAAGCCCATGAGGCGAGCACCGGCCGCGCCTTGATCTCGCTTTTCAGCATGCGGTGTGCCAAGGCGCCGATCAGCTTGAGATCGGTCGCGACGATTTCGCCGATGCCGCTGATTTCCATCAGCCGCTCGACCGGTGCCCCAAAGATCTCGGGCAGCGATCCGAAGCGGTCGAGCAGTGCCTTGGCGATCGGCTTGGTGTCGCGGCGCGGGATCAGGCTGAACAGCAGGAGTTCGAGAAGCTCGTAATCGGCGAGCGCCCGGTCGCCCGATTGCCGGAACCGCTCGCGCAGCCGGTCCCGGTGGCCGTGATAATGCGCCGCCTTGCCGAGGCCAGGCTTCGCAGCGGGGGGATTGGCCTGCGGCGTGGGTGAGGGGTGTTCGCTGAAATAGCCGCGTTCGTCGGGCTGGTCGCCGCCCGTCTCGTCATCATCGTCGATCGGCGGCCTGGATATCATTTTGGCAGGCCGGGCTTGTCGAGCCCGCCGGGGGAAAGGGTGAAGATCTCGCAGCCGTCGGCCGTCACACCCACCGTGTGCTCGTATTGCGCCGAGAGCGAGCGGTCGCGCGTCACTGCAGTCCAGCCGTCGGAGAGCACCTTCACATGCGGCCGTCCGAGATTGATCATCGGCTCGATGGTAAAGATCATGCCTTCGCGGATTTCCGGGCCTTCATTGGCGCGGCCGTAATGCAGGATGTTGGGGGCGTCGTGGAACAGCCGTCCGACGCCATGGCCGCAGAAATCGCGCACCACCGAGCAGCGCTCGGCCTCGGCGTAGGTCTGGATCGCCTCGCCGATGGCGCCGATACGGGCGCCCGGCTTTACCGCGGCGATGCCGAGCATCAGGCAGTCATGGGTGATTTCCAGGAGCCGCTCGGCTGCACGCTTGACCTCGCCCACTGGATACATCCGGCTCGAATCCCCGTGCCAGCCGTCGAGGACGTAAGTCACGTCGATATTGACCACGTCGCCGTCGCGCAGCGGCTTCTCGTTGGGGATGCCGTGGCACACCACATGGTTGATCGAGGTGCAGGTCGATTTGGTGTAGCCGCGATAGTTCAGCGTCGCCGGCATTGCGCCGTTGTCCATACCGAATTCGAAGACGAAGCGATCGATCTCGTTGGTCGTCACACCAGGCTTGGCGAGATGGACAAGCTCGTCGAGACAACGTGCCGTCAACTGGCACGCCTTGCGCATGCCTTCGAAGGCTTCCGCCCCGTAGAGACGAATCTGGCCGGTGTTTTTCAGCACTGCCTGGTCGGCATCGATATAGGTGACCATCGGGGACATAATTCCGTATGTCTGCCGCCGGCATTGCTCAGCGGGCTTCGTTGACGAGATTCTCGGCCACGGGAATGCGCAGCTCCGGCCGAATTTCCTCTGGCGTGATTTTGCACCGAATGGCGCAGGCTTCAACCCCGCGTTTCATTGCCCGGTCGAAGGCTGCGCCATAGGCGGGGTCGAGATCGCGGCAGATCGACAGGCTGTCGCAGTCGCCGCGCTGAATGAGATAGACCATCACCGCGCGGTGTCCGGCCTCGACCATGTCGCCGAGTTCCTCGAGATGCTTGGCGCCGCGGCTCGTCACGCTTTCGGGAAACTCGGCCACCCGCCCACGACGGCGATAGTGCACGTTCTTGACCTCGACATAGGCGCGGCCGCGGACCGGGTCGTCGAGCTGGATGTCGATACGCGAGTTCACGCCATATTTCTGTTCTCGCTTGAGGTCCGCGTAGGTCCCGAGATCGCCGATCAGTCCGGTGCGGATCGCTTCCTCGGCGAGCCGGTTGGGTCGCCCGGTATTGATGCCGACCAGCGTGCCGTCCGCCTCGACGAGTTCGAGGCTGTGGGGGTACTTCCGCTTCGGGTTGTCGTGGTTTTCAAGCCAGATCAGCGATCCGGGCGTCGTCAGTCCGCGCATCGAACCGGTGTTCGGGCAGGAGCCGGTGATGAAGTCGCCGCTTTCGAGTTCGGCATCGAAGAGAAACCGCTTGTAGCGGCGGATGAGCCGCGCGGGAGTGAGGGCTGTCGGGAATTGCATGGTTGTGGCAATAAACCGGATCGGGCACCGATCCAAGTCATCAACATCCACATCTCAAATCCGCACCCGCACATACGAACCCGGCGCGTCCTCGATCGGGTTGACCTTGCCGCCGCCCGGCTCGCGGGCCGGCACGGTCTTGTCGTTATGCGTCAGGATCCAGGCGTGCCAGTGCGGCCACCAGGACCCCGGCGTCTCGGTGGCGTTCTTCACCCAGTCCTCGAATGCGCCGTCGGGCGGGCCGTCGGTCCAGTACTGGTATTTGCCCGCCGCCGGCGGATTGACCACGCCGGCGATATGGCCGGAGCCGGACATCACGTAGGTGACGTCGCCGCCGAAGAGTTTCGAGCCCTCGTAGGCCGAGCGGGCAGGGGCGATATGGTCTTCCCTGGCGGCCAGATTGTAGACCGGAATCATCACGTCCTTCAGGTCGAGCATGCGACCGCCGAGCTTCATCTTGCCCTTGGCGAGATTGTTTTCGAGATAGCAGTTGCGCAGATAGAAGGAATGATTGGCCGCAGGCATACGGGTCGAATCGGAGTTCCAGTAGAGGAGGTCGAAGGGCATCGGATCCTTGCCCTTGAGGTAGTTGTTGACGACATAGGGCCAGATCAGGTCGGAAGCGCGCAGCATGTTGAAGGCGGTGGCCATCTGCGAGCCCTCGAGATAGCCGTGGCGCTTCATCGCGGCTTCGAGTGCCGAGATCTGCTCCTCGTCGACGAAGACCTTCAGGTCGCCCGCATGGGTAAAATCGGTCTGGGTGGTGAAGAAGGTCACCGTGGCGATGCGTCTGTCCTTCTCCTGGGCATGGAGCGCCAGCGTCGCGGCGAGCAGCGTGCCGCCGACGCAGTAGCCGATCGCGTTGACCTTGTGGCTGTCGGTGGTCTTCTCGACCGTGTCGAGCGCGAAGCCGATCCCCTCGCGCGCATAGGAATCCCAATCCTTCTCGGCATGGCGTTCGTCGGGGTTCACCCAGGAGATGACGAAGACGGTGTGGCCCTGTTCGACCGCCCACTTGATGAAGGATTTCTTCGGGTTGAGGTCGAGGATGTAGAACTTGTTGATCCAGGGCGGCACGATGAGAAGTGGCCGCTTGAGCACTTCCTCGGTCGCCGGCGCGTACTGGATGATCTGGCAGATCTCGTTCTCGGCGACGACCTTGCCGGGCGAAAGCGCGAGGTTCTCACCGACCTTGAATTTCGAGGCGTCCGACTGCCGCAGCCGCAATTGTCCGCCACCCGCCGCGATGTCCTCGGCGAGCATGTGCATGCCGCGCACGAGGTTTTCGCCGTTCTCGGCGATCGTCTCCTTGTACAGTTCCGGATTGGTGAGCAGGAAATTGGCAGGCGAGAGTGCGCTGGAGACCTGCCGGAGATAGAATTCGGCCTTGTGGCGCGTGCGCTCGTCGAGGCCGTCGGCGCGGGTCACCAGCCGTTCCGCCCAGCCGGTCGTCAACTGATAGGCGTTGCGCAGGAAATCGAAGAACGGATTGGCTTCCCAGTCCGGGTCGCTGAACCGCTTGTCGGGCTTGCCCTTGGGTTCTTCCTTCGCCTCGTCTTCCGGTTCACCGGCCATGCGCTGCATCGAGCGCGACCAGAGCCCGAAATAGCCCGTCAACAACTCGGTCTGCGCGGCGACGGCGCGCTTGGGATCGGACAGCCAGTATTCGCCGACCTTGGAGAAGGTCTTGACCATGTCGGCCATGGGCGCGGAATAGGCGTCGTTGACTTCGCCCTTTTCGCGCGGCTCCACCCAGGCGGAAGCCGCCATGCCCAGTTCCTCGAGCATGTGTGCTATGTTATGGGCGAAAGCTTCGGGATCCTTCACGACATAGGGTTCGATCCCCGGTGCGGTGGCCTTGTCGTCTTCATTGCCGGGTTTGTCCGCGGCCATTGTTTGCCTCCCTGTTCCCCTCGTACCCGGATCTCGACGCCCGGTTGAAAATTCGCGGTTCCATTTTTGCAGATTACCGCGACATGAAAAGGCCCCATATGACTTCGATCATGTATACTTTCGATAGATTGCGTTTTTGTCATTGTCGTGACCGGAGCGCGCATTCGCTGCGGGGGAGATCTATGACGAGGTTGCACATCGCTGGCCTTCTGACGCTGGGCCTGACCGCCGCTCTGGCGGGCTGCCAGTCGACCTCGCTCGAGGACGCGGCACCGACCGGCGCGCCCGCGACCTCGTCCGGCAAGGTTGCAAGCGGTTCCGGTCCCGAGATCCTGTCACCCGTTCCGATCCCCGGGCGCAACCTGCCGCGCGTCGAACGCCAGCAGTTCGTCGAGGAGCGCATCAACCAGTCGGGGGAGTATCCCCCGGTCGGCGTCGATCGCCAGGCGGCGATGCAGCAGCTTTCCGATGAAGAGGCCGCAGCGCTCGAAAGCGAGTTCGACCAGTATCGCGGCAAGTCGGGACCGAAAGGGCAGACCGATGCCGAGTATAGAAGGCGTCTCGCCGAACTGCGGAAAACCGCGCAGACTCATGCCCAGGATACCGAAAAGCAGATCACCAAATAGACCTTGCAAACGGCCGGTTTTGGCCGCAAACCAGTGACAGTGTTCCGCAACGTGAGGTGGCGGGCCAGACATTCCGATCCGAGAGAAGAGTGATGGAAGAGTTTCACAAGATCCGACGTTTGCCGCCCTATGTCTTCGAGCAGGTCAACAGGCTCAAGGCGACGGCGCGAGCCGGTGGTGCGGACATCATCGATCTCGGCATGGGCAACCCCGACCTTCCGACACCGCAGGCCATCGTCGACAAATTGACGGAAGTCATCCAGGACCCGCGCACGCACCGTTACTCCACCTCGCGCGGCATTCCCGGCCTTCGCCGGGCACAGGCGAAATATTACGAGCGCCGTTTCGGCGTGAAGCTCAATCCCGACACCCAGGTGGTTGCCACGATGGGCTCGAAGGAAGGCTTCGCCAACATGGCCCAGGCGATCACCGCGCCGGGCGATGTGGTGCTCTGCCCCAACCCGACCTATCCGATCCACATGTTCGGTTTCATCATGTCGGGCGGCGTGGTCCGGTCCATCGACGTGACGCCGAACGAGGAATTTTTCCGCGCGCTCGACCGCGCGGTGCGTCACTCGATCCCCAAGCCGCTGGCCCTGATCCTCAATTACCCGTCTAACCCCACGGCGATGGTCGCCGACTTCGATTTCTACAAGGAAGTCGTGGCGTTTGCCCGCAAGCACGACATCATCATCCTGTCCGATCTTGCCTATTCCGAAATCTATTTCGACGACACGCCGCCGCCCTCCGTGCTCGAGGTGCCCGGCGCGATCGACGTATGCGTCGAGTTCACCTCGATGTCCAAAACCTTCTCGATGCCCGGCTGGCGCATGGGGTTCGCCGTCGGCAACGAGCGGCTGGTCTCGGCGCTCACGCGGGTAAAATCCTATCTCGACTATGGCGCCTTCACGCCGATCCAGGTGGCAGCCACCGCCGCGCTCAACGGCGACGGCAAGGATATCGACGAGGTCCGCTCGGTCTACAAGAAGCGCCGCGACGTTCTCGTCGAAGCCTTCGGCAAGGCGGGCTGGGACGTGCCGCCGCCGCCGGCCACCATGTTCGCCTGGGCGCCGATCCCGGAAGCCTTCCGCGAGATGGGCTCGCTCGAATTTTCCAAGCTGCTGGTCGAGAAGGCCGACATTGCCGTGGCACCCGGCGTCGGCTTCGGCGAGCACGGAGACAACCATGTTCGCATCGCGCTTGTCGAAAACGAGCACCGGATTCGTCAGGCCGCGCGCAACATCAAGCGCTTCCTGTCCTCGGCCAATCCGTCGGGCGAAGACAACGTCGTCCAGCTCAACGCCCGGCGGTGATCATCCCGACCGTTGACCCGAAAGAGTCTGGGGGCTAAACCCGCGTCCGGATCATCAGCCGCCTTCCGGCGGCGTCAATCGGAACATGTTGGGAATAGTCATGACGCAAGCGCTCAAAGTCGGCATTGCCGGTCTCGGCACGGTGGGCTCGGCGCTTTTCGGCGCGATCGGCTCCCGCCACAATCTCCTGGCCGACATCTGCGGTCGCGAGATCGTCGTCACCGCGGTTTCGGCGCGAGACAGGACCCGCGATCGCGGCATCGATCTGTCGAAGGTCGAATGGTTCGACGACCCCGCCGAACTGGCCCGTTCCGGTGATATCGACGTCTTCGTCGAACTGATCGGCGGCGAGGGCGATCCCGCCCACGCCTGCGTTTCCGCAGCCCTTGCACGTGGTCTGCATGTGGTCACCGCCAACAAGGCGCTACTCGCCCGCCATGGCGTGGCGCTGGCGGAAGCCGCCGAGGAAGCCGGCGTGCTTCTCAACTTCGAGGCTGCGGTGGCCGGCGGCATTCCCGTCATCAAGGCGCTGCGCGAAAGCCTGACCGGCAACTCGATCACCCGCGTCTACGGCATCCTCAACGGCACCTGCAATTATATCCTCACGCGGATGCAGAAGGAGAATATGGGCTTTGACGAGTGCCTCGCGGAAGCCCAGAGGCTCGGCTATGCGGAGGCCGACCCGACCTTCGATATCGGCGGCTTCGATACCGCCCACAAGCTCGCCATCCTGACGAGCCTTGCCTTCGGCACCCGGATCGCGTCCGACGAGGTCTATGTCGAGGGCATCTCCAACATCTCGATCGAGGACATCAAGGCGGCCGAGGAACTCGGCTACCGCATCAAGCTGCTCGGTGTCGCCCAGCGCACCTCGACCGGCATCGAACAGCGCGTGCACCCGACCATGGTGCCGCTCGATTCGATGATCGCCGAAGTCGACGGCGTGACCAACGCGGTCACCATAGAGGCCGACATTCTTGGTGAACTGATGCTGTCCGGTCCGGGCGCCGGCGGCGACGCCACCGCATCCGCCGTGCTCGGCGACATCGCGGACATTGCGAAGTCGCGGCCCGGCCACCAGCACGGTCCGGCACTCGGCCGGCCCGCCGCGCATCTGGAGCCCTACACCCAGGCGCGCATGCGCAGCCACGAGGGCGGCTATTTCATTTCGCTGAAGGTCGAGGACCGCGTCGGCGTCTTCGCGGCCGTCGCTACCCAGATGTCGAAGAACGGAATCTCGCTCGAATCGATCGTCCAGCGCCCGACCAATGGCGGGTCCGATCTCAAGACCGTCATCCTCGTCACCCACGCCACCACCGAATCCTCGGTCCGCGAGGCCGTCGAGGGCATGCGCGGCGAGGGCTACTTGAGCGGCGAACCGCAGGTCATCCGCATCGAGCGCACCACCACGAACTGATGCTTCGACGGTGATGCTTCGATGGCTGCCGCTCTAATCGATTTAGTCCGGGAAACCCCTCAACAATCGGAAATATAACGGCTTTTTTCGCCGCTTTGTCATTGCGTCGAACCAGAATGCCGATATATGCGTGCCCAAACGGCGGACGCGTCGAACAGTTCCGAGAGGGTCTCATGGCAGGCAAGAACACCCAGTCCAGCGGTCTCGACCGCATTCTCACGCTCGAAATTGCGCGCGTCACCGAACGCGCCGCGGTGGCCGCGGCCCGGCTGCGGGGGCGCGGCGACGAGAAGGCCGCCGACCAGGTGGCCGTCGACGCCATGCGCCAGGAACTCAACCGGCTGCCCATCGACGGCACCGTGGTGATCGGCGAGGGTGAGCGCGACGAAGCGCCGATGCTCTACATCGGCGAAGAGGTCGGCACCAAGGACGGCGCGGCCGTCGATATCGCGCTCGACCCGCTGGAAGGCACCACGATCTGCGCCAAGAACCTGCCGAACTCGCTGGCGGTCATCGCCATCGCCGAAAAGGGCAGCCTGCTCTACGCGCCCGACGTCTACATGGAAAAGGTCGCCATCGGCCCGGGCTATCCGCCCAACACCGTGGCGCTCGATGCGACGCCCACCGACAACGTCCACTCGGTCGCCAAAGCGAAAGGCGTCGATCCGCAGGAGATCACCGTCTGCATTCTCGACCGCCCGCGCCATGCCAAGCTGATCGAGGAAGTGCGCGCCACCGGCGCCGCCATCCGGCTGATCGGCGACGGCGATGTCGCCGGCGTCATCCACACGACCGATCCGGACGAGACGGGCATCGACCTCTATATCGGTATCGGCGGTGCACCCGAGGGCGTGCTGGCCGCAGCGGCCCTGCGCTGCATCGGCGGTCAGATGGAAGGCCGTCTTCAGCTCAACACGCCCGAAAAGATTGCCCGTGCCGCCAAGATGGGCATCACCGATCCGAACAAGATCTACCGTATGGAAGAGATGGCGCAGGGCGACGTCCTGTTCTCAGCAACCGGCGTGACCGACGGAAACCTTCTCGCCGGTGTGAAATTCGCCCGCGACGCCATCTCCACCCACACCATCGTCATGCGCTCGTCCTCGGGCACCGTCCGAGAGATCAAGGCGCGCCATCAGGACCTGACGAAGTTCTCCTGATTTGCACGCGATACACACAATCGGAAACGGGCGCCGTGGAGCGCCCGTTTCTGTTTTGAGCAGAAGAGTCCGTCAGGGTGGAAATGTTTCATTATTTATGAAATAACAAGAACGAGTTCATAAAAAGTGAAGCAAACCATGTCCTATTTCATCCTGATGGGCGACGTGATCGACAGTGCAAGCCAAGACGGGCCCTCCCTGGCGACCCGGCTTCACACCCTGGTGGCCGCGGTAAATGCAGAGCGCCGGGACGAGATCCTCTCGCCGCTGACGGTGACGCTGGGCGATGAATTTCAGGGGGTCTGCACCTCGCTTTCGGCGGCGTCCGATGTCATTCAGCAATGCAATCGGCACATCCTGCGCCAAGGCAAGCCGTTTGAACTACGCTATGTTCTCTACCAGGGTGAGATTGAAACACCGCTCAACCAGGAGATCGCGCACGGCATGCTGGGCGAGGGGTTGACCAGGGCACGCCAGCTTCTTTCGCGCAAGGATATGTCGCGACCGCGGACGCAGATCGTCCTAGAGGACAAACGGAGCGAAACGTTCCATGCGCTCCTCTATGCGATCCTCGACAATATGTGGACCGAGCCCGGTCTCAACCGGTTTCCCCAAATTTTTGCCGAGCTTCTCTATACTGACGCTTCCGACGAGGAGGTGGCCCACCAGTTCGACCGGCAGCGCTCCCAGGTTTGGAAATATCGGCGCAACTGGAATATGGTTGTGTATCGCTCATCCCTTGAAATCCTGGGTGGAAGGTTCTGCCGGCCATGAGATACGCGATCATCGCGGCCATATTTCTGCTCGTCGAGGCGATCCTCTATCTGGTTCTGTTTCGCGCGCTCGGCCGCATGTTTCTCAAGCCGGACCCGACGACCCCTCCCGGCGTGACCACGATCGACCTGATCAAGGGAGCTTTCGAGCGCTTCGTCATCGCCTACGGGCTCGCCCTCGGTTATCCGCATATTCTCACGCTGTTCGGTGCGATGAAGCTCGGGACCCGCCTCAAGGACAGTTCCGAGACTCCGGCGTTCAACAATTACTACTTGATCGGCAATCTTGCCTCCGTCTGTGTCGCGATGGCCTATTCCCGTTATCTGGTGGTCGATTCCGATCTTGTGTCTTGGCTCGCTGGGTTTCTGCCTTGATCCGCGGACCCATAGAGGAGAGCCCAAGGCGAGGATGGCGTCTTTGTTCTCGCGCGCTCCTGCTTTAAGAGCGAAGGGTAACGGCGCGGATGGCGCCGAGGGGATGAGAGCAGCATGCCGCTGGCAGGAGAACCGCAACGGGCCTTTCTCGGGGTCGAGACGTCGCTGACCGGCCAGGGCTGGATCGCGCGGCTCGATGCTGCCGGCGAGAATATGGCGATCGCCATCGCCCAATCCGCCGGACTGCCCGACATCATTTCACGGGTGCTTGCCGCCCGTGGGGTGACCCGCGACGAGGCGGCACGTTTTCTCGATCCCACCATCAAGGATCTGATGCCCGATCCGTCGACGCTGCTCGATAGTGACAGCGCCGCCGAGCGCATCATCGCGGCGATCGCGGCGAAGGAGAAGGTCGTCATCTTCGGCGACTACGATGTCGACGGCGCTGCTTCCTCGGCGCTCCTGTTCCGTTTCCTGCGCGCCTATGGACTTGAGCCGGAAATCTATATCCCGGACCGTATCTTCGAGGGCTACGGCCCCAATGCGCCCGCGATCAACGAGCTGATCGACCGGGGCGCCGAGCTTATCGTCACCGTCGACTGCGGCTCGACCAGCCATGAAGCGCTGAAGACGGCCGCCGAGCGGGGCATCGACGTCGTGGTGATCGACCACCACCAGATGGGCGAGGAATTTCCGGTCTGCACGGCGCTCGTCAATCCCAACCGTCCCGATGATCTCTCGGGGCTCGGCCATCTCTGTGCGGCCGGGGTCGTCTTCATGGTTCTGGTCAATGCCGCCCGGATGATCCGCGCCCGCGGCGATATCGAGGGCGGCCTTGATCTTCTGTCTCAGCTCGATCTCGTGGCCCTCGCCACCGTCTGTGACGTCGTGCCGCTCAAGGGGCTCAACCGCGCCTTCGTGGTCAAGGGCCTGATCGCCGCGCGATTGATGCACAATGAGGGGCTCGCGGCGCTCATCCGCAAGGTCGGCGTGAACGGCCCCGTCAGCCCCTACCATTTCGGCTTCCTCATCGGCCCGCGCATCAATGCCGGCGGGCGGATCGGCGACGCCGCACTCGGCTCTCATCTCCTGACCATTGAGGATCCGTCCGAGGCCGACATGATCGCCGCCCGGCTCGACGATCTCAATCGCGAGCGTCAGGCCATCGAGACCGCAATGCTCGAGGAGGCGCTGGCCGAGGTCGAGGCGGAGATCGGGAGCGGCGAAGGCCCGGCCGTCATTGTCACCGAGAAGAAGGGTTGGCACCCGGGCATCGTCGGCCTGATCGCCGCCCGGCTGAAGGAACGTTACCGTCGTCCGGCCTTTGCAATCGCCTTCGACGCCAACGGCAAGGGAACCGGCTCGGGCCGGTCGATTCCCGGCTTCGACATTGGTCACGTCGTCCGTGACGCGGTTTCGGAAGGCCTGCTCGAAAAGGGCGGCGGCCACGCCATGGCGGCAGGGCTCACTGTGCGGCAGGAGAAGCTAGGCGCGCTGCGGACCTATTTCGAGGAGAAGGGCGCCGCCGATATCGGTCGGCTGCGCGATGGCCACCGGCTCAAGATCGACGCGGCTGTTGCGGCGTCCGGCGCGACGCTCGATCTCGTCGATCTTGTGGAAAAAGCAGGACCTTACGGCTCCGGGCATCCACAGCCCGTCTTCGCGCTGCCCGGCCATCTTCTGCGCGACGTGCGCGTCGTCGGCCAGAATCACCTGAAGATCACGATTGCGGGGGCGGACGGCCGGACGCTGAACGGCATCGCCTTCCGCGCCGCCGATACGCCGCTCGGCAAGGCGCTGCTCGAAGGACAGGGTCTGCCGTTTCATTTCGCCGGCACCATTTCGGCCGACTACTGGCAGGGCATCCGTCGCGTCCAGCTCAGACTGATCGATGCTGCGCCGGCGCGGTGAGGCGCCGAGAAGCCATTCGTCAGGCCGAGGCTCCCGAATCGATCTCCGCGAAGACCGCCTTGGCCGAACGCAGGGCTTCGAGCGAGGCAGGCGCACCGCAATAGATAGCGCCTTGGAGGATGATCTCGACGATCTCCTCGCGGGTGACGCCGTTGTTGAGCGCGCCGCGGACATGCAGCTTGAATTCGTCCGAGCGGTTGAGCGCCATCAGCATGCCGAGGTTGAGCACGCTGCGCATGCGGCGTTCGAGACCGGGACGGCTCCAGATCTCGCCCCAACACCATTCTGTCAGCAGCTTCTGCAGAGGGGCCGAGACATCGTCGGCGGCCGCGATCGAGCGGTCGACATAGGCGTCTCCCAGAACCTCACGGCGGATCTGCAGACCCTTTTCGAACTGCTCTGTCTGGAATTCGGGACGGCGGTCGGTCATCTCAGGCCTCCTTGTGGGTGTCGAGCATGGTCCTGGCGAAGGTCTCGGCAACCGCCAGGACCGCGGCATGGATCGGTCCTGCCGTCAGATTGGGCATGACCGAGGCGTCGACGACGAAGAGATTGTCGAGCGCCTTGAGCCGCAGATCGGCATCGACGGGCGCGGCATCGTCCTTGCCCATCCGGCAGGTGCCGCTCGGATGGTGATGGGTGATCGCCGCATTGGCAATGAAGGCGTCGATTTCCGCGCGTGTTTCGAGCGGGCCCGGGAGAATTTCGTGATCGCGCCATTCAGCCAGCTCGTCGGATTGCCCGATCGTCCGGGCCACCTCGAGTGCCGCGCGGAACAACTCGCGGTCGCGCTCGGTCGACAGATAGGCGGGATCGATGATCAGCTTGTCACCTGGTTCCGCGCTGGTGATCTTCAGGCTGCCGCGGCTCGTCGGATGGGTGACGCCGAACAGGAACGAGTAGGCGGTGCCGGGGGCGGGGGCCTCGAAGCGTTCCGAGACGATAGGCGCGACCCCGCATCCGACGACGATCTCCGGCTGGCCGCCGTCGGTAAAACTGCCCGCGCGCATGTAGGCCATCGATTCGGAATGCTGAAGTCGCGACGGCGGCAGGTGCTTGCGGGTCGCATAGAGGTTTCCAGCGCCCAGCAGATGGTCCTGCAGGTTTCGGCCGATCTGAGGCATGTCGAAGAGGCATTCGACACCCGCCGCATCGAGAACGTCGCGTGGACCGATGCCCGAGCGCATTAACAGGGCCGGGCTCTCGAGCGAACCCGCGCACAGGAGCACTTTCTCCGCTGTTATGAGCACAGGACCGTCACGGCCAATGATCTCGACATGTTGAACTTCCTTGCCGGTCACCACCACGCGGCGGGCCAGCGCGCCGGTCATGATCGTCAGGTTCTTCCGCGCGCGCACCTCAGGCGTCAGCCAGGCGTCGGCGACCATCACCCGCTTGCCGTCGCGGATGTTCATGGAGTTCGGCGTCACGCCGACCATCACGCCCTCGTTGTGACCCTTGAGGCGCGGCAATCCGAGCTTGGCACCGGCAGCGATGAAGGCGTGGGTCAGCGGGCTCGCCTCGGCATCGGTCCTGTGGACGGTGAGCGGGCCCAAATCGCGCCCTTCGACTTCATGATCCTCGTTAGCTTCGAAGGCGGGCAGCAGGCCTTTCCAACTCCAGCGATCATCGCCCGTGGCTTCGGCCCAGGGGGCGAAATCGTCGGGATAGCCGCGCATGTAGCCCATGGCGTGAAGGCAGCTCGATCCGCCGACCAGCCGTCCGCGTGCCCAGTGGTGGGCGCGTCCGGCCGTGCCGGCCTGCGGTTCGGTCACATAATCCCAGTCGTAGCTGCGGCCCTGGAGCGCCGGCCAGGCGGCGGGATTCCAGATATCCGGATCGGTGGCCTCGTCTCCCGCCTCGATCATCAGGACCTTGCGTGCGGGATCCGCGCTCAACCGTGCTGCAAGCAGGCCGCCGGCCGACCCGCCGCCGATGATGAGGATGTCGGTGGTGATCTTGTTTTCCACAGGCGAGCCCGACATCACCGCGCCCTCTTCGATGTCTGACGCCCGGAGAATGGGACGATGGCGGCCGGAAAAAATGCGCGCGGCAAGGCGCACTCCGAAAGCTGTTGAATTCGATCGGGCATCATCACAATCCGTCTTTTAGGGGCCGCAGGGCGGCTAGTTGGTTGTATCCATGGACTTCTTTGCCGCGGCCATCGCCTTGAGGACGTGCCTTCGCGAGGCCTTGCGGGCGGCTTTCTCGTCGCGCGCGGCGATCGCTTCGTAAATCTCCCGCATTTCTTCGAGACTGCTCATCGCGCGGCCCTCGAGCGACATCGACCGCGACCGGAACAGGCTGATCCGGGCGACGAGCCCGCGGTGAATCTCTTCCAGGATCGGGTTTCCGCAATTGGCGAGAATGATGGAATAGAAGTCTGCGGCGGTGGTCACCCGGGCCAGCCCGTCATTGCTGGACGCGGCTTCCTCGAAGGCGTAGAGGGACTTTTCGAGAGCCGCAAGCTGCTCGTCGGAGATCTGCTTGGCACAACGCCCGACCGCTTCCACCTCGAGAAGCTCCCGCGCCTCGTAGATCGCGGTTACTTCTTCCCAGGTCAGCTCGGGGATGGAGGGGCCGCGGTTCGGCACGATGTCGATCAGCCGCTCGGCCGCGAGACTGCGCAAGGCCTCGCGGAGGGAAGGGCGGCTGATGCCCAGCTGCACGCACAACTGGCTCTCGACGAGGCGGCTCCCGGGCTCGAACACACCCGAGAAAATAGCGAGCCTCAACTTGTCGACGGTTTCCTGCTGAACCGTTCGCGGCAACACTCTCAAATTCAGGTCTGGCGGCATCGTTGTGATCTCATCCGTGGGGTCGCAACCTGAGGTAACATACGTGATGTCCTGACGATTTGACAGCAAGAAAGTGGGAACTGTCAACACGTCAGATTGAAAGAATGTCTGACAATCCGCTTGACGTCGTTTTCATTTCTGTCATGCTCCGAGGCAACAAGAAAAGCCAAACGGGGTTCTGACTATGGCGGCGACAGCCTCCTCCCAGGATATGCAAATGCGGCGTATCGATACCGGTCGCATCACGCTCAATGTGCGTGAGGCCGGCAGCGGTCCGCTGATGCTGTTCTTCCATGGCATCACTGCCAATTCGGGCACGCTCGCGCCGCTGGCGATGCGGTTTGCCGATCGTTTCAACGTGATCGCCGTCGACCAGCGCGGCCACGGACTGAGCGACAAGCCGGAGACGGGCTACGAGGCGGCGGATTTCGCGGAGGATATCGCAGCGCTCATCAGGACGCTCGACCGCGGTCCGGCCATTCTGGTCGGTCACTCGCTCGGATCCCGCAATTCGGTCACGGCTGCTGCGAAAAATCCGGAACTGGTGCGCTCCGTCGTGGCGATGGACTTCACGCCCTACATCGAAACCGAGGTTTTCGACGCGCTCGAAAGCCGCGTGAACGCTGGCGATCAGCTGTTCAAGGATCGAGAGACCGTCGAGGCCTATCTCGCCGGCCGCTATCCCAACATTCCGGCTCCTGCCATCAAGATTCGGGCCGAAACCGGCTACCAGGAAGTCGATGGCGGTCTGCGTCCGCTGGCGTCCCCCTCCGCCATGGCGCAGATCGCCACCGGCCTGCGCGCGGATCTGACGCCCGCCTATCGCACGGTCACCCGGCCGGTGCTCCTCGTGCGGGGAGGGGAAAGCAAACTCGTTTCGGCCGAGGCCCTGGCAAAGACCAGCAGCCTGCGGCCCGACCTTCCGGTCGTCGTCGTTCCCGGCGCCGACCACTACGTCAACGAGGTGTCTCCGGACATCACCTTCAAGGCAATCACCAATTTCATCGATGCCTGACGGCGGTCTTCCGTCTCAAATGTACGTAACAGGATTTGAACAATGGCGAATATCAACAAGACATCTGGAAAAGCTCTTCGTGCGCAGGTCGCCGGTGCGGGTTTCGCCGGCCTGACGGCTGCGATCGCGCTGCGCCAGAACGGCTGGGACGTGACGCTGCACGAAAAGGACTCCGAACTGCGCGCTTTTGGTGCCGGCATCTATCTCTGGCACAACGGCTTGCGCGTTCTCGAAGGCATCGACGCGCTCAACGACGTGCTGCACGGCACCCACACGCCTCCGGCCTATGAGACCTGGATGCAGAACAAGTCGGTGTCCAAGGAAACGTTCAACGGTCTGCCCTGGCGCATCATGACCCGCGCTCATCTCCACAATGCGCTGGTCAAGCGCGCGAAGGAGGTCGGCGTCACCGTGCGCACGAATTCGGAAGCCGTATCCGCCGAGGCGGACGGCCGCCTGACGCTGCAGACGGGCGAAGTTCTTGAAGCCGATCTGATCGTCGGCGCCGACGGCGTCGGCTCCAAGGTTCGCGACTCGCTCGGCTTCAAGCAGGATCGCTGGGTTTCCACCGACGGCATTATCCGGCTCATCGTCCCCCGTCACAAGGACAAGCTCGGCGACGAGGCCAACTGGGACAACACCATCGACATGTGGAATTTCGAGCCGCGTGTCCAGCGTATCCTCTACTCGCCGTGCAACAAGGACGAGCTCTATCTCGGTCTGATGGCGCCGGCCGCCGATCCGCGCGGCTCCAGGGTGCCGCTCGATCTGGACGTCTGGGTGGAAATGTTCCCCTTCCTCGAGCCGTGCCTGGCCGACGCTGCCAAGCTGCAGCAGGCCCGCTACGACAAATACGCCACGACCAAGCTCGACAGCTGGGTGAGGGGCAAGGTGGCGCTGGTGGGCGATTCCGCCCACGCCATGTGCCCGGCGCTCGCCCAGGGGGCCGGTTGCGCGATGGTCAATGCCTACAGTCTGGCGCAGGATCTCGCCGAGAATTCTTCGGTCGAAGACGCGCTCGTCTCCTGGGAAAAGCGCATCCGCCCGATTACCGATCACACCCAGTACCTGTCCGGCGAATATGCGGCCAACCGCTCGCTGTCGAAGGGCAACATGTTCACCAACGAAGCTCTTCAGGCCGCGCGTTACGACCCGATCAAGCGCGTCTATTCCTGGCCGCAGAACCAGTAATGACCAGCCAGCCAAAAACACTTGCGCGCGCTCCCCGCTGCGCGTTCTCAAGGAGACAAAAATGAACCATTCGGCCGAAGTTGAGAAGCACTACGAGGTGCGTGGCTGGTATTCGTCCGTCCAGGAAATCCGGCACGATGGCGGTGAGCCCGGTGAGCCGCTGATCAAGGCCGCCGTCGGCGTCGTCATCAAGAATCCCTTCGTCGGAACCTACAAGGCCGATCTCTCGGCGCTGACGGCTCCGAGCGCCGCCATCGGCCACGCACTGGGTGAACGCGCCATGGCGCTGCTCGGCGGACGGCCCTGCGAAAGCTACGGCAAGGGCGGCATCGCCGGCGTCGGCGGCGAGCAGGAACATGTTGTCGCCTGCATCACAACCGAGTTCGGCAACCCGTTGCGCGAGCAGGTGGGCGGTGGCGAGGCCTGGATCTCCTCGGCCTCCAAGGTGGCCTCGGCCGGAACCTCGATCGACATCCCGCTCGCCCACAAGGACGAGCTCTACATTCGGTCGCATTATGATGCGATCACCTTTGCGGTGCCGGATGGTCCGCGTCCGGATGAGATCCTCATCTGCGTCGCAGTGGCCACCGGTCCCCGCGTCCACCAGCGCGTGGGCGGCAAGACGGTCGCCGATCTCGCGGCTGCCAAGTAAAAGAACTCCCATACGGAAGGACGCATTTCATGCCCCTGAACATCAAAGACCTCAAGATCACGTCCACCGATTTCGAACCGCTCGGAATGCTGCGCGACGAGCATGCCGGCGACAAGGGCAACGTGCTGCCCAAGCTGACCGTCAGTGGCGTGCCGGCCGAGGCCAAGGAACTGGCCGTGATCTGCCACGACCCGGATGCGCCGCTGGCCCAGGGTTTCACCCACTGGACCGTCTACGGCATCGACCCGTCGGCGACCGATCTCTCGGATGCGCAGGAAAAGTACCGTGTCGGCCCGAACGGCGCCGGTCACATGCAGTACTACGGTCCGCAGCCGCCCGCAGGTCACGGCAAGCACCACTACTACTTCTGGGTCTACGCCCTCGACACCAAGGTCGAAGGAACGCCCACCCGGGAAGAGTTCCTCGCCAAATACGCCGACAACATCATCGAGCAGAACAGGATTGTCGGCCTTTACGAAAACAAGTGAAGTGCACGGTCCCGGCGATAACAAAAACAAAAAAACGCCGGGACCGCAGCGACTTGGGAGACTTCAGAAATGACCACCGCCACACCTGCCCAGCAGACCGTCTTCGAAGAGCTGGTGACAGCCACGAAGATCCTCTTGCACGAAGGCATCCTCGACACGTTCGGCCATATCAGTGCCCGTGATCCCGAGGATCCCCAGAGCTTCTTCCTGGCGCAGAAACTCGCCCCCAGCCACATCACCACGGGCGACATGCAGCGTTTCAATCTCGAGGGCGAGACCGAGGATAATCGGCCTTCCTATCTCGAGCGCTACATTCACAGCGAAATCTACAAGGCACGGCCGGACGTGCAATGCGTGCTCCACAGCCACTCGCCGGCCGTGCTTCCCTATTGCTTCACCGACCAGCCGCTCAGGCCCGTCACCCACATGGGTGCCTTCATGGGCGAGGCGGTACCCGTCTATGAAATTCGCGACAAGCACGGCGATGCGACCGATCTCTTCGGTGGCGGTCATGATGTCTGTGCCGATATTGCCGAGGCGCTCGGGGATTTCCCTGTCGTCCTGATGGCCCGCCACGGCGTGGTCAATGTCGGCAACTCCGTGCGCGAGGTCGTCTTCCGGGCCTTCTACACCGAGCAGGAGGCGGCAGCACTGACCGCCGGTCTTCGGATCGGCAACGTCAAGTATCTCTCGTCCGGCGAGGTCGAGACCGCAGGAAAGCTGGTGGGAGCCCAGATCGACCGTGGCTGGGATCACTGGACGATGAGACTCCGTCAGGCCGGGCTGCTCGCGTAGCGTCCGGAAGAATGGGAAATCCCGGCTTGGGCCGGGATTTCCAAGCCTTCTCGAAGGTCCGTGGTCAACGGACCTCAGGTGAAAGCAGGGAAGTCATGTCGCACGCCCAAAGCTATGATTACGTAATTGTCGGAGCCGGTTCGGCCGGTTGCGTGCTCGCCCATCGGCTGAGCGCGGACCCCAGCGTCTCGGTGTTGCTGCTCGAGGCCGGCGGCTGGGATCGCGATCCGATGATCCACATCCCGCTCGGCTGGGGAAAGATCCTCACCGAACGCCGCCACGACTGGATGTATTTCTGCGAACCCGAGGACAATGTCGGCGGCCGCAGCGTCGAATGCGCGCGCGGCAAGGTCATCGGCGGCTCGTCCTCGACGAATGCGATGGCCTATGTGCGCGGCAATCGTGGCGACTACGACCGCTGGGCTGCCAACGGCCTGACCGGCTGGTCCTATGAAGAGGTGCTTCCCTATTTCAAGAAGCAGGAGACCTGGGAAGGTGGTGCCGACGCCTGGCGCGGCGGTTCGGGCCCGCTCAACACCCAGCGCTGCAAATACGAGGATCCGCTGATCGACGCCTTCCGTAAGGCGAGCGTCCAGGCCGGCTATCCGCAGACGAAGGATTACAATGGTGAAAAGCAGGAAGGCTTCAGCCACCTGCAGATGACCATTTCCAAGGGCCGCCGCGCCTCTACCGCGTCGGCCTATCTGCGCCCGGCGCTCAAACGCCCGAACCTGACGGTGCTGACCAATGCGATGGCCAAGCGCATCGTCATGGAAGGCACCCGCGCGACCGGTATCGTTCTCGACCACGAGGGAACGGAAAAGTCCGTGACCGCGCGTCGGGAGGTGCTTCTGTCCGGCGGCGTCATCAACACGCCACAGCTCATGATGCTCTCGGGTATCGGAGCCGCCGACGAACTGTCGGCTCACGGCATCCAGACCCGCGTCAACCTTCCCTCGGTCGGCAAGAACCTGCAGGACCACGTCTCGGTGATCCTCATGTACCGGCGCCGCGAGCCGGGACCGTTCCTCAAAAAGATGCGCGCCGACCGGATCGGCCTCGATTTCGTCAAGACCTATCTGACCGGCAAGGGCTTTTCGGCCGATGTCCCCGGCGGGGTGGTGGCCTTCCTCAAGAGCGATGCCGAGCGTCCCATCCCGGATGTCCAGCTTCTCTTTACTGCGGCGCCGCTTGCAGCCTGGCCTTATTTCGAGCCTTTCAAGGCACCTTTCCCGGATGGTTTCGCGACCCGTATCGTGGCGACGCAGCCGGAGAGCCGGGGATCGGTGAAACTGGCGTCCGGCGATCCGACGGCCGCGCCGCTGATCCACCAGAATTTCCTGGCGGCCGAGAAGGACTGGCAGTCGCTGCGCGCCGGCTTCAAGGTGGCACGCAATCTCGCGGCCCAGCCATCGATGGAGCCCTTCATCCAGGCGGAATTCTTTCCCGGTCCGGACTGCCAGACCGACGAGCAGATCGACGAACATATCCGCAAGACCTGCATCACGGTCCACCATCCCGCCGGCACCTGCCGCGCAGGCACCGATGCTGCCGCCGTCGTCGATCCCGATCTCCGGGTGCGCGGTGTCGACGGCCTGCGCGTGATCGATGCCTCGGTCATGCCGGATCTACCGAGCGGCAACATCAATGCCGCCGTCATCATGATCGCCGAGAAAGCGGCCGATCTCATCAAGCAGTCACAGATAAGCGAGGTCGCGGCATGATCCGGCGCGTAGCAATCATCGGTTTGGGAACGATGGGTCCCGGGATGGCCGCCCGTCTGGCGCGCGGCGGCATCGAGGTCGTCGCCTACGACATCGCCCCCGCGGCGATCGAACGGGCGCGCACGATGCTGACCATGGCAGACGACGTTCTCGACAATCTGGGCATCGAGGCCAAGGAGGCCGGCGGCTCGGTTCGCTTCACCAGCGAACTCGAGGATGCCGTGCTCGGTGCCGATCTGGTCATCGAGAACGTTCCCGAGAAGGAAGAGATCAAGGCCGACGTCTATCGCAAGATCGACGGCATGATCTCGTCCGACACGATCGTCGCCTCCGACACCTCGGGTATCCCGATCACCAAGCTGCAGGCCCATATCTCGAACCCGTCGCGCATGGTCGGCATGCACTGGTCCAATCCGCCGCATATCATTCCGATGATCGAGGTGATCGGCGGCGAGCAGACCGCTCCCGAGACGGTCGCGACGATCCGCGATTTCATTCGCTCGCTCGGCCTCCTGCCGGTGCTCCTGAAGAAGGACGTTCCGGGCTTTGTCGAGAACCGTGTGCTCTATGCGCTGCTGCGCGAGGTGGTTGACCTCGTCGAACGGGGCGTCATCGAGCCCGAGGACATCGATACCTGCGTCTCGTGGGGCATCGGCTACAAGCTCGCGGTTGTCGGGCCCATGGCACTTCTCGATATGGCCGGCATGGACATCTATCACTCGGTTTCCTCGTTCCTCAACGAGGATCTGTGCGACCGCAAGGATGTCGCGCCGCTGGTCAGCAAACAGATGGCCGCCGGCAAGCTTGGCATCAAGTCGGGCGAGGGGGTCTACTCCTACACACCGGAAAAGATTGCCCAGCTGCAGCCGGAACGGGCGAGGAAGCTCGTTGCCATCCGCCGCATTCTCGAGGGAAGAGAATAGCGCCATGACCACAGGACCGGGTGTTGGAGACGGACGCATGAGTGGTAACGGGTTCATCCGAGCCGAGGCGGTCGTCGTCCGGATGGTCGGGTTGCTCCTCGGCCTCGGGCTTGTCGCCATGGTCGTGATCAACGTTATCAATGCTGTTGGTCGCTATAGCGGCTGGTACTCTTTCGTCGGCGCCGACGAACTCCTCGTCTACGGCATGATCTGGATCGTCATGCTCGGCGCCATCCTTGCCGCTCGCAGCCGCGATCATCTCTCGATCAATCTGTTGCCGACTGCCATGAGCGGCGGTCTGGCGGCAACCGTGCAGCTCCTCATCGACATTGCCACGGTTGCCGTCTCCCTCTTCATCGCCTGGAACAGCTTCGTCTTCATCGAGCGGATCGCCGCCCTGAACCAGACGAGCATGAGTCTCGGCATTCCGATGGTCATTCCGCATTCGGCGATCCTCGTCGGCTTTGTCGGCATCGCCGCGGTCACCGCTTTCCTGACGATCGTCGACGTGTCCCGGCTTGGCAGAACTAAGGGAGGTCGCAAATGACCTGGGTTCTCGGGATCAGCATCGTTCTCCTGATCGCGCTCGGTGCGCCGATCTTCGTCGCCCTGCTGGCGGCAGCCGCTCTCGGGCTCCTGTTGTTTCCCGGACCGCCGCTGATCGCACTCCAGCAGACGATCTTCGGCGGTCTGGATGCCTATGCGCTTCTCTCCGTGCCGTTCTTCGTCTTTGCGGGTGAACTGATGGCGATCAGCGGCATCGCCGACCGGCTCATCAATCTGGTTCGCGCACTTTTCGGCCGCGTGCCCGGATCGCTCGGCATCGCCGCTCTCGGCGGCTCGACCCTGATCGGGACGATCTGCGGCTCGTCGGCAGCCGCCGTGGCAGCCGTCGGACGCAACATGTATCCGCAGTTGATCGAAGGCGGATACGGCAAGCAGAGGGCGGCCGGCATCATCACCTCCAGCGGCGCGATCGACATCGTCATCCCGCCCTCGATCGCCATGATCCTCTATGGCGCCTCGGCCGAGCAGTCGATCGCCAAACTGTTCATCGCAGGCATCATTCCGGGCATCGTGATGGCGCTGCTGATGGCCGGATACATCTCGATCTCCGCCCTGATGGCGCGCATCCCGCGGGAAGAGAACTTCCGTGCCCGCATTGCCTGGCAGGCCTTCAGGGAGGCGTTCTGGGCGCTCACCATGCCGGCCTTCGTCATGGTCGGTATCTATGCCGGTCTCTTCTCTCCGACCGAGGCAGGCGGTTTCGCCTGTGCCTATGCGGCCTTCCTCGGCATGGTCGTCTACCGCACCGTCAGTTTCCGGTTGTTGCTCGAAGCCGCCGTCAGCTCGGCGATGATGACCGCGCGCATCATGATCGTCGTCGCGGCCGCCGGTGTCATCAGCTGGGTTCTGACCGTCGAAGGCGTGCCTCAGGCCTTGATCGCGGCCACTGCCGATGCCGGCCTGTCGCCGCTCGGCTTCATGCTCACCGTGAACCTGTTGTTGCTGGCCATCGGCTGCGTACTCGACCCGACCTCGGCGATCCTGGTGCTCTCGCCACTGCTGGTTCCGATCGCGGTCTCTCTGGGCATCGATCCGATCCATTTCGGCATCGTCATGACCGTGAATCTGGCCATCGGCATGTTCACGCCACCCTTCGGCCTGAACATCTTCGTGGCCCAGTCGGTGCTCGGTATCCGCACATCCGACATCTATCGCGGGGTCCTGCCCTTTATCGGGGTCCAGGTCTCCGCTCTCGCCCTCATCACCCTCGTCCCCGCGCTATCGCTATGGCTGCTTCACGGCATGTCCTGATCGTAAGCAAACAAACGGAGTATCCAGAATGACAACGCAAACCAGCTTCAAGATGACGAGACGCGCTCTTGGCGCGGCTGCCCTTGCAGTTCTCCTGCCTTTCGGAGCTTCCGCCTACGCGCAGACGACGATGAAGCTCGCCTCGGCAACCATCAACGACGTGCAGCACGAGTGGCAGAAGGAATTCCAGAAGGAGATGGAAGCCCGCGTCGGTGACGAGGTGAAGGTGGAGATCTATCCTGCCTCGCAGCTCGGCGCGATCCCGCGCATGTCCGAAGGCGTTCTCCTCGGCACCATCGAGGCGTTCACCACCCCGACCTCCTTCGTGACCAACGTCGACCCGCGCTTCCAGGCCTTCGACGTGCCCGGCATGTTCAAGACGGCGGACGAGGTGGACGCGGTCATCCATGACAAGGATTTCCGCGACTACATGGAAACCCTGTTCCTCGACAAGGGCGTGCGGATCATCGGCGCGATATACAATTCGCCGACCCAGATGCTGACCCGCGAGCCGGTCAATTCGATCGAGGATATGAAGGGTCTGAAGATCCGGACCTTCGCTTCGCCGCTGCAGATGAAGCCGATGGAAGCCGTCGGCGTCACCCCGACCCCGCTGGCGCTTTCGGAGGTTGTCCCGCAGCTGCAGGCCGGCGGTATCGACGGCATGCTGGCCGGCATCCCGATCCTGACCGCCTTCAAGTTCTACGACACCGCCAAATACGTCACCAACATCGACATGAACCATATCGTGTCGGTGACGCTCGTGAACGAGGCCTGGTTCCAGTCGCAGTCCGACGAGGTCAAGACCGCGATCATCGAGGCGGGCAGGGCGGCCGAGACGACCGTATTCCCGTGGGGCGTCGAGAACGTCGAGCGGGCCCAGAAGGCCTGGCTCGACAACGGTGGCGAGGTGAAGACCTTGCCCGACGACCAGCAGGCCGAGCTTCAGGCCACCTTTGCCAAGGTCGCTGACGAAGTGATCGCCGACCAGCCGGCAGTCGTCGAGGTCAAGGACCGCATCGAGGCCAAGCTCGAAGAGGTTCGCGCGAAATGATCAGCCTAGCCGCCCGCAGCCTCGCAACTCAGACCGGCCTCTCCGCCGGCATGGCAGGAGTAGCGCAGCGTCGCCTCCGCCTTGCCGCTGGCAATCGGCAGGGTGAGGCGCGTGCGGCCGGCGTCGCTGGCGCACCAGAGAGCCTCGACCGGCATCCGGTCGTCGGTGGCGTTCATCAGGTTGAAGACACCGGTCTTCTGGTCGTGCCAGAGGGTCAGCGTGAGCTCCTCGCCGGGAGCGACGCTGCCGAGTTCATCGGAATACCAGTGCGCGAGGGCGGCTTCGCAGACAAGCGGAACGCCGGCCTCGTTGACCACCGAAATCTTCACCGGATCGGCGCCGTCGGTCCCGTGAATGATGCCTGAATAGGGCACATAAGCTTCGCTCTCGGCCTTGGCCGGGAGCGCAAGAAGCCCAGCAGACAGGGCGATAAAAACAACAAAAGGTCTGCCAGACGCTTTCGTCTTCTGTTCGGAAACCGACAACCATTGTGGGAACAACATGATGAAAAACCTACTTATTTCTGCCGCGCTCAGCGTGGTGCTAGCCGCCCCGGCCTTTGCCGCCGAGGTAGATACCATAGCCATCCTCACGCCGGAACAGGGAAGTGACTTCGGCTGGAACCAGCAGGGCGTCGACGCCGCCAAGGCAGCAGCCGAGGCGACCGGTGTCGAAGTCATCGTCGCGGAAGGCCTGGGCTACGGTGACGTTCGTGCGCCGATGCGCGAACTGGTTGCCGACGGCGCCGATCTCCTGATCGCGCATGCCAGTGGCTACAACACCGCCGGCCCGGAAATCGCCGAGGAAACCGGCGTGGCCGTCGCCATCGTCGATAGCCCCGACGCTCTCGTGCCGGGCAAGGTCGCCGACTACACGCTTTCGGGTCACGAAGGCGCCTATCTGGCCGGCCGTCTCGCCGCCAAGATGACCACCACCGGCACCGTCGGTATCGTCGTCTCCGGTGAGCCGCCTTCCTGGAACTCGCAGTCGGCCGGCTTCGCCGAAGGCGTGAAGGCCGAGAACCCGGATGTGAAGATCCTCTATTCCGTCATCGGCCCGGCCGCGTATTCGGACGCCGCCGGCGGCAACCGCGTTACCACCTCGGTGATCGCGGCCGGCGCCGACATCATCTTCGGCCAGGGCAACGGTTCTAGCTTCGGCATGATCCAGGCCGTGGAATCCAACAAGGCCACCGACGGTTCGGACGTGATGTTCATCGACGTGATCGGCGACAAGTCCTCGATCGACAAAGGTCATCTCCTGACCTCCGTCCTGTGGGACATGACACCGGTCTACACCGCGATGATCGAAGACCTGAAGGCCGACAAGTTCGGCACCCACGGCTATTCGATCAGCCTGGCCGACGATTCCGTCAAGCTGATCAAGACCCCGCAGGTCGACGAGAAGGCCTGGGAAGAAGTGATGGCCCTGCGTGAGCAGATCATCGCTGGCGACATCAAGGTTGAGCCGAAGTTCCAGGCCGAAGATGTCCGCGCCCTGGTCACCGTGGCCGAGTGAGCATATCCGTGGCACTAGCAGCGGAAAATCCGACAAACCTGTCCCCGGAAACGGGGACAGGCGTCATCGGCGTGCACGGGGTGACCAAGCGCTTTCCGGGCGTGATCGCGGTCAACAACGTCTCGCTCACCATTCACCCGGGCGAGGTCCATGTCCTGCTCGGCGAGAACGGCGCCGGCAAGTCGACGCTCGTCGGCATCCTGGCCGGTCTACAGGAGCCCGACGAGGGCTACCTGTCGCTCAATGGAGAGAAAACGCGGCTGGCCAGCCCCTCGGCCAGTCTCGACGCCGGCATCAGCACGGTCTTCCAGCACTCCATGCTGGTTCCGACGCTGACCGTGCTCGAAAACCTCACCCTCGGCGCGCCCTGGTACGAGCGCCCGCCGCGCGCGGCCATCGCGGCCCGGATGGAGGAACTCAAGCGTGATTTCGCGCTCTCCCTGCCGCTCGACGCCATCACCGGCGAGTTGTCGCTGGGGCAGCAGCAGCAGATCGAGATCGCCCGTGCCCTGTTGCGCGACAGCAAGGTGCTCATCCTCGACGAAGCGACGTCTATGCTGACGCCGCAGGGGGCCGAGGAACTGGGAGCCCGCATGCAGAAGCTGGTCAAGAGCGGGCTGGCGGTGATCTTCATCACCCACAAGCTCGCCGAGGCCTACCGCTTCGGCAACCGGATATCCGTCCTCAAGCAGGGCGCGCTCGCCGGCGAGATGGGGCCGGAAGAACTCAAGGGGATGTCGGAGGATCAGGCCGTCGACGAGATCGTCCGCCTGATGTTCGGCCGCGAGGCCGGCGCGACATCCACCGAGCATCGCGCCAGCACCGCACGTGACGAAACCGTCTTGAAGGTGACGGATCTCGCCACCCAGGGCGATTCCGATGTCCTCGGGCTCGAGAACATCAATCTCACGCTCAAGGCGGGCGAAATCCTCGGCGTCGCCGGTATCGACGGCAACGGCCAGAAACAGCTTGCCGAGGCCCTTGCCGGCCAGCGTACCCTGACCGACGGACGGGTCGTGCTCGATGGCGAGGACATCACCCGTGTTTCGGTGGCCCAGCGCCGCCGCAAGGGTCTTCGCTACCTCACCGACGATCGCCTGTCCGAGGGATCGGTGGGCGCCTTCCCGGTTTCCGAGAACACCGTGCTCAAGGATATCGGCCAGCCGCCGTTCTGGGTGAACGGCATCGAACGGCCCCAGCGCATCGCGCAGCATGCGCGTGACCTGATCGCAAAGTTCTCCGTCCGCACACCGGGAGAGACCACGCCGATCGGGCGGCTCTCGGGCGGCAACATCCAGAAGGTTCTGCTCGGTCGTGAACTGTCGGGAGAAGCCCGTGTCGTCGTCTTCAACAAGCCGACCTACGGCCTCGACCTCCAGAACATCGACGCTTCGCGCCAGCGCATCGCCGACATCGCGGAGAAGGGGCTCGGCGTCGTGCTCATCTCCACCGACCTCGACGAACTTATGGCGCTGTCGGACCGCATCGCGGTGATGGAAGGCGGCCGCATCCGCGGTATCGTCGACAACGACGGAACGGGAGAAGCGCTGCGCCTTCGCATCGGCCGCATGATGGCGGGCGAGGAAGAACACAAACAGGCGACCGCATGACTATGGAAAACGATATGAATCCCAGTTCGGTGGATCAGGAGGCCAATGCGGCCGATGCCACCGGTCCGGCAACCGAGCGCAGCGCGTTCCAGCGCCTGATGACGGTGACCGTCGGCCCGATCGTCGCCGCCTTCGTGCTGTCGGCCATCATCCTGATGCTGGTCGGTGTCAACCCGCTGACCTATTATGGCTATGTCCTCTCGCGGTCGCTGTTCTCCGGTCTAGGACTGGAGCAGACGGCCACCCGGATGGCGCCGCTTCTCTTCCTCTGCGCCAGCCTGATCATCGCCTTCCGGGCAGGGATATGGAATCTCGGCACCGACGGGCAGTTCCTGCTCGGCGCCGTCGTCTCCGCCGCCACCGCGCCGCTGCTCGTGGGCGTCCTGCCCGGCTGGGCGGTGCTGCTGGTCGGCTTCGCGCTTGCGGCGATCGTCGGGGCCGTCTGGTCGATCATTCCGGCGCTCCTGAAAGCCTATCAGGGCGTCAACGAGATCATCACCACGCTGATGATGTCCTTCCTCGGCGTGCTGCTGGCCTCGACGCTGGTCAAGCTCGTCTTCCGCGATCCGGACACCACGGTGCCGCAGACCCGTACGCTGCCGGTCGACGACCGCCTGCCGCGGCTCTTCGACACCTCGATCTCCAGCGGGCTCGTCTGGGGCCTGATCGCGGTGCTCCTGGTTCATCTGATGATGACCCGCACGTCCTTCGGTCTGCGTCTGCGCATGGTCGGCGCCAATCCGGCCGCGGCGACCCATGCCGGCCTGTCGGTGCCGCTCCTGACGCTCGCCACCTTCGGTCTTTCGGCCGGGTTCGCCGGCCTGTCCGGCGCTTCGGAAATCCTCGGCGTCGCCGGCAATGTGCGCGCCAACTGGAACCCGGCCTATGGCCTGATGGTCATTCCGCTGGTTTTCCTCGCCCGTTTCCACGGGGTGGGCGCGATCGTGCTCGTCTTTTTCTACTCGGCGCTGTTGATCGGCAGCGAGAGTGCCGCCCGTCGCCTCGGCGTGCCGCAGAACTTCACGCTGGTGCTCGTCGCCAGCCTGCTGATCTGTCTCGGCCTCGGCGAATACATCGACCAACACAAGCGGAAGAAGGAGCGCTGACATGGGTGGATTGCTGACGGAGGCGTTCCTGTCCTCTCTCTTCACCGGCGCCATCGTCGCCGCCGTACCCATGCTTCTGGCCGGTCTCGGCGAGCAGATGTCCGAAAAGGCCGGTGTCCTCAACATCGGCATCGAGGGCATGATGCTGATGGGCGCCTATATGGGCTTTCTCGTCGCCTTCAAGACCGAATCCCTCTGGCTCGGTTTCCTGGGTGGCATGGTCGGCGGCGTCCTGGTGGCTATCATCATGGCGATCCTCTGCGTCCGTCTGGGCCTCAACCAGATCGTCATCGGCATCGGCCTGACGCTCGGTGTGGAAGGGCTGACCGCGCTCCTGCACCACTTCCAGTTCTCGCGCACCTATCCGCGCCTGCCTGCACCCGAGCGGCTGAACATCCCGGGGCTCACCGACCTGCCGGTGATCGGTCCGTCGCTCTTCGGGCGGCATCTCATCGTCTATATCGCTCTGGTCGCCGTCGCGGTTCTGGCGTTCCTCTATCGCCGCACCAATCTCGGCATGACGCTCAGGGCCGCCGGCGAACGCCCGGCCGCACTCGATGTCGCCGGCGGCAACGTGCTCGGAATCCGCGTCTTCGCGGTCCTGTTCACCGGGGCCATGGCGGGGCTGGGCGGCGCCTATCTCGCCAATATCGGGGCAGGGCTGTTCATCCCCTTCATGACCGGTGGTGCCGGCTTCATCGGTATCGTGCTCGCCATGCTGGCGCGCGGCCGGCCGCTCTGGGTGCTGATCGGTTCGCTGATCTTCGGTGCGGCCCTGTCGATGACCACGGCCCTGCAGGTCGCGGGCTCCAACATTCCGACCGACGTTATCCAGATGCTGCCCTTCGCGGCGGTGATGGTCGTCCTCGTGCTCTTCGGCCGCCGGGCAAAACTGCCCTCGGCCCTGGGCGCAGCCTATGAACGCGGCGCCCGCTAGGGTCAGGACCTGTTAATATGATTGGAATGGCGTTCGAAATGGCAAGATATGCGAGGAGAAGTTTGAAGAGCGGGGCCGTCGCCCCGATCGAGAACTTCGACGTGGCAGGTCGCCGCCAGATCGAACGTCCTTCGGATCGGACGAATTTGCACGGGCTGCTTTGTCGCAAAGCCTTGAAAGGCTTCAGCCTTCCTGCGGCCTTGCTTCGCGCATCCGCACAAATTCGCTCCGACCATTCCAAACAGATTAATAGGTCCTGACCCTGCGGCGCACCCACAATGACCGCGCCAGGGAGTAGGGCGCGGCACAACAAAGGAGAAATGACATGGCCGATACCAAAGTCTTCCTGCTCGACGGCGGCTCGCTGGTTCTCGACGGTTTTCACATCTGGTGGAACAAGGGCCCCGGCGGCGAAGTCCGCTTTCCGGTCTATTCGGTGCTCGTCGATCACCCGAAAGGCAAGTTCCTGATCGATACCGGCTACGATTTCGATCACGTGCAGAAGGTCCTGCCGTTCGAAAAGCCGCAGCAGAGCGAGCTGCAGACCATTCCCGGTGCGCTGAAACTCCTGGGTCTCGAACCCAAGGACATCGACCTGGTGTTCAACTCCCACTTCCATTTTGACCATGTGGGCGGCAACAAGTTCTTCCCGGACACCAAGAAGATCTGCCACAAGGACGAACTCAGCCAGGCGGCCAAGTGCCAGCCCTTCGAGGTGCTCGGCTATTCCGATCTCGCGTTCTCGGCGGAAGTGGCAGAAGCGCGCGGCATGTCGGACCAGCTCACCATGGGCCAGACCGCGGCCAACACCAAGTATGAGACCATCGAGGGCGACGTCGAACTCGCGCCGGGCGTGACGCTCGTCTACACCCCGGGCCACACGGTCGGCCACTATTCGCTCCTCGTCGAGTTCGACAACCGCCGTCCGCTGCTTCTGACCCTCGACGCCGCCTATACCCGCAAGAACTACGAGCACGACATCAATGCCGGCTTCCACATCGATCCGGTCGCAGGCGTCAATTCCATGCGCCGGCTCAAGGAGATCGAGAAGGAGAAGAACGCCGAGGTGCTCTTCAGTCACGATCCGGAGAGCTTCAAGGACTACAAGACCGGCGTGAATTTCTACGGCTGAGGGGAGGGCGACATGAAATACGAGGAAACCAAACCGCCGGTCTTCACACTGACCGCCGGACCCGTGGACGCCTATCCGGAAGTGCTGCGTGCGCTCGGAACCACGGTGCTCTACGACTACGATCCGGCCTTCCAGGCCTTCTTCGAGGACCTGACGCTGAAGGCGCAAGAGGCGATGGGCTGTGATCTGCCGCCGCTCATCCTCCAGGGTGAGCCGGTGCTGGCGCTCGAGGGCGCCGCGGCCTCGCTGATCGCCAAGGACGACGTGGTGCTCAACCTCGCCTCGGGCGTCTACGGCAAGGGCTTCGGCTACTGGGCCGCGCGCTACGCCAAGAAGGTCGAGGAGATCGAGGTCCCCTACGACACCGCGATCGATCCCGAACAGGTCCGCGCCTTCCTCAAGGCGCATCCGGAGGTCAAAATCGTCTGCGTCTGCCACCACGACACACCGTCGGGCACGCTCAACGATATCGACGCCATCGGCGCCGTCGTCGCCGAAGCCGGTGCGCTGCTGCTGGTCGACGCGGTGTCTTCCTGGGGCGGCATGCCGACAAGTCCGACCGCCAGCCAGGCCGGCATTTACGTTACAGGCCCGAACAAGTGCCTCGGCTGTCCGCCGTCCCTTTCGCTGGTCGCCGTCTCCGAGGCTGCCTGGGAAAAGATCGAGGCCAACCCCGATGCCCCGTTTGCCTCGATGTTGAGCCTCAAGGACTGGAAGAACGCCTGGAAGAAGACCGAGCCGTTCCCCTTCACGCCTTCGGTAGCCGAACTCAACGGCCTGAGCGCGGCACTCGACCGCTATCTCGACGAGGGACCGGAACAGGTCTGGGCGCGCCATGCGCTGACGGCGAAAATCTGCCGTGAGGGCATCAAGGCGATGGGTGTGGATTTGTGGCCGGCAAGCGAGGACATCGCCTCTCCGACGGCCACCGCCGTGAAGATGCCGGCGGGTATCGATGCCGGCATCGTGCTCAAGGAAGCCCGGGCCCGCTACGGCGTTTCGATGTCCGCCGGACGCGCCGAAACGCTCGGCAAGCTGATCCGTATCGGTCACATGGGCCCGACCGCACAGCCGGGCTACGCGCTGCTCGCGGTGGCCGCCATGGGCGGAGCGCTCAAGGCCGTGGGCGCGAAGGTAAATGTGGCCGCCGGCCTCTCGGCCGCGCAGGCCACCTGGGACGCAGCAATCGACGCATAAGGGCCGGCAACGGCAAACAGGAAAGGAAACAAGAGATGAGTACAAGTCTTGAAGGCCGCAAGGCGGTCGTCACGGGAGCGGCACAGGGCATCGGCAAGGCCATCGCGAAGGCACTCGCCGAAGCCGGCGCCAAGGTGGTGATTTCCGACATCAACGGCGAGGGCGCCAAGGCTGCGGCCGCCGATATCGGTCACGGCGCCGTCGGCGTGACCTGCGATTCCACCAAGGTCGACCAGGTCAACAAGATGCTCGAGGACGCCGCCGAGAACGGCGCCATCGACATCCTCGTCAACAACGCCTCGATCGTTCCCTACATTGCTTGGGACGACGTCGACATGGAGCACTGGCAGAAGATCATCGACACCAACCTGACGAGCGTCTTCATCGCCAGCCGCAAGGCCACCGACATGATGCGCGCAGCCGACCGCAAGGGCACGGTGCTCAACATCGCCTCCAATGCGTTCTATGCCGGAACGCCCAACATGTCGGCCTATGTGGCAGCCAAGGGCGGCGTCGTCGGCTTCACCCGCGCGCTGGCGACCGAAGTGGGCAAGTACGGGATCCGCGTCAACGCGGTCACGCCGGGCCTCATCGATTCCGACGGCGTGAAGGGTAGCCCGCACGCCGAGAGCTTCGGCTTCGTCGAGATGCTCCAGGCAATGCCCGGCAAGGGACAGCCAGAGGATATCGCCAAGGTGGTGGCCTTCCTCGTCTCCGACGATGCCGGCTGGATGACCGGCCAGTGCGTCAACGTCGACGCCGGCATGATCCGCCTCTAGGCGCTCCGGACACGTCTGCCGAACTGGCGGACGCGACACAAATATCGCGTCAGGCGTTCGCGCCTGACGCCGATCTCGTCCGAACGGTCGAGCAGTGTGCTCCCGTTCACGTCGATCGGACGAAGCTCCCGACTCGTTGGGATGCATGGCGACCGCCTGATGCGTCAAAACAGCCCCACAGCGCTCCCCAGACAGCAACAGTGATCGTTTGAGCCCCATCCGCTCCAAAGCGCACCGGGAACGCGTCCCTGGCCCCACATGGCGTGTTCGCGCCGGGGAGGCTGACGATTGCACGACATGCGAGGCGCTCAACGATGGCGCCCGAATCAATGCTGCGAAAAAGGGAGAAAAGTGGCACGCCCTAGGGGAGTCGAACCCCTCTTTCCAGAATGAAAATCTGGCGTCCTAACCGATAGACGAAGGGCGCGTGCGAGGCGTCTTATAGTCAGCTCCCCCGGATCCCGCAAGCGCGAAATGGCCCTAAATTCAAAAAAATGACATGAAATTTTTTCGCCCACTTGAAACGCCCGGTTTTCCGGCGAAATCACGGAAAAACCACGCGAATTGTCTGCCCTTCCGATGGTGGAAAACCATCGCGTGGGCCGGTCTCAGGCTGGGCTTCAGATGAGAATCGCTATTTCCGGCGGCGGCAGCGCCAGTTCCAGTCGCGCTTCGTGCCGATGTCCACATGGACCGAACGGGTGTGACAGTAGGTGCCCACACCGCCGCGACCCGGCATGGCGCGCACATAGGCGGCCAGATCCCATTTGGAAACGCCGGCGACCTGGATGTCGGCGGCTTCGCAGCTGGTGTGGCGGGAATTGCGGGCACCACCGATCTTGCGATTGTGTTTGGGGCTGCGGAAACCGGAGGTAACGACTACCGGACGGCCGTAATGGCGCTCGATGGTCTTGAGCGTCTTGACCAGCTGTGGCTTGAGGCAGGCAATATCGACCGTCTCGGTCTGCACGTGCAGGCCGTTGGGTGCGAGTCGGGCGAGGCCGGCGGCAGACGCCACCTCGACGCCCTGGGCGTCTTCTCCGTCCTCGTCGTTGCCCGCCTGGATCTCGAACAGCGAGGACATCCGGACGCCGGGAAGTCCGCCGGTGTCGTCGCCGGCCGAAGCGCGCGCGACAACGATGTCGTTGCGAAGCGAAACGACCTCGGTCTCGCCCGTCTGACTGCTCTGCGGGGCGGGAGCCGGCGCGCTCGGACGTGACGCCTTCGCCTGCACAGGTTTCGGAGGTGTGGGTTCGGAGCCGAACAGGCGGCCGAAGAAGGATTTCTTCTGGGGCGGTTCCGCAAGCGCGACCGGACGGGCAGGTTGAGTCTGGGCTGGCGCCGCCTGGATCTGTGTATCGCCGCTTGCCGGCACGCTCGCCGTTGCCTGATCGAGCGCCTGTGCGGCTGGCGATTCTGCCGCCGGAGAAGCAAGGGCTGCGACCTCGACGGGTGCGGCGGCTCCGAGCTGGCGTTCGGGCGAGGGGCTCGGCACCGGTGCGCCGGGAGCGGCTTCGCCCGTCGGCACGACTGCAGCGGACTGGCCCGTGGTATTCTGGCCCATGGAATTCTGGGTCGTGGAATAGAGGTTGGAGACCGCTACGGCCTGCCCGTTCTGCATGATGCTGCGGTTGCGCGCATCGAATCCGGCAGAGGCCGAAGGATCGGCCGCCATCGCGGTCATCGTCGAGGGATCTGCTGGCGCCGCACTTCCTTCGCCGGTTTCGGCGATGGAAAAGGCGCCATTGTCTTCCGAGCCGGGCGCCGAGCCTTGTGCGCCATCGACGGGAGCCAGCGACATGGTCTCCGAGGGAGCGTAGGCCTGGTTGCCGGCCATCAGTGTCGGGTCTGTGGCGCTGACGCAGCCGGAAAGGGAAATCAGCGTCAGGGCAGCGCAGAGGGGCAGGGCGGGATGGCGCTTCGACAGGGCGGAAACGGGGATTTGTGGCGTGATCATGCCACGCAATCCGCGTCCGGTTCCTCGCCGATGATGCATCGAGCCCCCGCTCCTGAGTGGTTTGGCGCCAGTCTGCGCCGTGGCCGGCCTTGAAATTGCTCGGCCTCTGTGACGACCGGAATCGGGTCGTTCGCCGAAACCATCGCTTTTAAGCCGTTTATCCGCATGGGTGTCAATTGGGGCGAAAGGATGACTGAAGCCCCTTGCGCGGACCAACCCGTTGATTCTCTGATACACGAAGATAGGCGGGCAAGCCTTTTGCGAAGCTTGCCCGCCCGGATATTGCTCCGAAAGCGTCGGCTTACCAGCTCCCGGTATTCTCCATCGATGCCCAGGGCTCGGCCGGCGGCAGGGGATCGCCCTTCTGCAACAGCTCGATCGAGATCCCGTCGGGGGAGCGAACAAAGGCCATGTGGCCGTCGCGCGGCGGCCGGTTGATCGTCACGCCGCCGTCCTGCAGTTTCGCGCAGAGGCTGTAGATATCATCGACCTGATATGCAAGGTGGCCGAAGTTCCGGCCACCCTGATAGTCTTCCGGATCCCAGTTGTAGGTCAGCTCCACCATCGGCGCCTTGTTGGCGAGCGCGGCTTCCTTGTCGTCGGAGCCGGCGAGGAAGATGAGGGTGAAACGGCCCTTTTCGTTCTCGATTCGGCGGATTTCCACCATTCCGAGCTTGTTGCAGTAGAAGTCCAGCGACGCATCGACGTCGGTGACGCGGACCATGGTGTGCAGATAGCGCATGTAGTCTCTCCGATTAATGACCTGCCAAACCATAGGGGGCATCTAGCCGAAGACAATGGAGAGATCGGGATTGATGGGGAAAACATCTTGGGTTGTCGAAGTTTCCGGCAAGCCCCTTGCGCTGCGGCCGGAATAGAATGCTATTGTTTCAAATGAGAATCACTTCAAGTGTTGTTGGGCGTGTACTGGAGAGGCGACCGGATGGGGGAAAGGTCCTCGCACAAGACGGAGTTGACGTCCGGCACGGCCGGCGAACCTGTCGATCTGATCGAAATCACCGGAGTCATCAAGTGGTTTGATGTCGCCAAGGGTTTCGGCTTCATCGTCCCTGACAACGGCGGAGGCGACGTGCTTCTCCATGTCAGCTGCCTCAGGCGCGACGGCTACCAGACCGTGCTCGAGGGCACGCGGGTGGTCTGCGAGATCCAGAAGCGGGATCGCGGATACCAGGCCTTCCGGATCCTGTCCATGGATACCTCGACGGCGGTCCATCCCTCTCAGCTCCCTCCGGTGCGCACCCATGTCCAGGTCAAGCCGTCAAGCGGCCTGGAGCGGGCCATCGTGAAATGGTTCAACCGCACCAAGGGTTTCGGCTTCCTGACCCGCGGCGAGGGGACCGAGGACATCTTCATCCATATGGAAACGCTGCGCCGCTACGGCCTCACCGAACTTCGGCCCGGCCAGTCGGTTCTCGTACGCTTCGGAGACGGGGACAAGGGCCTTATGGCTGCCGAGATTCACCCGGATACCGACGCGCCGCTTTCGAATTCGCACTGAGCCGATGATGCGTCTCGCTGCCGACCGCCCCGTGACACGTCTGGCCAAGGGGGCGTTTCACGCTGCCTGCGTCCTCGGTCTTCTCGCTTTTGCAAGCGTCGCCGCATCCGCGGTCGAATTCCGTACCTCGCCCGAGCCGCTCGTCATCGAGACGGCGGATGGCCCGGTCAGCTTCACGATCGAACTCGCCACCACCAACGAGGAACGGGCCCAGGGCCTGATGAACCGGAAGGAGATGGCCGAGGATCACGGCATGCTCTTCGATTTCGGGCAAACCCGACCGGTGATGATGTGGATGAAGAACACCGTTCTGCCACTCGACATGGTGTTCATCGCGCCTGACGGCGAGGTCCTCGGCGTCGCCGCCGACGCGGTACCTTTTTCGGAATCGATCATCTCCTCGCCCGGCCCGGTGCGCTACGTGCTCGAGATCAATGCCGGGATTGCAGCGGAAAAGAAGATTGCTGCCGGCGACAAGGTCGTCCACCCGGCCGTTGGCATCGAATAGCTGCGGGATTCCCCCACAATCGAAGCTTCTTTGGGCGCGGACCCGTTCGCGTGGCCGATCGGGCTTGCGGATGACGCCGGCTTTCGTTATCGAGACCACGGACCGCCGGTCGGCACATGCCGGCCAGGCCTTCGGAGCGTAGCGCAGCCTGGTAGCGCATCTGGTTTGGGACCAGAGGGTCGGGAGTTCGAATCTCTCCGCTCCGACCATTTTTCTCCCGTCACATGTCTGATTTGCCAGCGTCTTGCGCCTGCGCCGCGCAAGCGGCCTGTCGCTGTTTCGTTCGCGCGCCGCGTCTGTCCGTCCCGCGATGCCGGCAGAAGGCGGGCAAGTGTGCCGACGTTGGGAGTGCAAACTAATGCGCGCGAAATATCACAATTTTGCATCGCAACATTCGCGCATGAGGAAAAACGCTCATCTGATGATTAAATAATTGCATACTCGCTTCCGCTGTGCCAGTTTGGCCTCACAAGAAAGTTCTCTCGGGAGGAGACGGGTGAGCGATTTCAGTCGCCACAAGGCTATTGCGGAGCTTCTGATAGAGCGGCCCTTCGTTTCGGTGAAGGAGCTCCAGGAAGTCACCGGCGTGTCCGCCGCCACCGTTCGCCGCGACATCGACAAGCTCGATGACGCGGGCGTGGCGCGAAAGGTTCACGGGGGCATCGCTGCGGCTGACGGCTTTGCGGCCACCCGCCGCGCCAACGCGCTTCCCTTCGTCGAAAATCGCGATATCGCGGTCGAGGCCAAGCGCGCCATCGCCCGCAAGGCGGCGACGCTTGCCCGTGACGGCAGCCTGATCATCATTCACGGCGGCTCGACCTGCTTCCATTTCGGCTGCGAGATGGCCAACCGTAACGTGCGGGTCTTCACCAACTCGATGCCCGTTGCCGCCTATATTTCGGAGCACGGCACCTGCCAACTGACGGTCGGCGGCGGTGATCTGCACCGCGAGCCCGGAATCGTCTACGATGCGGGGCAGGGCGGTTATCCCTTCTACGCGTCGCAGTTCTTCCTGGGCACGCTTGGCGTTAGCCGCGAGGGACTGCTCGAGCAGCATCCGCTTCTGGTGCGCTTCATCAACGACATGTGCGGCCTTGCCAACGAGATCATCGTGCTCGTCGACAGCCGCAAGTTCGCCATGCGCCCGCCCACCGTCACCCTGCCGTTTTCGCGGGTGTCCAAGCTCGTCACCGATGACGGGCTGAGCGATGCCGACGCTCGGATGCTCGAAGACGAGGGCGTCGAATACCTGATCGCACCGACCAGCGAGGCCCTGTCATGAGTGCCGTCCAGACCAGCCAAGGTGCCAGCTCGGCGCCCGTCCTCGAGATGCGCTCGATCAGCAAGACCTTCGGTCCGGTCCAGGCGCTCTCGGATGTGTCGCTGACGGTCGATGCCGGCGAGTTGCACGCTCTGATGGGCGAGAACGGCGCCGGCAAGTCCACCCTGATGAAGGTGTTGTCGGGCGCCTATACGGCCGATCCCGGCGGCGAAGTGCTGATGAACGGCGAGCGGATCGTGCTGGGCGACCCCAAACATTCCAAGAAGCTCGGCATCGCGGTGATCTACCAGGAACTCTCGCTCGCCCCCAATCTCACCGTCGCGCAGAACATTTTCCTCGGCGCCGAACCATCGACCATGGGGATCGCCGATTATCGCGCCATGGCGGCCGCCACCGCGCCCATTCTCAAGCGTCTCGGCGTGAAATTCGGCCCGGACACGCTTGTCGGCGATCTCTCGCTCGGGGAACGCCAGCTGGTCGAGATCGGCCGCGCGCTCGCCGCCAATGCCCGCGTCATCGTCATGGACGAGCCCACCACCTCGCTGTCGACGCGCGAGACCGAACAGCTCTTCGACGTCATCGCAGGTCTCAAGCAGGAAGGGGTGGCGATCATCTACATCAGCCACCGCATGGAGGAGATCTACCGGCTCTCCGACCGCTGCTCGGTGCTGCGTGACGGGTCCTATGTCGGCACGCTGTCGCGCGATGAACTCAACGCCTCCAAGCTCGTCTCGATGATGGTCGGTCGCGACCTCTCGACCTTCTACAAGAAGGAGCACAAGCAGCTCGAACGGTCCGGCGATGCTGTGCTTTCCGTCGAGGGGCTGGGCGACGGCCGGCTGGTCCATGACGTCTCCTTCGAGGTCCATCGCGGCGAGGTGCTCGGCATCGCCGGTCTCGTCGGCTCAGGGCGCACCGAACTCGCGCGCTTGATCTACGCCGCCGATCCGGTGAGCGAAGGCACGATCCGTCTCAACGGCGAGGTCATCCGATGCCGCACGCCGCGTGAGGCGCTGTCCAAGGGCATCGCCTATCTCACCGAAGACCGGAAGGGCCTAGGCCTGTTCCTCGACATGAGCGTTTCGGAAAACGTCTCCATTTGCGTCATCGAGCGCGACGCCGGGACATTCGGCATCCGCAATTTCGCCGCCGCCGCTAAGCGCGCCGCCGGCGCGATGACGTCGCTGTCGATCAAGGCGCCGAACGCGCGCATCAATGTCGGCTCTCTCTCGGGCGGCAACCAGCAGAAGGTTCTGCTTGCCCGCCTGCTCGAGGTCGGTCCCGACGTCATCATCCTCGACGAACCCACCCGCGGCGTCGATGTCGGCGCCAAGTCCGAGATCTACCGGCTGATCGACAGCCTCGCCGCCGAAGGCCTCGCCGTCGTCATGATCTCCAGCGAACTGCCCGAGATCATCGGCGTGGCCGACCGGGTTCTGGTCATGCGCGAGGGCACGATTGCCGGCGAAGTGACCGGAACACCCGAAAAACCCATCGATCAGGAGCGCATCATGGCGCTCTCGACGGGGGCCGCGAACGGCGAACTGGCCGCGGCCGCTGCAATGAATTCGAACCACGAACGGACGGCACATGAGTGAGATCCAATCCCCGGAAGAGGCGCGCAAGCGGCTCGAGATCAAAGGCATCATCCGTGCGCTCGGCATGTTGCCGGTGCTCATTCTGCTGGCGATCGGCTTTCAGCTTCTGAGCGGCAAGTTCGTTTCGGTCAACAACCTCTCGATCGTCGTCCAGCAGGCCTCGATCAACATCGTGCTCGCGGCCGGCATGACCTTCGTCATCCTGACCGGCGGCATCGACTTGTCGGTCGGCTCGATCCTAGCCGCTTCCGCGATGATCGCCGTCATCGTCTCGCTTGTGCCGGAATACGGCATGCTCGGCATACCGGCCGCCATGGCGATCGGCCTGGTCTTCGGTCTCGCCAACGGCTGTCTGATCTCTTTTTTGAAGTTGCCACCCTTCATTGTCACTTTGGGGTCACTGACCGCGGTCCGCGGCGTGGCCCGGCTGATGGGCGGCGACACCACGGTCTTCAACCCGGAACTGCCCTTCGATTTCATCGGCAACGGCTCGCTCTTCGGCATTCCGTGGCTGGCTCTGATCGCGCTCGCGGTGATCCTCGTGTCCTGGTTCATCCTGCGCCGGACGGTGCTCGGCACCTGGATCTATGCGGTGGGCGGCAACCAGGAAGCCGCACGGTTGACCGGCATCAAGGTCTGGCTGGTGCTGCTCTTCGTCTACGGCATGTCGGGCCTGCTCTCCGGTCTCGGCGGGGCGATGTCGGCGGCCCGGCTCTATGCCGCCAACGGTCTGCAGCTCGGCATGGCCTATGAACTCGACGCCATCGCCGCAGTCATTCTCGGTGGTACAAGTTTTGTCGGCGGCGTCGGCTCGATCTGGGGCACGCTGGTGGGCGCGCTGATCATCGCGGTCCTGTCCAACGGCCTGATCCTGACCGGCGTTTCCGACATCTGGCAATTCATCATCAAGGGGCTCGTCATCATCGCGGCCGTGGCGCTCGACCGCTACCGGCTTCAGGGCGGCGCCCGCACGTGATCGCATAACGGCCGCAAGAGCCGGCGATAAAAGACTGAAATCAAACGCATATAACGGAGGAGATACCACTATGCGCAAACTGAAAACCCTTCTTTGCACTGCCGCGGCAGTCGCTGCACTCACCGGGGCTTCGGCCGCCAAGGACCTCAACAGCATCGGCATTTCGGTCGGTCTGCTCGGCAACCCGTTCTTCGTCGCCACCATCAAGGGCATCGAGGACCGCGCCAGGGAGATCAACCCGGACGTCCAGGTGACCTCGGTCTCGGCCGATTACGACCTCAACAAGCAGGTCTCGCAGATCGACAACTTCATCGCTTCTGGCGTCGACATCATCATGCTCAACGCCGTTGACGCCAGCGCCATCGCCCCGGCTGTCAAGCGCGCCAAGGATGCCGGCGTCGTCGTCGCTGCCTTCGACGTCTCCGCACCGGGCGCGGATGTGACCGTGATGACCGACAACGTCGCTGCCGGCGCCAAGGCCTGCCAGTACATCGTCGACAACCTCGAAGGAGGAGCCGGCAACGTCATCATCATCAACGGTCCGCAGTCCTCGTCGATCATCGACCGCGTGAAGGGCTGCCAGCAGGTCTTCGCCGAGCATGAAGGCATCAACGTGCTCTCCGACGACCAGAACGGCCAGGCGTCGCGCGATGGCGGCCTCGACGTCATGCAGAGCCTGCTGACCCGCTTCGACGACATCGACGCGGTCTTCGCGATCAACGACCCGACCGGCATCGGCGCTTCGCTGGCCGCCAAGCAGCTCGGCCGCACCGACTTCATCATCACCGCGGTCGACGGCGCTCCGGACATCGAGCAGGCGCTCAAGTCCGGCAATTCCATGATCAAGGCCTCCGCGTCGCAGGATCCCTATGTCATGGCCGGCAAGGCGCTGCAGATGGGCTATGACGTGCTCCAGGGCAACAAGCCGGCCGAGGATACCGTGCTGCTCGAGCCCGAGCTGATCACCGCCGACAACGTCGCCGACTACAAGGGCTGGACGGCCGCCCGCTAAGGGTCGACGCCACGATCGGCCGCGTCCCCCGGGGCGCGGCCGTCACCGGAAAATTCTGAAGGTTCGGGCATAAATGTCGCTCACAAGGCTCAAGCAATCGGTTCTGGAAGCCAATCTTGCCACGGTCCGCCACGGCCTGGTCATGGCGACGTTCGGCAATGCCAGCGGCATCGACCGGGAGACCGGCACGGTGGTCATCAAGCCGAGCGGCATCGATTACAACGAGATGACGCCGGACCACATGGTCGTCACCGATATCGACGGTCGTCCGCTCGACAACCGCTACAAGCCGTCCTCCGACCTCGACACCCATACCGCGCTTTACCGCGCCTTCCCGTCGATCGGCGGCGTGGTGCACACCCATTCCACCTATGCCACGATCATGGCGCAGAGCCTGACGCCGATCATGCCGCTGGGGACGACCCATGCCGATTATTTTCACGGCGAGATCCCAGTCACCCGTCACCTGACGCCCGAGGAGATCAAGAGCGGCTATGTCGCCGCCACGGGCGCGTTGATCGTGGAAACCTTCAAGGATCGCGATCCGCTCGAAGTGCCCGCCGTCCTGGTCGCAGGCCATGGACCCTTCGTCTGGGGCCGCACCACCGAGGAGGCCGTCTTCAACGCCTTCATCCTTGAGGAGGTGGCCCGCATGGCCTGGCATTCGATGGTCATCAATCCGGAGCTCAAGCCTATTCCCAAGAGCTTGCTTGATCAGCATTATTACCGCAAGCACGGCGCCAGCGCGACATACGGCCAGTAGCGGTCCACACCAAACGCTATAAGTGAGCGCCACATGCAGACAGACCCGCGGGGAAGATCATGACACTCGTAGCCGGCGCCGATTTCGGCACCCTCAGCGTCCGCGTCACCATCATGGACACCGATACGGGCAGGGCGCTCGCCTCCGCGATCGGCGAGTATCCGCTCGAACGATCCGCCTCCGATCCGCTTCTGGCGCGCCAGTCCCATGCCGACCACATGGCCGCGCTCGAGCGCGCCATGCACTCTGCGATCGCTTCCGCCGGCATTTCTGGGGCCGAGATTGCGGCCTTTGCCGGCGATACGACCGGTTCGAGCGTCATCGTCGTCGACGAAAACCTGGAACCGCTCGACGACTATTATCTCTGGTGCGATCACCGTGCCCATGCCGAAGCCGCCGAGATCACCGCGCGGGCGCGCGAGGAAGGTGTCGAGGCTCTCGACTGGTGCGGCGGCGTCTATTCGCACGAATGGGGCTACGCCAAGCTTCTCCACTTCCTGCGCCACAATCCGGACAAGCGCGATCGCGTCGGCACAGCACTCGAACATTGCGACATGCTCGCCGCCACGCTTTCGGGTGTGAAGTCGGTGGCCGATCTGCCGCGCAGCGTCTGCGCCATGGGCCACAAGTGGATGTGGGGCGAGCGCTGGGGCGGTCTCCCGCCGCAGGATTTCCTCGAACGCGTCGATCCGCTTTTCGCCGGCATCAACGACAAGCTCGTCGGCCGCTTTGGAACCTCCGTGGAGCAGGCGGGTACTTTGTCGCCCGAATGGGCCGATCGCCTCGGCCTGAAGGCCGGCATTCCGATTCCCGTCGGCGCCTTCGATGCGCATTGGGATGCGATCGGCAGCGGCTGCCGGGCAGGGGACGTGGTCAACGTCGTCGGCACCTCCACCTGCATCATCGCGCTCGGCGATATCGACATGAGTCCTGTACCGGGCATTTGCGGTGCGGTTCCGGGCAGTGTCATTCCCGGCGTGATGGGCGTCGAGGCCGGCCAGTCGGCCACCGGCGATCTGTTCGACGCCATCGCCCGGCGCGCCGGCACCGACGTCGCGACCTTGTGCAGCGGGCTCGAGGCCTACGGTCCCGGCTCGACCGGCCTGATGCGGTTGACCTGGGACAATGGCGACCGCACGGTTCTCGTCCGCTCCGATCTCGCCGGCGTCACGCTCGGTTGGGATCTCTCCCATACAGCAGCCGACGAGATGCATGCGGCGATCGAGGGCATGGCCATGCATGTCCGCATCATCCTCGACCGCATGGCCGAGGGCGGCCTTGCATTCGACCGGGTTCTCAATGCCGGTGGCATTCCGCAGAAGAATGATGTCCTCAATCAGGTCTATGCCGATGTGCTCGGATGCGAGGTCCATGTTCCGGACCGTTCGCCGACCGGCGTCGGCGCCTGCATCTTTGCGGCGATTGCAGCCGGGGCGTATGCCACCATCCCAGAGGCGCAGTCGGTGATGTGTCCCGGAACCCGTGTCTTCACTCCGCGCGCCGACCGCAAACCGGCCTATGACGCCCTCTACGGGCTTTTCCGCGAGCTCTATTTCGGCTTCGGGCAGGGCGCGCCGGTGGCGCTCGACCGCGTCCTGCCGGCATTGCGGGACTTCCGGCTGGGCGCGCATCGTTCGGCCTGAGGCCGCTTTCGCGCATCATAAGCCTTGAAAATCGGGGCGGAATCCGGCAAGTCGATCCGAAAGGATGTCCCGGCACGGCCAGAGGCGGTGTCCGGATCTGAGAGAAGGGGTGAAGGCGGATGACGGCACGGATCTACAGGCCCGCGAAAACCGCGATGCAGTCGGGCAAAGCCAACACGCAGCAATGGCGTCTCGATTTCGATCCCGAACAGCCGCGTACGATTGACCCGATGATGGGCTATACTTCGTCGGGCGACATGAAGCAGCAGATCCGCATGCGTTTCGACACGCTCGAGGAAGCCGTCGCCTACGCCAAGCGCAACAAGATCCCTTATCGCGTGGTCGAACCGAAGCAGCCCAAGCGCCGGGTCATCGCCTACGCCGACAATTTCCGTTACGACCGCAAGCAGCCCTGGACCCACTGATCCGGCTTCCGGATCGAGGGACGGGTGCCGCTCACGGGCGAAAGACGGCCCCTTAGCTCAGCTGGATAGAGCACCGGCCTTCTAAGCCGATGGTCGCAGGTTCGAATCCTGCAGGGGTCGCCATTTCTTCAGAATCTCAGCAGTATATCGGGCTTTCTTGATGTGAGTGCTTAACGCAAGCGCCCACTTTTTGCGTACTAATTCACGCCTTGGCGGCAGCGGTCAGGCCGCGTTCGATGTCGGCCTTGATGTCGGCGACGTCTTCGAGACCAATCTGCAGCCGGATCACCGGGCCCTCCGTCGGCGCCTTGGCGACCACGCGGTCTCCGAGGAAAACCGGCACGGCGAGGCTCTCGTAGCCGCCCCAGGAATAGCCGAGCCCGAAGATCTTCAGTGCATCGAGAAAGGCATGGGACTTGCGGGTCCACGCTGCCTTGTCCTCGACGTCGAGGACGATCGAGAAGATGCCACTGGAGCCCGAGAAATCGCGTTTCCAGATCTCGTGGCCCGGAAAGCTTTCGAGGGCGGGGTGGAGCACCCGGGCCACGCCGGTCCGGCTCTCGAGCCAGCGGGCGATTTCGAGCGCGCTCTTTTCATGTCGCTCCAGGCGAACGCCCATGGTGCGCAATCCGCGCAGCGTCTGGTAAGCGTCGTCGGGTGCGGCGCAGAGGCCGAGGACCATGTTGGTGTCCTCAAGCTTCGGCCACAGCGCCTCGTTGGCCGAGACCGTGCCGATCAGCACGTCGGAATGTCCGGCGGGATATTTCGTCGCCGCATGGATCGAAATGTCGACCCCGTGATCGAGCGGCCGGAAATAGAGCGGTGTGGCCCATGTGTTGTCGATGGTGACGACCGCACCCCCGGCCTTCGCTGCCTTCGCGATAGCAGGAATATCCTGCATTTCAAACGTATTGGATCCCGGCGCCTCGGTGTGGACGAGCTTCGTGTTCGGGCGCATCAACTCGGAAATGCCCGCGCCGATTGTCGGATCGTAATAGGTGGTTTCGATCCCGAGCCGCTTGAGCATGGTGTCGCAGAAACGTCGGGTCGGGCCGTAGACCGAATCGACCACCAGCGCGTGGTCGCCCGCCGAAAGGCAGGAGAGAAACGCCAGCGTAACGGCGGCGAGGCCCGACGGGACTGCAACCGTACCGGCCGAACCTTCGAGTTCGTTGACGGCTTCGGCAAGGGCGTCCGTCGTCGGGGTTCCATGTGTTCCGTAGGTGTATTTCTGGTTGCGCGACGCCATCGTCGCCGCATCGGGGAAGAGAACTGTCGATGCGTGTACGACCGGCGGATTGACGAAACCGTGATAGGAGCGGGGGTCGTGGCCGGCGTGCGCGAGACGGGTGTTCGGACCCGTCGACGAGGAGGAATGCTTCTTGGTCATGGTGCCTGTAAACGCTGGAAACTCCGAGAAAGTACATAGGCATATCGGGGCCGGCGAGCGGTGACAACATCGGCATGCGAATTCGCCGCCGCCTCGGACGGCAGCCCCGGGGAACAGCCGAATTTTCAGCCATGCCTATTTTTCCGCCAGCCAAGACTTGACGATTTCTGCAATTCGGAATGGTATGGTCATCGCGTGTGACGGGGAGAGAACGGGTTTCCGATGCGGTATCCGTGCTGTCACGCGACCAAAACAGGGCAACAGAAAAAAAGGTTGTATCAAATGAACTATTCGTTTTTGTCGGCTGTCGCCGGCGTGGCCGTTGCAGCTGGTATCGGCGCGACGGCAGCCTCTGCCGCGACGCTTGACGACGTAAAGGGCAAGGGCTTCGTCCAGTGCGGTGTTTCCACCGGCCTGGCTGGCTTCTCCGCGCCGGACGATGCCGGCGACTGGAAGGGCATCGACGTCGATCTCTGCCGCGGTGTCGCCGCGGCGATCTTCAAGGACGCTTCCGCCGTCAAGTACAGCCCGCTTTCGGCCAAGGAGCGCTTCACCGCGCTGCAGTCGGGCGAAATCGACGTGCTGTCGCGCAACACCACCTGGACCATGAGCCGCGACACCGAACTCGGTCTGAACTTCGCCGGCGTCAACTACTATGACGGTCAGGGCTTCATGGTGCGCAAGTCGCTCAACGTGACGTCCGCGCTGCAGCTGTCGGGCGCTTCGGTCTGCGTGCAGACCGGCACCACCACCGAGCTGAACCTGACCGACTACTTCAAGGCCAACAACATGACCTACAACCCGGTCGTGTTCGAGAAGCTCGAGGAAGTCAACGCCGCCTACGACGCCAACCGTTGCGACGTCTACACCACCGACCAGTCGGGCCTGTATGCCATCCGTCTCGGCCTGTCGAACCCGGATGACCACATCGTTCTTCCGGAAGTCATCTCCAAGGAGCCGCTCGGTCCTGTCGTCCGCCAGGGTGACGACCAGTGGTTCAACATCGTCAAGTGGGTGCATTTCGCCATGCTCAACGCCGAGGAACTCGGTGTGAATTCCGGCAACGTCGACGAGATGCTGAATTCGGAAAATCCGAACATCATGCGTCTTCTCGGCAAGGAAGGCACCTTCGGCGAGGCCATCGGTCTGGAGAATGACTGGGCTTACCAGGTCATCAAGAACGTCGGCAACTACGGCGAAATCTTCGAAGCCAATGTCGGCGAATCCACGCCGCTCGGCATCTCGCGCGGCCTGAACGCGCTGTGGACCAACGGCGGCCTGCAGTACGCTCCGCCGATCCGCTAAGGCGACGGATACGAGGCGCGGGGGCAAGGCTCCCGCGCCTTTTCCTCCTGGGAGCGAGGCAAAAGGGACTCCCGAAAAATCCGGTGGCAAACAACCGGACCTTTATAATTGGGGACAGATAGATGGCTCATACCGATGGTGTCGCCAACGACACTGAGGATGCCGGTCGTGTATCGCTGATCTATGATCCGAAGGCCCGCGGACTTCTGTTCCAGGCCATCCTGATCATCGTTGTGGCGTATCTCGTCTATTCCGGCATCAGCAACGCTGCCAGCAACCTTGCAAATGCAGGTATTGCCTCCGGCTTCGGTTTCTTCTCCGAACGCGCAGGCTTCGACATCGGCCAGACGCTCGTTCACTACACCAACGACAGCACCTATTTCCGGGCCTTTCTCGTCGGCCTGCTGAATACGCTGATGGTCTCGGCGCTGGGCATCCTCTTTGCCACCATCATCGGCTTCATCGTCGGGCTCGCGCGCATGTCGCGCAACTACCTGGTTCAGAAGCTTGCCACGGTCTATGTCGAGACGCTGCGCAACATCCCGCTGCTGCTGCAGCTCCTGTTCTGGTACAAGGCCGTGCTCTCGGTCCTTCCCAATCCGCGCGAGACGGGACTTGAGCAGGGCACCACCGTCCTTTGGACGCTCAACAACCGCGGCCTCTACATTCCCCGCCTCATTCCCGAGGCCGGCGCCTCGGCGATCCTGATCGCCTTCATCATCGCCATCGCCTTGTGGATCGTAATCGGGATGTGGGCGAACAAGCGCCAGATGCGCACCGGCCAGCAGTTTCCGACCTTCCTGACCGGGCTTGGGATCTTCATCCTTCTTCCGCTGGTGACGTTTTTCCTCGCCGGCATGCCTTTCGACGTGGAATTCTCGGCGCTCCAGGGGTTCAACATGTCGGGCGGCACGGTAATCCGGCCGGAGTTCATCGCGCTGCTTCTCGGCCTGTCGCTCTATACAGCATCGTTTATCGCCGAAATCGTCCGCGCCGGCATCCTCGCCGTCGCCAAGGGCCAGACGGAGGCGGCCTATGCGCTCGGTCTGCGGCCCAATCACACCAGTCGGCTGGTCATCATTCCGCAGGCCATGCGGGTGATCATCCCGCCGCTGACGAGCCAGTACCTCAATCTCACGAAGAACTCGTCGCTCGCTGTCGCCATCGGCTATCCCGATCTCGTCGCGGTGTTCGGCGGAACCGTGCTCAACCAGACCGGTCAGGCCGTCGAGGTGATCTCCATCACCATGCTGGTCTATCTGCTGATCTCGTTGCTGACATCGGCCTTCATGAACTGGTTCAACGCCCGCGTCGCATTGGTGGAGAGGTAGGATGCCCGGTATCGAGAACGCCAATCCGTTCGCCTACGTTTCCACAGAGACCATCCCGCAATCCCCGCCGCCGAGTTCGGCGACGGGCGTGGCCGGGTGGTTCAGGAAGAACCTGTTCGCAACGCCGCGGGATACAGTCCTGACGATCGTCGTCGGCCTGCTCCTCTTGTGGATCGTTCCGCCAATGCTCGACTGGCTGATCTTCAGCGCCGTCTGGACGGGGGATGGCCGAGATGCCTGTCTCGGCGAACATGTCGGTGCCTGCTGGGCCTTCGTCGACGCCAAGTTTGCGCAGTTCATGTACGGCCGGTATCCGGAAGAGTTGCGCTGGCGCGTCGATCTCACCGGGATCCTGCTCATCGCGGGCCTCGTGCCGATCGCAATCCCCAGCCTTCCCTACAAGCGCGAGAACGCCCTTTACCTCCTCGTCGTCTTTCCGGTCATCGCCTTCGTGCTCCTGACCGGCTGGCCGATCCTCGAGCCGGTGGAGACCTCGCGCTGGGGTGGCCTTCTCGTCACCCTCGTCGTGGCCATCGTCGGCATCGTCGTCTCCTTCCCGCTTGGCATCCTGCTGGCGCTCGGACGACGCTCCAATCTGCCGATCGTCAAGACGATGTCGGTCATCTTCATCGAGTTCTGGCGCGGTGTGCCGCTGATTACGGTGCTCTTCATGTCATCGGTGATGCTGCCGCTCTTCCTGCCGGCGGATGTCTCCTTCGACAAGCTGCTGCGCGCGCTCATCGGCGTGGCGCTGTTCGCATCGGCTTACATGGCCGAAGTGATCCGCGGTGGTCTGCAGGCGATCCCGAAGGGACAGTACGAGGCGGCCAACGCCATGGCGCTGACCTACTGGCAGGGCATGCGGCTGATCATCCTGCCGCAGGCGCTCAAGCTCGTCATTCCGGGCATCGTCAACACCTTCATCGGTCTGTTCAAGGACACGAGCCTGGTGCTGATCATCGGTATCTTCGACCTGCTCGGCATCGTCCAGCAGAACTTCACCGACACCAACTGGATCTCGCCGGCCACCCCGGCGACGGGCCTCGTCTTCGCGGCCTTCGTCTACTTCATCTTCTGTTTCGGCATGTCGCGTTACTCCGCCTTCATGGAACGGCGGCTCGACACCGGGCACAAGCGATAAGAAAAGGGAACAGCACCATGTCAGAACAGGCTGTCGTCGACACCTCGAAGATGCAGGTCTCGGAAACCGAGGTCGCCGTCGAGATCATCAACATGAACAAGTGGTACGGCGAGTTCCACGTGCTCAGGAACATCAATCTGAAAGTGATGCGCGGCGAGCGCATCGTCATCGCCGGCCCCTCGGGCTCCGGCAAATCGACCATGATCCGCTGCATCAACCGTCTGGAAGAGCACCAGAAGGGCAAGATCATCGTCGACGGGATCGAACTGACCAACGACCTGAAGAAGATCGACGAGGTGCGCCGCGAGGTTGGCATGGTGTTCCAGCACTTCAACCTCTTCCCGCACCTGACCATCCTCGAGAACTGCACGCTGGCGCCGATCTGGGTTCGCAAGATGCCCAAGAAGAAGGCCGAGGAAATCGCCATGCACTATCTGGAGCGGGTCAAGATCCCCGAGCAGGCCAACAAGTATCCCGGCCAGCTCTCGGGCGGCCAGCAGCAGCGCGTGGCGATCGCCCGCTCGCTTTGCATGAACCCGCGCATCATGCTCTTCGACGAGCCGACCTCCGCGCTCGACCCGGAAATGATCAAGGAAGTGCTCGACACCATGGTGGGCCTCGCCGAGGAAGGCATGACCATGCTCTGCGTCACCCACGAAATGGGCTTCGCCCGCCAGGTCGCCAACCGCGTGATCTTCATGGACCAGGGCCAGATCGTCGAGCAGAACGATCCGATCAACTTCTTCGATCACCCGCAGCACGAGCGCACGAAACTCTTCCTCAGCCAGATCCTCCACTAGGATCGGCTGCGGGCAACGTGAAATTCATCCGTCGCCTGATTGCGTTCGCAGCTCTTCTGGTCATTGCCGTCGGCCTCGGAATTGTCGTTCCGAGGCCGATTGCTATCGGAACGGCCTCTTCCGATGGCCCGCGCGACCGGGTGGTCCTGCTTCTCGAAAACCCGATCCACACCGACATCGCCTTTCCGGTCGATGAGAAGATGATGGCGGCATTTGGCTTTCTCTCGTCGGACGGGCTCGATCCCTTGCCTCTCGGCGCCGAGTGGATCGTCGTCGGCTGGGGTGGGCGCGCCTTTTATCTCAACACGCCGACCTGGGCCGATCTCTCTGCCGGTCCCGTCTTCAAGGCGCTGACGGTGGATGCAGGCGTCATGCATGTGGCTCTCGCCGGTGCAATCGATCCTACCGATCCAGCCGTGCGCGCCATTCGGGTGACGGAGGCTGAGCAGGAGCGGCTCATCGATGCGGTACTGGCAAGCTTTTCGCGCGATGCTGCCGGCGAACCGATGCCCATCGACGGCGCCGGTTATGGCGACTTCGATCGCTTTTACGAAGGCGAGGGGTGGTTCAACGTGCTTGTGGGCTGCAATCTCTGGACCGCGCGCATGCTGCGGGCGGCCGGGCTCACAACAGGTTTCTGGACCCCGTTGCCCGTCTTGCTCACCGCTTCACTTGATCTGCACAACGACGGCGCGCGCCTGCCCGAAGGCGGTCAGAGCCCGGTGGCGCGCCAGCCGTAGAGCCAGTCGAGGTCGGCGGCGAGCTGCTCGGGCCGGCGCAGCGACAGGACGATGTCCCGGCCGATGCGGAACGGTCCGCGCGCATGATAGGTGAAGCGGTTGAAGCCGGCCCGCTTGCGGGCATGCGCCACCCGCGCCCGTCGCGCTTCTTCCCAGTGGAAAATGGCCGTCCGTCCCTCGTTCGCCGCGGCGGCCAACTCCCAGGCATCCTCGATTGCCATCGCAGCGCCCTGGGCGGCAAAGGGGCCCATCGCATGGGCGGCGTCGCCGATCAGCGCGGTCCTTCCACCGTCGAAATAGGCGCCGTCGGAGAGCTGGTAGAGCGGCCAGTATGTCATCGTCTCGGCATCGCGCATGGTCGTGCGCAGTGTCGGGTGCCAGCGGTGGAAGCGCTCGAAGAGCTGCGCCCGGTTTTCGCTGGACGTCGCATGCGACCAGTCGGGGCCGGGGTCCGCACCGGTGGTGATCGCCACCATGTTGACCTGGGAACCGCCCTTGACCGGGTAGGCGACAAGATGGCTTTCGGGCGCCATGAAGGCGGTCACGTTGGCCGGATCGAGAAAGGATACGGCGTCGGCCGCGTCGACGAGGAACCGCCAGGCCACGAGGCCGGTGAATGACGGTTGTCCGGCCGCCTTGAGCCGGCGCCGGTTGGCCGACCACACACCGTCGCCGAGCACGATCAGGTCGGCGTCGCTGTCGCCGATGTCATCCGGGCTCACCCTGGACGCCAGTTCGAGCGTGCAATTCTCATCGGCTTGCACGGCGTCGAACAGGACGCCCTGCAGGTCGGCGCGATGGATCACGCCATAGGGTGCACCCCAGCGTCGTTCGGTCTCGTCGCCGACCGGCACATAGGCGATCGTCTGCAGCGACTGCCCGCTGGCGAGCGAGATGCGTCCGGGCCGGTGCATGACGGAAGCGAGCGCGTCGCCGAGACCCAGCGCGAAGAGGATGCGCGTCGCATTGGGGGAGAGCTGCAGGCCCGCGCCGACTTCGCGCAATTCCGGCGCCTGTTCGCGAATGCGGACGGTCCAGCCCAGACGCGCAAAGGCAAGCGCGGCGGTCAGCCCGGCCATGCCGGCGCCGATGATGTCAACCGTGGTCCCTGTCATTCCAGGGTAACCCCCTATGTCAGGCGGCAACCTCGTCGTAGCTGCACCCGGCGGGGTTGGTGGTCACATCGTCGAGCTCCGCATTGTACTTGTAGAGCGTGGAGCAGTAGGGGCAGACCTTTTCGCTGTCGTGCCCCATGTCGAGAAAGACGTGCGGATGGTCGTAGGGCGGGTTGGCGCCCACGCACATGAATTCCTTCGCGCCGATCTCGATCGAGGCATGTCCAGCGCTGTTCTGGAAGTGCGGAATCCTGTGCCCGGCCATTCCTGTCTCCTTGGAAGTCTCTCAACGGGCCGGAACATATACGCGGCCTGTTCAAATGTGTAGGGCGAATTTGCCCAATTTGCGCAAAGTGCAACGGTTTGCAAAACCGGTGCTTTGCATTAGGTGATGAACCGGAAGGAGCCGCCATGAACCTCGACAAGTTGCAGTCCGCCCGGGTGTCCAGCGGCGGTGTGGACATCGCCTGGTACGAGGGCGGCCGCTCCGACGGGGACCCGATCCTGCTGATCCACGGATTCGCCTCGACCGCTCATGTGAACTGGGTTTTCCCTGGCTGGTTCAAGACCTTGGGCGAGGCGGGCTATCGCGTCATCGCGCTCGACAATCGCGGGCACGGCGAATCGGGCAAGCCGCATGAACCGGAAGCCTACACGCCTGAAATCATGGCGTCCGACGCCGCCGCCGTGCTGGCGGACGCCGGTATCGACCGGGCGCATGTCTTCGGTTACTCCATGGGCGCGCGCAACTCCGCCTTCCTGACGCTCGCCCGTCCCGAACTTGTCCGCTCCGTCGTCTTCGGCGGCTTGGGTATGGGGATGGTCGAAGGCGTGGGCGACTGGGACCCGATCGCCGATGCGCTCATCGCACCCTCTATCGACGACGTGACTCATGAACGCGGCCGCATGTTCCGCGCCTTTGCCGACCAGACGAAAAGCGACCGGCAGGCTCTCGCGGCCTGTATCCGTACCTCCCGCAAGCTCGTCACCCGTGAGCAGCTGGCAGACATCACCGTCCCCGCTTTGGTCGGCGTGGGAACCAGGGACGATATCGCCGGTTCCGCCGACAAGCTTGCCGAACTGCTTCCCGATGGCCGCGCCTTCCATATCGAGGGCCGCGATCACATGCTCTCGGTTGGCGACAAGACCTTCAAGTCGGCCGTCCTGGACTTCCTGAAGAGCGTCGAAAGCGCCTCCGCATGAGCCACCGCACCGATATCGTCGAGTTCGTCGGCGCTGAGAACAATCAATTGGTCGCCGACCGCCATGTTCCCGGCGTCGGTAATGAGCACGGCGTTCCAGTGCTTCTCCTGCACGGAGGAGGGCAGACGCGATACGCCTGGGGCAACGCAGCCGGCCGGATCGCCGAGGCGGGCCACCGCGCCTATACGGTCGACCAGCGCGGCCACGGCGATAGTGCCTGGGTGCCGAGCCAGGCCTATGCCACCATGGACTATGCCGAGGATGCCGTCGTGCTCGCGCGCCGCATTGCCGACGAGGCAGGCCGCGCTCCGGTGCTGGTCGGCGCGTCCCTCGGCGGAATGGCGGGCCTCGCCGCCACCCGGATCGCCGGCAACGCGCTTCTCTCCGGTCTCGTTCTCGTCGACATCACGCCGTTTCTCGACCGCGACGGTGTGATGAAGATCCAGGGCTTCATGTCCGAACGGATGCACGAGGGATTCGCCACGCTCGAGGAGGCGGCCGATGCCATCGCCGCCTATCTGCCGCACCGCAAGCGTCCGCGCTCGCTCGAAGGCCTCGCGAAGAACCTGCGCAGGGGCGAGGACGGCCGTTATCGCTGGCATTGGGACCCCGCCTTCATCGAAGGCCCGCGGACCGTCAACACCGGGGGCGCACAGGTGCAGGACCAATTGATCGAGGCCGCGCGTGATCTCACCATGCCCGCGCTTCTCGTCCGAGGGCAGCAGTCGGAACTGGTGAGCGAGGCGCATGTGACCGCATTCCGCGAGATGGTGCCGCACGCCCGCTTCGTCGATGTGTCCGGCGCCGGGCACATGGTTGCCGGCGACCGCAACGACGCCTTCAACGACGCGGTTCTGACATTCCTCGAAGAGCTTTAGGTCGAAAAGGCTTCAGCGGCCCCTGAACGCCGGCTTGCGCTTTTCGCGGAAAGCGGCGCGACCTTCTGCGTAATCCTCGCTTTCGAATGTCGCGTCGCCGAGTCGTGCGGCCGCGTCCAGCGCGATCGGATCGCGTGAGAGAGCGGCCGCGATCGCGGCTCTCGAGGCTCTGACAGAAAGCGGCGCCGCCGCGGCGATCCGCGCCGCCAGTGCTTCCACCGTGCCCGCCAGTTCGTCCGGTGCGACCGCTTCAAGCAGGAAGCCGCTCGCGAGCGCTGTCGCACTGTCCATCTCGGCGGCGGTCATCAGCATGTGCCGCGCGCCCTGTGCGCCGAGCGCGTTGACGATGTCGGCCACCGCTTCGGCAGGATAGGCGAGACCGAGGCGGCCAGCGGGCACCGCAAACCGGGCGCCATGTGCCGCGATCCGCAGATCGCAGGCTGCCGCCAGTCCGAAAGCGCCGCCGAAGCAGATGCCGCGAATCGCGGCGATCACCGGCACGTGCGCGTTCCGGATCGCCGCGAAGGCGGCGCAATTGGACTTTTCGTATTCGCGCGCGGTTTCCGCGTCCTTGCGCACGGTGTCGAACTCGGAAATGTCGGCGCCGGCCGAAAAGTCGCTGTCTCCGCCGCCCGAGAGAACGATTACCCGCGCGTCTGCGTCGGCCAGCCAGTCGATCGCCTCGGGAATGGCGCGCCACATTGCCCTGTTGACGGCGTTCTTCCTGTCAGGCCGATCGATGGTGAGAAAGCCGGTCCGGTCGCGGGTTTCAGCGAAAATGAAACCATCGGCGAATTTTATTGAAGCAGTCATCGTGTGCGCCTGATTGTATTTTTGCCGTTGTCGCCTATTTTGAGGGCCATCGCAATTTCGCCAAGGAGCGGGGCATGTCCGCCAATCCCAAACCGAATGCCCGGGACCGGGTCAAGCCGATCGATCCGATCTGGGACAGCATCCGCAGGGAAGCCGAGGCGGCTGCGGCGAACGATCCGCTGCTGACGGCCTTCCTCTATTCCACGATCCTCAACCAGGATTCGCTGGAAGAGGCGGTCATTCAGCGGATTTCGGAACGCCTCGATCATGGCGACATACCTGCAAACCTGTTGCGTCAGACCTTTCACGAGATGCTGTCGGACGGCGACGAGTGGAGCAAGACGCTGCGCGTCGACCTGCAGGCCGTCTACGACCGCGATCCGGCCTGCGCGCGCTTTCTCGAGCCGCTTCTCTATTTCAAGGGCTTCCATGCCATCCAGACCCATCGGCTGGCACACTGGCTGTGGAACCGCGGCCGCACCGATTTCGCGCTCTATCTGCAGAGCCGTTCCTCGGTGGTCTTCCAGACCGACATCAATCCGGCCGCACCGATCGGCAAGGGGCTGTTCCTCGATCATGCCACCGGCATCGTGGTCGGTCAGACTGCGCGCATCGGCGACAACGTATCGATCCTTCAGGGCGTGACTCTCGGTGGTACGGGCAAGGAAAGCGGCGACCGTCACCCGAAGATCGGCGACGGCGTGCTCATCGGTGCGGGTGCCAAGGTGCTGGGTAACATTTCTGTCGGCAACTGCTCGCGGATCGCCGCGGGGTCGGTCGTCCTGAAGCCGGTTCCCGCGAACAAGACAGTCGCCGGCGTGCCCGCACGTGTGGTCGGCGAGGCCGGCTGCAGCGAGCCGGCGCGTTCGATGGACCAGCTTCTGTTCGGCGACTGACACGGCCGGACGATCAGGGAAAAAGGCCCCGCGCGGGTTTGCTTTCGCCGGCGTGCCATGGCACAAGCCGCCCAAACCTAAACCGGAGTCATCACAGTGAAGCCAGAAGAAATCCGCAAGCTCGAAGCCTATTTCAAGCGCGTCCTGAACCCCGAGCTTCAGGTGCGCGCCCGTCCGCGCAAGGATGATTCGGCCGAACTCTATCTCGGAGAAGAGTTCCTTGGCGTCATCTACAAGGACGACGAGGACGACGACCTGTCCTACAATTTCTCGATGGCGATCCTCGACGTCGACCTCTGATCTCCAAGATCTGAAAAGCGCGCTCTTTCAAATGGAAGAGCGCGTTTCTTCAACCGCTTGTACGGGCGGTTTCAGCGCCCTGAAGCGCTTTTTCGAACCGCTCCCGCACGTCCTTTTCGATCTGTTGCCACGACGGCAGCAGGTCGATCGAGAACCGATAGGTGAGCGACAGATCCTCGCCGATGAAGATATCCCGCTGACATCCCGTCTGGGTCGAAAACCCGCTCGCCTCCACGCCGTCTATCAGGCAACGTACGACGTAGGGGCGGAGTCCGCCCTGCGGATCGACGTAGAGCAGTTCGCTGGCGTAGCCCGCGCCCGAGCGGATGCGGTAGGAGACGAGCCCGCCCGGCCCGGGCACCGGTGACCCCTCGATCAGCCGCCGATAGATCGGCTCATACCGACCGGACATGTCGCGCGACATGGTGGCCTGCGCTGCCTGTGCAAAGATCAGGCCGCGCGCCGAATCGGTCTGGTCGAAGATCGTGCGGGTGCTCTCCGAATAGCCGCTCATGCCCGGCCAGGCGAAATAGGTGTCGACAGCGTCCTGCGCCCCGTTTTTCCGGGCGGATTCGAAACGGATCACGTTGGCGGGAAGTTCGAGCACGTCGCGGCCGATGACGATCTGGTAGGGCGTCTTCTCTGTCGTGTGGCCGGCCAGCACCATGGTGTCGCCGAACATGCGACCGGCAACCGAAATGGCGATGGTCAGCGCGCACAGAACGGCGATGCCGACGGTCAGCTTGGTCAGAAATCGAGACGACAGCAGCGGCGCTTCGTCGAGTGTATCGCTGGGATGACTCATGCCGGCCTGTACCGAAAGGAAACACATTTCACGGCACGCTTCTTGCACCGCAACTGGATGAAAACACTGTCGGAACATGGTTAAGCTATGGTTAATGTGCTTTCCTTGGGGGTGACGCTAGCCGCTATCGTGACCGGTCTTTCGCTGTCCGCGATGGCTTCCGTGGTTGCAAGGCTTGCCGGATGGCGGGTTCCTGCCCATCAAGGGACAGGCTTTCAGCCGTTCGGGCTCGCCGACTGGTTGGCTGCGATCTTCACGGGTCCCCATTTCCTCCTGCGTGCGTCGTGGGAGGCCTGCCGCGAAGGCGAGCTGGAGCGCAGCCTGTTCGTGGTGGTGGCGATTGTCGCCGCCGGCTGGGCAGGGCTTCTCGGGCTCGTCGTACTTCAGCTGGCCTTCCATCTGGGAAGGGCCCTGGCTTGATCGAACCCTGAAAGCGCGATCTAAAGTGGCCGAGAACACATTGAGGAGTGGACGATGGCCCTTTACGCGCTTGACGGTACAGCACCTGAACTGCCCGAAGACTTTTGTTTCGTCGCCGAGAATGCGACGGTCGTCGGCAAGGTGCGCCTAGGTGCCGAGGTCGGGATCTGGTTCAACGCCGTGCTGCGCGGCGACAACGAGTTGATCGATGTCGGCGCCGGCACCAACATCCAGGAAAATTGCGTTCTTCATACGGACATGGGATTCCCGCTCACGATCGGCGAGGGCTGCACGATCGGCCACAAAGCGATGCTCCATGGCTGCACGATCGGGGCGGACTCGCTGGTCGGCATGGGGGCGACTGTTCTCAACGGAGCCGTTATCGGTCGCAATTGCCTGATCGGTGCCGGTGCGCTGGTTACCGAGGGAAAGGAGATCCCCGATAATTCGCTCGTCATCGGCGCGCCCGGCAAGGTCGCCCGTACGCTCGACGAGGCCGCGGTCGGTATGTTGCGCGCCTCGGCGGCTCACTACGTCGCCAATGCCCGCCGCTTTTCCGCCGGCATGACCCGGATCGGATAATCGATCGTCGGCGGAAAAAGAAAGGAGCCGACCCCGGGGACAGTGGGGCCGGCTCCGAGCCTGGAAGGGACGGGGAAGTCGGGTGCGTTCCAGGCTTTGTGGAACATGGTCGCCTTGGGGGGTGCAGACCATGTTCCCGGACCGGCCGTTGGACAGAACGAACCGATCCTTTCCTGACGGTGCCGCCGCTGGAGCAGGGCGACCGCCGTCTTATCTGCTGCTGACGGTACCGACAGCGGTGGTTGCGGTTCCCGGGCCGAGCTTCGTCCAGCGGCCCGCGTTTTCGGACGATTGCCGCTTGATGAAGGTGTACCCGGTCTCGGACCACAGCCGGACGTCGCCGCGCATGTTGTCGAGAATGTAGTCGCCGTAGTCGGTTCTGACGGTCAGCACGGCATGGCCCTCGCCATTGGGCTGCAGGACGACGGTTATAAGAAGATCCGACGGCGAGAAGCCGCGCTCCATGAGCAGTCGCCGCTTGAGCAGCACGAAATCCTCGCAATCGCCGACCGTGCGCGGATAGGCCCAGAGTTCGGGTACACCGTAGATGTTCTCGTCCGTGTCCGGAACGATGTCGCGGTTGACTGCGGCATTGACCTCGAGCATCGCCGACCAGGCGCTGCGGGTCAGTTGCATCGGCCCCTGATCGCGTCCGAGCGGCTGGCATTCACTCTGGTGCGACCGGCAGAATTCATAATGGCCGACCGGCGGATTGGTGCGGGCCGTTGCGACCAGGTTTGCCGGTGCGGCAGACGCGGCGCCCGAGGTGATCAACATCAGACCACTCAGAAAAGCCGCTTTCCCCTTCGTAAAACATGTCATGGCAGTTCTCCCCGTTACGAGGACGAATGTGCCAGCAAGCTTTTGAAAACGCGTCGATTTGCAAAGTAGTATTCAAGTCAAAACAAGTGAAAAACCAATTTTAACAAGTATAAAACTTGAAGATGCTTTGAGTAAAACGCGAATGATTGCGGTAACTATCCATAAAGCATGAGGGAGGGCGGTGGCGTAAGGGCCTACCTGTCGGTTTGGCCGAAAAGCCCGGAAATACGGGTGTTACGCCCGAGGCCGCCGAGTTCGAACTGCGGCGCCGTTTCGTTTTCCCGACAGAAGACGTCGGGCGACGCCCGTCCGGTAGCGTGGCGATCATCGGCTCAGGTCATTCCATAACCTGTCTTGAATCCCGAAATTGGAAAGCCTTCGTTCACCATGCCTCCGTTCAGCCTCAAAAATATCTCGAAACGGGACACCGGTTTGGAGGCGTCGCAGAGATGGGTGTATCTCTGCGACAGGACGAAGCGCCGGGTGGTTGATGTCAGCAAGGCGGCAAAGAAAAACCCCCGAACCGGTTTCTGCGGTCGGGGGCTATCTGAAGCCTTGAGGAACTCAAGAAGATGTCAGGTCAGCTGGGTGATCTGTTCCGGCGTGTAATTGGCCATGAATTCCAGCGCGATGCCTTCCTGGAAATGGCGCACCACGCGGCCGCGCATGTTTCCGAGCGTCACCATGGTGCCCTTGGCGGGGCGAACCTCGATCTCGATCGCCGCGCCCGACATCGACAGGTCGATAATCCGGCAGGGATAGCGACGACCGTCGTCGAGACGGATGTCCGACATCGGGTTGTCCGGCGACAGACGTTCGTGACGGCGATCTTCCGGCAGTCCGAGTTCATGCTTGTTGGCGAGCCACGTCAGCTGCGCCGACAGTTTGTCACGCTTGCGTTCGGTGGCATTGAGCGAGAGCGTGAAATTGCTGGACCCGCTTTCGTAGACCCGACCCTCGATACGTCCGACGTGGTCGAGATAGGCGACGATGCGTTCGCCGCGTTCGGGAAGCGACTTGCAGGCAAGTACCGCGTCGCCCGGCGACATGAATTCCACCACGCAATCGTGCTCGCTGTGATCAGCGCGCATCAGCCGGCCGTGAAGATGCACGGCAACGCGGCTGTACTGCCCCGGTTTGGGCAGTTCCGGATCCGATTGGGTGCGAGTTGAGGCGGTCAGCATCTTGTTACCGGTCTTGGAGATACAGTTCTGGCCTCGGACACTAGGGCAAGTCCCGTTAACAACCGGTTATAAAATTTGCTCCACTTGTGCGTAACCGAACACTCTCCTACGGAGGGGCGCATCGTGAGATGCGCGTGGCCGGGCAGGGACCTAGTCCTTGCGGCCGCCGTCGATCAGCAGCAGCTTCCGTTCTGCGAGCGGAGCGACGAGCGAGCGCGGGGCAGGGGCGTTATCCCTTGCGACGCGAACCTCCGGACGATTGGAGAGGAAAGGATTCGGACGCGAGGGATCGAAGAGGCGGAAACTTGTCGTCGAAAATCCCTGCAGCGCGTCCGATCCCACCCAGTAGGGCGTGTCGAACAGCGAGATGGTGCCGATGAGCCGGCTGCGGATGCCATCCGCGTCGAGAAGCGGCATGAACAGCGCCTCGGCCTTCGCCACGCGGCCGCCCTGCGACAGTCCGTCGACGGTCAGCGCCGCCGGCGCGCCTTCAGCGACCGCCCGGAGAATGTTGCCGAGATTGCGCCGGCCCTCGTCGAGCCACAGCGCAGCAATCGGCAGTCCCTTGAGCTCCTGTCCGGCCAGCGTGCAGATGGCCGTGCCGGCGAGGCGAAAACGCCAAATGCCCTCGCTGTCCTGCTCGGCGATCAGCACGTGCGGCAGGTGTCTCGCAATGTCGGCCGGTTCGATCTCTTTTCTGGCGGGGCAGGGCCTGTCGCCGCGTTTCTCGTCCCAATATGTTAACAGGGCGATGGAAATTGGATGTCGCATGTTCGGCTCCGGACGGAATCCTGTTCCGTTTCGTGACAGTTCGGGCGGGATTCCCGCCATTTCCCTTCACCAAGCGAAAGCCGTGCCGGACTGCGACCGTTAAGGTTAATCAAACGCTTCGCTTGCCTCACGCCGCTGTCTCCTTCATGTTCTGGTCATTGCTTCACGAAGGGTTGCCTTCAGCATTCAATTGGGACGGGGATGTCCGGCAGGCCGTTCGCCACAGGCGAGCGGCCTCTTTTTTTCTTAGGCCCGCTCGCTGTCGGTCTGACACGTTGCTTTGCGCGTCCAGGTGCTTATGTATGCCGAGCAGGCAGCCGGCGCTTTCGCGTGCGACCGGCTTCGACATGGCATCAGAGCGGACCTTCATGACCGATACAGACCAACACCCCATGCCCGAGCCCGATGACGGGGCACCGCCGCCGCGGGAGCCGGTTTTCAACCTTCCGGGTATTATCGTAGCGGTCATCGCCTTCATGGTGCTCGTGGAGGCCGTGCGCAGCTACGTGATCAGCGGTGAGGTCGACACCTGGCTGATGCTTCAGGCGGCCTTCATTCCCGCTCGCTACGGCGGCCCGGTGGACGGCTCCTGGTTCTGGTCTCCCGTCACCTATTCGCTGCTCCACGGAGGCTGGACCCATCTGATCCTCAATTGCGTCTGGCTAGCCGCCTTCGGCGCCGTCGTCGCCCGCCGCATCGGCACACAACGCTTCGTCCTCTTCTGGATTGCCTCGGCCGTCGCGTCGGCCGCCTTCTTCGGCCTCCTGCACCGCGGCGAGGTCGTCGTCATGGTCGGGGCCTCGGGTGTGATCTCCGCCTTGATGGGGGCCGCATCGCGGTTCGCCTTCTCCGGTTCCGGCTTCATCGGAGCGGCGTCGCACCTGCGCCCCCGGCTCTCGCTCAGCCAGACGCTCGCGAACAGAACGGCGTTCACCTTTCTGGCGATCTGGTTCGGCATCAACCTTCTGGCCGGTTTCGGTGTTTCACCGGGATCCGGTGAAGCGACGATCGCATGGGAAGCCCATCTCGGGGGCTTCCTCTTCGGCTTCTTCTGTTTCGACTATTTCGATCCCATCCCGGAAGAGCCGCGGAATCTCCGTGCCTGAGGATCGCAACCCCTCGTTTCTCGCCTGACAGGGGCCCGCAACCCGGTCTTGCCTGCCGGGCCATTTGAGCGCACCATGTCTCTCCGGTTGCCGTGGAGGTGCGACCGGATGGGATTGTGCGATCGCTGAGGAGGAGACACACATGACTGTCAGGCAGATCCTCGATGTAAAGGGCCGCAAGGTCGTCACCGTTCACTCGAACATGAGCGTTCTCGGAGCCGCCCGGTTTCTGGCGGAAAACAAGATCGGCGCCGTGGTCGTGAGCGATGACGGAGCCGCCATTTCCGGCATTCTCTCCGAACGCGACATCGTGCGCTGTCTCGCCGCCAGGGGGCCGGAGGGGCTCGATCTCTCGGTCTCCGAAATCATGACCCGGGACGTCGTCACCTGCGGGCTCAGCCACACCGTCAACCAGGTGATGGAAATCATGACCCGCGAACGCTTCCGCCATCTGCCCGTCACCGAAAACGGGGTTCTGACCGGCATCATCTCGATCGGCGACGTCGTTCTGAAGCGGATTGGGGACGTCGAGAGGGAAGCCGAGGAAATCCGGGCCTATATCGCGAGCTGAACACGCCGTTTGCCTTGGATTAACCGCCAGGATCAGTAGGCCGGGGCGAAGGCTTCCTGCATGCGCTTGATTTCGGCGATCTTGGCGATCGTCTCCTCATAGCCGCGGTCGATTGCCTCTGCCGCCCGGTGGAAATCCGACAGACCGATATCCGACAGTCGCGGCATCAGCGACAGGTCCGGGGGATCTCCGGCGAGACGCGCGCGCGAAATCCGGTCCTGGATGATGTTGAAGGCCTGAACCATGTTGCCGGTTACGCCTAAGCGGCTCTTGCGCTGCGACTTGTTGTCCGCCCGCAGCATTTCCGGGCCGGCATCGCGGGCGGTGTGCTTGACCACCGCCGAACGGCCGTAGAGGTCGTAATGAAGGTTGACCGCAATCACGTGCGGCTGCTCGAAGGCGCGGCAGACGGTCACCGGAACCGGATTGACCAGTGCGCCGTCGACCAGCGTGCGGTTGTTGCAGCAAACCGGTTCGAAAATGCCGGGCAGGGCGTAGGACGCCCGCATAGCGGTGATCAGCGAGCCTGAATTGATCCAGACCTCGTGACCTGTCCAGATTTCGGTCGCCACCGCGACGAAGGGGCGGTCGAGCTCCTCGATATCGATGCCCTTCATGTGCTGCTGCATACGGTCGTTGAGGCGCATGCCGCCCAAGAGGCCGCCGCCGCCGATGGCGAAGTCCAAAAGCCCGGCGATCCGTCGCATCGTCAGCGAGCGGGCGAACTCCTCGAGTTCGTCGAGCCTGCCGGCGAGATAGGTCCCGCCGACGAGCGCGCCGATCGAGGTGCCGGCGATCATCGAAATGTTGATACCCGCTTCGTCGAGCGCCCTCAGGACGCCGATATGGGCCCAGCCGCGCGCAGCGCCACCGCCGAGTGCGAGCGCAACCGGATGCTTGCCGGTCTTGGGAGGCGCGGTCTGGTCAATGGAAACGTCATGCGGCGTGGAAGGCCCCGCCGTCGGGGAATGCGTGTTTGCGACCCAGTTCAGCATCCAAGCTTCCTCTCGCCGAACGCTTTGCATGAACGCCCATTAGACGCCCGGCGTGGTTTCCGAATTCTTAACCGGGCGAGGCGCGATCATGCATTGCGTTTCGTATCAACGCGAATAGACCTCGTCAGGTTCGAAAATTCTTTGATCTTTTTTGACGAGTCTGGCTGTGCCGTTCTCTGCCTGCACGGCCCGGTAGAAGCAGCTTCTCCGGCCGGTGTGGCAACTGGCGTCGTGGCCCTTAACACGCACCCGCAGAACCACCGCGTCCTGATCGCAATCGACGAGCATTTCCTCGATTTCCTGCAGGTTGCCGGAGGTCTCGCCCTTCTTCCACAGCGCGTTGCGCGAGCGGGAGAAATAGTGGGCGATACCGGTTTCGATGGAAAGCCGGAGCGCCTCGGCATTCATGTGCGCGAGCATCAAGACTGTGCCGTCGCCCGCGTCGACCGTGACCGCCGTCACCAGACCATCGGCATTGAACCGTGGCGCCAGAACATCGCCTTCTTCCTGCTCGGTCTTGTCAAAAAGGGGAGTGGGAAATTCCGTTGCCATCGTCGGGTCCGTTTCCGGACCGGAGATCAGCTCCGGCCCCTGATCATCGAGATAAAGCGGGACTGCTCTGCGGCATTGCCCTTGAACTGACCGGTAAAGGTCGTGGTCAGCGTTGTCGAGCCCTGCTTGCGGATGCCGCGCATGGCCATGCACATGTGCTCTGCCTCGATCATCACCGCGACGCCGAGCGGGCGAAGCGTGTTGTCGATCGCATGGGCGATCTGGGCGGTCAGCGCCTCCTGCGTCTGCAGACGGTGAGCGAAGATTTCGACCACGCGCGCGATCTTGGAGAGGCCCAGCACCTTTCCGTCCGGCAAGTAGGCGACATGGGCCTTGCCGATGATGGGAACCATGTGGTGTTCGCAGTGGGAGTGGAAGGAGATATCGCGCACGAGCACGATATCGTCATAGCCGGCGACCTCCTCGAAAGTCCGGCCCAGAGCATCCTCGGGATCCTGTTCATACCCGCCGAACAGTTCGGCATACGCGCTGACGACGCGTTTGGGGGTATCGAGCAAACCTTCGCGGTCGACATCCTCGCCGATGAATCGCAGCAACGTGCGGACGGCGTCTTCGGCTTCCTGGCGGCTGGGGCGGTTCATGTCCGGGGTAAAGTTGTCGTCGCGCTTGGCAATGGCATCCATGGTCTATCCCACTTCGGGCTGTTCGGACCACACGCGCAATGTCCGTATTCCGCTCGGCGGAATGCGGGCCTCGCGGGCTCCGGGGCTTTCGGGCAAATCGCCCTCCGGCACGGTTTCCCTTGCAGTTTGAGGCGGTCTGGCAACACTCAGGCTGCTGCACGGCTTTCACTGCTCGGCTCGTGTCCCTATATAAGGGCGGTGACCCATCGCGTCGAGATGCAGCGTCGGGTCACATCCATGTTACGGATCGGCCAGGCAACCGGATTTCGAAAAGATGATCGACGACGTCTACAACGCGAAGATTCTCGATTTTGCGGGCAACATCCCCCGCATCGGAACGCTCGAGGATGCGGACGCGGAAGCAGCGGCCCATTCCAAGCTCTGCGGCTCGAAGGTCAAGGTCTGGCTGAAGATGGACGGCGACCGTGTCAGCGACTTTGCCCATGACGTAAAGGCCTGCGCACTCGGCCAGGCCTCGTCCTCCATCATGGCCCGCAACATCATCGGCGCCAGCGCCGACGAACTGCGTGAGGTCCGCCAGACCATGCTCGCCATGCTCAAGGAAAACGGTCCGGCGCCTGAAGGCCGTTTCGCCGATCTGAAGTTTCTCGAGCCGGTTCGTGACTACCGCGCCCGCCATGCCTCCACCATGCTGACCTTCGACGCCGTCGTCGACTGCCTCAACCAGATCGCCGAAAAGCGCGGTCAGGCCGCCTGAGGCGGTAAGCCGCGCCGAGGGAGGCGGAACGCCGATGCCCGGCCGGAACTATCAGGGTCCCTGGAGAAAGACACCGGGCCGGCTGCTCGGCACCGGGCTGATCCGCTTCTACCAGCTCACGCTCTCCGGTTTCATCGGCCAGTCGTGCCGGCACGCGCCCACCTGTTCGGAATACGGCTACGAGGCCGTCGCCCGCCACGGTCTTTGGAAGGGCGGCTGGATGGCGCTGTTCCGTTTCATGCGCTGCGGCCCCGGCGGCACCCACGGTTTCGATCCTGTTCCCGAAAAGCTCGACGACGATTTGTCCGCCTTCACGCCCTGGCGCTTCTGGCGCGTGTCGCGGCCGGAGGTTGATCATTGACGGTGCCGCAGGACTATACCCGGGCGGGGCAGGTCTTCGACCGGCTGCTCACCGATATCGCCGACATCTGCAATCTGGGTACCCGCCATCAGGCCTATGCGGTTCTCTACGCCGTTCTGCGCGTCTTCCGGCGGCGCCTGAGCGCGGAAGAAATCCTGATCTTCGCCGATTGCCTGCCGGCCATGCTGCGCGCGATGTTCGTCAACGACTGGCTGCCGAGCGAAAAACCTTTGCCCTTTGCGACACTGGAAGAGTACGACCGTGAGGCCCGCGCGATCCGCCGTCACCACAATCTCATGCCGGAGGGCAGTTTTCGGTTGGTGGCGACGCTCATCCGCCTCCAGTGCATCCCGCTCGCCTTCGAGGATGCGCTCAAGCGCCTGCCGCCTGAGGTCACCGCTTTCTGGAAAGAGGCCGGCAATTACTAGGCCCGGCCTTTCGACTGTTGCCGCTCCGGAACAAATCGCCTAAGAGGCTGCCACCTAACCCTTCCGATCAACCACCCGCATTCGTAGGCGGGACTGGATAGGAGAGAAAACATGGCCGATGCCGTTTCCCTCGTTTTTCCCGATGGCTCCCAGCGCGAGTTTCCCGCCGGCACAACCGGCCGTGAGGTCGCCGAGTCGATTTCCAAATCTCTCGCCAAGAAGGCCGTCGCGATTGCGCTCGATGGTGAGCTGACCGATCTGTCCGATCCGGTACGCAACGGTGCCATCGAGATCGTCACCCGCACCGATCCGCGTGCGCTCGAACTCATCCGTCACGACGCCGCCCACGTGATGGCCGAGGCCGTACAGGAACTGTGGCCGGGCACCCAGGTGACCATCGGGCCGGTCATCGAGAACGGCTTCTATTACGATTTCAAGCGCATTCACCCGGACACGAAGGAAGACTGGCCCTTCACGCCCGAGGACCTTCCGGTCATCGAGAAGAAGATGCGCGAGATCATTGCGCGCAACGAGCCGTTCACCAAGGAGATCTGGGAGCGCAACAAGACCAAGGACGTCTTCGCCGAGATGGGCGAGACCTACAAGGTCGAGCTCGTGGATGCCATTCCCGAAGACCAGACGATCCGCATCTACCGTCAGGGCAAGTGGTTCGACCTCTGCCGCGGCCCGCATATGGATTCGACCGGCCGCATCGGCAACGCGTTCAAGCTGATGACGGTGGCCGGCGCCTACTGGCGCGGTGATTCCACCAAGCCGATGCTGACCCGCATCTACGGCACCGCCTGGGCCGAGCAGGCCGAACTCGACGCCTATCTCCACATGATCGAGGAAGCCGAGAAACGCGACCATCGCCGCCTGGGACGCGAGATGGACCTTTTCCATTTCCAGGAAGAGGGCCCCGGCGTCGTCTTCTGGCACTCCAAGGGCTGGCGCATGTTCCAGACGCTGGTCTCCTACATGCGCCGTCGTCTCAATGGCGTCTATGAAGAGGTCAACGCACCGCAGATCCTCGACAAGAGCCTGTGGGAAACCTCCGGTCACTGGGGCTGGTACCAGGAAAACATGTTCGCCGTGAAAAGCGCCCATGCCTTCACCCACCCCGATGACGAGGAAGCCGACCACCGCGTCTTCGCCATCAAGCCGATGAACTGTCCGGGACACGTGCAGATCTTCAAGCATGGGTTGAAATCTTACCGCGATCTACCTATCCGTCTTGCAGAATTTGGCAACGTCCACCGCTACGAACCCTCTGGCGCGTTGCACGGTCTGATGCGTGTGCGCGGCTTCACCCAGGACGATGCGCACGTCTTCTGCACGGACGAACAGCTCGCCGCGGAATGCCTGCGCATCAACGAGCTGATCCTCTCTGTCTACGAGGATTTCGGTTTCGACGAAGTGGTCGTCAAGCTGTCGACCCGGCCGGAAAAGCGCGTCGGGTCCGACGAACTCTGGGATCGCGCGGAAAGCGTGATGATGGACGTCCTCAAGATCATCGAGGAACAGTCCGGCGGCCGCATCAAGACCGGCATCCTCGAAGGCGAGGGCGCCTTCTACGGTCCGAAGTTCGAATACACCCTGCGCGATGCGATCGGCCGTGAATGGCAGTGCGGCACCACGCAGGTGGACTTCAACCTGCCGGAACGCTTCGGCGCTTTCTACATCGACAAGGAATCCGAAAAGCAGCAGCCGGTGATGATCCACCGCGCCATCTGCGGTTCGATGGAACGCTTCCTCGGCATCCTGATCGAAAACTTCGCCGGTCACATGCCGCTCTGGTTCGCGCCGCTGCAGGTGGTGGTCGCCACCATCACCTCGGACGCCGACGAGTACGCCAGTGAGGTCGCCGAAGCGCTGCGCGACGCCGGTCTTCACGTCGAGACCGATTTCCGCAACGAGAAGATCAACTACAAGGTCCGCGAGCACTCGGTGACAAAGGTTCCGGTCATACTCGTCATCGGCAAGCGCGAGGCGGAGGAGCGCACGGTCAACATGCGTCGCCTCGGCAGCCGCGACCAGACCTCCTATGGTCTCGACGAGGTGGTCGATCTTCTGGCGACCGAGGCCACGCCTCCGGATCTCGTGCGCAAGCAGGCCGCCCGCGCGGCCCGCAAGGCTCAGGCCTGATCGGGGTTATCCTCGAACCACTTGACGATCCCCGGCATGTTTCTTTCGAAACCGCCGGGGATGAAGACATTCAGAACTCTCGCCGGCTGATCCCCGTTGTTTCGGAAATCGTGGGTCATGCCGGCGGGAATTCTGAGGAATGATCCCGGCGCATAGGCGCCCCAGGTCTCGCCGGTCAGAATCTCCGGCTTTCCCTCCAGCACATAGAAGATCTCGTCATTGACGTCGTGACTGTGCGCGCCGACGCCTTGCTGCCCGGGTTCGAGGATCCATTCGGAGATCGAGTAGGCGGCATCCGTCTCCGCTTCGTCGGCCTTGAAGACCGCTGAGAGCTGCCCCATCCGGTAGCGCCGGCCTCCGCCGGGCTCCAAAGCGATCAGGTCCCGTTTGTCCGCAAACGTATCGGGCATGTGATAGTCTCCTGATGCTGCTGCGGCTGCGTCACATGGGTGACATATGAGCTTTGGTAAATTCGGTGATCATTTTCAGCGCGGTCACTATGCCATGCGATTCGAGCACTTGTCCTACGCAAATCCGGCCCAGCCGAAGCTCACCCAATGGGTTATCCGGTCGATCGAGGGCCTGTCCGGCCGCGACCACTATGCCGATCTCTACGAGACCTGGCGACTGGACATAGCGCCCACGCGCGATCGCATCTTTGGCCGGATGCTCGATCTGATCAACGTTCGTTTCGACCTGCGCGGCAACTGGCCGGTTCTCGACTTGCCGCAAGGTCCGCTTGTCATCATCGCCAACCATCCCTTTGGCATCGGTGACGGCATCGCGGTCCTGTCGCTGGCCGAATCCCTCGGCAGGCCCTTCCGGGTGCTCATGCACAACGACCTGATGCGGGTGCCCGAGATGGCGGACTACGCGCTCCCGGTCAGCTTCGACGAAAACCGCGAGGCGATGGAAATCAACATGCGCACGCGCAAGGAGGCGATGCGGCTTCTGGCGGAAGGCGTGACGATCGTGATCTTCCCCGCCGGTGGCGTCGCCACCGCGCCGAAGGGATTCGGCCAGGCCGAGGATCTGCCCTGGAAGATGTTCCCCGCACGTTTGGTCCAGGCTGCGCGCGCCCATGTGCTGCCGGTCCATTTCCACGGACAGAACGGCAGGCTGTTTCACCTCGCGTCGCGTGTTTCGATGACCTTGCGCACCTCGCTTCTCATCCGCGAATTCAGGCGCCTGAGCGGCACGAGAATCACCGCTGACGTCGGTGATGTGATGCGGGCCGAGGATTTGGCGCAGATTTCGGACAGGAAGGCGCTTCTCGGTGAACTGCAACGCGCCGTGTTCAAACGCGCGCTGCCAGAAATCAGGCTCGCCGGCTGACAGCTAGTTCAGCAGGACTTCGACGTCTGCGTTGTGCCCCGCGACGACATCGAAGTCGCGGGAAAAGGTCTTGCCCTTGTTGCGCGCGATCGCGGTGTACTGGCCCTCGGCCAGCACGATGCGCGGAAAGGCGCCGACCGTTTCCGACACCACGTCGCCGCCCGAGGTCAGGATCGACCAGGCGGTATCGGCGATCGCCTCGCCGCCGGCTTCAGAGACGAGCTTCAGGGTGAGTTCCGCCGCGCGGTGCTGGATGACCGCCTCCGTCAGCTTCCCGGCCTCGACGCGGATGTCCGACCGGATCACGGCGTTGTTGTCGCCGTAGTCGGAGACGATGTGGTAGGTGCCGGCATTGAGCCGCACGATCGTGTCCGGCTTGACGTCGGCGATCACCAGTTGCTGTTCGATATCGGCCTGGTCGCCGCCGGCCTGATAGATCTTGAAGCTCAGTTCTTTCGGGGAAATCCGCACATCGTTGCCGGAGACGGCATTGAGCACCAGCCCACCGGCGTTGAGCACCAGCTTCTGCGTCTCCACAGGGCCGGTGCGCGGGATGGTCAGCTTCTTCGTCACGCCTGCGCGTCCGAAGGCGACGTGGATAAAGTAGTCGCCCGGCTCGAATTCGAAGGTCGCCGTGCCGCCTTCGGAGGTCGCCAGCAGCGGCAGCTTGCCGTCATTGCCGGGAATGGGGTGGAAGATGCGCCAGGTCAGGCCCTGCTGCAGCGGCTCGCCACCCTCGACGAGCACCGCCTCCATCTTCACGCTTCGCACACCGATCGAGGTTTGCGGGCCGGATTCGGTGGGCGCGTAATTGTTGAGGTTGGGCAGGTTGAGATTGTCGTCCGGGTTTTCGGCGAACCCCTGAAGGTTCTGCGCCGACGCCGAGGCGGCGAAGGAAAGGCAGGTCGCCAGCGTCACGGCGAGGGAGCGGACGGACCGGTGGGGGCTGGTGCGAAACGGACTCATGCGCGCTTGACTTCCAATCTTCGGAAGGCCACTTCAAGCATGATCGTTATGGCGATTTCAAGACTTTGCCCCGTTTTCGGGCGTCCGAACTCCAAGCCGATTTTCAAAAAGATATGAAGGGGACAGCATGCCGGTCGACAGCGCGCTCAAATCCTATCTCGAAACCCGTCGCTCCATACCGGCCTTCCAGATGGGCGATCCCGGTCCGTCCACCGAAGAGATCATGGAAATGCTCAAGCTCGCCAGCCGCGTGCCCGACCACGGCAAGCTCGCCCCCTGGCGCTTCGTCGTCTATCGCGGCGAGGAGCGCGAACGGGTGTCGCGCGAACTCTCCGAGATCGCCATCGCCAACAATCCCGAGATTTCCGACGAGATGCGCAAGGTCGAGCAGACACGTTTCACCCGCGCGCCGGTGGTCGTCGGTGTCATCTCTAAAGCCGCGCCGCACGTCAAGATTCCGGTCTGGGAGCAGCAGCTGAGCGCCGGGGCGGTCTGCCTCAACCTGATCATGGCCGCCAATGCGCTGGGCTATGCGTCGAACTGGATCACCGAATGGTACGCTTTCGACAAGACGGCCTACGGCATCCTCGGAATCGCCGCGGAGGAGCAGGTGGCCGGCTTCATCCATATCGGTACGCCGCAGGTCCCGCCGACGGAGCGGGCGCGGCCGGAACTTTCCGATATCGTCACCTTCGCCGGAGAAACCGATGTTCTACAAGGCTGACGGCCCGCACGGGTTGGCGCACGATCCGTTCAAGGCGCTCGTCTCACCGAGGCCCATTGGCTGGATCGGCACGCGGGGCAGGGATGGTTCGGTCAATCTCGCACCCTATTCGTTCTTCAACGCGATTTCCGAGCGCCCGAAGATGGTGATGTTCTCCTCGCTGGGCCGCAAGGACAGCCAGCTTAATTGCGAGGAAACCGGCGTCTTCACCGCCAGCCTCGTCTCGCGGGATCTGGCCGACGAGATGAACCGGACGGCCGTCGATTCCCCCTATGGCGAGAGCGAGTTCACCTATGCCGGGCTCGAAACGGCCGAGGCCGAGCTCATCGACGCACCTTATGTGGCGCGGTCCTGGGCGGCTCTCGAATGCCGTGTCACCGAAGTCTTCCAGCCCAAGACGCTCGACGGAAGCCAATCGAGCAACTGGCTCGTCTTCGGCCAGGTCGTCGGGATCCATATTCGTGATGAAGTCCTCAAGGACGGCATGATCGACATGGGCAAGGCCAACCCGGTCGCCCGTCTGGGCTACATGGACTACACCGATTCCGGCAACCTGTTCTCGATGACCCGGCCCCGCTGGTCCGAAGGCAAATAGGCGATTAAAGCGCGTCCGGATCGAGGCCTGCGCGGCGGACGATCCGCTCGGCCTGCCGCAGATGCGGCCGGTCGATCATCCGCCCGTCGAGAGACAGGACACCCGCATCGGGTCCCGCTTCGGCAAAAAGCTGGATGACGGTCTTGGCGCGTTCCACGTCGCCGGGCGGCGGCGTGAAGGCGTCGTTGATGATCGCCACCTGTGCCGGGTGGATCGCCATCTTGCCGCAAAATCCGTCGCGCACCGCGGCTTCGCACTCCGCCCGCAGTCCGTCCTCGTCACGATAATCCGTGAACACCGTATCGATCGCCTCGACGCCGCAATCCGCGGCGGTCAGCAGCGTCAGCGACCGAGCCAGCCGGAAGACGTCTGTGTAGACACCGGTGCCGTCGCGGTTCGACGACGCGCCGATGGCTGCCGCCAGATCCTCGCCGCCCCAGGCGAGCGCCTCGAGCCGATCCGTCTTTCCCGAAAACGTGGCCGCATTGAGAAGCCCGCCTGCCGTCTCCGTCATAAGCGCATGAAGCCGCACCGACCCCGCGGCAAGCCCGGCTTCAGCCTCGATCACCGCGATGCGGGAGGAGACGTCCTGAAGCTCGGCGCCCGATCCGGCTTTGGGCAGCAGGATCGCATCCGGCCGCAACGGAACCACTGCGGCGAGGTCGTCATCCGTCAGCCCGGTGTCGAGCGCATTGACCCTGACGATCAGCCGCGGAGTCTCCTCCGTTTGCTCGAAGGTCGCGAAGAAGTCGGTGAGCGTCGCGCGGGCCTCCGCCTTGCGGGCCATGGAGACGGAATCCTCGAGATCGAGGATCACTGCGTCGGCACCGGTTCCCGCTGCCTTTGCGAGCTTCTTGTCCGAATCGGCGGGAATGAAGAGGAGCGAGCGCAGCATCAGGCGGGTCGCTTCTTCATCATCGCCTGACGGATGCAGCGCGCCACCAGCACATCGTCCTGATTATAGGCGCAGTGCTCGAATTCGACGATGCCGCGATCGGGCTTCGAGCGCGATTCCCGCTTGGAGACGACCCTTGTCGTCACATGCACGGTATCGCCATGAAACAGCGGGTGAGGGAAGGTGACCTCGGTCATCCCGAGGTTACCGATCGTGGTGCCGACCGTTGTCTCGCCCACCGAGATTCCGATCATGAGACCAAGCGTGAACAGCGAATTGACCAGCGGCCGGCCCCATTCGGTCTTCGACGCGAAATCGAAGTCGATATGCAGCGGCTGCGGGTTCAGTGTCATGTTGGAAAACAGCATGTTGTCGGATTCGGTGATCGTCCGGCGCAGCTCGTGCGAAAACGCGCGGTCGATCTCGAAATCCTCGAAGTACAGTCCCGGCATCAAAATCCTCCCCGGTTGTCGCGCATTTTGCCGCTTTCCGTGTCCGCCGCAAGCCGGTTGCATGCAACGCTCGGGACTTTCCCGGATGCTAACAAACATGGTGAAGGGATCGTAAACCTTTTCCGGCTAGGCTTTTCCCATGCGTATGGAGTGAGTGGGTTCGCCTGATGTTGATACAGTCTTTTCTCAAATGGTCGGAAACGGCGAAGGTCGCCGAACGGGTTCGCGCCGCCACGGCGCTCGCCAGGGCCTATCTTCACGGCACCATGGCGGAAGAGGAAAGACGCGCCGCAGAAGCGGCGATGGCGATGCTGGTCGATGACGCGTCCCCCAAGGTTCGCGTCGCCCTGTCCGAAGCGCTCGCTCATTCGACCCGGCCGCCGCGTTCGATCATTCTCGCACTCGCCAACGACCAGATCGAGGTTGCCGGCCACATCATCGCCTTCTCGCCGGTTCTCAACGACAGCGATCTCGTCGATCTTGTCGCCTCCGGCCGCACGACGCTGCAACAGCTGACCGCCCACCGCCGTCCGCTGGGCGTCGCCGTCTGTGCGGCGATCGCCGAAGTCGGCGTCGATCTCGCCATCATGGACATGCTCGACAACGAGCGTGCCCGCATCGCCGGCATCTCGATGAAGCGGCTCGCCGAGCGTTTCGGCGATCATCCGGAAATCCGCGCCCAGCTTCTCGACCGCGAGGATCTGCCCTGCGCGGTTCGCCAGTCGCTGGTCGAACGTCTCGGGGCAGCCCTTGCCGGGTTCAATCTCGGTCAGTCCACCATCGGCGGCGAGCGGCTGCGCAAGGTCACCGAGGAAGCCTGCCGGGATGCCACGCTGCGGATGACCGAAACCGTGCCCGCCGAGGAAATGCCCGCACTTGTCGAGCATCTGCGCATGGCCGGCCGGCTAACGCCCGCTTTCCTGATGCATGCCCTTTGCTCGGGCAATGTCGATTTCTTCGCCGCGGCCATCGTCTCGCTGTCCGGCGTCAACGAACGCCGCGTCCGCGGTCTGCTCGTCGAGGGCAGGGAGGCCGCCATCCGTGCGCTCTATCGCGAGGCTGGACTGGCGCCCAACCTTGTCGCGCCCTTCGTCTCGGCCACACTGATGTGGCGCCAGGCTTCGAAGTCGTCGGAAGGTGTGGAAGCGGCCGATATCGCCGAGCGTCTGGTCGTGCGTCATGCGCGCGATGCCGAGGCGGATCCCGCAGTGGGCGATCTCCTGCGCATCGTCGAGGCCATGCATGTGGCCTGGCAGCGCCAAGCGAGCCGCGCCTACGCGACGCGTCTGATCGCCGAGGCCGAAGCCGCCTGACGGTTCAATTCGGAAGCTGTATCTCAGATATCGAGATTGTCGGCGAAAGCCGCGTGTTCCTGGATGAAGCGGAACCGCGCGTCGGCCTTCGTACCCATCAGGTTGTCGACGGCGTCCCGGGTCGACTGCGGATCGGTGATGTCGATGGCGACCTTAAGGAGCGTCCGCTTCGACGGATCCATCGTCGTTTCCTTCAGCTGCGCCGGCAGCATCTCGCCGAGACCCTTGAAACGCCCGATATCGATCTTGCCGCGGCCGGTGAATTCCTTCTCCATCAGCTCCGCCCGGTGGGCGTCGTCGCGCGCATATAGCGTCTTCGAGCCCTGGGTGATCCGGTAGAGCGGCGGCACGGCGAGATAGAGATGGCCGTTGCGGATCATCTCCGGCATTTCCTGGTAGAAGAAGGTGATCAGCAGCGAGGCGATGTGGGCGCCGTCGACGTCGGCATCGGTCATGATGATCACGCGCTCGTAGCGCAGATCCTCGTCGCGGTATTTCGATCGCGTGCCGCAGCCGAGCGCCTGGATGAGGTCGGAGAGCTGCTGATTGGCTGACAGTTTCTCGCGGCCGGCGCTGGCGACGTTGAGGATCTTGCCGCGCAGCGGCAGGATCGCCTGGTTGGCGCGGTTGCGCGCCTGCTTGGCCGAGCCACCTGCGGAATCGCCCTCGACGATGAAGAGTTCCGCGCCCTGCGCCGTCGTCTGGCTGCAATCGGACAACTTGCCCGGCAGCCGGAGCTTGCGCACGGCGGTCTTGCGGTTGACTTCCTTTTCCTTGCGGCGACGGGCGCGCTCTTCGGCGCGCTCGATCACCCAGTCGAGCAGCTTGTCGGCTTCCGCCGGGCTGTCGGCGAGAAAATGGTCGAACGGATCGCGCAATGCGTTCTCGACGATGCGTTGCGCCTCGACGGTCGCCAGCTTGTCCTTGGTCTGGCCGACGAATTCCGGCTCGCGGATGAAGACCGACAGCATGCCGATGGCCGAGATCATCACGTCGTCGGTGGTGATCTGCGCGGCGCGCTTGTTGCCCGTCAGTTCGCCATAGGCCTTCAGCCCCCGGGTCAGCGCGATGCGCAGGCCCGCCTCGTGGGTGCCGCCTTCGGGCGTCGGGATGGTGTTACAGTAGGACGATATCTGGCTGTCGCCGCCATACCAGGCCACCGCCCATTCGAGCGCGCCATGTCCGCCGGTCTTCTCGGTCTTGCCGGCGAAGATCTCGCGGGTGACGCGGTGTTCCTTTCCGAGCGAGGCGTCGAGATAGTCCTTGAGGCCGCCGGGGAAGTGGAAGACGGCCTTGTCGGGCGTCTCCGTGCCTTCGACCAGCTCGGGTGCGCAGGACCAGCGGATCTCGACGCCGCCGAAGAGATAGGCCTTCGAACGCGCCATCCGGTAGAGCCGGCCGGGATCGAACTTGGCTGCGGCCCCGAAAATCTGCGCGTCCGGATGAAACCGCATGCGGGTGCCGCGGCGATTGTGGACTTCGCCGACCTCGACGAGGGGCCCCTGCGGGATTCCGCGCGAAAAGACCTGGCGATAGAGCCGGCGGTTGCGGGCGACCTCGACTTCGAGCACGTCGGACAGCGCATTGACCACCGAAACGCCCACGCCGTGCAGACCGCCGGATGTCTCGTAGACCTTCGAATCGAACTTGCCCCCGGCGTGCAGCACTGTCAGCACCACTTCGAGCGTGGACTTGTCAGGATACTTCGGATGGTTCTCGACCGGAATGCCGCGGCCGTTGTCGGTGACGGTCAGGAAGCCCTCGGCATCGAGTTCGACCTCGATGAAATTGGCATGACCCGCCACCGCCTCGTCCATCGAGTTGTCGATGACTTCGGCGAAGAGATGGTGCAGCGCGCGTTCGTCCGTGCCGCCGATATACATGCCCGGGCGCCTGCGGACCGGTTCGAGACCTTCCAGCACCTCGATGGCCGAGGCGTCGTAATCGCCCCCCACAGACGAAGCGGCAGGCGCCAGCGGCGCGCGCGGTGCGGCGGGCTTCGGCGCTTCAGGCTTCGGCGCCGCCGGACGCGGCGTTTCGGCTCTCGGAGCCTCCGGTTTCGGCGCGGGCGCGGGCATGGCGGAAAAGAGGTCGTTCGAATCGTCCATTTCAGTTCATTCTCGTTCGGCCGTCGGTTAGGCTCCGGCCCACTGCGAATCACCGGGAGTGTGCCAGAATCAGCCTGTTCAAGCGATACGGATGCCAGGTTTTTGCCCGGCTGGGGCTACTGATCCCCGTCTTGTTGCTCACTGCGTCGGCGGTGGCGCCCGATACCGCGCGGGCGATGTCGCTCGAGGGCCACAAGGACAGGCTGTTTGCGCTGCCCGCAATACTCTCGCAATCCGCTGACGGCGCCTTCGTCGTCGTCGACTATCAGGAAATGCGCGACATAAACGGTCGTGACCAGATACCCGAGCGGCGCGTCAAGCGCAATTACGTTGACCTGTCTGTCCGACGCAAATCGCGGATGCGGACGATCGAGGCGGCGGGACGGCGCGTCGAGATCGGCGAGGCCGGCACCTTCGACGGCGCGCGTTTCGCCGTCATCTTCATCCATGGCCGTGCCGGCGACCGGCGACTCGGCATGGATGACTTCCGTTTCGGCGGTAATTTCAACCGCATCAAGAACCTGGCCGCCAACAACGGCGGCGTCTACATCGCACCGACCGTGCGGGAGTTCGGACCCTCCGGGGTCGCCGACGTCGAGGGGATCGTCGGGAGTTTCCGTGCGGCCAATCCCGGCGCCCCGGTCATCATCGCCTGCGGTTCCATGGGGTCGATCATCTGCCTGTCGATGGCGCGCGACCAGAACGCCGTCGCCAATCTTGCCGGCATGATCCTGCTCGGAGGCATGCCCGATCCGGATCTGCCGGCCACGCCGCTGGTCAAGGCCGGAGTTCCGCTCGCCTTTGTTCACGGCAGCAATGACAGCGTTTACGACTGGGAGCGTCAGAAAGCCGTTTTCGAGGCGATCCGCAAGCGTCGACCGTCCTATCCAGCCCGCTTCGTGCTGCTGAACACGGGCTCGCACGGCTCACCGGTCCGCATGATCGACTGGAAGATGACCCTCGACAGGATGCTTTCGCCTTACTGATGTAACGCCGCGCGACAGTCGCCGCGATTACTTCCCGATCGGCCAGTTGAGATCCGCCCCACCTGTGAGAAGCTTCGAATTCTTTTGGCCGTCTTAACCATAGGTCTGAAAAGGCTTGGGATTTTCTCTGCCCGTTTGCGAAATTGTAGGGGTTCGCGCGCCATTTTCTCCGCGTTGGACAGAACGGGGGTTAGACATGGACGCACGGACAGATATCCGGACGGTCCCATTGTGCATCGATCTCGATGGAACGCTGATTGCGACCGACAGCCTGTGGGAAGCGCTGACGCTTCTCCTGCTGCGCCGCCCGTGGCTCATTTTCCCAGCCATCGCCTGGCTGCTGCGAGGCAAGCACGTTCTCAAACGCGAAGTTGCCGCCCGTTCCGAGCGCCAGCCGGCCGACTGGCCCTATCGCGACGCCGTTCTCGTCCTCATTCGCAACGCTCGCGCCGAGGGCCGGCCTGTCTGGCTCGTCACCGGCGCCGCCGAGAAAACGGCGAAAGCCATCGCCGGCCATCTTGGCCTGTTCGACCGCGTGCTCCATTCCTGCGATTCCGAAAATCTCACCTCGGTCCGCAAGCGCAACCGGCTGGTGGCCGAATGCGGGGAGGGCGGTTTCGACTATGTCGGCAACAGCCGCGACGATCTCGTCGTCTTCGATGCGGCCCGCCAGGCACTCATCGTCCAGCCCGATCGTGCAGCCCGTTCCTGGGGCAATGCCAATGGCGGCCAGTTCGTCGATACCGGAAAGGTTTCTCCGCTTGCTGCGTTGAAGGCAATCCGCGTCCATCAGTGGCTCAAGAACATTCTCATCGGCGTGCCGCTCATCCTAAACCACGAATGGGCGAGCGTGACGGGCGTGATCGCCGTGGGCATAGCCTTCTTCTCCTTCAGCTTCTTTGCGTCCGCGGTCTACGTGCTCAACGACATCGTCGATCTCGGCAATGACCGCCGCCATGCCCGAAAGCGGTTCCGTCCGATTGCCGCCGGCAGCATTTCGATCCCGGTAGCCCTCCTGATGGCCGGAGCCCTGCTTGTCGCCTCGATCGGTCTCGCCACGCTGCTGCCGCCGCTTTATTGGCTTGTCCTGACGCTCTACGGCGTGACCACGACCACCTATACATTCCTGCTCAAGCGCAAGCTGCTGGTCGACGTCTTCACCCTTGCCGGCCTCTATACGGTGCGCATCATTGCCGGTTCCGCGGCGATGGATGTGGAGCTTTCCTTCTGGCTCCTCGCCTTTTCGATCTTCTTCTTCCTCAGCCTGGCGCTCGTCAAACGCTATGTCGAACTGGATGAAACCGAGATCGAGCTCGGCGAGAAACTGTCGGGCCGCAGCTATATCGGGTCCGACAAGGCCATGGTGGCGCAGGGCGGTATCTCGTCGGCCTTCGCCTCCGCTCTCGTTCTGGCGCTCTACATCAATTCCGAACAGGTGCTGGCGATGTACGACCAGCCGTGGATCCTCTGGCCGCTCTGCCCGCTGATCCTCTACATGCTGCTTCGGATCTGGATCCTCGCCAGCCGCTCGCAGATGCATGACGACCCCGTCGTCTTCATCATGCGCGACTGGCGCAGCCAGCTGACCATGGCAGCCGGCGCCGCACTCGTCCTCATTGCGGCAATGCACTGATGGCCGAGCAATACGACAGCTGGGGCCGGATCGACCGCCATCCGCGCCGGACGGCGGACCGCGCCACCTTCGCCGCCGCCGGTGCCAGCGCAGACACCTTCCTGCCCTTCGGCAACGGTCGATCCTATGGTGACAGCTGCCACAATGACGACGGCCGGCTCATCCCGATGCGGCCGGCTGCACGCATCCACGGATTCGACAAGGAGACCGGCATCCTCGACGCAGATGCCGGCGTGACGCTCGAGGCGATCCTCGCTCATGTCGTCCCGCACGGTTTCTTCCTCGAAGTGACACCGGGCACGGCCCTCGCCACCCTCGGCGGGGCGGTGGCCAACGACGTGCATGGCAAGAACCATCATCGCCGTGGCAGTTTCGGTCATGCGGTGATGTCGTTCGATCTCATCCGCTCCGACCGCGGCGCGCTTACCTGCAGCCGATCGGAGAACCCCGAACTTTTCGCTGCTACCATCGGCGGTATGGGGCTGACCGGCGTAATTACGCGCGTACGGCTTCGTCTGATGCGCGTAGGCTCTGCCGATATCGAACAACTGGCTAGACGGTTTTCCAATATTGACGGCTATTTCGATGCGATCGATGCCATCGACCGCGACCACGAATATTCGGTCGCCTGGATCGATCAGCTCGCCACCGGATCGTCGACCGGGCGAGGGGTTCTTCTCGCCGGCGATCATGCCGAAGCCGGGACCTCCATAAAGGCCTCCGGGAGATACCTGTCGGTGCCGTTCCAGCCGCCGGTCAACCTTCTCAACCGGCTGACCCTGACGGGGTTCAATGCGCTCTACTATGCCCGCGCTCCGAAACAGGAAACCCGGACCATCGTCGGCTGGCGCAGCTATTTCCATCCGCTCGATGCGATCGGCCACTGGAACCGCCTCTACGGTCCGAAAGGTCTGTTTCAGCATCAGAGCGTGTTCCCTGCAGACAAGGCCCGCGAGACGGTGCTCAAGCTGATGGAATGTGCGCGCCATCACGGTCACGCGTCCTTCCTGACGGTGCTCAAGCGTTTCGGCGATGTTTCGCAGACCGGTCTAATGTCGTTCGCCCGCCCCGGTTTCACCCTGACACTCGATTTCGCCAACCAGGGCGAGCCGACGCTCCGCATGCTCGATGCGCTTGATGAAATTGTTTCCGACGCCGGCGGCGCACTCAATCCCTACAAGGACGCGCGAATGGGCCCGGCGATGTTTGCGGCATCCTTTCCGGACTGGCGCAGGCTCGAGGCAATGCGTGATCCGCGGATTCTCTCTGATTTCTGGAAGCGTACCGCACTAGCGGTCAGCACCGGAAATGGCGGCGAAATCCTCCGTTTTGGCGGCAATGACAACGCCAAAGTGTCGCAAAGCGGGAATGCAGACAATTTGAAACAAATCCGGCAGCCGAACTGAACGAAATCTTGGTGTTTTTCCACTAGTTCGTACCAGCAAGATTTTCGGGAGTGGACAGTCCATGAAGTACATCGCCTTCATCCTCTTTACGGTGCTGACGAATGCGGCGGCGCAATTGATGCTCAAGCAGGGCATGATGTCGCTGGGACCGATCAGCTTCACCGCCGAAACGGCGATCGCCCGCATCTTCCAGATCGTCTTCAACCCTTGGGTCTTCGCCGGACTTGCGACCTTCGTCATCTCTATGGCGTCGCATCTGTTCGTGCTGTCGAAGGTGGAGCTTTCCTTCGCCTATCCCTTCCTCAGCCTCGCCTATGTGGCGGTGGCTGTCTTCGCTTATTTTGTCTTCAAGGAAGACCTCAATGCCTGGCGCATCGCCGGCATCGCCTTCATCTGCGTCGGCACCGTCCTGATCGCCCAGTCGGGCAGGGGCGAGCACAAGGCCGATACGCTTGAAACCGCGGCTATCCAGCCGGTTACTCCAGTCACGAGTGAGATTTCGCGATGAAACATATCATTTTCGGTGGCGACGGCTTCGTCGGCCGTCATCTGGCGCAAAAGCTTCTTGCCGACGGCGAGGAAGTGATCGTTGCGGACATCGTTTTCGACAACCGCTCGTTCTACAACGGCGCCACCAAGATCGCCTGTGATGTGACCAGCCCGGAAGCGGTCCAGGCCCTGCCGATCGAAGCCGACGACATGGTCTACAACCTCTCGGCCAAGATGCTCTCGCCGCTGCAGGTGCGCGCCAAGCGTCACGACTTCTTCTATCCGGTCAACTACGACGGCACGAAGAACATCATCGAGGCCATGGACAGGAAGGGCGCTAAGAAGCTCGTCCACTTCACCACCGACATGATCTACGGCCACACGCTGACCTTCCCGATGACCGAGGACCACCCGGTCGCACCGCTCGGCGAATACGGCCAGTCCAAGCTCGATACCGAGCATCTCGCCGCCGAATGGCGCGAGCGCGGCATGTCGATTTCGCTGTTCCGGCCGCGCCTGATCATCGGTCCGGGCCGTCTCGGCATCCTCGAAAAGCTTTTCAAGCTGATCGACGCCAACCTGCCGGTTCCGATGATCGGCTCGGGCAAGAACCCCTACCAGTTCATCTCGGTCTTCGATTGCGCCGAGGCGGCTCGTTTGGCCTGGAAGGCCGGCGTGCCGAACGAGGCCTACAATCTCGGCTCCATCAATCCGCCGCCGGTGCGCAAGCTTCTCGGCGATTTGGTGAAGCATGCCGGCTCGCGCTCGATCCTGCTGCCGACACCGGCTTGGGCCGTCAAGCGCACGCTCGATCTTCTCGACTGGATGAACATGCCGATCATGGATCCCGAGCAGTATCTGATCGCCGACGAGAACTGCGTGCTCGACGTGTCCAAGGGCGAGCGCCAGCTCGGCTGGGTCCCGCAATACCGCGACGAGGACATGTTGATCGCCGCCTATGACGAATATCGCGCCAAGAAATCCGGCAATCCGGTTGAAGCCGGCGCCAGTGTTGCCCCGGCAGAATGACCGGGAAGAGGGGAAGACAATGCTCGACCAGCCAGTACGCATGACCACGGAAACGCCGCCGCTCGCCGCCGATACGTTCCCCAAAAAGCCGAAGCTTCTTTCGGTCGACGACGCCAAGGACATGAGCCTTGCGACGATGACCGACCTGTTCCGGGATCACATCAATCCCGGACAGCTTCACTTCATGAAGCTTCTCGGCTTCCACAAGGTGAAGATCGAGAGCGCCTCGGGCATGTACTACACCGACCAGAACGGCCGGAAGATCCTCGATTTCTTCGGCGGCTTCGGTTCGCTGGCCTTCGGTCACAACCACCCGCGCATCATCGAGGCCCGCAAGAAGTTCCAGGACGAGGACCGCCACGAGATCGCCATCGCCTTCATGAGTCAGTATGCGGCGGCGCTGGCGAAGAACCTCGCCGAGATTTCGCCCGGCGATCTCGACATGGTGTTCCTCGGCTCCTCAGGCTCGGAAGCGATGGAAGCCGCGATCAAGGTGGCCGAACGCGCCGCGGGTCCTGCACGTCCCAAGGTCGTCTATGCCGAGAATTCCTTCCACGGGAAGACCAAGGGCGTGCTGTCGATCACCGACTCACCGCTCTACCGCGGCGAGTTCCGTCTGACCGACAATGGCATCAAGGTGCCATTTGGCGATATCGACGCGATCCGCAATGCCTTCGAGGCGGACCCGCAGATCGGCGTCATCGTTCTGGAAACCATCCAGGGCGGCGGCGGCATCGTCCAGTCGCCTCCCGGCTTCTGGCAGGAACTGCGCGCCCTGTGCGACAAGCATGGTGTGCTCTGGGTGGCTGACGAAGTTCAGTGCGGCATGGGCCGTTCGGGCCGCTTCTATGCCTTTGAGCATGCCGGCGTCGTTCCCGATGTTACGGCCCTCGCCAAGTCGCTCGGTGGCGGCAAGACGGCGATGGCGGCGATGATCGCCCGTCGAGAAGTTTACATGAAGGCTTACGGCACGCCGAAGACTGCCATGATCCACGCCCAGGCCACCTTCGGCGGCATCGGCGAGGCCTGCGTGACCGCGATAGAGGGTCTCAACGTCATGTACGACGAGAAACTGATCTGCAACGCCGCCCAGGTCGGCGACTATCTGCTTGAACGCCTGGAGCATTTGCGCGCCCGCTATCCGCAGATCATCAAGGATGTGCGCGGCCAGGGGCTCATGGTGGGCCTGGAATTCCAGGACTTCTCGCAGACGCTGCCGGCGCTGTTGCGTCCCATGGTTGCCGTCCTCGACGACAAGCTCAAGGGCTCGCTCTCCGGCTTCGTCGGCGCCGAACTCCTGCGCGATCACAACGTGCTGGTGGCGTTCACCGAGTACAATCGCAACGTCATCCGGCTCGAGCCCCCGCTCATCTGCGAGCGCAAGCATGTCGATGAATTCATCGACGCGCTCGATGCGGTGCTCGCGCGCGGCGTCGCACGCATCGTGCGGGACTTCATCGGCACCCAGGTGGGCAAGAAGCAGAAGGCCTGAGGCCGGACGCGACCCAAAAAAATGGTGCGGCGCGGAGGGTTTACGGAACCCGTCGCGCCGCGCTAGCGTTTCCGGCATGGAATTCCCCACAGCCGGAAAGCGCTGATGTCATCTCCCGACGGCAAGATCGACGACCCTGTCACCCCCAACACAAGTCATGCAGCACAGGCCGGAACCGGGGCACTCGCCCTCGGAGCGCTCGGCGTCGTCTATGGCGACATCGGCACCAGCCCGCTCTACGCCCTGCGCGAAGCGGTGCGCGCGTCTGCGGGTGACGGCATTCCGGGCGACAGCCAGGTCATAGGCGCGCTGTCGATCGTCTTCTGGGCGCTGGTTCTCGTCGTCGCGGTGAAATACGCGATCTTCGTGCTGCGCGCAGACAACGAGGGCGAGGGCGGCACGCTCGCCATCATGACCATCGCCAAGCAGGCGGCGAAGAACCACCCGGGCAAGGTCCTGTTCCTCGGCATGCTGGGCGCCTCGCTGTTCTTCGGCGACGCCGTCATCACACCGGCCATCTCGGTCACCTCTGCCGTCGAGGGTCTGCAGATCGCCGCGCCCTCCGTCAGCCACTACACCGTCCCCATCGCCATCGGCATTCTGATCGGCCTCTTCGTGGCGCAGAAATTCGGCACCGGCGGCGTCTCCCGCATTTTCGGGCCCGTCACGCTCGTCTGGTTTCTGGTGCTTGGCGCCATGGGTGCGATTCACATCGCCGACGACCCAAGCGTCTTCAGGGCGCTTAACCCCTACGAGGCGGTGCGCTTTGTTGTTGCCAATCTCGAAGTGGCTGCCGTCGTCATCGGCGCGGCTTTCCTGGCCGTGACCGGCGCCGAAGCCCTTTACGTCGACCTCGGCCATTTCGGCCGCAAGCCGATCCTGCTGGCCTGGTTCGGACTGGTGCTGCCCTGCCTGCTGTTGAACTATTTCGGGCAGGCGGCCTATCTGCTCGCCTCCACCGCCCCGGTCGACCAGCCCTTCTTCCAGATGGCGCCGGACTGGGGACATATCCCGCTCGTCATCCTCGCGACTGTCGCCACCGTGATCGCCAGCCAGGCGGTGATTTCCGGTGCCTTCTCGCTCACCCGTCAGGCGATCCAGCTGCACATGCTGCCGCGCATGAACATCGTTCATACCTCCGCCACCCAGACCGGTCAGATCTACATTCCGCAGGTCAACTGGATGCTGCTTGCCTGCGTGCTCTTGCTGGTGGTCGGTTTTGGCTCGTCGGAGCACATGGCGTCGGCTTATGGCATCTCGGTCACCGGTGAAATGATGGTGACGACGCTGCTCCTGTTCATCGTCATGCGCGGCAAATGGCGATGGAGTTGGCTCGCCGCTCTTGCCGTCGTCACGCCTGCCTTTCTGATAGATCTCATGTTCCTCGGCGCCAACGCGCTCAAATTCTTCGAAGGCGGCTGGGTGTCTGTCACCATCGCCTCGATCATCCTCCTGGTGATCTGGACCTGGCGCCGCGGCAGCCGTCTGTTGTTCCAGCTCAGCCGCGCCTCCGAGACGAAACTCGACGAACTCATCAGGCAGCTCAGCTCGAAACCCCCTGAATTCGTCGATGGAACCGCTGTATTCCTGACGGCGGATTCCGAGACCGCGCCGACCGCACTGATGCACAGCCTGAAACACTACAGGGTCCTGCACCGCAAGAACGTGCTACTGACGGTGGCCACCCGCCCGCAGCCGCGGGTGGCCGACGACGAGAAGATCGACTACCGGGAAATCAACGAGCATTTCGCCCGGCTAACGATCAATTACGGTTTCATGGAAGATCCGAACCTGCCAGCAGCGCTCGTGATTGCGCGCAAGCAGGGCATCAAGTTCGATCTGATGACCACCTCGTTCTTCCTCTCGAGGCGGTCGCTCGTGCCTTCACGTGACGCCGGCATGCCGCTCTGGCAGGACCATCTGTTCCTCGCCCTTTCGCGCAACGCTTCGGATGCGTCGAGCTATTTCCGGCTTCCCACCGGTCGCGTGGTCGAGATCGGCGCCCAGGTCGTCATCTGAGACCTACGACGCCTTGCCGCGCACGTTGCGTTCCATCAGTCGCTGGAACAGCCCCGGCGACAGTCGGTTGAGCCGCCAGGCCAGATTGGCGATGCGTCCGACCGGGATCATCGCCCGCTTCCTGTCGAAACCCTTCAGGATGACCCCCGCCGCCGCATCCGGCGTCATGTAGTCGATGCCGTCGCCTGCCGAGCCCGGCCGCGCGGTGCCGTCGGCCTGCCGCTGGTCGTTGCCGATATTGGTGGCGACGAAGGAGGGCGCTGCAATCAGCGTCTTCACCCCGTGCGGCGATTCCTCGGACCGCAGTGACTTGAAGAACCCTTCGAGCGCGTGTTTTGAGGCCGCATAGGAGGTGCGGTGATAGAGCGGCGAAAACCCGGCCACCGAGGAGATCGCCAGATGGGTGCCAGACGCAGCGCGGACCGCCTTGAGGAAGGCGCGTGCCATTTCCACCGCCGCGAAATAGTTGATCTCGAAGACTTTCCGGTGCGACGCCTCGTCCGATGTCTCGAACGCCCCTATCTGGGTAATGCCGGCATTGTAGATGACGAGGTCGATCTGCCGGTAGGAGGCCAGGATCTTGGCAAATGCCGATCGGCGCGCCTGCGGATCGGTCAGGTCGCAGGTGATCGGCCACTGGCTCGCCGTCGTCGGCAACCCTCCGGTCTCGCGGTCGATCAGGATCGTGTGCCAGCCGCGCTCCTGCAGGCCGCGGGCGAGGGCCCGCCCCAAACCGCCGGCCCCCCCGGAGATGACCGCTGTCTTCATACGTTCGCTCATCTCAAAGTCCTGCCCATCGGCGCCAGAGTTCGAATGTCTCGGCGCTCGTCTTCTCCGGCACATAGCCGAAGTCGCGCTTCAACGCGTCATTGGCCAGTACCGGACGGTACTGGAGAAACCGGACCTGCTCCGGTCCGTACCGGCTGATCCCGAGGGGATGGGCGACGGCGAGCGCCCCCCTGAGCAACCAGGCGGGCAGGCGCAGCACCGGCTTGCCCAGTCGTCGGCCGAGTTCGGTGACACCGAGCGCGCCATCGCCGGCCACATTGTAGATGCCAGCCGGGCCGTCGGTAGCCGCGCGCTTGAGAATGCGCGCCAGATCCCGCGTCCAGATGAAGACGAAGGGACTGTCGCTGCCTTTCACGCCGAGAAGGCGCGGCTTTCGGAAGAGCGCGGTGATCTGGTTGTCTGTGCCTTCGCCCAGCACGGTTCCCACCCGCAGCACCACCTGTTCGAGCGCGGGATGGTCGCGCCGGGCCTCGGCGAGCATTTCCTCCACCAGCCGCTTGTGGTGGGCATAGGGAAAGGCTTCGTTGCCGCGCACCGGATCGCTCTCGTGCAGCGGAACGGGATTGTCTGCGTGATATCCGTAAGCCGCGCCCGACGAGGTGACCACGAGTCGTCGGACGCCGTTCGCCAGCGCCGCATCGATAACGTTGCGGGTGCCGGTGACATCGACCGCATAGGCGAAGGCACGGTCGGTCCCCTTTGGCGGCGTGACGACCGAAGCGAGATGCACGATCACCTCTGGCTTTGTCCTGCCTATGATTTCGGCAGGCTGATCGCCCCGCACGTCCATCTCCTCGAACTTCACGCAGGCCGGCAGGTCCGCCGGCTTTCTCTTGTCGGTCGCAATCACCTCGTGGTCGCCGAGTTCGGCGAGCAGAGCGCCCGCCACCATGCCGGCCGCGCCCGTGATCAGGATCTTCGTCATCGTGCGGCTTGCGTCCGGCGCATCAGCGAGGCGAGCGTGATGCCGGAGATCGCGTGCCAGATACCCCAGGCCGCTGCCACGACCGCCATGCCGCCGAGCCCGTGGAAGAACGCGAAGATCAGCACCAGCCCGAGCCCGGAATTCTGGATGCCGGTCTCGATCGTGACCGCTCGCCTGTCATACTCGGAGAGGCGGAAGACGGTCGCTGTCAGATAGCCGCCCAAAAACGCCAGTGCGTTGTGGATGAAGACCAGGGCCGCCACCGCGCCGATGAACTGGAGGAAGAAGCCCCAGTTGGCGGCAAGCGCGATCGCGATGAAGGCGGCAAAGATGGCCATCGACAGCCATTGCAGCGGCCGGTTGATCTTCGCCGTGATGTCGGGGCGCAGCACGTTGAGCGTGATGCCGAGAATGAGCGGCAGCACGAGCATCAGGCCGACGGTGATCGCCACCTGCAACGGGTCGATCGAGGTTGAGCGGAGGATCTCGCGCGTCGGTCCGTAGAGGGACCCCCAGAGCGCGATGTTGGCGGGCGTGAGAACGATGGCGCCCACCGTCGCGATCGCGGTCATCGAGACGGACAGGGCGGCGTTGCCGCCGGCGCGATGGGTGATGAAGTTCGAGATGTTGCCGCCCGGGCAGGCTGCCACGACGATCAGGCCGAGCGCGATCGAGGGACGCGGCTGCGCGACCAGCAGCATGACGTATGTCAGCACCGGCAGAATGATGAACTGCGAGAACAACCCGACAAGCAGCGATTTCGGCGCCTTGAGAAGCCGCCTGAAATCGGCCGGTGTCAGGTCGATGGCGATCGAGAACATCACGATCGCAAGGACCGCATTCAGCAACTGCAGCGAAGCCGGGCTGAAATGCAGGACGACGTCGTCTATGCCTTCCACGAAAACCTCCTCCCGAGGGGCGCCGGACTGCGTCCGGTCATTATTTGTCTGCTGTCAGGAAACACTAAAAAGCGTTCAAGTCCATGCCGTTCAGGCGCCTGCGAGCTGCCTGATCCAGCCATTTACCGCATTCCGGTAGGTTGCCTTGTCGACGTAGTAGGCCATCCGGGCGAGCTTGAGATAGTTCATGCCCCCTGTCGCCCGCTGGAAACCGCCGGCCTTTTCGGCCTTCAGTTTCATCGCGGCGGCGTTGCCGGTGCGCAATCCAGCTATGTAACGCGCCACCATCTCGGCCTGCTCGTGCCGGCCCTGCCAGCCGAGCCCGCTCGCCTCCACCATGCCGAGGACGAAGATGTCGTCGCGCTCGGGATGCATGGCATTGAGATAGAGGTGAGGGGCGTCGCCCTGCCAGTTGAGCCACCTTTTCTCGATGAAGGGATAGTGCAGCTTGTAGCCTGTGGCGGCGACGATCATGTCGTAGTCGCCGGAGGTGCCGTCGTTGAAATGAACTGTTTTACCCTCCATCCGGGCGATGTCGGCGCGTACCTTCAGGTCGCCGTGACCGGCATGAAACAGGACCAGCGAGTTGACGACGGGGTGGCTTTCGTAGAGCGCGTAGTCGGGCTTCGGGAAACCGTATTTCTGCGGGTCGCCGACGAACCATTTCAGGATCATGCCGTCGATCTTGCGCTTGAGCCACATCGGCAGCTTGATCAAGCCGCCGAGCGTATCGGCGGGTTTGCCGAAAATGTATTTCGGCACGAAATAATAGCCGCGCCGCATCGACAGGTCGCAGCTGACGCCATGATGGATGGCATCCACGGCGATGTCGCAGCCCGAATTGCCGGCGCCGACGATCAGCACCCGCTTGCCGTCGAACTGGCTGGCCGACCGGTAGGCCGAGGAGTGGATCAGTTCGCCGGCGAATGCGCCGGGAAACTCCGGCATGTTCGGTTCGGACAACGTGCCGTTGGCGATCATCACGCCGGCATAGACCGCCTCGTGCTCGCCCTCGGCATCGCGCCACGTCACCCGCCAGCCATCGCCGTCGCCGCCGAGGGGCGTCATTCCGGTGACCTCGGTGTTGAACCGGTAGTGCTCGCGGATTCCGTAGTGATCCGCGAAATCGCGAAAATAGGCTTTCATCTCGCGGTGTGACGGATACTCCGCCACGTCGTCGCGCATCGGGAAATCCGTGAATTCGGTCATGGTCTTCGACGAGATCAGGTGCGCCGAATCGTACATGGTCGACTTCGGGTTCTCGATGTCCCAAAGCCCGCCGACGTCGTCGCTGAACTCGAAACCGTCATAGGCGATGCCCTGTTCGCCCAGAACCTTGGCGGCCGCCAGTCCCATCGGACCTGCGCCCACCAGCGCGAACCTGGATCGCGTCTCCGCGTCTGGCGCCATGTCGTCCTCCCCGACGATTTGCTCACCCTATCTTTAAATTGAACGATCGTTCAAAATATGCAAGGTGTAATTCGTGAAAAACGTGATTCCACCCGAACGTCCCCGGCAACGCGCGCCGTCCAAGCGCTCGCTGCAAACTCGTGCGCGCATTCTCGATGCAGCCGAGGTCCTCTTCGCCGAGCGCGGCTTCGAGGGCGCTTCTCTGCGCGATATCGCGGCTGCGGCCGGGACCCAGGTCGGTCTCGTCCATCACCACGGCGGCGGCAAGGACGAACTGTTCCGGCAGGTGGTTGCCCGGCGTGCCGATGAACTTTCGTCCCGACGTCTGGCCGCACTCGAAACTCGGGCGGCGCTCGGCCCGATGGATATCGCCGCGGTCCTGCGCTGTTTCCTCGGGCCCTATGTCGAGATGGCAGCCACCGGCGGTCCGCAATGGCGCGCCTATGCCCGTCTCGTCGCCCACGTTTCCGCCGATCCGCGCTGGCGCGAGATTTCCCTGCAGCATTTTGATCCCACGGCGATGCGCTTCATCGAGGAGATCGCGCGTCTCTATCCGGACAGGCCAAGGGCGCGGATCGCCGCCGGTTTCGTCTATTCCGTGGCTGCCATGCTGGCGCTGATCACCTCGCGCTGGCGTGTGGCCGCACTGGCGGGCAAGGGGGAGCCGGCGGGCTCGAGTACCCCCGATGACCGTCTCGATGAACTCGTGAACTTCTGCGCCGCCGGTATCGCAGCGGCGATCGAGGCACAAAAAAACCCCGGCGCATGAAACGCCGGGGTGTGGTCCTTCCGAACGCGTCGGACTGTCCGGTGGGGCGGCGGGAGGAGGTGCCGGCTCCGGGACGTCCGACCGGAAATCAGACCGAGTAGTACATGTCGAATTCCACCGGGTGCGGTGTCATTTCGAAACGCATCACTTCAGCCATCTTCAGGTCGATGAAGGCATCGATCTGGTCGTCGTCGAACACGCCGCCGGCGGTGAGGAACTTGCGATCCTTGTCGAGGTTCTCGAGCGCTTCACGCAGCGAACCGCAGACGGTCGGGATCTTTTTGAGTTCCTTGGCCGGCAGGTCGTAGAGGTCCTTGTCCATCGACTTGCCCGGGTGGATCTTGTTTTTGATCCCGTCGAGACCGGCCATCAGCATGGCAGCGAAGGCGAGGTAGGGGTTGGCGGTCGGGTCCGGGAAGCGGACTTCCACGCGCTTGGCCTTCGGCGACGAGCCGAACGGAATGCGGCAGGAGGCCGAACGGTTGCGCGCCGAATAGGCGAGCAGCACCGGGGCTTCGTAGCCCGGGACCAGACGCTTGTAGGAGTTGGTCGACGGGTTGGTGAAGGCGTTGATCGCCTTGGCGTGCTTGATGATGCCGCCGATATAGTAGAGGCAGTTTTCCGACAGGCCGGCATACTCGTCACCGGCAAACGTCGGCTTGCCGCCCTTCCAGATCGACTGGTGCACATGCATGCCCGAACCGTTGTCGCCGAAGACCGGCTTCGGCATGAAGGTCGCCGTCTTGCCGTAGGCGTTTGCCACCTGGTGGACGCCGTACTTGTAGATCTGGGTCTTGTCGGCCATGCGGGTCAGCGTATCGAAGACCATGCACAGCTCATGCTGCGCCGAGGCGACCTCGTGGTGGTGCTTTTCGACCGTCAGGCCCATCTCGGCGAGAACGGTCAGCATTTCCGAGCGCATGTCCTGGCAGCTGTCGACCGGCGGGACCGGGAAGTAGCCGCCCTTGATGCGCGGACGGTGGCCCAGGTTGCCGGTTTCGTAGTCGCTGTCGTCGTTCGACGGCAGTTCGCTCGAATCCAGCTTGAAACCGGTGTTGTAGGGATCGGCCTTGAACTTCACGTCGTCGAAGACGAAGAATTCGGGCTCTGGACCGAAATAGGCGGTGTCGCCGACGCCGGCGGCCTGCAGATAGGCTTCGGCCTTCTTGGCTGTGGTGCGCGGATCGCGGTTGTAGGCCTCGCCGGAGATGGGGTCCAGCACGTCGCAGATCACGACCATGGTCGACTGGGCGAAGAAGGGGTCCATGTGCATGGTGGCCGTGTCGGGCATGAGCACCATGTCGGACTCGTTGATCGCCTTCCAGCCCTGGATCGAGGAGCCGTCGAACATGACGCCGTCCGCAAACATGTCCTCGTCGACAGCCGAGACGTCCATGGTGACGTGCTGCAGCTTGCCCTTCGGGTCGGTGAAGCGAAGGTCAACGAACTTGACGTCGTTGTCCTTGATTTGTTTCATGATATCGTTGGCTGTCGACATTTAGGAGCTCCCTGAGAGTTTGTAGTGCGCAGCTTCTGTGCCTGACCGGCCGCGCTGTCTGAAAGCTGGGCTAACCCTTCATATTGCCTCGTTGCCCGTTTCGCCAGTCCGAATGCGGATGGCTTCCTCGATGCTGGAGACAAAAATCTTGCCGTCGCCGATGCGTCCGGTCTGGGCGGCGTTGCGGATGGCGTCGATCGCGGTCTCGACGGATTCGTCGGGAAGCACGACTTCGACCTTCACCTTGGGGAGAAAGTCGACGACATATTCTGCGCCGCGGTAGAGTTCGGTGTGGCCCTTCTGCCGGCCGAAACCCTTGGCTTCGGTCACGGTGATACCCTGAAGACCCACTTCCTGGAGTGCTTCCTTCACTTCATCGAGCTTGAACGGCTTGATGATTGCTTCGATTTTTTTCATTGGTTAGCCTTGCCTCCGCTGATTGCAGTTGCGAGCCGATACGGCGCCCATCTGCTCGACGCCTTTCGATAAGCACAAGCCATGCCAGATCGCCGGAATAGGGAAAGCAGTCCGGTACGAAATCTTCGGATGCCCCTCCGATCCCAGTGGATCGTCGCGGGTTTTCAAAGCTCGCCCGCGTCCTCATCCTGAACCTGAATCGGGCACTTGGCTGGTCGAATCGGTGCCTCGCATCGGTGTGTGTTCGTCTTGCGGCTCCTTTATGCCCAGTTGTTGGCCTGAATGCACACAAAATATGCGGTATCCGCCTCTATTTCCTGTTCGATTTCCCGATCGGCGCCTGCTTGACGCGCCCGTGGGCGCATGGCACCCCGTCGTCATGGCTATCGAAAGCAACCGGCTGTTCAAGCCCGCCGCCATGTCTGCGGTGGACCGTTCCGCGATCGACGGCGGGATCGATGGACCCGGCCTGATGGAGCGTGCCGGCGCGGCAGTCGCGGCGAGCGCGCTCGCCCGCTGGCCGGCGCTCAGACGAGCGGTCGTGCTCTGCGGCCCCGGCAACAATGGCGGCGACGGTCATATCGTGGCCCGCCATCTCGGGGAGGCGGGGATAGACGTGGTTCGCCACGGCATGACGCCGAAGCCGGGAACCGATGCGGCCTGGGCCTTCTCGACCTGTCCCGGTTCCATCGAGCCGCTTTCGGAATATCGGCCGCGCCCCGGCGATCTGGTGATCGACGCGCTCTTCGGCGCCGGCCTCGATCGCCCGGTCGACGACGATGTCGCCTTGCTGATCGAGAGGGTCGAAGAGGCCGGCGTTCCCGTTCTCGCCGTCGATCTGCCGTCGGGGCTGTCGGGCCGTACCGGACGCCCCACTGGCGCGAGCTTCAGGGCGCAGAAGACGGTCACCTTCGCGGCGCTGAAGATCGGCCACGTGCTTCTGCCGGGCCGCGATCTCTGCGGGGAGATCGAGGTGGCCGATATCGGCATCCCCTCGCGACTCCTGACGTCCGATGATCCTGTCTTTCTCAACGGACCCGATCTCTATGCCCACGCGGTGCCGCAGCTGTCAGCCGCCAGCCACAAATATGAGCGGGGCCATCTCGTCGTCTTTTCCGGACCGCTGATCACCTCCGGCGCGGCACGCATGTCGGCGCTCGCCGGCTTGAGATCGGGCGCGGGACTCGTGACCGTGGCCTCGCCGCCCGGCGCGGTGATGACCCAGGCCGCCTATCTGACTGCGGTCATGCAACGATCGCTCGCTGATGCAGAGGCACTCGCCGACTGGCTTGAGGACGACCGCCTGGCCGCTTTCGTGCTCGGTCCTGGGTTCGGCGACCGGGACCGTGCGCGCAGCTACGCGAAACTGGTTCTTGAAGCGGGCAGGTCTCTGGTTCTCGATGCCGACGGGCTGACGGCCTTCGGCGAGACGATCGGCGAACTGGCTGATGATAACGCGTCGCTCGTGCTCACACCGCACGAGGGTGAGTTCCGCCGCCTGTTTCCCGATATCTCCGGCGACGATGCGCTCTCCAAGGTCGACCGGGCCCGCGCGGCTGCGCAACGGGCCCGGGCCGTGGTCGTCTACAAGGGCGCCGATACGGTGATCGCCGCACCCGACGGCCGCGCGGTCATCGATTGCGACGGGCCGCCGAAGCTCGCCACCGCCGGGTCGGGCGACGTCCTGGCAGGCATGATCGGCGCCTATCTCGCCAACGGCGCGCCGGCCTTCGAGGCTGCCTGCGCTGGCGTCGCGCTTCACGGCGAAGCGGCCCAGCGGGCGCCGGATCACATGACCGCGGAAGACCTGATCGCCGCCATCTGAATGGTCAGCCTCCGTTGGCGGTCTGGAAATAGGCCCGCGGCGGCTGGCCCAGCATGCGGCGAAACATGTGGGTGAAGGCGGGCACGCTGTCATAGCCGAGGTCGAGCGCCACGGTGGTGACCGGTTCTCCACCGCCCAGACGCGGCAGGGCTGCAAGCAGACAGGCCTGCTGCCGCCAGGTCGACAGTCCCAGCCCGGTCTCCTTCCGGAACACCCGCGTGAACGTCCGCCGGCTCATGCCGGATGCCGACGCCCAGTCGTCGATCTCCGCATGGGCGGACGGAGCGGTAACGAACTCCCGGCACAGCCGCGCCAGTTGCCGATGGGCGGGGAAGGGCAGGCCCAGCGGCCGTTCCGGCAGATGCGGAATTTCGTGCAGCAAGGCCCCGAAGATGTGTGTCGCACGCGGTCCCGTGTCTTCTTCGGACAACAACACCGCTTCGTCGATGAGGCTGCGCATGAGCGGCGTCAGTCCGGTGACGAGAAGGTGGTCCGGCAGATCGGGGATGGCGTCGGGAAGCACATAGGCGGAACTCATCTCCACCTGTCCGATCATTTCGGTGGCATGCGGCATCGAAGGCGGAATCCACAAGGCATGATCCGGCGGCACCATCCAGCGACCGGCCCCGGTCGAGACCGTCACCGCCCCGGCGAAGACACAGAGCAACTGGCCGCGGCCGTGGCTGTGCTCGGCGACCCGATCACCGTTCGAATAGGCGTGTCGTGCCGCCACGACCGGCGCCCGCGAGGTCTCGACGGCCTCCATCGTCGCAGCCGAAAGGGCGACCAGATGGCTGTCGTGCTCGGGGTTTGAACCGCGAATGGGCGAGGGCGACGGCATGGTGTTTGGCCCGGATGAACAAGAAATCGACCGAAACACGAAAGCAGGTCGCGCGCAACCGGTGATATGGAAATCCCGTTACAGACCGGGCTCATGTCCGACCGCCAGAAAGAGTTCCCCATGTCCGTTGTTTCGGAAGGCGCCGCCGCGTCATCGACCGCCTCCACCGTCTCGGAGGTGTCTGCGCCACCCTCGGGTGCCTATGCCGCACCGGCCGCATTCAGCGTCGTCATGGCGCTCAGCCTATGCCATTTCCTCAATGACACGATGCAGTCGATGATTTCGGCGATCTATCCGATGCTGAAGGAGAATTTTGCCCTCAGCTTCGCCCAGATCGGGTTGCTGACCTTCACTTTCCAGGTCACCGCTTCGCTGCTGCAGCCGCTGATCGGCGCCTATACCGACAAGCGTCCGCTCGGCTATTCGCTGCCGGTCGGCATGTCCTTCACCTTCGTCGGACTGCTGCTGCTGGCGTTCTCGGGCCACTACGGCCTGCTGCTCTTCGCCGCCGGGATGGTCGGTATCGGCTCGGCGGTCTTCCATCCGGAATCATCGCGCATCGCCCGGCTCGCCTCGGGTGGACGCCACGGCACCGCGCAGTCCGTGTTTCAGCTCGGCGGCAATTTCGGCACCGCAGGCGGTCCGCTGCTCGCCGCTTTCATCGTCATCCCCGGCGGCCAGACGAGCGTCGCCTGGTTCTGCCTCGCGGCATTGACGGGCATTGCAATTCTGTCCTGGGTCAGCTGCTGGTACGGCAACTACCGCCGCGCCGCCGCCGGACGTCCCGCGCCCTCGACCGCGCTCGCCCACAGCCGCGGCCGCGTGATCTTCACGCTCGGCGTGCTCGCCATGCTGGTTTTCTCCAAGCACGTCTACATGGCGGCGTTCACCAGCTACTACACCTTCTACACGATCGCCCGTTTCGGCCTCGACGTACAGCAGGCGCAGATCCTGCTCTTCGTCTTCCTCGGCGCGGCCGCGGCCGGCACCTTTGCCGGCGGCCCGATCGGCGACCGCATCGGCACCCGCACCGTCATCTGGGTGTCGATCCTCGGTATCCTGCCGTTCTCCCTGATGCTGCCCTATGCGAACTTCGAGTGGACCATCGTGCTCACCACCATCATCGGCTTCGTGCTGGCCTCGGCCTTTCCGGCCATTGTCGTCTTCGCGCAGGAAATGGTCCCGGGGCGGGTGGGCCTTGTCGCCGGCATCTTCTTCGGCTTCGCCTTCGGCCTCGGGGGCATCGGGGCCGCGGTTCTCGGTGAGATCGCCGACGCGCGCGGCATCGAATATGTCTACTGGCTCTGCTCCTTCCTGCCGTTTCTCGGCCTGCTGACCGTGTTCCTTCCGAAGCTCACAAGGAGCCGCTGACGGGCTTGCCACGCCCTGATCGGCAACCATATGCGGCGGAGAGACCGCGCCGGCTCTCGCTTGCGCGGCGGAAGCGAAATACGGAAGGAACAGACGCGATGAAGATCGATCTCAGCGGCAAGAAGGCCATCGTCACCGGCTCCACCAAAGGCATCGGCCTGGCGACGGCCAAGGGACTTGCGCAAGCGGGCGCGAGCGTCGTCGTCAACGGTCGCAAACAGGAGGATGTAGAGACGGCGATTGGCGAGGTCCGCAAGGCGGTTCCGGACGCCGATGTCGGCGGCACGGCCGCCGATCTCGGCACCGCGGAAGGCTGCAAGGTGCTGACAGACGCGCACCCGACCTGCGACATTCTCGTCAACAATGTCGGCATTTTCGGCCCCCAGGATTTCTTCGAGACGCCGGACGAGGACTGGAATCGCTTCTTCGACATCAACGTGATGTCAGGCGTGCGCCTGTCGCGCGCCTATCTGCCGGGAATGGAGAAGAACGGCTGGGGCAGGGTGGTCTTCCTGTCGTCGGAATCGGCCATCAACATCCCCGCCGACATGATCCACTACGGCTTCACCAAGACCGCCGTTCTCTCCATCGCGCGCGGGCTCGCCAAGCGGATGGCCGGCACCGGCGTAACCGTCAACTCGGTTCTGCCGGGACCGACGATGTCTGAGGGCGTGTCGGAGATGCTGCGCGAGGACGCCGAAAAGGCCGGCAAGTCCATCGAACAGGCTGGCGTCGATTTCGTCATGTCGAACCGGCCGTCCTCGATCATCGAGCGCCCGGCCTCCGTCGAGGAGGTGGCGAACATGATCGTCTATGCCTGCTCCAAACAGGCATCGGCGACCACCGGCGGCGCGTTGCGCGTCGATGGCGGCGTGGTCGACAGCATCTGCCCGTAATCGGGGACGGTTGTCAGCCGACCTTTTTCTGCAACGTCTTCGCGCCCTCGGGCGCGTTGACCTTGCCGCCGGTAATGAAGAAGGCAAAGACGTCGCGGGGCTTCTTGTCGACCTTTCGACCTTCCGCGATCAGCGGCAGATCATCAGGTGCGCCGCCGGCCGCATAGGTCTCGAAGCGTTTCGCCCAGGCGTCGATATCCTTTTTCGGATAACAGGTGGGCGTCTCGTCGGTGCCTTGCTGCAGCCGGGCATAGACGAAGTCGGCCGTCACGTCGGCGAACATCGGATACTCCGCGTGATCGGCAACGACTGCCGCGACATTGTACTTCGCGATGAGCTCGATGAATTCGGGCGTGCAGAAACTGTCGTGTCGCGGCTCGACCACGTGCTGAAGCGGCAGCCCGTCCTGTTCTTTCGGCAGGAGCTGGAGAAAACCCTCGAAATCCTCGGGCTCGAACTTCTTGGTGCCCATGAACTGCCAGAGGATCGGCCCCAACCGGTCGCCCAGTTCGCTGATGCCCTGCGTAAGGAATTTCTCGATAGACGGCCCGCCCTCGGCCAGCACCTTGCGGTTGGTGCAGTAGCGACTGGCCTTCAATGAAAAGACGAAGCCCTCCGGCGTTTCCTCGCGCCACTTGGCAAAGGTCGCGGGCTTCTGGCTGCCGTAATAGGTGCCGTTCACCTCGATGGCCCGGAGTTCCCGGCTCGCATATTCGAGCTGCCGTTTCTTGGCCAGCTTTTCGGGATAGAACTGCCCGTTCTCCCAGGGCTCGAAGGTCCAGCCGCCGATACCGGTGCGGATTGTGCCGCTCATCGTAGTGAAATCCTTCCTGAAGCCGTCTAATGCGAAATCGTCTTCACCATGTCCACGATGGTGAATTGCGGTCGCCGCGGATTGGGACGTCGCCCAGTCTCGCGATATCCAACGCGCGTGTAAATTTCGATATTCCTATGCATCAGGGCGTTGGTATAGAGCCTGATCTGCGGCTTGTTCTTCTCTGCGGCTCGGTTTTCCAGCCATTTCAACATGGCGCGACCGATACCTTTCGACTGCGCTGAGGTTGCAACGGCAATACTGAAGAGCTCCAGATATCCATCGTGCTCTTCAACCACCATAAGGCCGACATCCTCGCCACTGTGCTGAAAAATGAAGACCTCGCTCGCGTCGATGCGCGGTCCATAGTCCTCATCCACCGGAACGGGAGGATAGCCAAGGACCGGCAGATAAATGGCATAGGCTTCGGTGGTCACGGTGCGAATCCAGTCCAGATCGCGGGCTTTCGCCTGACGAACATCGAGAATGTGGTCGCCCTCTGCCATTTCTACTCCGCCGCTTCCACCCTTTTCCGGCCGGGGCGTCGTTCCAGCAGCTCCTTGAGGAATTGCCCGGTATAGGAGCGCTCGACCTTGACGACCTCCTCGGGCGTGCCTTCGGCGACGATCTCGCCGCCGCCGTCGCCGCCCTCGGGGCCGAGGTCGATCACCCAGTCGGCCGTCTTGATGACTTCGAGATTGTGCTCGATGACGACCACGGAATTGCCCTGCTCAACGAGTTCGTGCAGCACTTCCAGCAACTTGGCGACGTCGTGGAAGTGCAGGCCGGTGGTGGGCTCGTCGAGGATGTAGAGCGTGCGTCCGGTCGAACGTTTCGATAGTTCCTTGGCGAGCTTGACGCGCTGCGCCTCGCCGCCCGACAGCGTCGTCGCCTGCTGGCCGACCTTGATGTAGCCGAGCCCCACGCCTTGCAGCGCGACCAGCTTGTCGCGCACCGAGGGGACGGCCGAGAAGAACTCGACGCCTTCCTCCACCGTCATGTCCAGCACGTCGGCGATCGACTTGCCCTTGAACGTCACGTCCAGCGTCTCGCGGTTGTAGCGCTTGCCGTGGCAGACGTCGCAGGTGACGTAGACGTCGGGCAGGAAGTGCATCTCGATCTTGATGACGCCGTCGCCCTGGCAGGCCTCGCAACGCCCGCCCTTGACGTTGAAGGAGAAGCGGCCCGGCTGGTAGCCGCGCGCCTTGGCTTCCGGCAGGCCGGCAAACCAGTCGCGGATCGGGGTGAAGGCGCCGGTATAGGTCGCCGGGTTCGAGCGCGGCGTCCGCCCGATCGGCGACTGGTCGATGTCGATCACCTTGTCGATATGCTCGAAACCGTCGATCCGGTCGTGCTCGGCAGGATGATCGCGCGAGCCCATGATCCGTCGCGCCGCCGCCTTGTAGAGGGTCTCGATCAGGAAGGTCGACTTGCCGCCGCCCGACACGCCGGTCACCGCTGTGAAGACACCGAGCGGGATCGAGGCGGTGACGTTCTTGAGGTTGTTGGCGCGGGCGCCGACGACCTTCAGTTCGCGCTTCTTCTTCGGCTTGCGCCGCTCGGCCGGCACCGCCACTTCCATCTCGCCGGTCAGATACTTGCCGGTGATGGAGTTCGGGTTCGACATGATGTCGCCGGGCTTGCCTTGGGCGATCACCTGACCGCCATGCACGCCGGCCGCCGGGCCGATGTCGACCACATAGTCGGCAGTTAGGATCGCGTCCTCGTCGTGCTCGACCACGATCACCGTGTTGCCGATGTCGCGCAGGTGCTTGAGCGTGTCGAGAAGCCGGGCATTGTCGCGCTGGTGCAGGCCGATCGACGGTTCGTCGAGCACGTAAAGCACGCCCGTCAGACCCGAGCCGATCTGCGAGGCGAGCCGGATGCGCTGGCTCTCGCCCCCCGAAAGCGAGCCGGAATTGCGGCTCAGCGTCAGATAGTCGAGACCCACGTCGTTGAGGAAGCGCAGCCGCTCGCGGATCTCCTTGAGGATCCGGACGGCGATATTGTTCTGCTTGTCGTTCAACTTTTCGGGCAGCGCCTCGTACCAGTCGCCGGCGGTGCGGATCGACATTTCGGTGACCTGGCCGATATGAAGCCCGTTGATCTTCACCGCCAGCGCCTCGGGTTTCAGCCGGTAGCCGTTGCAGGCCGGGCAGGGGGCGGCCGACATGTAGCGCTCGATCTCCTCGCGTGCCCAGGCGCTGTCAGTCTCCTTCCAGCGCCGTTCGAGATTGGGGATCACGCCCTCGAAGGTCTTCGCCGTCTTGTAGGAGCGCAGTCCGTCATCGTAGCGGAACTCGATCTTCTCCTTTGTGCCGTAGAGGATCGCCTGCTGCGCATCCTCCGGCAGGTCCGACCACTTGTCGCCCACCTTGAAGCCGAAATGGGCGCCGAGCGCCTCGAGCGTCTGGGTGTAATAGGGAGAGGAGGAGCGCGCCCAGGGCGCTACGGCGCCATTGCGCACCACCGCGTTGCGGTCGGGGATCACCAGCGCTTCGTCGATCTTCTGCTGGCTGCCCAGTCCGTCGCAGGTGGGGCAGGCGCCGTGCGGATTGTTGAACGAGAACAGCCGCGGCTCGATCTCCGGAATCGTGAAGCCGGAGACCGGGCAGGCGAATTTCTCCGAAAACAGCACCCGCTCATGGGTTTCGTTGAGCGACTTGTTGGCCGAACCGCCGGCGGCCGTTTCGGCTTCCGGCAGCGGCTTGTCGGCAAACTCGGCGATCGCCAGTCCGTCGGCGAGCGTCAGGCAGGTTTCGAGGCTGTCGGCGAGCCGCGCGGCCATGTCCTCGCGCACCACCACGCGGTCCACCACCACGTCGATGTCGTGCTTGAACTTCTTGTCGAGCGGCGGCACGTCGGCGATCTCGTAGAACTCGCCGTCCACCTTGACGCGCTGAAAACCCTTCTTCATCAGCTCGGCGAGTTCCTTGCGGTACTCGCCCTTCCGGCCGCGCACCATGGGCGCCAGAATATAGAGACGGCTGCCTTCCTCGAAGGCCAGAACGCGGTCCACCATCTGGCTCACGGTCTGGCTCTCGATCGGCAGGCCCGTGGCGGGCGAATAGGGAACGCCCACGCGCGCGAACAACAGGCGCATGTAGTCGTAGATCTCGGTGACCGTACCGACCGTCGAGCGCGGGTTCTTGCTTGTCGTCTTCTGCTCGATGGAAATGGCCGGCGACAGCCCGTCGATCTGGTCGACGTCCGGCTTCTGCATCATTTCGAGGAACTGCCTTGCATAGGCCGACAGGCTTTCCACGTAGCGACGCTGGCCTTCCGCATAGATCGTGTCGAAGGCGAGGGAGGATTTACCCGACCCCGAAAGCCCCGTCATCACGATCAGCTTGTCGCGCGGCAGGTCGAGATCGACGTTCTTGAGATTGTGCTCGCGGGCGCCGCGGATGGAGATGGTCTTGAAATCGCTCATGAAGTCGCTCGCAGGCGTTGGGTCTGTATCGGGAATGTCGGAAGGTGCAGCTCGATGCTGCCCAATAGATAAGAGGTTTTGTGCCGATGTCGAGGCGGCTGCCTCATATCACGGTGATGATTCGGTTTTTGTCAGCATAGAACAGCGCTTGGAACAAATAAAGAACGAAGCCGGAGGCGAAGCGGAGACAACCAGCTCCGATGGAACGAAACCGGCTAAGCGTTGTTTGGGTTGTAACGACCGCCCGGGAAGGGCAGGAGGGCTCGAAGACGCATGGCAAACGAGGCGACGGAAGTCCGGTACGAGGCCGGAGAGGGCAATGTGCTCAGCGCTGCCGAAAGGCGCGTGGCCGCATTGACCCTGTTGTGCCTGTCCGGCTTCGTGCTTGTTGCCATCCTCGTGTCGCTGGGGCTCGGCGATGACATCGACCGACATCTTCTTCTCGAATTCCGGCCGGGCGGGGTGGGCAGCCAGGCCTTTGGCCCGGAATGGTTTCGCGAGGCGGCAGCCGAGTTCACGGCGCTGGGCGGATATACGATCCTCTCCACGGTGGTCTTTCTCGTTTCCGTAACGCTGCTGACCTTCGGCAAGCGCACGGCGGTTGTCTTTCTGTTGGCCTCTGTCGTCAGCGGCAGCATCGTGTCGTCGCTCGCCAAACTCGTCTTCGAGCGGGCGCGCCCCGGTATCGTCGATCACCTCGACATCACTTTCACCTCGTCCTTTCCGAGCGCCCACGCGATGGTCAGCGCCTTCACATGGTTGACGCTGGCAGCGATCGCCGGACGCTTCATCGAAAATGCGGCGACACGTGTCGCGCTCTTCACGAGCGCCATTTCGCTGTCGCTGCTGATCGGGATTTCTCGCGTCTATCTCGGCGTGCACTGGCCGAGCGACGTCCTCGCCGGCTGGCTGTTCGGCGGCGGCTGGGCGGGCCTGTGCTGGCTGATCGCCAACCGCATCGCACGCGCAACGCATCAGAAACAGGAACTGGGAGAGAGCCAATGAGCCTAACAAGCGCGGGCAGCAAGGCCCTCGACATGTCGTCCGAACAACTCGTCTGGATGGCGCGCGGCGGCTACGCCTCGCGCGGTGTCGTCTATCTCATCATCGGCCTCTTCGCGATGCTCGCGGCTATCGGTTCGGGCGAGGCCCAAGGTTCCAAGGGAGCGCTTGAAAAGCTCATGTCGCAACCCGCCGGTGCCATCCTCATCGCCGCCATGATTATCGGCCTCATCGGCTATGTGGTCTGGCGTCTGATCCAGGCCATCGGCGACGCCGACCGGCACGGCACTGACATCAAGGGCCTCGCCATTCGCGGCGGCCTTCTGGTCAGCGCGTTGACATACACGGCGCTCGCCATCTTCGCCGCCACACAACTCGGCATCGTTACCGGCTCGAGCGACAGCGGCTCGGGTGGGGGCGGCGGCTTCGCCCAGACAGTGGCCGGCTTCATCGGCTCGCAATGGGTGGCAACCGGTCTGTCGATCATCTTTGTCGGCGTCGGGATCGCCCACTGGTACAAGGCGCTCACCGGCAAGTTCAAGGACCACTTCGCGGCTTCTGAGGACAAGATGAAGATCATTGCGCCCATCTCGGCCATCGGCCTCTGCGCGCGCGGGACCGTCTTCTTCATCCTTGCCTTCATGCTCTTCTATCGCGGCCTGACCGCCGGCGAGGAAGGCGGATCCACGCCGGGCATGAAGGACGCGCTCAAGTTCATCCAGAACCTGCCGATGGGCGACGTGCTGCTCGGCGTGATGTCAATCGGCATCGCCCTGTTCGCCCTCTATTCCTTCTGCGAGGCGGTGTGGCGCAAGGTCGACGTGGAGGAGGGCACCTGAGCGGTGCCGCCCCATGCTCCCGGCCCGTGGGTCTTGATATTCCGGATAGAATGGAACATAGATAGAACAAAAGCCGCCGCGGGCGAAATCCAATTCGCTTGTGGATAGTCGTGCGGTGGGGAGCCATTGCCGCACCGCTCGTCTATGCTGGCGCAAAATCAGCGGAGGGCGCTCTCTCCGCCAAACACGTATATCTGGAGTTCACGTCATGGCAGGCAGCGTCAACAAGGTCATTCTGGTCGGCAATCTCGGCGCGGATCCTGAAATCCGCCGCACGCAGGACGGCCGGCCCATCGCCAACCTCTCGGTCGCCACGTCGGAAAGCTGGCGCGACCGCAACAGCGGCGAACGCCGCGAGAAGACCGAATGGCACCGCGTGGTGATCTTCAACGAAGGTCTCTGCAAGGTGGTGGAGAACTACCTGCGCAAGGGCTCGAAGGTCTATATCGAGGGGCAGTTGCAGACCCGCAAATGGCAGGACCAGAACGGCCAGGACAAATATTCGACCGAGGTGGTGCTGCAGGGCTTCAACTCGACGCTGACCATGCTCGACGGTCGCGGCGAGGGTGAAGGCGGTGGCGGCAGCTCCCGTGGCGGCATGGGCGGCGGTGGCGGCGGCTACGATGACCGCGGCGGCTATGACGATCGTGGCGGTTCGGGCGGCGGCCAGTCCTCCGGTGGTGGCGGCGGTTTCTCGCGTGACCTCGACGACGACATTCCGTTCTGAGGCGATCCCGCCTGAACGGTTGGGAGATCACATCAGGTGAATGAACCCGACAAAGATCAGGACAAGGATCAGACGGACTCCGTTCCGGCACCGGCCGCCGGAGCGGAAGGCCCGTCCGCACCCAATCCGCCGGTCCGCGGAGCGCCGCAATGGCGCATCATGCTCGCCCATGTGATGGACTTCTTCACCACCTTCTTCGGCTTTGGTTTCCTGCTCGCCGCGCTGACGGGCGGCATAAACGAGGGCGGATTCAAGCTGGAAGGCGTTCCCGCCTTTCTCTGCTTTGGCCTGATTGCCGCCTATTTCTGGATTGGGACCAACTATCTCGGCGGCACCATCTGGCAGCGGATCCTGCGCACCCGGCGCTGATGGCCCAGCAGATCTCCAATATCGCTGTGGTCTGTGAGCCTCCCGGACACTGGCCAGGTTGAGGATATGTCTGCGATACTGATGCGTCCCGGATCGCCCAAACTCACGCGAGCATCAACTCGGCCAGGACCCGGTCACCCGCAGTGATGCTTTCCGCCTTGCGGACCGCGGCCTTGACCGGCAAGAAATAGCAGCCCGATTTGCTGTCGGGAAACAGTGACGTTCGCCAGCGTGTATCGCCGATGCCTGCGCCGACCCGGACCGAGCCGAAGCCGTTGCTCCTGCCAGCGAAGAACCGGATCTGCTGTGAAATCTCTTTCGGCACGGTGACGAAGTACCAAGCGCCCTTCTCACCCGGGTAAAGCCAGAGCTCTGCGTCGAAACTGAAATGTTGTACCGGCTCCATGAGCGCTGCCTCAAAGTGTCACAAACGCCTGCTTGATGCCGTCGACCACAAACTGAACTGACAGTGCAGCGAGCAGCACGCCGAGCAGCCGGGTCAGGATAGCCCGCCCAGTGGTACCCAGCCATTTGTCGACGCGATCGGAGACGACCAGCGTGAAGAAGAGAACAAGACCCGCGACCAGGAGCACGCCGATGAGGCCGAGCCGGTCGACGGGCGCCGAGAATGTGCCGGCGAGAAGGATGACGGCGGAGATCGCGCCGGGGCCTGCGATCAGGGGGATCGCGAGCGGGAAAACCGAGACATTGGCGATGTGATCCTGCGTCACCGCGCGCTCGGCGCTCTTCTCGTGTCGTTCGTGGCGTTTTTCGAAAATCATCTCGAAGGCGATGACGAAGAGCAAAATGCCGCCGGCGATGCGGAAGGCTTCCAGCGAAATGCCGAGCGCCTGCAGGATCGCCGAGCCGGTCAGTGCGAAGACCACCAGGATGCCCGTTGCGAGGATGACGCCACGCATGGCGGCCTGAATGCGCTCGGCGCGCGTCATGCCGGTCGTCAGCCCGAGGAAGATGGCCGCGAGGCCTGGCGGATCATACATCACGATGATGGTGACGAAGGCGCTGACGAGGGTGTCGAAAGTCATCGAATAGGCTTCCTGCTCGGGGCGTTTCTCCTATCCCTAGGCGAGGCGCCGCGAAAGGGAAACCCTCGGCGGGGAAAACCTTGGAAAAGAAGCGTCCCGGTGCCCCTGAAATTGGCGGCGGGCAGCCCTTTCAGCTATACAGTGGCCAGTGATTCTGAAATGGAATGTGATCTGACTTGACCGACCAGACGAATGGCGGCGACAAGCCGTCCGCACCGGGTATCGAACCGGTCTCGATCATCGAGGAAATGCAGCGCTCCTATCTCGATTACGCCATGAGCGTGATCGTGTCGCGTGCGTTGCCCGACGTGCGTGACGGCCTCAAGCCGGTTCACCGCCGCATCCTCTATGCGTCCCACGAGAGCGGCTATCACTGGAACCGCAAATACGTGAAATCGGCCCGCCCGGTTTCGGACGTGATGGGTAAGTATCACCCGCACGGCGACCAGTCGATTTACGACGCCATGGTCCGCATGGCCCAGCATTGGTCGATGGGCGCCATGCTCATCGACGGGCAGGGCAATTTCGGCTCCATCGACGGCGATCCGCCGGCGGCCATGCGCTACACCGAAGCGCGCCTGTCGAAACTCGCCCACGAGATGCTTGAGGACATCGACAAGGACACCGTCGATTTCCAGGAGACCTACGACAATTCGGGCTCCGAGCCGAAGGTGCTTCCGGCGCGCTTCCCGAACATGCTCGTCAACGGCGGCGGCGGCATCGCCGTCGGCATGGCGACCAACATCCCGACGCATAACCTCGTCGAGGTCTGCGACGCGACCATTGCACTGATGGAAAACCCGTCGATCGATCTGCTCGAACTGATGCAGATCATCCCGGGTCCGGATTTTCCGACCGGCGGTATCATCCTCGGCCGCGCCGGCATCCGCTCGGCCTTCGAGACCGGTCGCGGTTCCGTCGTCATCCGCGGCAAGGTTCACGTCGAGCCGATGCGCGGTGATCGCGAAGCGATCATCATCACCGAGGTTCCCTACCAGGTGAACAAGGCGGCGATGATCGAGAAGATGGCCGAACTGGTGCGCGACAAGCGCATCGAGGGCATCTCCGACCTGCGCGACGAATCCGACCGCCAGGGCTACCGCGTCGTCATCGAGTTGAAGCGCGACGCCGTCGCCGACGTCATCATCAACCAGCTCTACCGCTACACACCGCTGCAGACCTCCTTCGGGGTCAACATGGTGGCGCTCAACGGCGGCAAGCCGGAGCTGATGAACCTCATCGACGTGCTCAAGGCCTTCATCTCGTTCCGCGAGGAAGTCGTCACCCGCCGCACAAAGTTCCTGCTGCGCAAGGCGCGTGAACGGGCGCATGTGTTGGTGGGTCTCGCCATCGCGGTCGCCAATATCGACGAGGTCATCCACCTCATCCGCCACGCGCCCGATCCGCAGACCGCGCGCGAGCAGTTGATGACCCGCCGCTGGCCGGCCAAGGATGTCGAGCCGCTGATCCAGCTGATCGACGATCCGCGTCACCGCATCAACGAGGACGGCACCTACAATCTCTCCGAGGAACAGGCCCGCGCCATCCTCGAACTGCGTCTGTCGCGCCTGACCGCGCTCGGCCGTGACGAGATCGCCGACGAACTCAACACGATCGGCGAGGAGATCAAGGACTACCTCGACATCCTCGGCTCGCGCATCCGCGTCCAGCAGATCATCAAGGACGAACTCGTCGCCGTGCGCGACGAGTTCGGCGTGCCGCGCCGTACCGAGCTCACCGATGGTGGCCCGGACATGGACGACGAGGACCTGATCGCCCGCGAGGACATGGTCGTCACCGTCAGCCATGCCGGCTACATCAAGCGCGTGCCGCTCGCCACCTACCGGGCGCAGCGCCGAGGCGGCAAGGGTCGCTCGGGCATGGCCACCCGCGACGAGGATTTCGTCACCCGCCTGTTCGTGGCCAACACCCACACACCGGTGCTGTTCTTCTCCTCGCGCGGCATCGTCTACAAGGAAAAGGTCTGGCGCCTGCCCATCGGCACGCCGCAGTCGCGCGGCAAGGCGCTCATCAACATGCTGCCGCTGGAGCAGGGCGAGCGCATCACCTCGATCATGCCGCTGCCGGAGGACGAGGAGAGCTGGGCCGATCTGGACGTCATGTTCGCGACCACACGCGGCACCGTCCGGCGCAACAAGCTTTCCGACTTCATCCAGGTCAACCGCAACGGCAAGATCGCCATGAAGCTCGATGATGCGGACTCGATCCTCAATGTCGAGACCTGCAGCGAGGCCCATGACGTCCTGCTGACGACCGCGCTCGGCCAGTGCATCCGCTTCTCGGTCGGCGACGTCCGCGTCTTTGCCGGCCGCAATTCGGTCGGCGTCCGCGGCATCTCGCTGGGCGCTGAGGATTCATTGATCTCCATGACCATCGTCCACCATGTCGACGCCGAGCCGTGGGAGCGCGCCGCCTACCTCCGCCGCTCGATCGCCGAGCGCCGTGCGGCTACCGGTGAGGATGTCGAGGAAGTTGCGCTCACAGGTGAGGAGGCCTCCGAAGGCGAACTCTCCAACGAACGCTACGAGGAACTCAAGGAGCGTGAGGAATTCATCCTCACCGTTTCCGAGAAGGGCTACGGAAAGCGCTCGTCGAGCTACGATTTCCGCACCTCGGGTCGCGGCGGCAAGGGCATCCGCGCCACCGACACCTCGAAGACCGCAGAAATCGGCCCGCTGATCGCCTGCTTCCCGGTCGATCACGGCGATCAGATCATGATGGTCTCCAACGGCGGTCAGGTGATCCGGACGCCGGTCGGGCAGATCCGTCTGGCAAGCCGCGCCACCAAGGGTGTGACGATCTTCAATACGGCTGAAGGGGAGCGCGTCGTGTCCGTCGACCGCATTCGCGAGCCGGAGGAAGAAGCCGCCGCCGAGGATGGTGAGGTTCTGCCGGCCGAAGGCGAGGCGCTTGTCGAAGGAAATGAAGACCAGGCGACACCTGAAGCGGGTGATGCGCCGGATCAGGCGCCCGGCGAGGAATAGGCTTTCAGATCAAGCCTCCAAAACAAAAAGGCCCGGCGTCAGCGTCGGGCCTTTTCGTTGACCCGCACTGTCTGGCGGCTGTCGGTCATGCTGTTGCGCATGGCGGCAAAGGTCAGGCCGCCGAAAAGGGCGACGAACAGGACACTCATCACGGTAAGTGCTTCAAACATGGCAGTTCCCCGTTTCTCTGTTGTACCGTGAAAACAGTATGGGCAGACCAGCCTGAACGAATTCTGAACGCCGATCCCGGCATTGTTCGCCATCCGCGCCTGCTTGATGCAATAAGATTGCCGTGCCAAACAGGTATCATTCAGGGGAGTTTCCATGCGCACGGGCTTTTACGCCGGTTCTTTCGATCCGATGACCAACGGGCACCTCGACGTTCTCGTCCAGGGGCTGAGCTTCTGCGACAGGGTCGTCATCGCGGTCGGCACCTCCGCGACGAAGAAGCCGATGTTCTCCTTCGAGGAGCGCGAGGCGATGATCCTGAAGTCTCTTGCGCAAGCCGTGCCGGACAGGTCCGGCGATGTCATCGTCCAGTCTTTTTCCGATCTGACCGTGACGGCTGCACGCAAGGCGGGCGCCGGGATCATCCTGCGCGGTCTGCGCGACGGAACCGACTTCGATTACGAGATGCAGCTCGCCGGTATGAATGCGGAGATGGCGCCCGACCTGCAGACCGTCTTCCTGCCGGCGCGCGCTGCCAACCGCCATATCACCGCCACGCTTGTCAGGCAGATCGCCTCGATGGGAGGCGATGTGAGCCCATTCGTCCCGAAACCGGTCGATGCGGCCATCCGGGCGCAGCGCGAGGGAGCCTGACCTTCATCGCGCCGCAGGCCGCCGCGCCACCCGGTCCTGGCATTGCCAACCGCCGTCCCATATGCCAAACGCAAGCGCCGGTCTCCGGCGCCCAAACGGAGTTGTCTCACGTGTTCAAGCATTTTGCCGCTTCCGCGGTTCTCGCCGCCGGCCTGTTCGCCACCAGCCTCGCCGCTGCCGCCGACCGCATCACCATCGAATTGAAGGACGGCCCGGTCGTCATCGAGCTCAACGACAAGGCGCCCAACCACGCCGAGCGCATCAAGGAACTGGCCGCCGCCGGCGAATATGACAACGTCGCCTTCCACCGCGTCATCGAAGGCTTCATGGCCCAGACCGGCGACGTCGAGTTCGGCGACATGAAGGATGGCTACCAGGCGCGCCGCGCCGGCACAGGCGGCTCGTCGAAGCCGGACCTCAAGGCCGAATTCACCGACCAGCCCTTCGAACGCGGCACCGTCGGTATGGCCCGGTCGCAGGACCCCGATTCCGCCAATTCGCAGTTTTTCATCATGTTCGACGAGGGCTCCTTCCTCAACGGGCAGTATACCGTCGTTGGCCAGGTCGTTTCCGGCATGGAGAACGTCGACAAGATCAAGCGCGGCGACGAGGCCGCCAACGGAATGGTCGAAAACCCCGACCGCATGATCAAGGTAACCGTCGGCGGCTGAGGGCCGACCGCGGAAAACAGGAGAGCCCAATGGCCGAAATCAAGGACCCCGAAAACACGCTTCTCATGGAGACCACGAAAGGCAATGTGGTCATCGAGATGTTCCCCGATCTGGCGCCCGGCCACGTGTCGCGGATCAAGGAACTGGCGCGGGAAGGGGCCTACGACGGCGTCGTCTTCCACCGCGTCATCGACGGCTTCATGGCCCAGACGGGCGATGTGAAGTTCGGCAAGTCGACCGGCCCGTCCTTCGACCCGCGCCGCGCCGGCATGGGCGGTTCGGATAAGCCGGACCTGAAGGCCGAGTTCTCCAACATGAACCACGCCCGCGGCGTCTGCTCGATGGCCCGCGCCCAGAACCCGAACTCGGCGAACTCGCAGTTCTTCATCTGCTTCGAGGATGCCGGCTTCCTCAACCGTCAGTACACGGTCTGGGGTCAGGTCGTCGAAGGCATGGAAAACATCGACCAGATCAAGCGCGGCGAGCCGGTTCCGGATCCGGACAAGATCGTCTCGCTCAAGGTCGCTGCCGACGCGTAAGCGTCCTGATCGAAACAACCGACGCGGCGGCGGGAAACCGGACCGCCGCGTCTTCTATTGCGGGAACTGAAACGTGCGCGTCGACCTCTTCGATTTTGATCTGCCGGAAGAGAACATCGCCCTGCGTCCGGCGAACCCGCGCGACAGCGCCAAGCTGCTCTCGGTCAAGGCGGACGGAAGGCTCGACGACAGGATCGTCCGCGATCTGCCGTCGCTGCTGCGGCCCGGAGATGCGCTGGTCTTCAACGATACCCGCGTGATCCCCGCGCAGCTCGAAGGGTTTCGGGTGCGCGGCGACAACCGCTCGCGCATCTCGGCGACGCTCCACATGCGAACCGGTGCCGACCGCTGGCTGGCCTTCGTCCGTCCCGCGAAGCGCGTGAGCGAAGGCGACCGGCTTTCTTTCGGCGAAGACAATCCGGCCTGCGAACTCGGCGCACTCGAAGCCACCGCCGGTCCACGCGGCGAGGGTGGCGAATTCGAACTGCGCTTCGATCTGTCGGGCCCGGCGCTCGACCAGGCGATCATGGCCGCCGGTCATATCCCGTTGCCTCCCTATATCGCGTCCAAGCGGCCCGAGGACGAGCGCGACCGCACCGACTACCAGACGATCTACGCCCGCGAGGAAGGCGCAGTGGCCGCTCCCACCGCCGGGCTCCATTTCACGCCGGATCTGTTCGCAGCCCTCGATAAACGCGGCGTCTCCCGCCATTTCGTTACGCTCCATGTGGGGGCAGGCACGTTCCTGCCGGTCAAGGCGGACGACACCGACGACCACCGTATGCATTCCGAGATCGGACATGTCTCCGAGGAGGTGGCGCAGGCGCTGAACGAAGTCCGCGCCAAAGGTGGCCGGATCGTCTCTGTGGGCACCACTTCGCTGCGGCTTCTCGAAAGTGCGGCGACCGAGGACGGCGCGATACATCCCTGGTCCGGCGCCACCGACATTTTCATCACCCCCGGCTACAAGTTTCGCGCCGTCGACCTGCTGATGACCAATTTTCATTTGCCGCGCTCGACGCTGTTCATGCTGGTGTCGGCCTTCTCCGGCACCGAGACCATGAAGGCGGCCTACAGCCACGCGATCGCGACCGGCTATCGTTTCTATTCCTACGGCGATTCCAGCCTGCTCGAGAGGGCGCCCTCATGAGTGCAACCGAATTCGGCTTCAAGGTCACTGCTACAGATGGCGCCGCCCGTCGTGGGACGGTCTCCATGCCACGCGGCGACATCCGCACTCCGGCCTTCATGCCCGTCGGCACCGGCGGTACGGTCAAGGCCATGTATATGGAACAGGTGCGCGACCTCGGCGCCGACATCATCCTCGGCAACACCTATCACCTGATGCTGCGTCCCGGTGCCGAGCGAGTGGCAAAACTGGGCGGCCTCCACACCTTCGCCCGCTGGGAACGCCCGATCCTGACCGATTCCGGCGGCTTCCAGGTCATGTCGCTGGCGGGCCTCAGAAAAGTCACCGAACAGGGCGTGACCTTCCAGTCCCATATCGACGGCCGCAAATACGAGATGAGCCCCGAGCGTTCGATCGAGATCCAGGGCCTGCTCAATTCCGATATCCAGATGCAGCTCGACGAATGCGTCCGCCTGCCGGCCTCTCCGGAAGAGATCGAGCGCGCCATGGACATGTCCGTCCGCTGGGCCGAGCGCTGCAAGACGGCCTTCGGCGACCAGCCCGGCAAGGCGATGTTCGGTATCGTGCAGGGCGGCGACATCCCGGCCTTGCGCGAACGCTCGGCAAACGCGCTCGTCGATCTCGATCTCAAGGGCTATGCGGTGGGCGGTCTCGCGGTCGGCGAACCGCAGGAGGTCATGCTCGATATGCTCGAGGTCACCTGTCCGCTGCTGCCGCAGAACAAACCGCGCTACCTGATGGGCGTCGGCACCCCCGACGACATCCTGAAATCCGTGGCGCGCGGCATCGACATGTTCGACTGCGTCATGCCCACCCGCGCCGGCAGGCATGGTCTCGCCTTCACCCGCTTCGGCAAGATCAACCTCAAGAACGCCCGCCACGCCGATGATCCGCGTCCGCTCGATCCCGAGAGCGACTGCCCGGCCGCGCGCGATTATTCCCGCGCCTATCTGCATCATCTCGTCCGCTCGAACGAAATCCTCGGCATGATGCTGCTGACCTGGGTGAACCTCGCTTATTACCAGACCCTGATGGCCGGCATCCGCGCCGCCATCGAGGCCGGCAGCTACGCAGATTTCTGCGCGGAGACCCAGGCCGGATGGGAAAAGGGCGACCTCGCGGCGGTTTGAACACTTTGGGTTTCGGGCTGGATCGACCTGTCACTCTGTCTCTATCGTAGCAGAATAAGTCGCTGCTTCTGATATCTACACGTTGTCGCCGATTGTTCTGAGAGTTGACAAAAACGCCATGATCGGCGCTTGACTTGTCCCAAGTCGTAGCGATAACAAGATTTAGCAGGTCGAATATTAGTTAAAGATATGTGGTGTTTCGTGCGGGTGAAGCGCGGAACAAAGGAATTTCTGTATTTTATGATTTAATAAATTTAGGGTGCCGTCTTGGATATAGTTCTTGCGCTCGACCACAATCGAATCGAGCCGACGGCAGCTTGTTTGAAGTCCATAGAATGCGCTCACCGCGGCCAGCATGTTGTCGTCCATCTTCTCCATTCCGAATTGCCGAGACGTGACGAAGCCACGTTACGTCAATTCTGCTCGGGACTGGAGATCGAGACACGGCTGGTGACGATCGATTACAGTGAGATCAGGAACCATTACCACAAGGTTCCGCAGCGCGGCTTTCCTGTCTCCTGCATGTTCCGGCTGCTGCTTGCAAGCTATCTGCCCGAGGAAGTCGATCGCGTCCTCTATCTCGATGTCGATACGATTGTCCTCAGTTCACTTGCCGATCTGTTTCGGACCGATCTCGGTGAGCATGTCGCCGCTGTCTGTCACAACAAGGAAGACCATCTTGCCGAATTTGGAATTGGTCCCGACGACTATTTCAATTCCGGTGTCATGCTGATCAATCTCGACAAGTGGCGGAGCGAAAACATTGAGCGAAAACTTTTCGAGGTGCTGCAGAACTACCCCGAAAAATTGTTGTTTCCCGACCAGTGCGCTTTGAATATCGTTCTGGCCAATCAGGTTGTATATGTCAGCAGCCGTTACAACTACTACTTCAGCTATCAGGAACGGCCGGCCAGCTTCGAGGCGCCTGTGGTCATCCACTATCTTGGTTTCGTCAAACCATGGGAGGAGCCATTCTGCAATCCGTGGACAGGAGCCTATATCGAGTTTGCGGCAATGACTCCCTGGCCGGTGGACGCACGTGTCATCAGCGAATTCAAAGTCCCTGTCTTTCGCGCCTACCGAAGGCGCTTTCTCAAGGCGATCGGGCTTCGCAAGTGACAGGAGCGCTGAAGTGATGAACATCCTGCTGGCTTTTGATCGGAACGTGGTCGGGCCGGTAGCGGCGTGTCTCAAGTCCATTGCGATGACAAATCCAACAGACGAGATCGACGTTTACCTGCTTCATTCGCGACTTCGCAGGGGCGACGAAGACCGCCTGAGGTCCTTCGCCGACGAAATCGGCCTGCGATCGCGTTTCATTGCCATCGATGAAACCGTGCCTTCGGCGATCCACAAGGGACTGCCGATCTCGATCTTGCCGACCGCGACCCTGTTTCGCTGTTTCCTGGCTGAGACCATTCCCGCTGACGTCGAAAGGATCCTGTATCTCGACTGCGATACGCTCGTCATGAACTCTCTTCGGCCACTGTACGATGTCGATCTTCAAGGCAAGGTCGCAGCTGTGGTGCACAATTGTGGACCGGATCCGGAGATCGGAGCTCACCTTGTTGATCTCGGTGTTGATCGTGAGGACTATTTCAACGCCGGTGTCATGTTGATCGACCTCGCGAAATGGCGTCGACTGGGTCTCGGTGACAAAATTCTCGACGTTTTTCGCGAGCACGGAAGACGATTGCGATTCCACGATCAGTGCGCGCTCAACATCGCTCTGCATGGCGATCTCCGTTATCTGCCTCGCAAATACAATTATCGGCCCGACATATTCTGGAGGACGCAGGATTTCGAGATCCCCGTCATTGTGCACTACGCCCACGTGCCAAAGCCGTGGAACAATCCGGGCGGTGCGTGGGGTGGGCTGTATATCGAGATAGCCGGGATGACACCGTGGCCTGTGCCTGAACAGCTGCTCCGGGAGATAGGTGTGCCGCGCCTGAAGGTACACAGGCGGCGCTTTCTCAAGGCGATCGGACTTCGCAAATAGTCTGTCTTATGTCTGCGGCGGCGCCGATCTGATCAGCGATACGCCGCGGATCTTCATCGTCCCGTCGGCCTGGCGTTCCATCATGTAGATCGCGGTATAGTCGTTGCCGTCCGGTCCGGAGATCAGCACCTCCTGGATCACGCCGCCGCCCGAGATTTCGCGGCTCCGCCCGAAGGCGTAATTGCCGGGACGGTAGACCGGGCCATAGCCGCTCCTCACCATCGTCTCGAAGCGGTCGACGGTGGGATAGAGCGCCTTGATGTCGGGCGCGGCGAAGGAGTAGGCGGTATCGATATCGCCGGCCAGAAAGGCCTCGATCTGGCTTTCGATGACTGTCTGGGACTGTGCGATCGGCTCCTGCGCGAGCGCGGGAGCAATGGACAGCGCGATAAAGAGCGCGGCGCAGCGGGTGAGGGCGCCGGGATAGGGAAGTCGCGGCATGGTTCGTCCTCCTCTTCTCGAGGATAGGACGTTTCAGTCAAAAGGAAAGTTTCAGTCGACCGACCGGGCGTCGATAGCGCGGGCAATGTCGTCGGCGTCGCGCAGTGTTCGCACGATGAGCGGAACCAGGAGCGCCACCATGCTGCGGTCGAGCCCGCGCGCCCGCTGCGCGTCACGCACCTCACGCACGTTTTCCCGAAGCCGCGGGATGAAGCGCATCGTCATGGCGATCGCCAGCGCGATCTTTTCGCGCGGAACCCAGGCCGGTGCATGGGCGAGGGCGGCCATCAGCCCGTCCGCCAGTTCGCTGACCTTCGTCGTCAGCGTCACCAGCGTGGCGGCCAGAATAAGGATGGCAAAGCGGAGCACCACATAGGCGGCCAACGCCGTGTCCGCGAGATAGAGCTGCACGACAAACAAAAGCGCGAGGATCACGACCACCGGCCGCAGCGCCCGCCAGCCGTGGTCCGGCCGCAGTCCGGCCATCACGTAACCCGCAGTGACGAGAACAGTCGCAATGACCAGCGCGGGCCAGCTGTCGACGAGTAAGATGGCGGTCGAGAAGATGACAAGAAGCAGCATCTTGAGCCCGGCCCCGGCCCGGTGAACGGGCGTATCGCCCTGAACGTAGAGCCCGGAAATCACGCCGCGCCCTCGCGGTAGCGCGAGATCACCGTGTCCGGCGCGCCGTCGGCGCCAATTGTGCCGTCCTCGATCAGGATCACACGGTCGAAATCGGCGAGAAGCTCAAGATCGTGGGTGACCAGCACCACCTGTTCGTCGAGTGCGTCGATTGCCGCTTTGACCCGGCGGGCGTTCCTCAGATCGAGAAGCGTGGTGGGCTCGTCGAAGACGATCATCCGCGGCGCCATCACCAGAACGCCGGCGAGCGCCACGAGCTGCTTCTCTCCGCCGGAGAGCTCGTGCGTGAAGCGTTCGGCGAGATGCGCGATCCCGAAACGCTCGAGCACTGACGCGATCCGGCGGTCGCGCTCCTCCTTCGGCAGCTTGAGGTTCTTCAGACCGAATTCCAGATCCTCCGAGACGATTGGATAGACGATCTGGTTGTCCGGGTTCTGGAAGACGAAGCCGACATGCCGGCGCAGATCCGATGCCTTGTCGACACCGTCGGCGCGCACTGCCCCCGAGGTCGGTTTTTCGAGGCCGTTGAGCAGCCGCGCGAACGTGCTCTTGCCCGAACCGTTGCGGCCGATCACGCCGATCCTCTGTTCCGTCAGGTCGACCGTGACATCACGCAGGATCGACCGCCCGGCCTTCTCGACGCGGACTTCGTTGAGCCTGATCATCTCCGTGACCCGGCCCGTCAGGCCGCGGCCCGGCTGCCGATCAGCGGATAGGAGCGCTTGACCGTCACCATCACGACGGCGGAGATCACCGCCTTCAGGATGTCGCCCGGAATGAAGGGCGCGGAGCCCGTCAGCGCCTGCAGGACGGTGACCTTGGCCACGGCCGCGCTCCAGGGCACGCCGATCGCGTAGAGCACCACCACGCCGCCGAAGACACAGATCAGGAATGCGCTGACGTAGTTGAGCCGGTCCCAGAAGCGTTCGGTGAGATATCCGATAACGGCGGCGGCGACGATCCATCCCAGGATGTAGCCCGCGGTCGGGCCGAAGAAGATGCCGAATCCGCCGCGTCCGCCCGACAATAGCGGCAGGCCGAATGCCACGAGCAGCACGAAGAGAGCAACCGCCAGACCGCCGCGTTTCGCACCGAGAACGCCGCCGGCCAGCATCGGGCCCATTGATTGTGCGGTGATCGGCACGCCGATGACCGGCATCATGATCGGCGGGAACAGCGCCAGTGCGGCCATGATGGCGGCGAAGAGGGCGATATAGACGATGTCACGCGTTTCCATGCTGGCAGGGCTCCCTGAAGATGGGCCGAGGTCGGCAAAACTCGATGCTCCGACTCCGACAGCCGGCACCTGGCGCGATGGTTATACGATGCCGGGTGGCTTGTGTAGACTGGGAAATGACCGGCCGGCATGGAGGAGAGCCATGCGGATGCGCGCGAAAGCCCACCATGGCGAACGTGCCAAGCAGATGGCGACTATAAAATCCGCACAACCGATGCCCGGGATCATGCATTGAATTGCACCGACGATCGCTGCAAGCTGCGGCCACTCATTCTCACCGGGAGGTATCATCATGACCGAACTCACCCATTATATCGGCGGCAAGCACGTCAACGGCACTTCCGGACGCTTCGCCGACGTCTACAATCCGGCGACCGGCGAGGTTCAGTCGAAGGTACCGCTCGCCAGCCAGTCCGAGCTCGATGCCGCCGTCGCCAATGCCGCCGCCGCGCAGCCGGCCTGGGCGGCGACCAACCCGCAGAAGCGCGCCCGCGTGCTGATGAAATTCGTCGACCTGCTGCACCGTGACATGGACAAGCTCGCCGAAGCGCTGTCGCGCGAACACGGCAAGACCATTCCGGACGCCAAGGGCGACGTCATCCGCGGTCTCGAAGTGGCGGAATTCTGCTTCGGCGCGCCGCATCTCCTGAAGGGCGAGTTCACCGAAGGCGCGGGCCCGGGCATCGACATGTATTCGCTGCGCCAGCCGCTCGGCGTCGTTGCCGGCATCACCCCCTTCAACTTCCCGGCCATGATCCCGATGTGGAAGTTCTGCCCGGCGATCGCCGCCGGCAACGCCTTCATCCTCAAGCCGTCCGAGCGCGATCCCTCCGTGCCGCTGATGCTCGCCGAGCTGATGACCGAGGCAGGTCTGCCCGATGGCATCCTCAACGTCGTCAACGGCGACAAGGAAGCCGTCGACGCGATCCTTGACCACGAGGACATCATGGCCGTAGGTTTCGTCGGCTCCACCCCGATCGCCCAGTACATCTATGCCCGCGGCTGCGCCAACGGCAAGCGCGTCCAGTGTTTTGGCGGCGCCAAGAACCACATGATCATCATGCCCGACGCCGACATGGACCAGGCCGTCGACGCACTGATCGGTGCCGGCTACGGTGCTGCCGGCGAGCGCTGCATGGCGATCTCGGTCGCCGTCCCCGTCGGCGAGGAGACCGCCGACCGTCTGGTGCAGAAGCTCGCACCGCGCGTCGAGTCGCTGAAGATCGGCCCGTACACGGCCGGCAACGACGTCGATTTCGGACCGCTCGTCACTGCTCAGGCGCGTGAACGCGTGCTCGGCCTCGTCAATTCCGGCGTCGAGCAGGGGGCCGAACTGGTCGTCGACGGCCGTGACTTCTCCATGCAGGGCTACGAGAACGGCTATTTCATCGGCGGCTGCCTGTTCGACCGCGTCACCCGCGACATGGACATCTACACCCAGGAAATCTTCGGCCCGGTGCTCTCGGTCGTGCGCGCCGAGAACTACGAGGAAGCGCTGCGCCTGCCGATGGAACACGAATACGGCAACGGTACCGCGATCTTCACCCGCGATGGCGATGCGGCGCGCGATTTCGTCAGCCGCATCAATATCGGCATGGTCGGCGTCAACGTGCCGATCCCGGTGCCGCTCGCCTACCACACCTTCGGCGGCTGGAAGAAGTCCGGCTTCGGCGACCTGAACCAGCACGGCCCCGATGCGTTCCGCTTCTATACGCGCACCAAGACCGTGACCTCACGCTGGCCCTCGGGTATCAAGGACGGTGCCGAATTCGTCATCCCGACGATGCGCTGATCGGTTCCTGAGAGAGAAAAGCGGCGCGGATCGGGAGTCCGCGCCGGACAAGGTGGCAAGCAGAGGAGGCACGCCCGTGGATTTCGCCCTGACCGAGGAGCAGCAGGCCATTTTCGACATGGCCCGCGACTTCGGAGCGGAAAAGATCGCCCCCTTCGCCCATCAGTGGGAGAAGGATGGTACCATTCCCCGCGCCATTTTCACCGAGCTCGCAGCCCTCGGCTTCGGCGCCATCTACGTGCCGGAGGAAGACGGCGGCACCGGACTGACGCGGCTCGACGCGACGCTGATCTTCGAGGCGCTGTCGATGGCGTGTCCCTCTGTCTCCGCGTTCCTGTCGATCCACAACATGTGCGCCTGGATGGTCGCCAAATGGGGGTCTGACGAGCTCAAGGCCGAATGGCTCGAAAAGCTCGTTTCCATGGAGACGATCGCCTCCTACTGCCTCACCGAGCCCGGCTCGGGGTCTGATGCCGCGGCGCTCAAGACTAAGGCCGCCCGCGAAGGCGACGGCTTCGTCCTCAACGGGTCCAAGGCCTTCATCTCCGGCGGCGGCTATTCCGATCTCTATATCGTCATGAGCCGGACGGGCGGAGAGGGCGCCGGCGGCGTTTCCGCCATCCTCGTGCCTGACGGCGCGCCGGGCCTGTCTTTCGGAGCAAAGGAGGACAAGATGGGCTGGCGCGCGCAGCCGACCTCCGTCGTCCAGTTCGATGATTGCCGCGTCCCGGCCAAAAATCTCCTGGGCGACGAAGGCACCGGCTTCAAATATGCCATGGCCGGCCTGGATGGCGGCCGGCTCAACATTTCCGCCTGTGCGCTGGGCGGCGCCCAGACGGCGCTCGACAAGGCGCTCGCCTATATGGGCGAACGCTCGGCCTTCGGCAAAACCATCGACAGTTTCCAGGCGCTTCAGTTCCGCGTGGCGGACATGGAAATCGAACTCCAGGCCGCGCGCACCTTCCTGCGCCAGGCCGCCTGGAAGCTCGACCAGAAGGCGCCCGACGCGACAAAATTCTGTGCCATGGCGAAGCGCTTCGTCACCGACACCGCCTTCGACGTCGCCAATCAGGCGCTGCAACTCCACGGCGGTTACGGCTATCTCGCCGACTACGGCATCGAGAAGATCGTCCGCGATCTGCGCGTCCACCAGATTCTCGAGGGCACCAACGAGATCATGCGGATGATCGTCGCCCGCGCGCTCTTGAAGGAGCGTGACGCGTGAGTGCCGGCGACGACATGCTGCTCCGGGTCGAAGGCCGGGTCGGCCGCGCCACGCTCAATCGCCCCAAGGCACTCAATGCACTCTCCTACGACATGGCGATGGCGCTCGAGAAAGCGCTCGACGACTGGCGCGACGACCCCGCCGTTTCGATGGTGCTGATCGACGCGGCCGGCGAAAAGGCCTTCTGTGCCGGCGGCGATATCAGCGCGCTCTATTCGACCGGAAAGAGTGGCGATCTCGATTACGCCCGCACCTTCTGGGCGGACGAATACCGGTTGAACGCCAAGATAGCGGCGTTCCCGAAACCCTATGTCGCGCTGATGGACGGTATCGTCATGGGCGGCGGAGTCGGCGTTTCGGCCCACGGCTCGCACCGGATCGTAACCGAGAAGACCATGCTCGCCATGCCCGAATGCAGCATCGGCCTGATCCCCGACGTCGGCGGCACCTGGCTGCTTGCCCATGCGCCGGGCCGGATCGGCGAATATCTCGGGCTCACAGGCGCGCGCATCGGCGCGGCGGACGCGATATTTGCGGGCTTCGCCGATCGTTTTGTCCGCTCCGACCGGCTCGATGCGCTGAAAGCCCGGCTCGTCGAGACAGGCAGCCCGGCTGGCATTTCGGATTTCACCTCCGAGCCGGAAAGCGGTGACCTGTCCGCTATGGCCGATGATCTCGAGCGCGCTTTTTCGGGCGCCACGGTAGCCGAATGCCGGTCTGCACTTGAAGATATAGAGGCCGAATGGGCGCAAAAGGCCGACAAGGCCATCGGGCGCGGGTCGCCGATTTCGCTCGCCTGCACGCTGGACATGGTCCGCGCGGCGCGCGACGACGCCTCGGTGGCCAGTTCGCTCAAACGGGAATACCGTTTCGTCTCGCGCTGCATGGAGCACGGTGATTTCCTTGAAGGTGTTCGCGCCGCGATCATCGACAAGGATCGCAATCCGGCCTTCGCCGGCGGCGCAGACGCGACACGGGAGGCGGTCGCGTTCATGCTCGCCCCGCCGCCGGAAGGCGATATCGAGATACCGGCCTGACAGGCCGCACACGGGAGGAACAGCCATGAAGATCGGATTTATCGGGCTCGGCAACATGGGCGCGCCGATGGCGGCCAATCTTGTCAAGGCAGGCCATGACGTCGTCGGCTTCGACGTCGCCGGCGTCACCGTGGAGGGGGTCCGGATGACCGCCTCCGCACCGGATGCCGTGAAGGACAGGGAGGCCGTGATCACCATGCTGCCGAACGGCCCGATCCTCCGTTCGGTCTATTCGGAGATCGTTCCGGCCGGTGAAAAAGGCGCGGTCTTCATCGACTGCTCGACTGTCGATGTCGAAAACGCGCGCATTGCCCACGATATGGCGAAGGACGCTGGCCTCATGTCGGTCGATGCGCCGGTCTCCGGCGGCATCGGCGGCGCCGCCGCCGGCACGTTGACCTTCATGGCCGGCGGTACGGCGGAAGCCTTCGCAAAAGCCGAACCGCTGTTCGAGGTCATGGGCCGCAAGACGGTCCATTGCGGCGAGGCGGGCGCAGGCCAGGCGGCCAAGATCTGCAACAACATGATCCTCGGCATCTCGATGATCGGCGTCTGCGAGGCCTTCTCGCTTGCCGACAAGCTGGGGCTTGATCGCCAGAAGATGTTTGACGTCGTGTCGACTTCCTCCGGCTCCTGCTGGTCGGTCAACGCCTATTGCCCGGCCCCGGGCGTCGGCCCCGAGAGTCCCGCCGACAATGATTACAAGCCGGGTTTTGCCGCCGAACTCATGCTCAAGGATCTCACGCTCTCCCAGCAGGCAGCCGAGGCGACCGACGCGGCCACGCCGATGGGACAGCGCGCCGCCGAGCTGTATGCCGAGTTCGTCGAGGGCGGCGGGCGCGGGCGCGATTTCTCGGCCATGCTGCCCTGGTTCGAAGGCAAGCGGCGAAGCAGCTGAACCGGCACGATCCCGATGACCTCACGTCTAGTCCTTCTCGGCACCAAGGGGGGGCCGGCGATCCGCCCCGGCGGCCCGTCGCCCACCTCGTCGCTGCTCGAAATCGCCGGCCGCAGGATCGTCGTCGATTGCGGCCTCGGCGTGTCCCGCGGTCTCGTCGAGACCGGAATGAAGCTGGGCGAACTCGATCTGGTCTTCATCACCCACCTTCATTCGGACCACGTGCTGGAATTCGGGCCGCTGATCCACACCGCCTGGACGGCGGGTCTGAACCATGCCGTCAAGGTCTATGGCCCGGTGGGGACAGCGGATGTCTGGCTCCACTGCTGCGCATCGCTGGCCTACGATATCGACACGCGGATCGCCGACGAGGGCCGTCCGGACATTCGCGACCTCGTCGAAATCTTCGAGTTCGGCGAGGGTCGGATCATCTCGGACACCGGGCTCACCGTCTCTGCTTTCCGGGTCGACCATCCGCCGGTTACCGAGTGCTTTGCGCTCAAATTCGAGGCGGACGGGAAGACCGTCGTCTTCTCCGCCGACACCGCTTATTTTCCTCCGCTCGCGGATTTCGCCCGCGCGGCCGACATCCTCGTCCACGAGGCGCTGCATCCGGAAGGTCTCGAACGGCTGGTGGCCCGCACCGGCAACGGCGCCCGGCTGCGCGAGCATCTGACGGCGAGCCATACCTTCGCCGCCGACGTCGGACGCATTGCCACGCAGGCTGGAGTGAAGCATCTCGTGCTGAACCATCTGGTCCCGGCCGACGATCCCGAGATCACCGCCGCTGACTGGGAGCGCGAAGTGCGTAAGAGTTGGAGCGGAAAGCTCACCGTCGGTTCGGATGGGCTCGAGATCGCGCTGTAGCGCGATCGGAAGCCTGCCTTCAGATGGTGTTCAGGTAGGCCTGGACGGCGGCGAAAAGAGGCTGGAAATGCTGGCGGTCGAAGAGCTGGCCCGCGCCGGGGATAATGTGGACCGCGACATTTCCGAGTTCGGCAACCATGTTCTGGACGGCCGCCAGCGGATTGATGGGATCGACGGCGCCGTGGAAGAAGGCGGCCGAAATTCCCGTTGGCAGCAACCGCCAGTCGACACGAGCGATATGAAAATAGTCCTGCTTGAGCGATTCGATCGAGGCCTGCACATATTGACGCGCCCGTTCACCGCGATTCGGCAGGCTGAACTCAGCCATTGCGACCGCGAGATCGGGTGAGTTGGACGGATAACGACCCAGTATGAAGCGGCGCACAGTTTCCGGGTTGCTCAGCCGCATTTGCAGCATATCCATCACTTTTGAATAGATTTTCCAGTCAAGCGTTGCGAGCTGGATGACGGCGCGGCGCATGCGTCGGGCGGGGTTCTCGATGTCGCGCATGTGGGCGGCGGAGACCGGAGCTGCGGCAAGTGACAATGAACGAACATGTTCCGGCCACGCCTTCGAATATTCGAGCGCATAGGTCGTGCCGCTGTTGACGCCGAAGATATCGATGCGATCCAGCGCCAGGGCCTTGCGGACCAACTCGACGGAGGCCAGCGAAAGCTCCATGTGGACGGTCGCATCCAGCTTCTCGGCTCGCGAATCGAGTTTGCCGTTCCGTAGCGGTATGATCAGTCGCAATCCGAGATCCTCGAGAATATCGATGTCGCCATCTGTGAAGCCCGACAGAACCTGGGAATGAAGATAGATGACGGGCCGGCCGTCGGCTGGGCCGATTTCGATATAGCGGTGACGGTGTCCCGACGGCTCGAAGTGGACGAAGGTGCGCGCGCGCGGGACATATCTGCGCATGAGTTCGACGAACTCTTCCGTCGGGGCCGGTGCTGCGGTGCGCGCAGCTCTGCCCTGCCGCGAGAGGATACGGGCCAAAAGCTTCGCGGCGAATTCGCTCTGTGTTCGGATTCCGAGTTTGGCTGCGACCGACTTGTACTGGCTGCGGCGGGTCTCGTGGCTGACGCCGTCGCGCTGAGCCGCCTCGCTGAGGGCCATGCCCGCGGCCACCTGCTTGACGACGTGGAGTTCGGATTCCGAGAACCTGTGGTCGGGCGCGATGTCTTCGAGCGTGGCCATCAGGTAGTCGTTGGACAGGGCAAAGATCCGGGCCGGGTCTTCTCGGCCGGGCTCGAGGACGTAGACGAGATGATCAGCGAGCACGATTGCGCCGGTGGCGTCCGGTTCGCTGTTCAGCTGTTGTGCTACTTCATTCCATAGCGGCGTTTCGCCGTCCATGGGGGAAAGCGGCGCATATCCGTTCCCCGTTCGCTCGCAGTCGATGATCGTCAGCCCCGCATCTTCATCGGTTGCGATCAACAACGCGGAAACGGTCTGAGGATCAACTGTCCCGGGGACGCCTTGCAAGACGCTCAGTGCAAGAGAAGAGGGATCGATACGGTGCTGCATTCGCATGGCCGCCCGTCGTCAAATTCATCAATACATTCAAATTTCTGGCGGAGACTGGCCGAGAAATTCGGTCGAGGCAAGGCTGCATTGCGATTTGTGCGATTTATTTGCTGCGGACCCAATTGGGTGATTGTTCCTTTTTGCCTGCTGTGGACTTTTCGACCCCGGGCGCGGTCGTCATGCCGGATTGGCTGCCGACCGTTGTGCTTGACATCCAGTACCGGAAAATCTCGGAGGCGATCTTGAAGAAAATCAACTATTTGGTGTTGGCGGCCGCATTGGGGCTGGCCGGCTGCAATACGACCGGAACCTCCGATGGGCCGACCAGCGTGCCTGATGAACCGGCGAAGGGAACCCCGCTGACACCGAAGACCGGAGGCCTCGCGGCTGTCGCAACGTTGGGGAATGACGGTATCGACATTAGCCGCGCAACACCGACTTCGCTGAGCAGTGCGAGCGACGACAACAGCGGAAACGTCACGCTCGGTTTTACGGGTGGCGGTCTCGACGGAAGAACACTTTCATTCGTCGGGACGACGGCGAACGGCGTCTATGACGGTGAGGCTACGCCCGCCAGTCTGCAGGGTACTGAATCCCAGGGCTTCCTGACCGCGCTCGACCCTCAAGGCAAAGCGTCTTTGGCGGGCGTGTTGAACATTGACCACAACAACTTCGAGAACCCGGGAGACACCACCGATATCTATTCGGAATATGGGGCCAACCCGAACTATTCCGGCAGCCACACCTTGCCGACCGGGTCGCCAACCCTGGCCTATTCCGGTTCGGTTGTTGGCTTGGCAACAACTGCGAATGTCGCTGGCGGGCTCTCAGGTAACGTCAACATGAGTGCAAATTTCGCCAGCGGTGACGTGTCAGGTACGATGAGCGGGTTGCAGGTCACCGACAGCGACACCCAGCAGTCCGCGGGCCTTGCCGATGTGGCCTTCACTGCGCAGATGAGCGGCGATCACGCGTCCTATTCGGGATCGGACGTTACCATCGGCAACACTTCGGCGCAGGACGCATCGATCGAGGGTGGCTTCTATGGTGTGGAAGCGGCCGAAACGGCGGGCGCGATCTATGCCCATGACGGCACCAATGGGCTTATCGGCGGGTTCCAGGCTGACAAGCAGTGACAGACAGGACTGCCGCGCCGATTCCGGCGCATACCGGCAACCGCGGGCGGGGGCGGATCCGTCCCCGTCTGCTGGCGGTTGTTTTCGTGTTCCTGGCCGCTTCTGTGGTTCAAGCCAGCGCAAAGGGCTCCTATGAAACCCTGGTGCGCCTGCTCGACGCCGGCAGATATGACGAGGCGCGGACATTTGCTGCCGATGTGGCCGCCAGCCAGCAGGCGCGAGCGTTTAACAGGCAGTTCATTGAGGCGCTGATCGCAAAGCACGAGCGCCATTTCGCCCGGGCTGCCTCTCTCATGCAGGAGTTGCTCGACCGCGATCCGTCCCAGGCCCAGCTTCGCTTCGAACTCGCCCACGTCTATTTCCTGATGGCGGACGACGACCGGGCCCGTTACCACTTCGAGTATCTGCGCCAGACCGTCCACTCGCCTCAGGTTTCCGCGGCCTGCGAGCGTTTCCTGCATATCATCCGCAACCGCCGCCGTTGGTCGCTCAATGCAGCCATCGGGTTCGCTCCGAGCACCAACATCAATGACGGGACGCTCAGCGACACGGTGCTGATCGGCGGCGTTCCGTTCGTCAGCAGCAATGCCGCACAAAGCGGTGTCGGCCTGTCCTGGGCCTTGAACGGAAGTTACCGGTTCGATCCCGACCCGCGCTGGGCCCTGCGCATTGGAGGATCCCTCACGGGCGAGAATTACCGCACCAGCCGGTTCGACACGCTCCGTTCACAGGTGTTCGCGCAGGTCGAGCACGATTTTGCCGCGTGGCACGGTGCCGCCGGCATTTCCGTCGATCGGACGATGACCGGCTGGCACGGCTACTCCACTGGAGCCGGCCCCTATCTGTCATTCCGAAAGGATCTCGGACGCGCGGGGCTTCTCTCGGGGCAGGTCTCATGGAAGGCCAGGCGCTATGACCGGATCTCGGCCTATGACGGTTCCGAGGCGCGCGCCGGGCTCTCCTATCGGCGAATCCTGTCGCCGCGCCTGTCCCTGGGTGTTTCGGCCGCGGCCTCGAAGATCAGCACGCAGAAGGGTTTCACCTCCTATACCGGGCTGAAGTCCGGGTTGACGGTGGATTACCTTTATAATGCCGACTATCTGCTTCATGCCGAGGCGTCGCATGAGGTCCGGCTCTACGAAGCCAATTTTCCGCTGACGGGGAAGGAGAGGGTCGATGAGTGGACGTCGGTCGGCGGTGGCGTCACCTTCCGCAGCCTTGCCTACAAGGGCTATGTGCCTCGGATCGACTACAGCTACGAGCTCGTGCGTTCGAATGTCGATCTCTTCGACCGTTCGACGCATTCGGTGCGGCTGGGTATCAGCAAGCGCTATTGACGGCCCGTAAGGGCGTCATGTCGGTCAAAGCTTGGAGAGATAGGTTTCGACCCGGCGCAGATAGTTCGCGCGGCTTTCGGGCGTCGAGACGTCCATGCGGTAATGGGCGAGATAGAGCGTCTTGCAGCGTCGTCCGCACAAGCCGCGCATCCCGCGCAGGATCGTTCTCCGTCCGGGATGGCCGACGATGTTGGAGAACAGCCGCGTCGCACCGCAGGTGGTGATCACCCCGAGGAAATTGATGTGCTGCATCAGCGGCTTGATAGGTTCCTCGGTGCTCGGCACCGTAAAGGCCAGATCCGGCGTCCAGACCCGGTCGAGCCAGCCCTTGAGCATGGCGGGAAGCCCGTACCACCAGGTCGGATAGACGAAGAGGATTCCCTCGGCCTGTCTCAGCCGTTCCGCGTGCTCCGGAAACGGATGATGCTCCATCGTCATCTCGTTGTAGTGCCGGCGTTCCTCCGCCGACATCACCGGATCGAAGCCTTCTTCGTAGAGGTCGAGAAGATCGACCTCGTGGCCGCCGATCTTCAGCGCACGGATGGCGGTTTCGCGGATTGCCGCGCAGAAACTCTCCGGCACCGGATGACAATAGACCAGCAGGATACGCATCAGAAACCCTCCAGCACGCGTTGCGTCTTTTCAAGGAACGCCTGACGGGAGGCATCGGTTGACCGGTTCATGTCGTAATGGGCGAGATAATGGACGCGCGCGCCCGGACGGATGGTCGCCCGCAGCATCCGCATCACGATCTTGCGCGGCGGATCTCCGGCGAGAAAACTGCGAAAGCGACTACCGCCATAGCTCGTCAACACCGCGAGTTTGCGGATATTGCCCAGGCACGGACGCGCCTTGCCTTCCGCCATCTCGAAGGAAACGCCGGGCAGAAAGACCCGGTCGAACCAGCCCTTCAGGATGGCGGGAAATCCGTAGTTCCAGACCGGGAAAACCAGCACCAGCGCTTCAGCCGACAGGAGCCGCTCGACATGCGGACCGACGGTATGGCGGTTGTGCTCGGCATCGTGATAGGCGAGCCGTTCGTCACGCGAGAGCACCGGGTCGAAATTCTCGGCATAGAGGTCGAGAAAATCGACCTCATGTCCTGTCGTTTCGAGCGTCTCTCGCGCCATGCGGCAGAGGCTCGCATTGAAGCTCTCTTCGACCGGATGGGCATGGACGAGAAGCACCCGCATCGTCAGGCTGTCTCCTGGAGGCCTTTGAACAGCCAGGTCTGGCCGGAGTCGAAGTCGTAGTCCGGATCGTCCCAGGCCACCATCTTGCCGGGATTGAGGAGCCCTTCGGGATCCGCCTCGCGCTTGAAGGCGAGCTGCACTTCGTCGGTCTGCTTCATGCCGCCTTCCTCGAGCGTGTAGCGGTGCGGATTGAAGATCGGGCAGCCATTGTCGGTGTGGAAGGCAATGATCTCCTCGAGCCGCTCGGTGGTGGTGTACTTCACCAGCGGCAGGCCAAAACAGGTGATGTCGCCGTCGAATCGCACGAATTCCAGATGCGAGATCAGCTCGTCCTCGCCATAGGCCTCGTCCATCCGGCTGCTGAGGGCGAGCTGGTCGGGGAAGGGGTAGAGCACCTGCAGATAGGTCCAGGCCGGATCGACCCGTAGCGCCCTCAGCGTCGTGTGGTTCCAGGACAGTTCGTAGACCGGCGGCAAGCCCTTGAGATCCGCGACCGAGGTGGCGTCGAAGGCGATCCGCCCGCCATGGCGACGGTTGAAGGCGAGAAGCGCATCGTGCGACTGCGGCGCGACCATGACCAGCACCACATGCTCTCCCTCGCGGATGAATTTCTGGTGCCGCTTGAAATAGTCGAAGGGGCAGGGGGCGGCGACCACGGAGATCAGCTTGGTCAGAATGCCGTCCTGCCGGGCAAGCGCGTTTGCGTAAGCCGCGGCTTCCGTAAAGCTCGCGAAACCGAGGATCATGTCGGTCCAGTCATAGGCAGGCGCCAGCGGCATCTCCACTTCGGTGATGATCCCGTTGGTTCCATAGGCGTGGATCACCTTGTGCAGATCGGCGCCCGTCAGGTTGAGGATGCGCGGCTCGGCTTCCATCGTCACCACCCTGAGCCGGATGACATTTCCGAAGTCGCGCAGGCCGCCATAATTGATCGACCCGATCCCGCCCGACCCGCCGGCGATGAAGCCGCCGATGGTCGCCGTCTGCGCGGTCGACGGATGCATCCTGAGTTCTTGGCCGGAATGAGCCCGCGCCGCCTTGTCGATCTCTGCGCAAATCGCGCCCGGACCACAGATGATCCGGCCCGTCGATATTTCGCGGATGTCGTTCATCTCGGCGAGCGACAGCACCACCCCGCCCGACAGTGGCATAGCCTGGCCGTAATTGCCGGTGCCGGTGCCGCGCGGGGTCACGGGCACACGGTGCCGGAAACAGGCCTTGAGTACCCGGATCAGCTCGTCCTCGGACTTCGGCGAGACCACGAGATCGCCCGTCACTGTTTCGAGCTGTTCCTTGAGTACCGGTGAGTACCAGTAGAAGTCGCGGCTCTTCTGCTGCACGATCTTGGCGTTGTCCTCGATCCGAATGCCGTCGATCTCGGCGCGCAGGGCGGCGATATCCATCTCTCAGACCTCCATCAATGCATCGAGTTCGCTGTAGTGCGGCAGCTGTGCGTCGATCGGGCGACCGTCGCGCACCACGACGCGATTGCTTTCCGGCCGCGCCAACAGTTCGGTGAACCGCCGGCCTTCGAAGACGATAAAATTCGCCGCCGTGTCCACCTCGATCAGTCCGCGGGACTTCAGTCCCATCGCCTTCGCCGCATTGCGCCCGACAGCTGCAGGCCAATCGCCGACGGGATGGTCGAAATGCAGGATGCGGGTCGCCTCGCGGTAGACCTCGAGCACGTCGAGATCGCCATAGGCATAGAACGGATCGCGTGTGTTGTCGGAGGCGACAGCCACATTGATCCCGCGCGCCGTCATCTCGTGCAGGAGCGTCACCCCGCGCCAGCGCGGCGTGGTGCCGTCGTTGCGCCGGTCCTGCAGATACATGTTGCACATCGGCAGCGACACGATAGAGAGACGGGCTTTGGCCACCAGATCCAGCGTTTCGAGCACCTGCGTATCGGGCTGGCGCGCCAGCGAGCAGCAATGTCCGACGAGGATCTTTCCCTCGAAGCCGTGCCGGAGTGCAGCCGCGGCGATGCGGTTGAGCGAGACAGCCGAGACGTCGTCGGTCTCGTCGGCATGGAAGTCGAGATCGAGACCGAGGTCGATCGCGGTGGAAAACGCCCGGTCGAGGAGCGCGTCGAGATCGGGCACCATGAAGGTGACTGCACCCAGCACGCCGCCATGGCTGGCGACCGTATGCGCCAGCAGGGAGAAGGTCTTCTCGTCGCGCAGCGCGTCGATGCCGACGAGACAGGCGGCCTGCAGGTCGATCCGGCCCTTCCACTTGGCCCGCATCTCGGAAAAGACCGGCCAGGAGATGGCGTCCTGCGGCGCGGTGGAATCGAGATGCGTCCGGATCGCCGCCGTGCCGTGGGCGTAGGCGCAGCGCAGGCCGAACTCCATGCGCGCTGCCACGTCGTCGCATGACCAGCGTGTCGCCCGATCGGCGCCCACCGCGTCGAGCGCGCCCATGAAGGTGCCATCCGGGTTCGGTTTGCGCGGCCAGATGTGGCCCTTGTCGAGATGGGTGTGGCAATCGACGAAGGCGGGCAGGACGATCCCGCCGCGACCGTCGAGCGCCCGGTCTGCCGGGATCCCGCCGCCCGGCTCGATGCGGGTCAGCCGGCCGCCCTCGACCGTCAGCCGCACCAGCGCCAGTCCCTCGTCGTCGAAGGAGAGGCCTGCCGCGGTCGTGGCGCTTCCATGAATGCGGACATTGTCGAGAACGAAACTGCCGTCGGTCGGAAATGCGGATCGCAACATCATCGCTCCTGCTCGATTGCGCTTTCATGCCAGCGCCGCAGCATCAGGTGGCTCACCGTCGACAGGATGACGAAAATCAGGATCCCGGTCAGCGAGATCAGCACGAGCGCGGCGAAGAGCCGCGGGATCTTGAGCCGATAACCGGCCTCAATGATGCGCGAGGCGAGACCCGATTCCTGGCCCGCCGCACCCGCCACGAATTCGGCGACCACGGCGCCGATCAGCGCCAGACCGCCGGCGATCTTCAGCCCGCCGAGGAAATACGGCATCGCGGCCGGGAGCCTGAGATGCCACAGCATCTGCCAGCGGCTCGCGCCGTTGAGCTTGAAATAGTCGATCAGGTTGCGGTCGACCGAATTGAGCCCGAGCGTCGTGTTCGACAGGATCGGGAAGAAGGCGACGATCCATGCGCACAGCAACAGCTTGGCCGTCTGGTTGTCGACATAGATGTTGATCAGCGGGAAGATCGCCACGATCGGCGTAACCTGCAGCACCACCGCAAAAGGAAAGAACGACATCTCCACCCAGCGCGACTGGGCGAACAGCACCGCGAGCCCCACTCCGCCCACTGCTGCAAGCAGCAGCGAGAGCGCGGTGATCTTCAATGTCACGAGAAGGGCCGGAAACAGGATGCCCGCATCCTCCCAGAGCGTTGTGAGAACCAGCCACGGCCGCGGCAGGATATAGGGCGGGATCTCGTTTAGCACGCAGATCCGGTCCCAGACGAAAAGCGCCAGTGCCATGATAGCGAGCGGCATCAGCCAGCGGCCGATCCGCTCACGCCGCGTTGCCCGAAGCCGCGCCAGTTCCTCCGCGTCGACGGTGACGGCCGTCGCCGGTCGTTCGCCGCGACCGGCCACGTCAGTGGAGGCCATGGGCGAACTCCTCTCCCATCGCCTCGCCCAATGCCTGGGACACTGAGCGGCAGGTTTCGGCATAATCGGGTGACGTGCGATAGGCCTCGGTGCGCGGGTAGGGCGCGTCGATGGTCATCTCGCGGAAGATCCGGCCCGGCCGCGCCGCCATCACCGCGATCCGGTTGGACAGGAAGACACTCTCGAACACCGAATGGGTGACGAAGACGACGGTGAAACCGCGTTCGCGCCACAGGTCGAGAATGTCGGCATTGAGCTTGAATCGGGTGATTTCGTCGAGTGCCGCGAACGGTTCGTCCATCAGCAGCATCCTCGGCCGAGTGACCAGCGAGCGCGCGATCGAAACGCGCATCTTCATGCCGCCAGAAAGTTCGCGCGGCACCGCCTTTTCGAACCCCGTCAGGTGCACGAGTTCGAGCGCATCGGCGACTTCCCGTGCGGCGTCCTGGCGGCTCACGCCGCGCAGCCTGAGCGGCAGCCAGACATTGTCGAAAACGCTCGCCCAGGGGAGAAGCGTCGGCTCCTGGAAGACGAAGCCGATCTCGCCGCGTTCGAGTTCCGCGCCGTGCCAGTCGAGATGGCCCGAGGTCGGGCTCGACAAGCCCGCGATGATCCTCAATGCCGTCGACTTGCCGCAGCCGGAGGGGCCGAGCAGGCTCAGGAAATCTCCTTCCCGAATGACGAGATTCACGTCTTCGAGCGCTACGGTGCCCGAGGCGAAGCTCTTGCCGATCGCTCGCAGTGTAAGTTGGGCCGGAGGGTATGCGGTCATGTCATTGCTTGCCTGCAGGGAAACGCCCCGGTTTGGCTCCGGGGCGCGCCCGTGGTTTCCACCGCTACTTCTTCAGATCGAGCCCCACCTTCTGGTTGACGAAGTCGAGCGTGTAGCTGGTCTTGATATCGAGCCCGTCCTTGACGACGCCGGCCTTGACCATCTTGTCGTAGAAACTCTGCATCCGCTCGTCGGTCATGGCGCCGATACCCATGGTCTCGGTGTCGCCGGAATCGACTATCCCGTATTCCTTCATCTCCTTGATCGAGAAGGCGATCTGATCGTCGGACATGTCCGGATTGTCCTTCTTGATCAGGTCGTTGGCGGCAGCGTTGTCGCCGTAGAGATAGTTGTACCAGCCCTTGATCGAACCATCGACGAAGCATTTGACGATCTCCGGCTTCTCCTCGATCGTCTTGGCCATGGCCTCGATGGTGGTTGAATAGGTGTTGAAGCCGTAATCGGCGATCAGAAACAGGTTCGGCTTGAAGCCGCCTTCCTGTTCGACCGCATAGGGTTCGGACGTGATGTAGCCCTGCTGGACCGATTTCGGATCGGCGATGAAGGGCGCGGGGTTGAAGGTGTAGGGCACCCGCTTGGAAGCGTCGAAGCCGAACTCGGTGATCATCCACTGGAAGTAGCTCTGGAACCCTTGGTCGCCGAGAATGTACTGGTCGGCGTCCTTGAGAGATTCCCAGGTGTCGAGCCCCTGGTCCGGATGCGTCATCAAGACCTGCGGCTCCTTCTGGAAGGAGGCGGCGATCACCTTGACCGGAATGTTCTCCTCGATGGCGGAGAACGCCTCGAGCATGTTGCCGCCCATGTTGAAGTCGATCTTGCCGGCAAGCAGCAGTGCCCGGTTGTTCACCTGCGGCCCGCCCTGCAGGATGGTCACCTCGAGCCCGCAGGCCTCGTAGGTGCCATCGGCCACCGACTGGTAGAAACCGCCATGTTCGGGCTGAGCCAGCCAGTTGGTGCCGAAGGAGACCTTCTCCAGCGCCAGCGCATGGCCTGCCGTGCCGGTCAGAAGAAGTGCGGATAGAATGCTGCGAGAAATTGCCGTCATGACACCACCCTTGGCTTTCGAGCGCGCCTTGATGGCGTCGCTTCTCCAAATGCTTCGGGGAGCAATCTTCATGCCAGTAACATTCGCCGCAGCGAGCCGACCCACACCGCGGAAAAGCTCCGGACCGGTGACGCTTTCTGTCGCTTTCTGCTCAATTCGTGGTCAGTGCTCCCAATCCCGACGGACGCATCTTGACCCATTTGTGTTGGCATTGGAATACGGAGATGAAACCGGATGGAGAGCGCCGAGATGAAGTACCATACGCCCCAGACGATCCGCCCGCCCTTCGCCCGCTACAGCCATGCGGTGGAGGTGCCGGCCGGCCACCGGCTCCTCATCTGTTCCGGTCAGCTGGGACTGACGAAAGACGACGTGATCCCCGACGATGCCGGCGGGCAGGCCGAGCTTTGTTTTACCAACGTTGCCGAAATCCTCGGCTCGGCCGGCATGGATTTCTCCCATGTCGTCAGGATCAACGCCTATGTCACGGACCGCGCCTGGCTCAAGCCCTATATGGCGGTGCGCGACCGGCTGTTCGGCGATCCGCCGCCGGCCTCGACGCTGATGATCGTCTCCGGATTTGCCAACGAGGCCTTCAAGGTGGAAATAGAGGTGCTCGCCGCCGCCCCTGACGGCGGACAGGTGGAAGGCTGACGACAGGTTCAAGGAAGACGAGATGACACGAAAGATCTGGTGGGGCGATTTCACCGCGCCCGAATTCGCCGATATCGATGCCAACGCGACGATCGCGGTGTTGCCGATCGCGGCCATCGAGCAGCACGGCCCGCATCTGCCGGTCTCCACCGACACCTCGATCATGCAGGGCATGTTCGACACCGTCATCCCGCTGGTGCCCGACGATCTCGACCTGCGCATCCTGCCGATCCAGCAGATCGGCAAGTCGAACGAGCATCTCTATGCGCCCGGCACGCTGACCATTCCCGCAACCACCTTGATCGACCACTGGGTCGAGATCGGCCATTCGGTCGCCCGCGCCGGCATCCGCAAGATCATCATCATCACCTCCCATGGCGGCAACGAGGAGGTCATGGGCATCGTCTCGCGCGAACTCCGCGTCCGCGCCCGCATGATGTCGGTGAAGACGAGCTGGATGCGCTTCGGCCTGCCTGACCACATGTATTCGGACGAAGAGCGCCGCTACGGCATCCACGGCGGCGACGTCGAAACCTCCCTGATGCGCCATTTCCACGCCGAACTGGTCGACATGTCGAAGGCCGAAAACTTCGTCTCCGCCGTCAAGCGCGCAGAGAACGAGTTCGATCTCCTGAAGCACACCGGCACCCACGCCTTCGCCTGGATGGCCAATGATCTGCATCCGTCTGGCACGGTGGGCGAAGCGGCGAAGGCGACGGCCGAAAAGGGCAGGGCAACTGCCGAGCATCAGGCGAGGGGCTTTGTAGAGCTTGCGAAGGAACTGCGCCGCGCCGATCTGGATGATTGGCTGGCATAGAGCTCTTCAGAGAAGATGGAATGGCTGAGGCGGCAACAGACGACGCTGAGCAGCCGCGAGTTAGCAAGTTGCTCCATCTGTAGCCAGCGTGGAGCGCCAGTGGTTTACGACGCAACTCTCGTTGCGATCATGTGCCAGCCACTTGAAATGCAGAATGAAACCGTCTACCAAATATGAGGGGTACAATCTCGCCGTCATTAAGGGAGTGATCATGACGAACGCGAAGAAACAGCCTTACACCGGTCCGCAGATGAAGAAGGCGATCGCAGCGTTGCAAGCCGTCGCCGCGCAGCAGCCCCCTTCCAGCCCGCAGCAGAATTTCAACCCCGCCCAGTAGTCCATTTATCTGGCTGGGTAAACAGGACGGTCTGTTTGCTTGCAGCCTTTGCGTGCATCCGCCCTACCTCTGCGGCAGCCCGAATGCCTGCTGGAAATGACTGCGGGAGGCACGCATCGCAGGGATAAACTCGGTGATGTTGATCGCTTGGAAGCGCCGGCCCTCGGGCGGCCGCAAGCAGCCGCGAGTTAGCAAGTTGCTCCATCTGTAGCCAGTGTGGAGCGCCAGTGGTTTGCGGCGTAACTCGCGGTGCGACCATGCGCCAACCTCTTGATCTTGGAAATGAATCCCTTTACCAAATATAAGGGGTAGAATTTTGCAGCCATTAAGGGGGCGATCATGACGAACGCGAAGAAACAGCCTTACACCGGTCCGCAGATGAAGAAGGCGATCGCAACGTTGCAAGCCGTCGCGGCGCAGCAGGCCCCTTCCAGCTTGCCGCCGAAGGACGTCCTGCCGGACTAGTCGTCCATCGGACGGTTCTGGCAAAGAGGACAGACTTTTTGCCGGCAGCCTTTGCGTGCGTCTGGCCTACCTCTGCGGCAGCCCGAATGCCTGCTGGAAGTAGCTGCGGAAGGCGCGCATCGCCGGGGTGAACTCGGTGCTCGAGCGCCAGGCAAGGCCCACATCCATCGGGGGCACGGTGTCGGTGATGTTGATCGTCTCGATGCGCCGTCCCTCGAGCGACCAGGGTCTGTGCACCATGTCCGACAGGATCGCCACGCCGAGATTGTCGCCCACCATCGAGCGTACCGCCTCCACCGAGGAGGTCCGGAGCATCACCTGCGGCTGGTAGGGTGTGTTGTTCCAGTATTTCAGGGTTGAATAGGCGGCCTCGTCGACAGTCAGCATGATGTAGGGTTCTTCCGAAACTTCCTTCAGCCCCACCGAAGTCTGCTTGAGCAGCCTGTGCTGCGCCGGCACCCACAGGCGCCGGACCGACCGCAACAGGGTTTCGGTCGATAGTGCCGGATTGATGATGTTGGAAGTCAGGAGCACGGAGATGTCGTAGCGGTTGACCAGAAGGCCTTCCTCGATCGACTCCCGGTTCACCTCGTAGAGCTGGATCTTTAGCTTCGGATAGAGCCGCCGCATCCGCTCGATATGCATCGGCAGAAAGTACCCCATCACCGTATAGGTGGCGGCGACCGTCAACTCACCCTCGACATCCGCGCCGACGAAGGCGAGATGCGTCGCCTCGTCGACCTTGGCGAGGATCTCGTAGGCGTGTGAAAGGAATTGCCGCCCGGCCGCCGTCAGATCCATCCCCTGGGGTGTCCTGTCGAACAGCGACACGCCCAGCGAAAGTTCCAGCTCCTTGATCGCCGCCGTCACCGCCGATTGCGAGATCGAGAGGTTGACCGCGGCATGGGAGATCTGGCCCAGTTCGGCGGTTGCGACGAAGTAGCGAAGCTGGCGCAGGCTGAAACTCATGGTGGAAATGCCCCATCAATTTATCTGAATTTGCCCGCAGATAATCAGAAGGCCTGCGAAAAATTCATGCGGAATTTTCTTCGCACCTGCACAAAACGAGCGCAGGCCATTGAAAAAGAGCGAAAATGCGCTGCCGCGGATTTGATCGCGCTTATCGAATAATTCGATACTAGAGCGCCAAAAATAAAATTTTTCAAATCCAAATTTCTCTCCTAGCGTTTTTGACAACGAAAAGACGAGGGTGAGCGTTTTGAAAAGTGTCGTCGATATCAATTGCGATATGGGTGAAGCCTTCGGTCGGTGGCGCATCGGAGATGCCGACGACAAGACGCTCATGCCGCATATCAGTTCGGCCAACATCGCCACCGGTTTCCACGCTGGCGACCCCAATCTGATCGACGAGACGGTGGAACTCGCCGCAAGCCACGGCGTCGGTGTCGGCGCCCATCCCGGCTACAACGACCTGCAGGGCTTCGGACGCCGCAAGATCCTCGGCAACAGCCGCGAACTGGTCAACGACATCGTCTATCAGGTGGGCGCGCTGCGCGAATTCGCCCGCCGGCACGGCGTGTCGGTGCAGCACGTGAAGCCCCACGGCGCGCTTTATATGGAAATGGCCTCGAACGCGGAGCTCGCCCGCCTCTTCGTCGATTACCTGCGCAAGGTCGCGCCGACGGCTGCCATCTTCTGCACCGCGGGAACGCAGACCCACAAGGCGGCGCTGGAAGCCGGTCAGCCCTTCGCCTGCGAGTTCTATGCCGACCGCGACTACAACGACAACGGCGAGATCGTCTTCGTGCGCGACGCCGGCCGTCCCGATCCCGACGTCCTGGCGAAGAAGGTGCTGCGCGCCTGCCAGGAGGGCCGGGTGAAGACCGTGACCGGCAACGACATCGAGATCGAGTTCCAGACCATCTGTTTCCACTCCGATACGCTCGGAGCCTTCGACATCGTGACCCGGATGCGCGACCTGCTGGTCGCGAACGGCATCCGTATCGCGCCCGTTTCCCAGATCCTTGGCAATTGACCGGCGGAGAACACCCATGAGCAAGCATGAAATCAGATCGCCGCTTCCCGGCACCTTCTACCGGGCCTCCTCGCCGGAAGCCGCTCCCTTCAAGGCGGACGGCGATGCGGTCGCCGAAGCCGACACGATCGGGCTGATCGAGGTGATGAAGACCTTCCAGGAAGTCCCTGCCGGGGTCGCCGGCCAGAAGATCACCTTTCTGGTCGACAACGAGGAAGCGGTCATGGCCGGCCAGGTGATCGCCGAGGTCGAGTCATGACCATCAAGTCCGTCCTCATCGCCAACCGCGGAGAGATCGCCGTCCGTGTTGTGACGGCGGCGAAGGCGCTCGGCATCAGGACGGTGCAGGTCCACAGTGCAGCCGACGCCGACATGCTGGCGGTAAAGCTTGCCGACGAGTCGGTCGATATCGGCCCGCCGGCGGCGAAGAAATCCTATCTCAGCATCGAGGCGATCATCGCTGCGGCGAAACAGGCCGGCATCGATGCCATCCACCCGGGTTACGGCTTTCTATCGGAAAACGGTGACTTCGCCGACGCCGTCGAGGCTGCCGGCATGATCTTCATCGGCCCGTCCGGTGAGGCCATCCGCACGCTGGGCGACAAAGTGGCGGCGCGCGATGTCGCCCGGCGGGCGGGTGTGCCGACGGTTCCGGGCAGCGACGGTCGGCTGTCGGGGCTGGACGAGGCCAAGGCGCTCGCCGGCGAGATCGGCTATCCGGTGATGATCAAGGCGGCCGCCGGTGGCGGCGGTCGCGGCATCCGGATCGTCGCGGACGCTGCCGAACTCGAGAGGCAGTATCCGCAGGCCTCCGCCGAGGCGCAGGCCGCTTTCGGCGACGGCGGTCTCTACATGGAAAAGGTCATCACGCGTGCCCGCCACGTCGAAGTCCAGATTTTCGGCGACGGCGAGAATTTCGTCCATTTCTTCGAGCGGGAATGCTCGCTCCAGCGGCGCCGCCAGAAGGTCTGGGAAGAGGCGCCGAGCGCCGGGCTTGACGCCGGAGTGCGCAAGAACCTCTGCGACAGCGCAGTCGCTCTGGCGCGCGAAGTGAAATATCGCGGCGCCGGCACGGTCGAATATCTCTACGACGACAAGACCGGGGAGTTCTATTTCATCGAGGTCAACACCCGCATCCAGGTGGAGCATCCCGTCACCGAGATGATCACCGGCTTCGACCTCGTCCAGGAGATGTTCAAGGTCGCCGGCGGCGCGGCCCTCTCGGTCACGCAGGACGACATCACCGAGACCGGTCACGCCATCGAGTGCCGTATCAACGCCGAAGACCCGTTCAAGGGCTTTCTGCCGACGCCGGGTTCCATCAGCGAGCTCTCGGTGCCGGAAGGCGAGGGCATTCGTTTCGATACGATGCTCTATGAGGGCTACACGATCCCGCCCTTCTACGATTCCCTGTTGGGAAAGCTCATCGTCCACGCGGAGAGCCGCGAGGCCTGTCTCGCCAAGCTCGCAACGACGCTCGAGAAACTGAAGATCGCGGGCGTGGCGACGACGGTGCCGCTGCATCTGGCGCTCGCCCGGGACGAGACCGTCGCCTCCGGCGACTATCACACGCGTTTCCTGGAAGCTTGGCTCGATACCGATTTCGCCAGGCTCGCAGACCCCAAAGAGGAGGTGGCCTGATGCCCGCTCGCTACACATTTGGCGGCGACGAACACCTGTTTGTCGAATGCAGCGACGAGATGTCGCTCGACGCCTTCTTCAAGAGCCTGTCGATGGCGACCGGCATCAAGGACAGCAATATCAAGGGCGTGACGGAAATCTGCCCGGCTAATGCCTCACTGCAGGTCAAGTTCAATCCGGACATCATCAAGCCCGAAGACATCCTGAAGGAAGTCCAGGCGATCGAAGGCGCGGCGGAGAAGGCCGAGCCGGTGCTGACCACCCGCATCGTCGAGATCCCGGTCTATTACAACGATCCCTGGACCCACGAGACGCTGATGCGCTTCCGCGAGCGCCATCAGGATCCGTCGGGCACCGATCTCGAATATGCCGCCCGCATCAATGATTATTCGAGCGTCGACGACTTCATCGCCGCCCATTCCGGCTCGCCCTGGTTCGTCTCCATGGTCGGCTTCGTCGCGGGTCTGCCGTTCATGTACCAGATGGTCGAGCGCCAGCGGCAGATCGAGGTGCCGAAATACCTGCGTCCCCGTACAGACACGCCGAAGCTCACGGTCGGCTATGGCGGCTGCTTCTCCTGCATCTACTCGGTGCGTGGCGCCGGTGGGTACCAGATGTTCGGCATCACGCCGATGCCGATCTTCGATCCGACTCAGCAGACCAGCTATCTGCGCGATTTCATGGTGTTCTTCCGTCCCGGCGACATCGTCAAGTTCAAGCCGATCGACCGGGACCAGTACGATGCCGCGGTCGAGGAAGTCGACAAGGGTCAGTTCAGCCCGCCGGTCCGCGAGGTGAAGTTCGACCTGCGCGAATTCTCAAAGGATATCGACGGCTACAACGCCAAGCTGGAGGGCATGCTCAATGGCCATTAAGGTTCTCCACCACGGTCTGGCGACCACCGTCCAGGATCTCGGTCGCCCCGGCTATTTCCATCTCGGCATCCCCATGGGCGGCGCCATGGACCGCTATGCCATGCGCGCGGCCAATCTTCTCGTCGGCAATGACGAGGGCGCGGCTGGTCTCGAAGCGGTCTTCATGGGGCCGAAGCTGGAATTTACGGAGGATGCGCTCGTCGCCGTCACCGGCGCCGACATGCCGGCCAAGGTCGACGGCGAGGAAAAGCCCGGCTGGACCGCTTTCAAGGTCGAGGCCGGACAGGTGCTCTCCTTCGATTTCCTCAAGGCCGGCGCGCGCATCTGCATTGCGGTCTCGGGCGGTATCGACGTGCCCGAGGCTCTCGGTAGTCGTTCGACCTATCCAATCGGCGCACTCGGCGGCTTCAAGGGACGGCCGATCGCTGCCGGCGACGAGTTGCCGGTGGGCGAGGGCAGTCTCGCCTCCGAGGGAAAATCGGTCGCTCCGGCGCTCCGCCGCATGCCGGCAAGCCCTTGCGAACTGCGCGTTGTTCCCGGTCTCTACTGGGACCGGCTGACTGACAGCGCCAAGGACAGCTTCTTCGCCGACGAATGGAAGGTCGCGCCCGAGGCCGACCGCATGGGCTACCGCTTCAAGGGTGGCCGGCATCTCGAATTCGTCGAGCGCAAGCAGCCCTTCGGCGCCGGCTCCGATCCCTCCAACATCGTCGACAGCTGCTATCCCTACGGCTCGATCCAGGTGCCGGGCGGCACCGAGCCGATCATCCTGCACCGCGACGCGGTGTCGGGCGGCGGCTATTTCATGGTCGGAACCGTGATCTCGGCCGACATGGACCTGATAGGGCAGCTCCAGCCGCACACGCCGACCCGTTTCGTCAAGGTCGACATGGATCAGGCGCTCGCCGCCCGCGCCGACCGGGCGAAGATGCTCGCCGCCTTGCGCGAAAGCCTGGACTGAGGAGATTGCCCGATGGCCGCCGTCTCACTCCACACGGGTCAGGTAGTCGGCGGTCTCACTCGGTCCGGGGATGATCGAGACGATCTTCATCTGGGCGATCATCCGCTTCATCGAAGCGTCGAGATGGGTGTCGAGCATGGCGGCGGCGGCGTCGATCGCCCCGCGCATCAACAATTCGACGACAAGTCGCATTTCGGTGATGGCGGTGGAATCGTCGGGAAGGCCGAGATGCCTGAGAAGGCGTTCGGCGGCGGTGACCGGCAAAAGGTTGTTCCGTATCATTTCTCGCATGCGCTCGCTGGCGGGCGCCAGCACGCAATGATCGATCATGTTGGCCTGGACCTCCTCGAGCTTTTCGAGGTGTTCGACGGGCTGAGACTCCTCGAGCGTCGTCATGCGCTGGTAGAGGGCCACGATGCGGTCCCGGTCGATCGCTCCGGCGCCGGATTTGAGTGCAGCGGGTTCCAGCATGCGCCTGATGCCGAAATGGTCCTTGATGGTCTGCGCGGTCAGCGGCCCGGCGATCCAGTGCGAACTCTGGTTCTTGCGCACCAGGCCACGTTCCTGCAGACGGCTGAGCACGTCGCGCACCACGGTGCGGCTGACCTTGAAGTGCGTCGCCAGTTCCATCTCGATGATCCGGTACTGGCCGAAGACCACGCAGGCGGCGACGTCGTGCTCGACCTGGTTGTAGATCCGCGCCCAGGAGGAGCGGCTCTGCAGCGCATCCGCGTGATGATCGATGACGAGGCCGAGCGTCTTGATGTCGGTGCGGTCGGGTTCGATGTCCTTGCCGGCGGGGCCCACGAGAAAGCCGCGGCCGCTGAAGCGGTGGATCAGCCCGTCAGTCTCGAGCTGGGCGAGGGCGCGCTGAACCGGCGCGCGCGAGGTCTGCAGGATTTCCGCGATCGGCCCCTCGAGCAGCACCAATCCCTTCGGCAACAGGCCGCCGGTGATGTTGTCCCGCAGGATCGCTTCGGCGACTTCGTAGCGACGCTTGGCTGTCTGGCTGGCACTGCTTTTCGTCATACGCGCGAGGTCCTCTTTCCAACCTCAAATTGCAACGGCATGCGATCTTCTCAGTATGCGATTCCGCCTCGGCCGCATACGCCACCATAAATGACTTTTGTATACATAAGCTGAAGACTGTTGGAGGTGCAACAGGATTCAGGCTCCCGTCCGCAATTCGGGACGAGGCCATGGCCCGGGCTGGCTAGGCTGAGCCCAGGCCAGTGCATCTTGATGGTTTCTTGTGCACGAAGCCCCGGAAATACTGGAGAAATCTGGCAGATCGTGGAAATTGATGCGCGCGAGCGGAGTGCCCGATTTTAGGCAATCTGTATGATTTTTCGCCAAAAATCGCTGCGGTGCAAAAAAAATGCATTCGCGATAAAAAGCCTATTGAATACAAAAACCATTCGTGCAATCGTTTTGAAATCGGGAGACGCAAGAAGCTCCCCAGGGTGAACGACGGAAAACGTCACACAGCCAACCGTGAAATCAGCCGAACGCCTGCGGGTGTGCGGTCGTGAGATGCTGCATTCGGAAAACGCCCGTTTGCGGCCACGGGTGAGGTGTGTCCGGCGTGAAGAATGGAGAAGCTGGTGTCCACGGTACTGAGCCTTGCTGGCGTCCGCAAAACCTATGGCGATCTCAACGCGCTCGACGGCATCGATCTCTCCTTGCCTGACGACAGCTATGTCTCGCTGCTCGGTCCGTCCGGCTCCGGCAAGACGACGCTCTTGCGCGTGATCGCCGGTTTCGAGACGCCTGAAGCCGGAACCGTGTCCTTCAAGGGCGAGCGCATCGAGAGTGTCCCGCCGCATCTGCGCGATATCGGTTTCGTGTTCCAGAATTTCGCGCTTTTCCCACATCTCTCCGTCGAGAAGAACATTGCTTTCGGTCTCGAGAACCGCGTGGTCAATCCGGTCACCGATGCCTCAGTCGTTAAGTCCCGTGTGCGCGACATCATCGGTCTCGTCGGCCTGTCCGGCCTCGAGGACCGGGCGGTGACGCAGATTTCCGGCGGCCAGAAACAGCGTGTGGCTCTCGCCCGTACGCTGGTCACCGAGCCGTCGCTGGTCCTGCTCGACGAGCCGCTCGGCGCGCTCGACGCCAATCTGCGCACCCGCATGCTCACCGAACTGCGTCGCATCCGCGAGCGCTGCGGCGTGACCTTCCTGCATGTGACCGGTTCCGAGACCGAGGCGCTCGCCATGGGTGATACCGTCCTCGTGCTCGATCAGGGCCGGATTGCCCAGGCAGCGGATTCAGACACGATCTACAACGAGCCGAAATCGGTCGCCGTGGCGCGCTTCCTCAACTGCTACAACCTCTTTTCCGGCAACGTATCCGGCGGAACCTTCGACAGTGCGGATGGCACGTTCCCGCTCGGCGCCGAAAAGACGTTTCCGAGCTCCGTGCCCGGTTATGCGATCCGCTACGACCGGGTCTGGATCAGGCCGCTCGATGCGCCGGTCGCCGCCGACGAGGTGGCGCTCCCCGCCACCTTCCTGGCCGACGAATATTCCGGTCCCGCCGTCAATTCCTTCTTCCAGCTCGAGAATGGCCGGATGGTCGAGGTCGAGACCCATCTGAGCGTCGCGCCCGCGCCGGAATGCCGGCCGCATACCCGTTACGCCCTCGTCTGGAAGCAGCACGACGCCCTCGTTTACGCCTGAGACGTCACCGCCCGCGGGCGGACAGGAGACTGAAGCATGTCACTAAGCGCAACCACATCGGAGACCGAAACCATGACGGATCCCGTCAGGAAGTCATCGACGAAAAGCGTCTGGTTGATCACGCCGGGCGTGATCTGGATGATCCTCTTCCTCGTCGTGCCGATGCTGATGATGGTCTACGTCTCCTTCTGGACGCAGACCACCTTCAAGATCACCCCGGACCTGACGACCAAGAGCTGGGTGACGTTCTTCACGTCCGAAACCTATCTCAACTCGCTCTGGACGACGATCCGCATCTGGCTGATCGTGCTGGCTGCGACCCTGATCGTCGGATATCCGGCTGCCCTGTTCGTCGGCCTCTTCGTCAAGAACAAGACGATCCAGACCGCGCTTCTCGTGCTCTGCGTGATTCCCTTCTGGACCTCGTTCCTGATCCGCGTTCTCGCCTGGCGCCCCATGCTGGGCAAGGAGGGTGCGATCAACCTGATCCTGATGAAGCTCAACATCATCCAGACGCCGATCGAGGTGCTCCTGTTCTCCGAGCTGTCAGTCATCATCGGCATGACGCAAATCTACTGCGTCTTCATGGTCGGCCCCATCGCCTTCATGATGGGTCGTGTCGACCAGTCCATCATCGAGGCGGCCCAGGATCTGGGCGCCGGGTTCTGGCGCATCTTCCGCACTATCATCCTGCCTCTCACCATGCCGGGCGTGGTCGTCGGCGCCATCTTCGTTTCCGTCATGGTGCTGGGTGAATTCGCCACCGCGGCCGCACTCTCGGGCCGCAAGGTGAACCTCCTCGGAAACATCATCGTCACGCAGGTCGGATCGCTGAAATGGGCGTTTGCCGCAGTGGTCGGCGTGGTTCTCACCGTCCTGATGGGGATCGTGGTGGCCGGGCTGCTGCGCGTCGTCGACCTCAAGAAGGAGCTTTGAGCCATGCAGGCTGGCGGCATCAAGCTGACCCTCGGCGTCTATATCGCGCTGTTTCTGACCTTTCTCTACGCGCCGCTGATGGTGCTGGCGATCCTGTCGTTCCAGACAGGACCCGAGGGCGGTCCCCAGTTCCCCATCATCGAATGGTCGACCTACTGGTACCAGCACCTCTTCGGCCTGACGCCGCCGTCGCGCATCGCGCCGCTGCCGATCAACGAGGCGTTGTTCCGCTCGCTCACGCTCGCGGTCATGACCATGATCGTGTCGACCGTTCTCGGCGTCTCCTCGGCGCAGGCCTTCCGCACCCGCTTCAAGGGCCAGAATTTTGTTTTCTACCTCATCGTGCTCGGCATGATGGTCCCCGGCGTGCTCGTCGGCCTCGGTATGGCGCTAGTGTCCAACGAACTCGGCGTCGCCCGCCATTGGTGGGGAACCGCCTTCGTGCTGCACGTCGTCTACACCTTCCCCTTCGCCTTCCTAGTCATGCTCGCGATCTTCAACCGCTTCGACCAGAGCGTCGAGGAAGCCTCCTGGTCGCTCGGCGTTTCACCGGCCAAGACGTTCCGCAAGGTCACGTTCCCGCTCATCTTCCCGGGCGTTCTCTCGGCCATGCTGTTTGCCTTCACGCTCTCCTATGACGAGTTCTCCCGCACGCTCTTCGCCTCGGGCCGTGACCTGACGCTTCCGCTCGCCATCTACGGCACGTTTTCGGTGGAAGTGCATCCCAACGTCTTCGCTTTCGGCGTGCTGACGACGCTGTTCTCGTTTGCGCTCCTGTCGGTCTACGCGATCCTGATGATGCTCTCGATGCGCCGCGCCAAGCGCATGGCGATCCAGGAGGAAGCGTGATGACGTCTCCCTGCGCAATCGTCACCGGCGCCGGCTCGGGCATTGGACGCGCCATCGCGATCCGGCTGGCCGAGGATGGCTACGCGGTCCTCGTCAACGACCTCTCGGCCGAACGGGCCCAGGCCGTTGCTGACGAGATCACCTCCAGCGGTGGCACCGCAAAGGGTGAGGGGGGTGACGTCGCCTCCGAAGCGGATACCGCGCGCATCTACCAGGCCGCTGTCGCTGCCTTCGCGAACCCTGTGCTGCTCGTCAACTGCGCCGGCATCGTCCATCAGGCGCTGTTCGAGAATCTTGAAGTTGCCGATTTCGACCGGATGTACGCCGTCCACGTGCGCGGCACCTTCCTGATGACCAAGCAGGCGTTGCCTTCGATGCTTGCCGCCAGGTCGGGCGTCGTCATCAACATCGCCTCGCAGCTCGGCCAGATCGGCGGCATCGAGCTCACCCACTATGCCGGCGCCAAGGCCGCGATCATAGGTATGACCAAATCGCTTGCCCGCGAGGTTTCGTCGCGCGGGGTGCGCGTCAATGCCGTCGCGCCGGGCCCCATCAACACCCCGCTCGTCCGGGAACTGTCGGAAGACTGGCGCACCCGCAAGGCCGCAGAACTGCCGCTCGGCCGTTTCGGCGAGCCTGAGGAAGTCGCCGCTACCGTGTCGTTCCTGGCCTCCGATGCCGCGAGCCTCTTCGTCGGCCAGACGCTCGGCCCGAACTCCGGCGACGTGATGCTTTGAGGAAAGTTGGAACAGCATGACACAGACTGACCCCCGTATCGTTCTCATTACCGGCGCCGGCATCGGCATCGGACGCGCGACCGCCAAGACCTTCGCCGCCATGGGCGACCACGTCGTCGTCACCGACGTTCTGGTCAAGGAGGGCGAAAGCGTCGTCGCCGAGATCAAGGCCGCCGGCGGCTCGGCCGAGCTTCATCATCTCGACGTCCGCTCCACAGAGGCCGCGAACGCGCTCGTCGCCGAAATCGAGAAGGCCCATGGCCACATCGACGTGATCGTCGCCAATGCCGGCATCGCCCACAAGGCGCCGCTCGACACGCTCGACGACGACAAGTGGGACCTGACCTTCGACATCGACCTCAAGGGCATCTTCCGCGTCGTTCGCGCTGCGGCTCCCAAGATGCGGGAGCGCAAGTCCGGAGCCATCGTCGCGCTCTCCTCGATCATGGGCGTGGCCTATGGATGGGACGAGCACGTCCATTACTCCGCGGCCAAGTCCGGCGTCGTCGGTCTCGTGCGCGGTCTCGCGGTTGAACTGGCGAAGGACGGTATCCGCGTCAACGGCATGGCGCCCGGCTACATCCGCACCGCCCAGCTTCTCTCGGAAGAAAATTCTCTCGGCGAAAAAGGCGCGCAGGAAGCCGCCGCCTTCATTCCCATGGGGCGCATCGGCGCACCCGAGGATATCGCCGACGTGATCGCATTCCTCGCATCCGACAGCGCGAGGTACATGACCGGCCAGACGCTGGTCGTGGACGGTGGCCTGCAGGTCGGCCGGTACTGACGGTGGAGGCGAGGGGAAGCGGAACCTTTCGCGTCATCTGGAAAAAACGAAGGGCGGTCACGAAGACCGTACCGGGGAACAGGATAAAAGGAGACATGGCATGAAGAATACTTTCGACATGAACCGCCGGTCGCTTCTCAAGCGATCCGCCGGCGCTATGGCGCTGGCAATGGGTGGCGGCACCCACTTGCTCTCGTCCCGGGCTGCCTATGCGCAGGCCATGGACCTGTCCGGCGAGCAACTGCGCACCATTGGTCTCTCCGTGACGGTGCAGGAACGCATTCTCGCCGACTTCAAGGCGGCAAGCGGCGTCGGCTCCACCTCGGGCACCGCGGCAACCTTCCCGGATGCGCAGACGCGCATCCTCTCCGGCGCAACCGACTACGATAACTGGGAAACCATCGGTGAGCGTCTTCCCTCCGTGGTCATGACCGACCATGCCGAGGCGATCCCGACCGAAAAGCTGAAGAACTGGTCGAACATCCGCGAGATCTTCACCACCCCGGATCCCAAGTGGCCGGCTTCGGCGCAGATCGTCGGCCAGATCTGGACCGGCGAGGACCAGACCGCGCTCTGGATGGTGCCTTCGGTCTTCAACTTCGACTCCGTCGGCTACAATCCGGAAGTGCTTTCCGACGAGGAAGCCAACACCTGGACGGCGATTTTCGACAGCAAGTACAAGGGCAAGTCCGGCCTCAACACCGACCCGCTGACCGCTTTCGGCCAGGCGGTGATGGCGATGAACACGCTCGGTCTGTCCAACGTGGCCAACCCGGGCAATCCTACGGCGGCCGAAATCGACGAGGCAGCCAAATTCCTCATCTCCAAGAAGAAGGAAGGCCAGTTCCGCGCTCTGTGGGGTGACTTCGGCGAACTCGTCAACTTCCTCGCTTCCGGCGAAATCGTCGTCTGCGACGCCTGGCAGCCGGCCGTCATGGCGGTGAAGGCACAGGGCAAGCCCTGCAAATACGCCGTCCCGAAGGAAGGCTATCGCGCCTGGTCGATCGGCAACACCATGCTCAAGGGCACGCCGAACGCCGATGCCGTCATCGCCTATGCCGACTACTGGCTCTCGGGCGAACCGGGCATCACCGTGTCGGAGCAGGGCTACTACTCGCCGACCACCAACATCAAGGACGTCATGGCGCCCGAGAAATATGCCTTCTGGTACGAGGGCAAGCCCTGGGTCGGAGCCGAGGAACGCGGCATCAAGGAAGGCGATCTCCGCGACGGCGGTTCGCTCGAAACCCGCGCCGCCAATGTCGCTTACTGGCACCAGTGGCCGGATGAATACGACCACCTCATCCAGAAGTGGGACGAATTCCTCAGCGCATAATGCGTCAGCCCCAGCGCCGGACCGGGCTCACCCTGTGCCTGGTCCGGCGCAACTCGGCAGGCGGTTTCATCCGCCTGCCTCTTTAACCCCGATTCAGGAGCCACCCGATGATCTACGACCTGGAACTGTTCAAGATCGGCAAGGTCTACGACAACGGCACCCCCGCTGTGATCGACTTCAACCTGACCGTCGAGAAGGGCGAGTTCATTGCGTTCCTGGGGCCTTCGGGCTGTGGCAAGACCACAACGCTGCGCATGATCGCGGGCTTCGAGAGCATCACCTCGGGCAACCTGATGATCAAGGGACAGCGTATGAACGAGATCAGCCCCGCGCGGCGGCCGACCTCGATGATTTTCCAGAACTATGCGCTCTTTCCGCACATGACCGTGCGCGACAATGTCGGCTACGGCCTCGACGTGAAGAACATGCCCAAGGCCGAGCGCAACGCCAAGGTCGACCGGCTGCTCGAAAAGCTCGGCCTCGACGACGTTGCCGAGAAAAAGTGCGACAAGCTTTCCGGCGGACAGCGTCAGCGCATCGCGCTTGCCCGTGGCCTCGTCGTCGAGCCCGACATCCTCCTGCTCGACGAGCCGCTGGGCGCGCTCGACGCAAACCTGCGCAAGGCGATCCAGTCCGAACTCAAGATCCTCCAGCGCGAACTCGGCGTCACCTTCGTCTTCGTCACGCACGCGCAGTCGGAAGCGCTCGCGCTTTCCGACCGGATCGTGGTCATGAGCAATGGCCGCATCGAGCAGATCAGTCCGCCGCATGAACTCTACACCCGCCCGAAGACGCCCTTCGTCGCCCAGTTCATCGGCTCGAACACGGTCTTCAAGGGCGCGGTGAAGGGGCGGCAGAACGGCCACCTCGTCGTCGACACGCCCTTCGGCCTTCTCTCGGGCGACCCCAACGGATCCGTCGCCGACGGCGGCGATGCCAGCGTCGTCATTCCCGCCGAGGCGATCGAACTTCATTCGCTGGCGGAGGGCGGTCGCGAAGCGATTGCCGCCACCGCCGGAGGCAACATCATCGACGCCAAGGTCAGCCGCTTCCAGGTCGTCGGCCACGTCGCCCAGGTCGAGGTCGACCTGCCAGACGGCCGGACGCTGTCGCTGGAAGCCCATACCGACAAGTATTCACCCGGCTCGTTCCCGGTCGCCGCACCGATCGCGCTGACATGGAAGCCCGAGGCGGCAACCGTAATCCCGGCTCACTAGCGCCGGTCGCAGAATTTACAACAGCCGGCCGCGTCCGGCTCGAGGAAAACCAAGGAGGCTCATATGGCTAAGGAAATTTTCGTCAGTTTCGGGATCGACGTGGACGCAGTGGCCGGCTGGCTCGGCTCCTATGGCGGCGAGGATTCGCCCGACGACATCTCGCGCGGACTGTTTGCGGGCGAGGTCGGCTCCCCGCGTCTTCTTGAACTCTTCAAGCGCTGGGGCATCAAGACCACCTGGTTCATCCCCGGTCACTCGATCGAGACCTTCCCGAAGGAAATGCAGGCCGTCGCCGACGCCGGCCACGAGATCGGCATTCACGGCTACAGCCACGAAAACCCGATCGCGATGACCCGCGAGCAGGAAACCGCGATCCTCGACAAGTGTATCGATCTGGTGACCAAGCTGTCGGGCAAGCGCCCGACCGGTTACGTGGCGCCGTGGTGGGAATTCTCCAACGTCACCAACGAATTGCTTCTCGAACGCGGCATCAAGTACGACCACTCGCTCATGCACAAGGACTTCGAGCCCTACTATGTGCGTGTCGGCGACAAGTGGACGAAGATCGACTACTCGAAAAAGCCCGAGGAATGGATGGTCCCGCTCGAACGCGGCGAGGAAACGGACCTGATCGAAATCCCGGCCTCCTGGTATCTCGACGACCTGCCGCCAATGATGTTCATCAAGAAGGCGCCCAACAGCCACGGCTTCGTCAATCCGCGCGATATCGAACAGATGTGGCGTGACCAGTTCGACTGGGTCTATCGCGAGATGGATTACGCGGTCTTCCCGATCACCATCCACCCCGACGTCTCCGGCCGCCCGCAGGTCTTGATGATGCTCGAACGCCTGTTCGAACACATGAAGGGGCACGAAGGCGTCAAGTTCGTCACCATGGACGAGATCGCCGACGACTTCGCCAAGCGCTTCCCGCGCAAGAAGTAAGGACTGGACCGATGTGTTCGCTGTGCGGAGTTCTGGGTGGAAACGAGCACTGGGCCGACGCCGTCGCGCGGCCCGGCGTCTACACCCGCTCCGGCGAGCGCATCGACCGCAGGCGGGAGCGCGCGCGCCGCGTCGCTCTCGCCAACAAGGTGCTCTCCGTCTTCGCCCTGTCGCTCTCGGATTGGCAGGGCTCGTCCTATCTTCTGTCGACCCGGACCGGAAAGACCGAGATCATCGAGGATCTCGGTCATCTGTGGCCGGCGGCCGAGAAACTCCTCGGCCGTCCGCTCGATCCGCTCGCGGAAGCCTTCATAGACAGGCTGGAGGCCGAAGCCCATGGCTGAAGCCTGGCCCGATTTCACGCCCGTCACGCTGCTCACCGGCTTTCTAGGCTCCGGCAAGACCACACTCCTGCGCCGTCTTCTCACCGATCCGGCGCTCGCCAACGCAGCCGTGCTGATCAACGAGTTCGGTGAAATCGGCCTCGACCACCATCTGCTCGAACGCATCGACGACAACATGGTGCTCCTGCAGTCCGGCTGCCTGTGCTGCACGGTGCGCGGTGAGCTTTCCGATGCCATCCGCGACCTTCACTCGAAGCGGGAGAGGGGAGAGATCGCGCCTTTCGACCGCATCGTCATCGAAAGCACCGGCCTTGCCGACCCGTTCCCGGTTCTCTCGACGCTGAAGGCCGATCCGGTTCTGCGCCATCATTTCAAGGCCGCTGGAGTGGTCACCACTGTGGATGCGGTCAATGCCGGGGCGCAACTCTCCACCTATCGCGAATCCATGCGCCAGGTGGCTGTCGCAGATCTGATCGTGCTAACCAAGACGGATATCGCCGAGGAAGCCCAGACCGAACTCGTCACGTCACTTGTTCGCCGCATCAATATCGATGCGCCGCTGATGGCGTCGGACGACACCTTCAACGTCGCGCGCATGCTGGAAGGTGCGGACACCGCGCATGCGTCGTCTCAGCAATCTCCCGGCGGTTTCTATTGCGACGATCCCGGCGATATTCCGCGCGACGCCGGCGATCATCCCGACGGCATCCGCTCCTTCGTTCTCGTCTCTGAAGGCAGTGTCGACTGGACGGCCTTCGGCATCTGGCTGACGATGCTGCTCAACCGCCACGGCGATCGCATTCTGCGGGTGAAGGGCATTCTGGCGCTTGCCGGTGAGGACTTCCCGGTCGCCATCCACGGGGTCCAGCACCTCGTTCATCCGCCCGTCCACATGACTTCCTGGCCGGGAGGAGACAAGCGCTCGCGTATCGTGTTCATTGCTGACGGGATTTCGCCCGAACTCATCGAGCGATCCTTCAATGCCTTCAACGGCTTGGCCGGGGACGCCCGGACCGGGCCGCGGATCGAGGAGGTCCAGCGATGACGAAGAAGACTGCTGCCCGCAAGACGCCTGCCGACAAGGCGCCGGCCGCACCGGCGGTCCACACTCACGGCAAGATCAAGCTTCGCATTCTCGGCACCGCCATTTCGCTCCTCGAGGAGCTGCGGGAAGGCGCCGAGCGGGACCTCGGCTTCGAGATCGAGTTCGACAACCAGGACTTCATGACGGCACAGCACAAGGCGGCGCTGGAACCGCAGACCTACGACATCTACGACCAGTGCTTCCACAATCTCGACATCGTCTGGTACTGGCGCGCAGTCCAGCCGATCGACATCGACCGCATTCCGCTGTGGGACGAGATCACCGACCTGACCAAGACCGGCCGCATCAGCCCGAACGCCCGCATCGGTCATGGCGACGCGCCGGTCACCAAGCTCTTCGTCCAGCCGAATCTGGCGCTCTCCGACACTCCGTCGCAATACATCTCGATGCTGCCGACGACGCATAATTTCGACAGTTTCGCCTATCGTACCGATGCCGCCAATTCCAACGAGATGGTTTCCTGGGCAGCGCTTCTCGACGAGCGCTGGCACGGCACGTCAGCGCTCGTCAATGAACCCGCCATCGGCATCTTCGACGCGGCGCTCGCGGCGCAATCTGCCGGGCTGATGCGGTTCCAAAACATCGGCAACATGTCGGTCGCCGAGATAGGCCAGTTGCTCGATATCCTCGAGGAACGGAAGAAAGCCGGATATTTCAAGGGCTTCTGGCAGTCTGCTGAAGAAGCAGCCAACCTGATGTCGGACGGCGGTACGAAGATCCAGTCGATGTGGTCGCTGGGGATCTCCAAGCTCAACCTGCGCGGCGTCTCGGTCGAACAGGCCAATCCGGCGGAAGGCTATCGTGCCTGGCACGGCGGACTGTGTCTGTCCAAGCGGTTGTCCGGCCGCATGCTCGATGCGGCTTACGACTATCTCAACTGGTGGATCTCCGGATGGCCCGGCGCGGTGGTGGCCCGTCAGGGCTATTACATGTCGACGCCGGAGCGCTCCCGCCCGCACATGACCACCGCCGAATGGGACTACTGGTACGAGGGCCTGCCGGCCGCCGAGGATCTGCCCGGCCCGGACGGTCTCACCCGTATCCGGAAGGGCGCCGTGCGCTCCGGCGGCTCCTACTGGCAACGCGCCAACCAGATCGCGATCTGGAACACCACCATGGACGAACACAACTACCTCGTTCGTCGCTGGATCCAGTTCGTGGCGGCGTGAGGGATATCATGACCCATTCATGTCCCTCTATCGCCCAGCTGTCCGTTCTCCTGCACAACGGCGCGCTCGATCCCGTCACCCTGGCCGAGGAGGTCTTCGATGCGATCGATGCCCACGGCGACGGCGCGATCTTCATCTCGCGGACGCGCGAGCGCGCGTTGGCCGAGGCCGCCGCCTCCGGAAAGCGGATCAGGGAAGGGCGCTCGCGCGGCCTGCTCGAAGGCATCCCGATCGGCTGGAAGGATCTCTTCGACATGGAAGGCGAAACCACCGCCGCCGGCTCGAAGCTGCTGATGCGCGACAACCCGGCCGCCGCGAAGGATGCCGCAGTTGTCGCCGCACTCGCCGACGCCGGCATGGTCTCGGTCGGACGGCTCAACATGAGCGAGTTTGCCTTCTCCGGAATCGGCATCAACCCCAATTTCGGCACGCCCGCCAATCCCCGGTCCACCGATGTCCCGCGTATTCCGGGCGGCTCGTCCTCGGGGTCCGGCGTTGCGGTTGCCGCCGGGATCGTCCCCGTCGCCATGGGGACCGACACGGGCGGCTCGGTCCGCATCCCGGCGGCGCTGAACGGCATCGTCGGCTACAAGGCGACGCGCGGCCGCTACGACATGTCCGGCGTCTTTCCGCTGTCCGGGAGTCTCGATTCCCTCGGCCCGCTCTGCCACACCGTCTCCGATGCCGTCTGGGTCGATGCGGCGATGCGCGGCGCGACTGCTCCGACCGTTCGCGCTTCCCCTCTGGTAGGACGCGAAGTCATTATCCCGACCAATGTGGTCTTCGACGGTACCGAGCCCGGCGTGATCGCCGCCTTCGAGGAAGCCGTCGCACGGCTTGAGGCGGCCGGCGTTACGTTTGTCCGCGCGGCCATGCCCGGCTTCTCCGAACTGCTCGAACTCATGTCGAACCACGGCGCGCTTGTCACTGCGGAGGCCTACTGGCTGCACCGCGCGCGGATCACCGGACCGGATTCCGGTCTGATCGACCCGCGCGTCGTCGCGCGCACGCGGATCGGCGCCGACATAGCGATGACCGACTATATCGACATCCTCGACGCCCGGCGGCGGCTGATCGCCGAATCCGAGGCTTTCATCGGCAAGCGCCTCGTGGCCTTCCCGACGGTGGCCCATGTCGCGCCGCCGGTCAGTCCGTTGAAGACCGATGACGATCTCTTCGTCGCGACCAACGCCAAGACGCTGCGCAACACCATGCTCGGCAATTTCCTCGACTGGTGCGGCGTCACCGTTCCATGCGGAACCGGCGACGCGGGAATGCCGGTGGGCTTTCTGCTGTCCGGACCGGCCAATTCCGACGAGATGGTTCTCGGCGCGGCGCTCGCCGCCGAGGCAACCATTCGAGGCGAGATCAGATGACGGCGGCCCGCGTAACGGACGCCATAACCAAGGAGACTTGAAATGTGCATGGCCTGTTACGTCGACGAGGCGACCAAGGACAAGATCATCGCCTACAACGCCGAATTCCATAAGGTCTCGAAGAGCCCGTACGGCAGCGACGACGAAATCGGCATGCTCAACCTCATCGACGGCGAAAGCCGCTCGAAGATCATCGGCAATACCGACGCCTCCAAGGTCTTCGATCTTTCGGTCGACAACTTCATCGGCATGCCCGGCTGGTTCGGCGCCGGCGACCAGCCCTACCAGATCTGGATGACGCACACGCCCCAGGGCGAAATCGTTGCCAACCTGATGGGCGTGAAGAAGGAGCAGAACGAGCTCGTCGCCTATTCCGGCGACGCGATATCGATGTACACCCACTGCGGCACCCACATCGATACGTTCAACCATTTCGGCTACAACGGCGAGATATTCAACGGTTTCACAGCCCGCGACCACCTCGGCAGCCGCGCCTGGGATGTTTGCGGTCCCGAGAAATATCCGCCGATCTTCGCCCGCGGCATTCTTCTCGACATTGCCGCCATGTACGGCGTCGATACGCTCGAACCGAGCCACCCGATCGGCAAGAAGGACATCGAGGACTGCCTGAAGAAGCAGGACCTCAAGATCGAGCCGGGCGACGTCGTGCTCTTGCGCACCGGCCAGATGCTGCGCTGGCCCGACATGGCCTTCACCCAGAACACGCCTGGCCTCAATCGCGAGGGCGCCGAATACATCGCCAAGCACGGCGCGATCATGATCGGCGCGGACAATCTCACGCTCGAGATGACGCCGTCCCAGCATCCCGAGAACTTCTTCCCGGTCCATACCTATCTGCTCGCCGAAGCCGGCGTACCGATCCTGGAAATGGCCTGGCTCGAGGAACTCGCCGCCGAGAAGGTCTACGAATTCGCCTTCTTCGGCGCCTGCATCAAGCTGCGCGGCGCCACCGGTACGCCGATGCGACCGGTCGCCATGCCGCTGCGCCGCTGAACAGAGAATGACCGCCGGCGGCCCGCGCGGTCGCCGTCGGCACAACGGAAACTGATCAGGCATAGCCCGAAAACCGCCCTTCGGGGCGGACGGCGAAGCTTTGCCGAATTGTGAGGAGAGGAGTTGCCATGCAGAACCTGCGCGTCGCAGTCGATGTCGGCGGAACATTCACCGACATCTGCATCATGGACGAGACCACCGGCAAGATCCGGATCGAGAAGACCGCATCCTCGGTCGACCCGATCGACGGCATCATGTCGGGTGTGGAGAAGGCGGAGATCGATCTCTCGAAGGTCGCGCTCTTCTCCCACGGCACGACGGTCGCGACCAACGCCCTGATCACGCGACGTCTGCCGCGCGCGGCGATGGTCTGCACGCAAGGCTTTCGCGATGTGATCGAGATCCGGCGCGCCAACAAGGAGGACCTCTGGGACACCTACAAGGACGTCGTGCCGCCCTACATTCCCCGCCGCGACCGGATGACGGTGCCCGAACGCGTCAATGCGGCGGGCGAGATCGTCACGCCGCTCGATGAGGACGCTGCGCGTGAGGTCGCCCGCATCCTCAAGCGCCGCGGTGTGGCCGCAGTCGCCGTCTGCTTCATGAACGCCTTCATGAACGGCGCCAATGAAAAGCGCATGAAGGAAATTCTCCAGGAGGCGATGCCCGACATCCCGGTCTCGACCTCCTCCGAAGTCCTGCCGGAAATCTTCGAGCATGAGCGCTTCTCGACCACCGTCGCCAACGCCGTATTGAGCCCCGTCGTCGTCGATTATACCCGTCGCCTCGGTGAACGTCTGACGGCCGACGGCTACACCCGCGATCTTCTGCTGCTCCACACCGGCGGCGGCGTGATGACACCGAAGAGCGTGGAGGATTTCTCCGCCCGTCTCGCCGGCTCCGGCATCGCCGCCGGCGCCATCGCCAGCCGCCACATCGCCATGCTCTGCGGCTACCGCAACTCGATCGGCCTCGACATGGGCGGAACCTCGACCGACGTCTCGCTCGCCTATCACGGCCAGTCTCGGGTGACCAAGGACTGGTTCATCGAATACGGCTACCCGATCCGCTTTTCCTCCATCGAGGTGCTGACGATCGGGGCAGGGGGCGGCTCGCTCGCCTGGACGGACGAGGCCGGTTCGCTGCGCAACGGTCCGCAGTCGGCCGGCGCCAATCCGGGGCCTGCCTGTTACGGCAACGGCAATACCGAACCCACCAACACCGATGCCAATGTCGTCCTCGGCCGCCTCGGCACCTCGCTTGCCGGCGGCAAGATCACGCTCGATCCGAAGCTCGCCGAAGGCGCGGTCGACAAGATCGCGTCCTCCTTCGATCTCGAACGACATGCCGCCGCCAACGCCATCATCCAGGTGGCAAACGCCAACATGTCCGATGCGGTCCGGCTGATCTCGATTTCCCGAGGTTACGACCCGCGCGACTTCGCCCTCGTCGCCTTCGGCGGGGCCGGAGCCCTGCACGGCGCGGCGATCGCGAAGGAGCTGTCGATCCCCGCTGTCATCGTGCCGCCGAACCCCGGTGTCACCTCGGCCCTCGGCTGCCTGCTCGTCGACATGCAGCACGATTTCTCGGAAAGCTTTATTGCCGGCGCCACCACCTGCGATCCGGCGGAGATCGAGGCTGCTTTCGTCCGCATGGAGAAGGAGGCGCTCGAGCGTCTGACCCATGAGGGTGTCGCGCAGGATGACATCGTGCTCCAGCGCTCCGTCGACATGATGTATCAGGGCCAGTGGCGCTCGCTCGCCGTCGATGCGCCGAGCCCGGTCGCCGACATGGCTCCGCTCGTCGAGGCCTTCCACAGCGAACACAAGCGCGAATACAATTTCCGCCGCGACGAGACACCGGTGAGCCTCTACCGCCTCAATCTCAAGGCGACGGGTATCGTGCCGAAGGCCGATCTCGAAATCCACGAGCCGACCGGCGCCAGGCCGGAGCCGAAGACCCGGCGTCTCGTCTGGTTCGAGGGCGACGCGCCGAGTGATACGCCGATCTACGAGCGCGACGACCTGCCGGCGGGTTTCGAACTCACCGGACCAGCGATCATCGAGCAGTTCGATTCCACCACCGTTGTGCCGCCAGGCACAAAGATGGAAGTCGACAAGTATCTCAACATCATCATCCGAATCGAGGCAGCAGCATGAGCGACCAGACACTCGATCCCGTGACCTTCGAGGTCCTGAAGAACTCTTTCATCACCTCCGTCGACCAGATGGCCGAGCAGATTCTGAGAACCTGCTATTCCTTCGTCATGTACAACCGCGACTTCTCCTCGGCACTGCACGATGCCGAGGGCAATTCGGCTGCCCAGGGGAACCAGGATATCGCGGTCCATGTCGGCACGCTGCATTTCACCTGCAAGGCCGTCATAGAAGCCTTCAAGGGCGACATGCATCCCGGCGACGTCTACTGCACCAACGACCCCTATGCCGGCGGCACCCATTTCAGCGACGTCAGGCTGATCCGGCCGATCTTTCACGAGGGCAAGGTGATCGCCTTCAGCCAGTCGAACGGTCACTGGTCCGATCTCGGCGGCAGCGTGCCCGGTTCCTTCGACGTCACCGCCCGCGACATGTTCCGCGAGGCGGTCCGCATCACCCCGATCCGCCTCTTTCACAAAGGCCGGTTCTGTGCGGACGTCGCCAACATGATCGCCGCCAACACCCGCGACCCGGCCTCGATCATCGGCGACATCCATTCGCAGGCACAGGCCACGCAAGTCTGCGAACGCGAGATCCTGCGGCTCGTCGACAAATACGGCGTCGACACCGTCACCAACGGCCTGTCCTCGGTGCAGGACTATGTCGAGCGCGCCGTGCGCCAGCGCATTTCCGATCTTCCGGACGGTGTCTGGGAAACCCAGGATTTCATCGACCAGGATCCGGCGGCCGGCGAGGGCATGATCCCGATCAAGGTGAAGATGACGATTAAGGGCGACCGGGTGACCTATGATTTCACCGGCAGCCACCCGACCATCGGCTCGATCTACAACTCCGCCTTCGGCGCCACCTTCTCGGCGGTTGCCGCCGGCATGAAGACCTTCTTCCCGGACCTGCCGCTCAATTCCGGCTTCTACCGCGTCTTCGACATCGTCGCGCCGGAAGGCTCGATCGTCGACGCCAAATGGCCGGTGGCCGTGACCGGCTTCCTGATGCCGTTCGAAAAGATCATGAACGCGATCTACGAGATGTGGTCGCAGATTATCCCCGAACGCGCCATCGCCTGCGCCTTCAACCTCGAATATCTGCTGACCGGCGGCCAGGACGCGCGCACGCCCGAAAAGCCGATCTTCATGTTCTACGACTGGCTTCCGGGCGGCTGGGGCGGCCGCAACGGCAAGGACGGCTCGAACATGACGACAGCCTGTTTCGGAACCGGGCTGATGGCACAGCCCGTCGAGGGGCAGGAGCGCGCCAACCCGATCCTGACCACGCGGTTCGAGGCGGAAACGGATTCGGCCGGCCCCGGCAAGTGGCGCGGTGGCGTGGGTGTGCGCAAGGTCTCCACCATGCTCGATTCCGCCAACACGGTGATCTCCTATATCTGCGACCGCGAGCGCGCCGTTGTCTGGGGGATCGAGGGCGGACTGCCGTCCATGCCGCACGGTCTCACCCTCACACGCGCCGGCAAGGAGCCCGAGTGGCTGGGCGCCACTTTCTCCGACGTGCCCATCGGTCCGGGCGACGAATTCGACCGCCCCACGGCCGGCGGCGGCGGCTTCGGCGATCCGCTCGAACGCGATCCCGAGAAGGTGCTCGAGGATGTGATCGACGACTATGTCTCGGTCGAACGGGCGGCGAAGGATTATGGCGTAATCGTCATTCCCGTCGATCCGGAAATATGCGAATACAGGCTCGATCTCGAAGCGACGAAGGCCGAACGCGAGAAGATCCGCGCCGCGCGCCTCGACTGGTTCAGGAAACCGCCCGAAGACGTCGCCGAGGACTATCGGAACGGAAAGATCGACATGCTCGACGCTGTGCGCCGCCATGCTGTCATCCTCGACTGGGAAACCGGCGAATTGTTGCCGAATTCTACCGCCCAGTTCCGGGAGATGTTCGAAAAGCGCACCGCTGCCGCCTGGGCCTGAGGGTCCGGCGCCGACACATCTGTCTCCGGACCCTCGGGCCCGGAGCATTCTGTATTTTTCCGCGCGACCCAGAATGCGTCGCCGGCATCAGGAGACGGTCATGACCCACCAGCCCAATTCCATCGAAGGCCGCGATATCGCCTATCACCTCCACTCCTATACCAATGCGCGCAAGCAGGAGGCGGAAGGATCGATCGTCATCGACCGAGGCGAGGGGATCTACGTCTACGACAATTCCGGCAAGCGCTATATCGAGGGCATGTCCGGCCTGTGGAGCGTCGGCGTCGGTTTCGGCGAAAAGCGCCTGGCCGAAGCCGCGATGCGGCAGATGGAGAAGCTTCCCTACTACCACACCTTCACCCAGAAGACGCACACACCGGCCGCCGAACTGGCCGAGAAGCTGGTCGCCATGGCGCCGGTTCCCATGTCGAAGGCCTATTTCACCAACTCCGGCTCCGAGGCCAACGACACGATGGTCAAGATGATCCGCTACCGGGCCAACGCCATGGGCAAGCCGGAGAAGAAGAAGATCATCTCGCGCATCAAGGGCTATCACGGCGTCACCCTGGCCTCGGCCAGCATGACCGGTCTGCCCAACAACCACCGCTCCTTCGACCTGCCGATGGAGGGTATTCTCCATACCTCGTGCCCGCATTTCCGCGTCTACAAGCACGACAACGAGACCGAGGCGGACTTCGTAGCCCGCATGGCGACCGATCTCGAATCGCTGATCGAAATTGAAGGCGCCGACACCATCGCCGCCTTCATCGGCGAGCCGGTGATGGGTGCGGGCGGCGTCATCGTTCCGCCTGCCGGGTACTGGGAGGCCATCCAGGCGATCCTCAGGAAGCACGACATTCTGCTCGTCGCGGACGAAGTGATCTGCGGTTTCGGCCGCACCGGCAACATGTTCGGCTCCCAGACCATGGAGATGGAGCCCGACATCATGACGCTCTCCAAGCAGCTGTCGTCGTCCTACCTGCCGATCTCGGCGCTTCTGATCAACGACCGCGTCTACCAGCCGATCGCCGACGAATCCAAGGCCATCGGCACCTTCGGCCACGGCTATACCGCCGCCGGTCACCCGGTCGCCTCCGCCGTTGCGCTCGAAAACCTCAAGATCATCGAGGAGCGCGATCTCGTCGGTAATGTCCGGGCGCTCGCGCCGCGTTTCGCCGAAGCTCTCGGCACCTTCGCCGATCACCCGTTGGTGGTCGAAACCCGCGGCATCGGCCTCATCGGCGCCATCGAACTCAAGCCCCGCGAGGGCATGGCGCCCGGCGCGCTCGGCGCACGCCTGTTTTCCATCCTGCAGGAAAACGGCCTCATCTCCCGCGCCATCCTCGATTCCCTCGCCCTCTGCCCGCCGATGATCATCGACGACAGCCAGCTCGATGAGATGTTCGGGATCTTCGAGAAGTCGCTCGATCAGCTGAAGGCTGAACTGGGGTAGGGCACAGCGCCGGTACCCGGCCTCTGCGGAAAACAGGAAGCCGTCCCGCGAAGCGGGGCGGTTTTTTCGCCAGTGCGCCTCTTGAAACAGCACACTGATCATATTTCAATCGCCTTGAAATTTGCCTTTCAGGATATCGTTTTAGTAAAGCCACCTAGAAATCCACCAACTAGGGCTCCTATTTTTGTATAGATAGGCGGTGCCAACGTTACGTCCTGTGACAATGTCTCATTAATCGTTGCCCCTGGTAATTCCTCTCCAGTATTAAAGCTTAAAAGCTTAATCCCGAGGGAGGTTAGCTGAACGCCGCCAAATCCACTTTCACCGGCAGTGCCGGGAATCTCTTCCTGGTAGGTGATTGCACCTTCTTTCATGAGCCATGTCATCACGTCGAAAAAATGCTCATCGAGTTCGATCCATCCTTCGTCTAAATAATGCTGCTCGAACAAATCAACCGGCCACAAATCGATTCTTCGAAGTCCACCTCCAGCCAATTTCGAAAGAATCCGACCGACGATCTCAAACGATTGAGCGAAATTATCTCGTGCCACCTGCTCTGCTCCAGCGCCTAGGCTAAGTTTCGTTGGGATAGACTTCATTTACTTCATATTCATTGGCGAAGATCTGATCTAAATATCCTTTATGCGTCAGCACGACGTTGAAGCGCTTAAAGAATCCAAAAAATTCGTCGTTCGTCATCGCAACATTAATTGATCGCAGAGGTGGCCGCTGTGGATCTTCCAAGAAATCGTCGAATGTCGAGTAATTCTGGATGTCCGCAACAGTCAGCGTAACGGACATTTCCTTCACTGGACCGCCGTTATTTTCGCCGCTCCAGAATTCGATTGCCACAAGCGCTTCATTCTCAGTGGTATAGCCTTGGTCACAGAAGTATGAAAAGAGGTCTGCGCTGTCGCCACGATCCGCAGCGGCAGATCCAAGAAAATCATCATATTGCACGGAGGCTCTGAAATTCTTCGCCATTTAACTCCCCCCAGTTTCCTGAAAAGTATGCTAACCGGAGTTTAAGATGAAGATAAATGCAATTAAAGGCTGATTCCGCGTCATTGTTGTCGCATTGGGTTAGACTGATGGCAAATCAGGACACCTTTGATGAGATATTCGGTGCAAGCCGACGAGGGCAGGCCAAACGGCAAAGCGCCATATCGACGCTTCTAGCGAACGTGCCGTTTTAATCTAATTTTATGGTGAGCGCGCAGGGGTTCGAACCCTGGACCTACTGATTAAAAGTCAGTTGCTCTACCAGCTGAGCTACGCGCTCCCGAAAGAGGCCGGGTGACCGGCTCGGGTGGCGCGGAACATAGGCAGGGTCTTTCGCGCGGTCAACCACAAAAACCGCGCTTTTCGTCCGCTTTCAACGGCTTGCTCGGGGGCGGCCTTGGCACCGGTCATGCAAGCCTCCGATCACCTCGGCCCGTGGCGCGTCACATCGTCCGTTCCGGAATTTGTGACTGGCCAGTGACCGCCCGCGGCGTTAGAAGCCCGGAACCGGATCGAGGCGCAGATCAAGAGGCCAGCTTTTCGTGACGATCGCCGATATTTCGCTGCTGACCGCCGTCCTCGCCGGTGCGCTCTCCTTTCTCTCGCCCTGCGTGCTGCCGCTGGTGCCGCCCTATCTGTGCTACATGGCGGGCATCTCCTTCGATGATTTCAACCACGGCGAAGGTCCGCGCGATGGCGCGCTGCGCAGCCAGGTGTTTCGCTCTGCGCTGTTCTTCACGCTCGGCTTCGCCACCGTCTTCGTCGCACTCGGGGCAGGGGCGTCGACCATCGGCGTGGTGCTGCGGCAGAACATCGACCTGTTCTCCAAGATCGGCGGCGCCATCATCATCATCATGGGCCTGCATTTCATGGGCGTCTTCCGCATCCCGCTCCTGGCGCGCGAAGCCCGGTTTGCGGGCGGCGGCAAGCCGGCCACGCTCTCGGGCGCCTATGTGATGGGGCTCGCCTTCGCCTTCGGCTGGACGCCCTGCATCGGTCCGGTTCTCGGCGCCATACTCGGCGTCGCGGCCTCGCGCGATACCGTCGGCTCAGGTGCGCTGCTGCTCGCTTTCTATTCGCTGGGTCTGGCCGTGCCTTTCTGGCTCGCGGCGCTGTTTTCAGGTGCCTTCATGCGCTTTCTCGGCCGCTTCCGCCGCCATCTCGGCACCGTGGAGAAAGTCACGGGCGGCCTTCTCGTGCTCACCGGCATCCTGTTCCTGACCGGTGGCATGGCCACCATGTCCTACTGGCTGCTCGAAACCTTTCCGGCGCTCGGCCTGATCGGCTGATCCGGCGTTCAGGCGCGCGTATCGGCCCGCGTGCGGGGCCGTTTCGCCGTCGCCATCACCAATCCCGTCAGCACCGTCGCGATTCCCACCAGATGATAGGGGTGGAACGGCTCGCCGAGCACGAGCACCGCCAGTCCCACGCCATAGGGCGGCAAGAGATACATGAAGACGCCCGCCGTCGCGGCGCCGAGCTTGGCGATACCGTACTGAAAGCCCGAAAAGGCGAGCAGCGAGGCGAAAAAGATGATGCCCGCGATTCCGCCCCAGGCCGATCCGGTCACCGGCATCCGCGCGCCGGTCAGGAACTCGCCGAGTGCGACAGGTGCCAGCAGCAGTGCGCCGGCTGCTGCGATCACCCCGAACTGGGAGAGCGTGTTGAGGCCCTCGGGCCGGTGCTTACGCAACAGCACCGAGTAGGCCGCCCAGGAAATTGCCGCTCCGACGAACAACAGGTCGCCGATGTTGAAGCGCAGGGAAAGAAGTGTAGCCGGATCGCCTCTCAGCACGATCACCGCCACGCCCAGAAAGCCGATCACGATGCCGGCGGCCTCGCGCCCGGTGATCGGCCGGCCGTAGAAGATGCGCTCGATGATCAGGATGATCAGCGGCGAGGTGGTGTAGATCAGCGTGCCGTTGGTCGCCGTCGTGTGTTCGAGCCCGAGATAGACGATGCCGCCGCAGATCCACATGCCGAGAAAGCCGAGCAGCAGCCAGTGGCGCGGGTGGCCGGTGACGAAGGCGCGCGCCGGACCGATCTCGCGGATCACCCAGGGCGACAGCAGGATCGCGGCACCCGTCCAGCGCAGGAAGGCCAGGGTGAACGGCGCAACCTCGGGGATCGCCAGCCGTCCGAAGATCAGGTTCGACGAGAAGAACAGTGGCGTCACCAGCATGACGAGATAGGGAACGAGGCTGGCGCTTTCACCGTGAATCGGTGTTGAACTGGACTTGGACATGGGCTCCCGGTATGTGCGGTGCGAACCCGTATGGCGGGCCCCGGATGGCGAGATGACGGACCCTATAGGGGATTCGTGGCCTCGGGCACAATCCGGCCATCCGCCGGCCGGCCATGGAATGAAGATGGAGAACTCAGATGCAGCGCAAGAGTCTGGCGGTCATTCTCGCCGCTGGCGACGCCACCCGGATGAAATCCTCGATGTCCAAGGTGCTCCATCCTGTCGGTAATCTCCCGATCATCACCCATGTGACGGCGACCGCGAAGGCCGCCGGCATCGACCGTGTGGCGCTCGTCGTCGGCCGGGATGCCGAGAAGGTGGCGGAAGCCGGTGCGTTGTCGGGCGTCGAGGTCACAACGGTTCTCCAATCTGAACGCAAGGGCACCGGTCATGCGGTGCTGATGGCCCGCGACGTCATCGCCGAAGGTTTTGACGATGTCATCGTGCTTTACGGCGACGCGCCGCTCATCGACCCCAAAAGCCTGACCGACGCCATCGAGGCGCGGGAGAACGGCGCGGACATGGTCGTCCTCGGCTTCACCGCCGCCGATCCCACCGGCTACGGCCGCATGATCGTCGAGAACGGCGAACTGACTGCCATCGTCGAGGAGAAGGAAGCCACAGACGCGCAGAAGAAGATCGACTTCTGCAACGGCGGCATTATCACCATGGATGGCGGCGAGGCTCTCTCGCTGCTGGAGGCGATCGGCAACGACAACGCCAAGGGCGAATACTATCTCACCGACGTCGTCTCCATTTGCAGGGCCCGCGGCGGCAAGGTGATCGCGCTCGAAGCGCCCGAGAGCGACATGATGGGCTGCAACACCCGCGCCGAACTCGCGGCGCTCGAAGCCGAGTGGCAGGGCCGCAAGCGCCGCGACGTGATGCTGTCTGGCGTTACCTTGTCCGATCCATCGACCGTCTATTTCTCCCACGACACCGAGATCGGCCGCGACGTGCTCATCGAACCCAGCGTCTGGTTCGGCCCCGGCGTCACCGTGGGCGAGGGGGCCGTCATCCACGCCTTCTCCCATATCGAGGGTGCCAGCATCGGCGCCGGCGCGCAGGTCGGTCCCTTTGCCCGTCTCCGTCCGGGCGCGGATCTGGGCGAAGGCTCGAAGGTCGGCAATTTCTGCGAGGTCAAGAAGGCCGATATCGGTCCGGGCGCCAAGGTCAACCACCTGACCTATATCGGCGACGCCACCATCGGCGCGAAGGCCAATATCGGCGCGGGCACCATCACCTGCAATTACGACGGTGTGAACAAGCATCGCACGGTCATCGGAGCAGGGGCCTTCATCGGCTCCAACTCCTCGCTCGTCGCCCCCGTGGAGATCGGCGACGGTGCCTATGTCGGTTCCGGCTCTGTCATCACCAGGGCCGTGGATGCCGACGCGCTGGCCATCGCCCGCGTGCCGCAGGAAAATCTTTCCGGAAAGGCAAGTGTCCTGCGCGCCCGCGCCGAAGCGGTCAAGGAATCGCGGAAACGCGAAAAATAAACCGGTCCCGGTAACTTGATGTCATCATTCGTGAAAGCGACCGACGTCAATCGTTCTGGCCTGCACCGCCGCCGCCCCGTATAGCTTCGGCAACGGGAACTGGGGAGTCACTGTTCATGTGTGGAATTGTCGGGATCATCGGCGGCCGCGACGTCGCGCCCTTGCTGGTGGATGCGCTCAAGCGGCTCGAATATCGCGGCTATGATTCGGCGGGCGTCGCCACGCTCCAGAACGGCAAACTCGACCGCCGCCGCGCCGAGGGCAAGCTCGGCAATCTGGAAGGCCGTCTGGCTGCCAGTCCGCTGCCGGGACAGATCGGCATCGGCCACACACGCTGGGCCACCCACGGCGCGCCGACCGAAAACAACGCCCATCCGCATTTCGCCGGCGGCGTCGCCGTCGTCCACAACGGCATCATCGAGAATTTCGCGAGCCTCCGGTCCGAACTGACCACGGCCGGAGCCGAGTTCCGCACCCAGACCGACACCGAGGTCGTCGCCCATCTCGTCTCCCACTATCTGGAGGAAGGCATGCCGCCGCGGGAGGCTGCGCGGGCGGCATTGTCGCGGCTCGAGGGCGCCTATGCGCTCGCCATCCTGTTTTCCGGCGACGAGGAGATGATCGTCGGCGCCCGCCACGGCCCGCCGCTCGCCGTCGGCCATGGCAAGGACGAGATGTATCTCGGCTCCGATGCCATCGCGCTCGCGCCCTTTACCGATGAAGTTACCTATCTCGAGGACGGCGACTGGTGCGTGGTCACCCGCGCCGGCGCCGAGTTCTACGATGCGGCCGGGCAGAAGGTCGATCGCCTCAAGCGTATCAGCCGCGGTGCCGCCTATGTCGTCGACAAGGGCAACCACAAGCACTTCATGGAAAAGGAAATCTATGAACAGCCCGAGGTGATCAGTCACACGCTGTCGCATTACGTCGACTTCGCGGAAGGCCGGGTGAAGCCGGTCGAAGGCATCGATTTTGCGAGTCTCGACCGCCTGGCGATCTCCGCCTGCGGCACCGCCTATTACGCCGGCCTGATCGCCAAATACTGGTTCGAGCGCTATGCCCGGCTGCCCGTCGAAATCGACGTCGCCTCCGAGTTCCGCTACCGCGAGATGCCGCTCACCGGAAAGATGGCTGCGCTGTTCGTCTCCCAGTCCGGCGAAACCGCCGATACGCTCGCCTCGTTGCGCTATTGCCGGAGCCAGGGTGTGACGATCGGCGCCGTCGTCAACGTGCCCGAATCGACCATCGCGCGGGAATCAGATGCGGTGTTCCCGACGCTCGCCGGTCCCGAGATCGGCGTTGCATCCACCAAGGCCTTTACCTGCCAGCTCTCCGTGCTCGCAGCACTGGCCATGGCCGCTGGCAAGGCGCGCGGCACGCTCGCCGAGGCCGACGAGAAGATGATGGTCCAGGCGCTGATGGAAGGCCGTCGCGTTCTGGGCGAGGTGCTCCGCGAGATCGAGCCGCAGATCGAGAGCCTGTCGCGCGATCTCAGCCACTTTAAGGACGTTCTCTATCTCGGTCGCGGCACCAATTTCCCGATCGCTCTGGAAGGCGCGCTCAAGCTCAAGGAAATCTCCTACATCCACGCCGAGGGCTATGCGGCGGGCGAGCTCAAGCACGGCCCGATTGCGCTCATCGACGAGGACATGCCGGTCATCGTCATCGCCCCGCACGACGTGCTCTACGAGAAGACCGTGTCGAACATGCAGGAGGTCGCCGCCCGTGGCGGTCGCATCGTGCTGATCACCGACGAGCGCGGCGCCCGGGAGACGGCCTTGCAGACGATGCAGACCATCGTACTGCCCAAGGTTGCCGACATCGTCACGCCGATCCTCTACGCGCTGCCCGTCCAGCTGATTGCCTATCACACGGCCGTCTTCATGGGCACCGACGTCGACCAGCCGCGCAATCTCGCTAAATCCGTCACTGTGGAGTGACCGCGCGCCTTGCGACCTTGCGCATGTTGCGCCGCACTCCATATAATCAGGCAGTGCGGCGCCGCTTCGGTTGCCCGGTTTTCCCTGGTGGATCTTGATGAGCGAGCCGACGAAGAAAAATACCGCGGGCATGCGCCTGAGGCGCTATTTCCTGACCGGCCTCGTCGTCGTCGCACCGCTCGTCATTACCGCCTATTTGACGTGGTCCTTCGTCCTCTGGGTGGACGGATGGGTAAAGCCCTATCTGCCGGCCAAGTACAATCCCGACACCTATCTTCCGTTCAGCCTGCCGGGATACGGCCTGCTTGTCGCGCTCGTCGCGCTCACCATGGTCGGCTTCCTCACCGCCAACCTTGTCGGTCGCACGATCATCGGCTTCGGCGAATCGCTGCTCGACCGGATGCCGCTGGTGCGGGTGATCTACAAGGGCCTCAAGCAGATCTTCGAAACGGTGCTGGCTGAGCAGAGCAATTCCTTCAAGCAGGCAGCGCTGATCGAATATCCACGCAAGGGAATATGGTCGATCGTCTTCATCGCAACCGACACCAAGGGAGAGGTCGATTACAAGCTTCCCGGCGAGGAGACGATTTCGGTCTTCCTCCCGACAACGCCGAACCCGACATCCGGCTTTCTCCTGTTCGTTCCGCGCAAGGACATCATCATGCTGGAGATGAGTGTCGAGGAAGCTGCCAAAATGGTCATTTCCGCCGGGCTCGTGGCGCCGAAATATCCGCCCCCGCCGCCAAAGGCACTGCCGGCGGGCAAGTCCAGCACGCCGCGCGTCCCGGAAAACAGCTGACCGTCTGTCTAGCCGGATCGCAGGAAGCGGATCGCCTCGTCGCGCCGCATCAGATAGAGCAGCATCCGCACGGCCGCCCCCCGCTTACCCGAAAGTTCCGGGTCGGTCTCGCTCAACAGCCGCGCGTCGTTACGGGCGATTTCCAGAAGATCGCCGTGAACCGAAAGATCGGCCAGCCTGAAGCCCGGCATGCCCGATTGCTGGGTGCCCAACAAATCGCCTTCGCCACGAAGCCGCAGATCCTCCTCGGCGATCCGGAAGCCGTCCTCGCTCTCCCGCAGCACCGCAAGCCGGGCATGCGCCGTCTCGCTCAGGGGCCCGTGATAGAGCAGCAGGCAGCTCGAGGCCTCCGACCCGCGGCCCACGCGTCCGCGTAGCTGGTGGATCTGCGACAGGCCGAAATTCTCCGCATGTTCGATCACCATGATGGTGGCGTCGGGAACGTCGACGCCCACCTCGATCACCGTGGTGGCGACCAGGAGCCGGGTCTCGCCGCGCTTGAAGGCGCTCATCGCGGCGTCCTTCTCGTCGCCCGACATCCGCCCGTGGACGAGGCCGACGAGCGGGCCGAGCTCCTTGCCGAACGCCTTCCTCAGGCTATCCGCGCGCTGCTCGGCGCTCATCAGGTCGCTCTTCTCGCTTTCTTCGACCAGCGGGCAGATCCAGTAGGCCTTCTTGCCCTCGGCGACCGCCGCCTTCAGCCGCGCGACGATGTCGCTGATCCGCTCGTCCGGGATCGTCACCGTCGAGATCGGCTTGCGGCCGGCGGGCTTTTCCGTCAGCTGCGAAACGTCCATGTCGCCGAAAGCGGCGAGCACCAGCGTGCGCGGGATGGGCGTCGCCGTCATCACCAGCATGTGCGGCGCCTGGCCCTTGGCCGTCAGCCTGAGCCGTTGGTGGACGCCGAACCGGTGCTGCTCGTCGACAACCGCATAGATGAGGTTCTTGTAGACAACCGACTCCTGGAACAAGGCATGGGTACCGACGACGATCTGCGCCTCACCACTCTCGATCCGCCCGAGGATTTCACTACGCTCGCGCCCCTTGCTCCGACCGGTGAGAATGTCGACCTTGATGCCCGCCGCTTCCGCCGGTCCCTTGATCGAGGCGAAATGCTGCCGCGCCAGGATTTCGGTCGGCGCCATCAGCACCGCCTGGCCATCGGCCTCGACCGCGTCCGCCATGGTCAGAAGGGCGACTGCCGTCTTGCCGGAGCCGACATCGCCTTGCAGCAACCGGATCATCCGGTCCTCGCTCGTCATGTCCGACAGGATCTGGTCGATCGCCTGCTGCTGGCTGCCGGTCAGCGAGAACGGAAGCTGGTCGAGAATGGTCTTCCTGAGCCCGCCTTCGGCCTTGATCGAGCGGCCCGGCAGTTTCCTCAGCCGGCTGCGCACCATGGCGAGCGATACCTGGCCGGCCAGCAACTCGTCATAGGCGAGCCGGCGCCGGGCAGGGGCCTTCGGATCGAGATCAGCCGCATCTTCCGGAGCATGCAACCGCCGAACGGCTTCGGCAAAGTCGGGAAATCCGTGCTGTGTGATAAAATGCCCGTCGCACCATTCCGGCAGGTCCGTCAGCTGTGTCAGCGCCGAGCCGATCGCCTTGCGCAGCACCTTCGGCGACAGCCCGCCGGTCAGCGGATAGACCGGTTCATAGAGCGGCAGGTCGTCTTTCTCGGACTCCGGCACGATATGGTCGGGATGCACCATCGAGGGCCGGCCGTTGTACCAGTCGACCTTCCCCGAGACGATGATCGTCTCGCCCACCGGCATCTGCTTTTCCAGCCACTGCTGCTTGCCGTTGAAGAACACGAGCGCCATTTCTCCGGTCTCGTCGTGCACGAACACCCGGTGCGGCACGTTCGACCGTCCGCGTGGCGCCGCCTGGTGCCGGTCGACCCGCACGGTCAGCGTCACGATCGTGCCTTCGGGAGAATGGGCGATGCCGGGGTTCTTGCTACGGTCGATGAGATTGTAGGGGGGCAGCAGCAGCAGATCGACCACGCGGGTGTCGTCGGCATCCTCGCGGCCGGTTACCCGCGCCAGGGCTTCGGCGAGCTTGGGTCCGATGCCGGAGAGGTTTTCCACCGGGCGGAACAGGGAATCGAGTTCGATCGGTCGCATGCGGCCACAAAACGGACAATCGGCCTCATTTGCAAGGCTTGTTGAACGGCTGACAAGCGCTCTTCCTTGGTCTATTGAAGCGGCGCGAAAGAAGGATCCCCATGACCGGAACCACCCGAACCAGTGCCGACCTCGACCCGCGCCGCCGCCGCCTTCTCGTGCGCGCCTGGCGTCGCGGCATCCGCGAGATGGATCTCATTCTCGGCGGCTTTGCCGATTCCCATATCGCAGACCTCACGGACACGGAACTGGACACGCTCGAGACGCTGATGCAGGAGGCTGACGCCGACATCCTGTCCTGGATCAACGGCGAGAAGCCGTGCCCGGCCGCATTCGCGACACCGCTGTTTGCGCGAATTGCCGCCTTTCGCCCGTCCTTCGACGGCAGCGGCGTGATGACGACGGAGCCGACCGAGCCGCAATGATCGCCGAAAAATTCCTGAAAGCGGTTGCGGGTCATGAGGGCCCGTCGACCATCGCAGCCGTTCCGCCCGGCATGGATGCCTTCCTGCTCGCCGAACTGGCGCGCGCCGGCAAGCCGGTCGCCTATGTGCTCTCCGACGGCCAGCGCCTCGGTGATATCGAGCAGAACCTGGCCTTCCTCGCCCCCGACATTCCGGTTCTCACCCTGCCGGGCTGGGATTGTCTGCCCTATGACCGCGTCTCGCCCGGCGCCGAAGTCTCCGCCCGGCGGCTCGAAGCCTTGTCTGGCCTCGCCGCCATGCAGGAGCGTCCGCACGGCGCGATCGTGCTCGTCACCGTCAACGCGGCCCTCCAGCGCGTGCCGCCGCGCGATGCGATCCGGGGTCTCGGTTTCTCCGCCCGCGCGGGTAACGTCATCAAGATGGAGGATCTCGCCGGCCGGTTCGAGCGCCTCGGTTTCGACCGCGTGGCGACCGTCCGTGACGTCGGCGAATATGCCGTGCGCGGCGGCATTCTCGACGCGTTCCTGCCCGGCGCCGACGAACCCGTTCGCCTCGATTTCTTCGGCGATACGCTGGAGACCATCCGCAATTTCGATCCGGTCTCCCAGCGTACAACCGGACAGGTGAGGGAACTCGTCCTCAACGCCATGAGCGAGGTCTCGCTCGATCCCGAGACCGTCAGCCGCTTCCGCGCCAACTATCTGCGCCAGTTCGGCGCCGCCACGCGCGACGATGCACTCTATGCCGCGATCTCCGAGGGCCGGCGCTTTGCCGGCATGGAGCACTGGCTGCCGCTCTTCTACGAGCACATGGAAACCGTCTTCGACTATCTCGACGGCTTCCGCATCGTTACCGACCACACCGCGATCGAAGCCGCCGGCGAGCGCCGCGAGCAGATCGTCGACCATTACGAAGCGCGCGACGAACAGCTGACGCAATCGAAAGGGCAGGGCATCCAGGCCGCTCCCTACAAGCCGGTCCCGCCGGATAGCCTCTATCTCGACCAGCACGAACTCGCCCGCACGCTCGACCATGCCGGCTCGATCCGCCTTTCGCCCTTTACCGAACCGGATACCACGGCCCGCAAGGTGTTCGAACTCGACGCCCATGTCGGTCCGCGCTGGGCGGCGGAAGCCGAAAGCCGCACCGGCGATGAAGGCCGCGTCAACCTGTTCGACCGCGCCGTCGCCCATATCGCCGAAAAGCGCGCCGCCGGCGCCAAGGTGCTCGTCACCGCCTGGACGGAAGGCTCGCTCGACCGTCTCCTGCAGGTGCTCGAGGAGCACGGGCTCGGCAACGTCAAGCCGGTCGAGCGCTTCGCCGATGTCGCGAAACTGAAGCCGGGGCAGGCGGCGGCCGCCGTTCTCGCCATCGAAGGCGGCTTCGAGGCCGACGGCACCGTCGTCGTCGGCGAACAGGATATCCTGGGCGACCGTCTCGTCCGCCGCGCCCGCCGCAAGAAGCGCGGCGCCGACTATATTTCGGAAGTCGCGGGCCTCGACGAGGGGTCGCTCGTCGTCCACGCCGAGCACGGCATCGGCCGCTTCATGGGGCTGGTCACCATTGAGGCCGCCGGCGCGCCCCATGCCTGCCTCGAACTTCACTATGCCGAGGGTGCGAAGCTCTTCCTGCCGGTCGAGAACATCGAACTCCTGTCGCGCTACGGTTCCGACGGCGAGGGCGTACCGCTCGACAAGCTCGGCGGCGTCGCCTGGCAGTCACGCAAGGCCAAGCTCAAGAAGCGGCTTCTCGACATGGCGGCGGGTCTTATCCGCATCGCCGCCGAGCGCCACATGCGCTCCGCCCCGGTGCTCGCCTCGCCCGAAGGCCTTTACGACGAGTTTGCCGCCCGTTTCCCCTATGAGGAAACCGAAGACCAGATGGCCGCCATCGAGGCCGTGCGCGAGGATCTGACCGCCGGCCGCCCGATGGACCGCCTGATCTGCGGCGACGTCGGCTTCGGCAAGACCGAGGTCGCCCTGCGTGCCGCCTTCATCGCCGCGATGAACGGTGTGCAGGTGGCGGTCGTCGTACCCACCACGCTGCTCGCCCGCCAGCACTACAAGACTTTTTCCGAGCGTCTGAAGGGCTATCCGGTCCGCATCGCTCAGGCGTCACGACTCGTCGGAGCGAAGGAACTCGCGCTCACCAAGCAGGAACTCAAGTCCGGCAAGTGCGACATCGTCATCGGCACCCACGCGCTTTTGGGCTCTTCGGTGGATTTTGCCAATCTCGGCCTGCTGATCGTCGACGAGGAACAGCATTTCGGCGTCAAGCACAAGGAACGGCTCAAGGAGATCAAGTCGGACGTCCACGTTCTGACGCTGTCCGCCACGCCGATCCCGCGCACGCTCCAGCTCGCCATGACCGGCGTGCGCGAACTCTCGCTGATTACCACCGCGCCCGTGGACCGCATGGCGGTCCGCACCTTCATCACCCCGTTTGATACGCTCACCGTGCGCGAGACGCTGTTGCGCGAGCATTATCGCGGCGGTCAGAGTTTCTATGTCTGCCCGCGCGTCTCCGACCTGCAGGATGTGGCCGCCTGGCTGCGCTCCGACGTGCCGGAACTCAAATTCGCCATCGCCCATGGCCAGATGGCGGCCGGCGAACTCGACGACATCATGAACGCCTTCTATGAAGGCAATTACGACGTGTTGCTGTCGACGACGATCGTGGAATCCGGCCTCGACGTACCGACGGCGAACACGCTCGTCGTCCACCGCGCCGACATGTTCGGTCTCGCCCAGCTCTACCAGATCCGCGGCCGCGTCGGCCGCTCCAAGGCCCGCGCCTTCGCGCTCCTGACGCTGCCGGTCAACAAGGTGCTCACGTCGACCGCCGACCGGCGCCTCAAGGTGCTGCAGTCGCTCGATACGCTCGGTGCCGGTTTCCAGCTCGCAAGCCACGACCTCGATCTCCGCGGCGCCGGCAATCTGTTGGGTGAGGAACAGTCTGGCCACATCAAGGAAGTCGGCTTCGAACTCTACCAGCACATGCTCGAGGAGGCGGTGGCCGAACTCAAGGGCGAGGAAGACATCGTCGATACCGGCTGGTCGCCGCAGATCACCGTCGGAACGCCGGTGATGATCCCGGAGGATTATGTCCCCGATCTCAACCTGCGCATGAGCCTCTACCGCCGTCTGGGCGACATCACCGACATTTCCGAGATCGACGGCTTCGGGGCCGAGATGATCGACCGTTTCGGCCCGCTGCCGACCGAAGTCGAGCATCTGCTCAAGATCGTCTACATCAAGTCGCTGTGCCGCAAGGCCAATGTCGAGAAGGTGGATGCCGGGCCGAAGGGCGTGGTCATCCAGTTCCGCGACGGCAATTTCCCCAATCCGGCCGGGCTGGTGCAGTACATTGCCGCCCAGGGCAGCCTTGTGAAAGTTCGGGCCGACCAGAGCATCTTCCTGTCGCGCGACCTGCCGACGGGCGAGAAGCGCCTGGTCGGCGCGGCGGTGGTTATGACGAAGATTGCGGAGATCGCGGAGGCGGCAAACTAGGCGCGTTCAGTTCTCCGCGCCGGCCGCCTTCTCGGCGACGATCTGGCGGACGGCGTTGGCGAGCACTTCTGCCGACTGCGCGCCCATCACCGCATATTTGCCGTCGAGGATGAAGCAGGGCACGCCCGTCACGCCCATCTGCTGGGACAGCGCGACTTCCTCGGAGACCTTGTCGCGGTCGGCGCCGGATTCAAGCAATTCGCGCACGATGGCTGGATCGAGGCCGGCTTCCTCGGCGGCCTCCAGAAGCACCGCGTCATCGCCGATGTTGCGCCCGTCCTCGAAATACATACGGAACAGGATCGCCACCATCCGGCCCTGCGTCTCCGTGCCCTGCGAGCCGGCCCAGCGGACCAGCCGGTGGGCGTCGAGCGTGTTGGCCGACACCTCGATATCCTCGAAGCGGAAGGCGATGCCATCCTCTGCGCCCGCCGCACGAACAGTGGCATAGGCCCGTTCCGCGCCCTCGGGGCCGCCGAACTTGTCTTCGAGATACTGGCGCCGGTCCTTGCCCTCCTTGGGCAGCGTCGGATCGAGCTGGTAGGGCCGCCAGCGCACGTCGACAGGCAACTCATCACCCAGCTGCGCGATCGCGTCGTCGAGGCGCTTCTTGCCGATGTAACACCAGGGGCACATCACGTCCGAAACGACGTCGATCGTGAACGGCGGGATGGTGGAGGGGGCGGCGGTCTCGCTCATGCGATCATCCTCGTGGTTTCGCCTGGCTATTTGCCGGCGGTCTTGTCCCACCACGCCGGCAGGTAATAGCCGTAGAGCGGCGTCATCCCGGCGGGCCCGGTCACCCGGTCCCAGTGGGCGAGGTAGCTTTCGCCCAGATGGTAGGTCGGAACGACATAGTAGCCCGACAGCAGCACCCGGTCGAACGCGCGCACGGCGGCCTGGAATTCGTCCTGGCCGCGAGCGTTGACCATCGCGTCGATCATCGCGTCGACGGCCGGATCGGCGACCCCGGCAAAATTGAAGCTGCCCGGCCGGTCCTTCGCCACCGAACCCCAGCGCCCGATCTGTTCGATGCCCGGCGACAGCGAGGAGGGATAGGATTTCACGATCATGTCGTAGTCGAAATCCTGCGAGCGCTGCTGGTACTGCGCGTCATCCACCGTGCGGATTGACATCTTGATCCCGAGCGGCGCCAGCGAGCGCTGGTAGGCGATGGCCAGCTTTTCCTGGCCTTCGTTTTGTGTCATCACCTGGAAGGCGAGGGGTCGTCCCTCGGCGTCGACCATCTGGCCGCCCTTGATCGAATAGCCGGCTTCCGTCAGCAGATCGAAGGCGGCGCGCTGGATGCGCCGGTCCCGTCCGCTGGCATCGCTCACCGGCAGTCGGAAGGTTCCGTCCATGATGTCGGGATCGACCGCGTCGGGGAAGGGGGCGAGCAGCTCTTTCTCGAGCGACGAGGCCGAGCGGTTGAAGCTCGAAAGCGTCGTGCCCTGCCAGTAGGACTGGGTGCGCGTGTAGACGTTTTCGTACAGGTTCTTGTTCACCCACTCGAAATCGAACAGCAGCGTGAGCGCCTTGCGCACCTGCTTGTCCTGGAAGACCGGACGCCGCAGGTTGAAGACGAAACCGTACATCCCCGACGGGGTCTGCCGCTTGTAGGTCTCCTTGACGACCTTCTTCTCATTGGCCGCCGGAAAATCGTAGCCGCGCAGCCAGTTGGTCACCGAGCCGTCCGGATAGATGTCGACGACACCCTTCTTGAAGGCTTCGAACAGCGTGTTCTCGGAGAGAAAATACTCGATCGTGATCTCGTCGTAATTGTCTTGGCCGCGTTTGACCGGCAGGTCCTTGGCCCAGTAGTCGGTGTTGCGGCGGTAGGTGATCCGCTCGCCGGGTTCGACCTCCGCCACCCGGTACGGCCCGGAGCCGATTCCGGCCTCGAGCGACGACTTGTCGAAGGTCTCCGCATCCGTCGCATGTTTCGGCAGGATCGGGGTCAATGCGAGGATCATCGGGAATTCACGGTTCGAGGTGTCGTTGAACGTGAACTTGACGCTGTTCTCGCCGATCTTTTCCATCTTGGCCACCCGGTCGAGGCGCGTCGAATAGGGCGGGCGTCCCTTGTCGCGGAACAGTTCGAAGGTGAAGATCACGTCATCGGCGGTGACCGGCTCGCCGTCAGACCAGCGGGCGTCCGGATTGATGTTGAACTGGATATAGCTTCGGTCCTCGTCCCACTCGACGGTTTTGGCCAGCAATCCGTAGAGGGTGAAGGGCTCGCCTTGGGCGCGCATCATCAGCGGTTCATAGACCAGGTTGCCGTATTCCTGGTCGATAATGCCGCGCGCGGTCGTCCGCATGCTCTTGAGGATGAACGGGTTGAGACTGTCGAAGGACCCGACCACGCCATAGCTGACCTTGCCGCCCTTCGGCGCCTTCGGATTGGCGTAGAGGAAATGGGTGAAATCGGCCGGCATCGCCGGCTTGCCGTGCATGGCGATCGCATGGACAGGCTCGGCTTTCGCAACGCCGGGAACAGCCGCCGCAACTGCGAACCAGGCGAGCGCCAGAAATCCGAATACCGCGATCGCCGCCGCCGTACGCCGAACCGATCCTGCTGCGACTCTGATGAACATCCCGTCTCCCTCTGCCCTTCTGCCAATTCCGATCGCCCCGAATCTGCGGCGAGCCTAACACGCGTCTCGCTGCCTTCGCCACAAGGCGGAAAATGAGGCCATTTGAGGACCGTCGACAAATTTGCGGACGCGATGCGAACCATGTGCAAACGGTGAAATCGCATTGCCCGAAAATTTCATCCGCTGCCGTGGCGGGGGGTGGCATTTCGACCGTTCACGGTTTAACACGAGGCGCGACCGGTCATTGTCTCGCCTCAATTGGCGAACAAAAGCGCCGCGGAAACAACGAGGCGGAATCGAGCGCGCCAATACTTGGAAAGCGCCGTATCCGCAGGGGCGTTTGCAGGAGAAAACCAGACCCATGAACACGATCACCACAAGGACACTCGCGGCCATCCTTACTGCCGGGTTCGCCGCGGGCGCTGTCGGTACGCTTCCCGCACGCGCCCAGGACCAGGGCGGCGGCGCAGGAGTTCCGCGCCAGGGATGGTACAAGGTCTGCACCAAGCAGGAAGACAATGACGTTTGCATCGTGCAGAACATCGTCTCCGCGCCGACGGGCCAGCTGCTGACCGCTGTCGGCCTCATCGAGGTGACCGGCAAGGTCAACCGCAAGATCATGCAGGTTTCGGTGCCGAGCGCACGTATGATCCAGCCGGGCATCAACGTCCAGGTCGATGGCGGCCAGGCCCAGCGGATCGAATACTCTGTCTGCATGCCCGACAAGTGCGTTGCCGAAACGGTTCTGACCGACCAGATGATCGCCGCCTACAAGAAGGGTGGCGAGCTCGTGATGACGTCGGTCAATTTCCAGCGTACGCCGAACCCGATCAAGATCTCGCTCGAAGGCTTTACCCAAGCCTATGACGGCGAACCGATCAAGCAGTCGGAACTGCAGGAACGCCAGCGCCTTCTCCAGGAAGAAATGTCCAAGAAGGCCGAAGAGGCCCGCAAGAAGCTCGAGGACGCCCAGAACGCTGCCAAGCAGCAGTAGGCCTTCTCCGACAGAAGAAAAACACAAAGGCCCGGATGAGTGATCATCCGGGCCTTTTGTCGTTGGGGGCAGCGCTTGGTCAGTGGCTGTTGCGCTCGAGCGGCATGTAGACGCCGTCCACCGGCGGGCCAAAGAACTCGTGGAGTTGCGGGTGGCGGATCGGGGTGCCACTGTCGTCGGGCAACAGGTTCTGCTCGGAGACGTAGGCCACGTACTCTGTCTCGTCGTTCTCTGCGAGCAGGTGATAGAACGGCTGGTCCTTGCGCGGCCGCACCTGTTCGGGAATGGCGTTGTACCATTCCTCGGTATTGGCGAAGACCGGGTCGACGTCGAAAATGACGCCCCGGAAGGGAAACAGCCGGTGTCTGACCACCTGACCAATCCCGAATCGTGCCGTTTGCTGAACCATTCCAATTTCCTTTCACACCCGAAAACATGGGTGCAGTGCGGGAAAAAATCAACGCGTTGATCTTGACCATGCGCCGAGGGGGCAATAGCCACGGCTGCGGTTCATCGGGGCGGGGCTTTCGCTTCCCGCCCTCGCCGAGGTTTGCTGATGGCTGAAATTGCCGGCTTGGTCCTGCCGTTCTTCGGGCTCATCCTTCTGGGCTACATCGCCGCGCGCGTCACCGGACAGTCGCAGGAAGCGCTCGGCTGGCTGAACACCTTCATCATCTACATCGCACTGCCGGCGCTGTTCTTCAAACTCATCCTCAAGACGCCGATCGAGGAACTGGCGCGCTGGGATTATGTGCTCGCCTCTATGGTCGTGACCTACACGGTTTTCGCGGTGGTCTTCGCTGCTGCCGTTTTGATCCGCCGCGCCGGTATCGATGCCGCCACCATCCAGGGGCTTGCCGCTGCTTACGGCAACATCGGATACATGGGGCCCGGCATCGCCATCCTCGCCTTCGGTGAGAAGGCGGCGGTGCCGGTGGCGCTCATCTTCTGTTTCGAGAACCTGATGCACTTCGCCGTGGCGCCGATGATGATGGCGCTCGCCGGTGACGACGACCGTCCGCCGGCACGACTTGCGCTCGATGTGTTGCGCAAGATCGCTTTCCACCCTTTCATTATGGCGACCGCCGCCGGCGTCATCGCCGCCGCACTGCATTTCCAGCCGCCGCTGCCGGTCAGTCGGCTGATCGATTATCTCGCCCAGGCTGCAGCCCCCTGCGCGCTCTTCGCCATGGGGGTGACGCTGGCGTTACGCCCGTTGAAGCGGGTGCCGCCGGAACTCGGCTACATCGTGCCGATGAAGCTGATCGTCCATCCGGTGCTGATGTATCTCGCCATGTCCTGGGTGGGGAATTTCGACCGAATCTGGGTCTTCACGGCGGTGCTGCTCGCCTCGCTGCCGACGGCCACCAACGTCTTCGTCATCGGTCAGCAATACGGTGTATGGACCGAGCGCGCCTCGGCCTGCATTCTGGTGACCACGGTTGCCTCGGTGGCGACCGTTTCGATCCTGCTCTGGCTGATCACCTCGGGAACGCTACCGGCGGACCTTTTCCCGTAGGCCTCCGGCAATATCCTTGAGATCTGGCAGCATCGAACTCTTGCGCCAGCCCGGCGTCATCCCCTCGCGCATGGCGAACTGCTTGAGCGGCTTGATCGAATTCAGGGCCGCCAACCCGCCCGCTCGCAGCATCTGCGCCGGAATGAACGCGGTCAGCAGGGTCCGATTCAGAAGATCGACGCCGAACGTCCGGCTCGCCACGTCTGCGCGCCGGGCACGATCGTAGGAGAGGGCGGCGGCATCAGCCTTCGCAGGACCGCCGACATCGCGGATGCGTCCGATCGCCATCTCCACGTCCCTCAGGCTCAGATTGAGCCCCTGGGCGCCGATGGGCGGAAAGGCGTGGCCGGTCTCGCCGATCAGGAAGGTGCGGCCGCGGGCGAAATTGTGCGCAATCATGCTCGACATCGGCCAGGCCTGGAACCCGTCCTCGACGTCGACCGCGCCGAGGATCGAGGCCATCCGTGCCTCCACCTTCGCATTGAGGTCAGCCCGGGCGAGTTTCATGATGCCGGCGACCTCGCCGGGATCCATCGCCCAGACCAGGCTCGAGCGGTTGCCGGGCAGCGGGACCTGGGTGAAGGGACCTGCCTCGGTGTGGAATTCGGTGGAAATGTTGTCGTGCGGCAGACGGTGGGTGAAATTCATCACCATCGCCGTCTGCTTGTAGCTCCAGTTGCGCACGTCGATCCCGGCGCACTCGCGCGCCCGCGACTTGCGCCCGTCGGCGGCAAGCACCGCCCGGGCAAGAAGCCGGGTCCCGTCGTCGAGCGTCAGATTGACGTCGCTCTCGGTCTGGACCGCCTCGACGAGGGCGTGGGGAATTCGCCTGATGGTCTCGGTGGCATCGACCTGCGCGGAAGCCGCCTTCATCATCGGTGCGTTGGGGATATTGTAACCGAAGGCGGGGAGGGCGATCTCGGAAGAATGGAAACTGACCGGCGGGGCCCGGAACAACCGTTTCGTCCCGTCGAGGATGCGCATCGTCGAAAGGGCCGCCGATTCGGGCCTGATCGTCTCCCAGACGCCGAGCCGTGAGAGCAGGGCAATGGACTCCGTCATCAGCGCAGTCGTCCGCAAATCATTACCCGCAGGCGGCGGCGCGATGAAAACCACGCTCCAGCCCTCTGCCGCCGCAGCCAGCGCAGCCATGGTTCCCGCCAGCCCGCCGCCGATCACCGCGATATCGAATTCTTCCGTCACGCCGAAACTCCCTTGCCGGTTTGAAAGCGGTTGCCTGTCGGCCCCTTTCGCCCCTACAACCAATTGGATAGTGAGTGATGTAGAGCCGAATCCGCTTCTTTTCCATGGGGTGTTTTGGCGCAGACGGGGAGAGCGAGTGCGATGCGGAACCGTAACGGCCGGTGTGGCAAACCATGAAGATACCGTTCTTCAAGTACCGGCGCGTCCCCTATGCCGAGATCAGGGCGTTCTCCGTCCACATCCTGACTGCCTCCGGCGCCTATCTCGCCTTTCTAGCGGTTGTTGCCGCCGGCGAGGCGCGCTTCGTCGACATGTGGTGGTGGCTGGGTCTGGCACTCGCCGTCGACGGCATCGACGGACCGATCGCGCGCAAGCTCAAGGTCACCGAGGTTCTGCCCAACTGGTCCGGGCTGATGCTCGACAACGTCATCGACTACGTCACCTACGTGCTGGTGCCCGCCTATGCGCTTTATGAAAGCGGCATGATCGGCGAACCACTGTCCTTCGTGGCGGCCGGGCTGATCGTCGTTTCCAGCGCCGTCTACTATGCCGATACAGGCATGAAGACCGACGAGAATTTCTTCTCGGGCTTTCCGGTGGTCTGGAACATGTTCGTCTTCAGTCTGTTTGTGATTAATCCGTCAGAAATGTCTGCTTTCATTGCGATATTGTTCGCAGTCGTCGCCACTTTCCTGCCCATCAACTTCCTTCATCCGGTGCGCGTGCAGCGCCTGCGGCCGCTCAATCTGGCCGTGTTTACCGTCTGGTCGTTGCTCGGCGCAGCGGCACTTCTGCTGCATTTCGATACACCCGAATGGCTCAAATGGGCGGTGATGGCGGCAAGCCTCTATCTGCTCGTCATCGGACCGGTGCTGCAGATGTTCCCCAACCTCGGCCGCAAGGCGGACGCAACGATCGGGAGTGAAACGAAATGACCAAAGCCATCGTCGTCAGCCAGACCGGCGGACCCGAAGTTCTGGAATGGAAGGACCATCCGGTCGCCGACCCCGGTCCGGGCGAGGTCCGTATCCGCCACACCGCCGCCGGTCTCAACTTCATCGACGTCTATTTCCGCTCCGGTCTCTATCCGGCGCCGAACGGCATGCCCTTCGTCCCGGGCGGCGAGGGTGCGGGCACCGTCGTTGCCGTCGGTGACGGCGTCACCAACGTTGCCGCCGGCGATCGTGTCGCCTATGTCGTGGCGCTCGGTTCCTATTCCGAGGAGCGCGTGCTACCGGCCGACCGCGTGGTCAAGGTTCCCGACGGCATCGATCTCGAAATCGCCGCCGGCGCAATGCTCAAGGGCATGACGGTCGAATACCTGCTCTTGCGAACCTATCCGGTGAAGAAGGGTGAGACGATCCTGTTTCACGCCGCTGCCGGTGGCGTCGGTTCGATGGCGGGCACCTGGGCCAAATCGCTGGGCGCCCGGGTTATCGGTACGGTCGGCTCTGACGAGAAGGCCGAACTCGCCCGCGCCAACGGCTACGACGAGGTCATCAACTACCGGACGGAGGATTTCGTCGCCCGGGTCAAGGACCTGACCGACGGCAAGGGGGTCGACGTCGTCTACGATTCCGTCGGCAAGGACACGTTCCCCGGCTCGCTCGACTGTCTCAAGCCACGCGGCATGTGGGTGAGCTTCGGCCAGTCCTCGGGCAATGTGGAACCCTTTCCGATGTCCGTCCTGAGCCAGAAAGGCTCTCTTTACGCCACCCGTCCGACGCTCTTCACCTACATCGCCAGCCGGGCCGATCTCGAGGCGTCGGCGGCTGCGCTCTTCGACGTGATCGGGCGCGGGGTCGTATCCATCGACATCAACCAGCGCTACGCGTTGTCCGACGCGCGTCAGGCCCATGAAGACCTCGAAAACCGGAAAACGACGGGGACGACCATACTGCTCCCTTGAATTCGCTCGAAATATGGTGAAGCTTGTTTATTGCGCACAGGTATTGCGTGCCTGCTTTTTGTTCATGGGGGACTCGTGCAGAGCGCAAGTGAGGGTACACCGCTCCTGAAGACCGTCGGTCTGACCAAGGTCTTCGGGGAGGTCAAGGCTTGTAACGGCATCGATCTGTCGATCGCGCCTGGCGAGATACACGCACTTCTCGGCGAGAACGGCGCCGGCAAGTCGACGCTCGTCAAGATGATGTTCGGCGTGCTCGATCCCACAGAGGGCGAGATCCTGTGGAAGGGTCAGCCGGTGCGCATCGGCAGCCCGGGCGAGGCCCGCCGTCTCGGCATCGGCATGGTTTTCCAGCATTTTTCGCTGTTCGAGGCGCTGACGGCGGCCGAGAACATCGCGCTCGTGCTGGAGGAAAAGACCCCGATCTCGAAGATCGCCGAGACCGCCCGCAAGCTCTCCGTCGATTACGGCCTGCCGCTCGATCCGCACGCCATGGTGGGCGATCTTTCGGTGGGTGAGCGCCAGCGCATCGAGATCATCCGCTGCCTGCTGCAGAAGCCCGACCTCATCATTCTCGACGAGCCCACCTCGGTGCTCACCCCGCAGGAAGCCAACAAGATGTTCGAGACGCTCGAGCGTCTCAAGGCCGAGGGCAAGTCGATCCTCTACATTTCGCACCGGCTCGACGAGGTCAAACGGCTCTGCGACACTGCCACCGTGCTGCGCCACGGCAAGGTCGTCGGCCATTGTGTGCCGCGCGAGGAAACCGCCTCGTCGCTTGCCAACATGATGGTCGGGTCCGACGTGGAAACGGTCAAGCGCGAAGGCGCGGCGCCCGAATTCGGCAAGCCGCTCATCGAAATCCGCAATCTCCAGCGCCCGCCTGCCACGCCGTTCTCTATTCCGCTGCGCGGCATCGACCTGACGGTCCGCGCAGGCGAGGTCGTCGGCATTGCAGGCGTTGCAGGCAACGGTCAGGGGGAGTTCTTCGAGGCGGTCTCGGGCGAGGCGACGCAGAAGCGCGCCGATGTCGTCAGCCTCAATGGCCAGGACTGCGGTGACAAGGGCATTTCCGGGCGCCGCCTGCTCGGTGTCGGCTTCGTTCCTGAAGAGCGCCTCGGCCACGGCGCGGTGCCGTCGCTGCCGCTGTCGGAAAACATGCTCCTGTCGCGCCACCAGACGGACAGGAAGGTCATGCTCGGTCCGTTCGGCTTCGTGCGCAACGCGTCCGTCCGCGCCGCCTCCAAGCGGGTCATCGGCGAGATGGACGTTCGCAAGACCGCCGAGGATCCGGAAGCCGCAGCACTCTCGGGCGGCAACCTGCAGAAATACCTCATCGGCCGCGAACTCGACCGCCAGCCCGCCGTCATGATCGTCGACCAGCCCACCTGGGGCGTGGACGCCGGCGCGGCGGCACGCATTCGCAAGGCATTGATCGCGCTCGCGCGTTCGGGCTCGGCTGTCCTCGTCATCAGCCAGGATCTCGACGAACTCTTCGAGATTTCAGATTCCATCGCCGTCATGCATGACGGAAAGCTGTCGGAGCCGGTGCCGATCGCCGAGGCCACCTACGAGAAGATCGGCCTCCTGATGGGCGGCGCCGAACCCGGACACATGGCCTTCGAAGGCGTCAAGGAAGAGGCGGGGGCCTGATGCGCATCGAACTCATCAAGCGGCCGCAGCAGTCGGCGCTGTTCTCCGCCGTCTCGCCGCTCCTGGCGCTCGGTCTCACGGTGCTTGCAGGCTTCGTCATCTTCTCGGCGCTGGGCAAGCCGCCGATCGAGGCGCTCTACATCTATTTTATTGAGCCGTTGAGCGAGACCTGGCAACTCCACGAACTGGCGATCAAGGCTGCACCGCTGATCATGATCGCGGTGGGGCTCTCGGTCTGCTACCGCTCCAACAACTGGAACATCGGGGCGGAGGGCCAGTTCATCCTCGGCGGCATCGCCGGTTCGCTGATCCCGATCCTCTTGCCGGGCTTCCAGAACGCGCTCACCCTGCCGCTCATGCTGCTCTTCGGCTTCATCGGCGGGGCTGCCATGGGCGCCATTCCCGCGCTTCTGAAGACGCGCTTCAACACCAACGAGATCCTGACGAGCCTGATGTTGGTCTACGTCGCGCAGCTCTTTCTCGACTGGCTGGCGCGCGGCGTCTTCCGCGATCCTAACGGCAACAATTTCCCCGGATCCATCCGCTTCCCCTCGGCTGCCCGTCTGCCGGAGATCATTCCGTCGCAGGGCAGCGCCCATCTCGGCATCGTGCTCGCCATCATCGCAGCCGTCATCGTCTGGGTGATGATGAAATATCTGCTGCGCGGCTTCGAGGTGAAGGTGCTCGGCGGCAGCCCGCGGGCAGGGCGGTTTGCCGGCTTCTCGTCCTCGAAGATGGTCTTCTTCGCCTTCATCCTGTCGGGCGGCCTCGCAGGGTTGGCAGGCATCTGCGAAGTCTCGGGCGCCATCGGCCAGCTGCGCGAGACGATCTCGCCGGGCTACGGTTTTGCCGCCATCATCGTCGCCTTCCTCGGTCGCCTCAATCCGCTCGGTGCGATCGCCGCGGGTTTCGTGCTGGCGCTGACTTATCTCGGCGGCGAGGGCGCGCAGATGTCCCTCGGCATTTCCGACAAGGTCGCCCGCGTCTTCCAGGGCCTGCTTCTCTTCTTCGTGCTCGGCTGCGACACGCTCATTCATTACCGGATCCGCCTCGTCTTCGGCGATCCCGTCAAGGCCTCGAGGTAGCCGGTCGATGGACATTTTCCAAAGCGTACTCCTGACGATTGCCACGGCCTCGACGCCGCTTCTGCTCGCCGCCATCGGCGAACTGGTCGTCGAGCGCTCCGGCGTGCTCAATCTCGGCGTCGAAGGCATGATGGTCATCGGCGCGGTCTGCGCCTTTGCCGCGGCCGTCCTCACGGGAAATCCCTGGGTCGGCGTGCTTGCCGGCATCGCCGCCGGCGCGATCCTGTCGCTGCTCTTTGGCGTTCTGGCCCTGTCGCTCGCCACCAACCAGGTCGCCACCGGCCTGTCGCTGACGCTCCTCGGCATCGGCCTGTCCGGCATGATCGGCGAGAATTTCGTCGGCCGCGCCGGTGTTCGCCTTCCGAATCTCGACATTCCGGTTCTGACCGATCTGCCGCTCATCGGCCGGCTTCTCTTCGGTCAGGATCCGCTCTTCTACGTCTCCATCGCGCTGACCGGCGCCGTCATGTGGTTCCTCTTCCGGACCCGCACCGGCCTCACGCTGCGCGCCATCGGCGACAACCACAAGTCCGCGCACGCTCTCGGCATCAACGTGCTCGGCTACCGCTATTTGGCAGTGATGTTCGGCGGCGCCTGCGCCGGGCTCGCCGGCGCCCACCTGTCGCTCGTTTACACGCCGCAATGGGTGGAGAACATGACGGCGGGACGCGGCTGGATTGCGCTGGCGCTCGTCGTTTTCGCGTCCTGGCGGCCCTGGCGGGTGATCGGCGGCGCCTATCTGTTCGGAGCCGTGACCATCGGTCAGCTGCACGCCCAGGCGCTCGGCTTCGGCATTCCTTCGCAGCTTCTTTCTTCGTTGCCCTATCTGGCCACGATCGTCGTTCTCGTCCTAATATCGCGGGACCGGAGGTTGACGGTGATGAACACACCGGCTTCGCTCGCCCAGCCGTTCGTGCCCGACCGATAGGCGGCCCAATAACCAACAGAGGGATATCGCCGGAACCCGGCGTGAAATCAGAGAGGTGAATCCATGAAAAAGATCCTGTTCGCACTGACCGCAACCGTCGCGCTGACGGCCGCAAGCGGTGCCTTCGCCGAAGACAAGTACAAGGCCTGCTTCGTCTATGTCGGTTCAAAGACCGACGGCGGCTGGACCCAGGCCCATGACGTCGGCCGCCAGGAGGTCGACAAGGAACTCGGCGACAAGGTCGAGACCGTCTATCTCGAAAACGTGCCGGAAGGCCCTGATGCCGAGCGCGCCATCGAGCGTCTGGCCCGGTCCGGCTGCGGCATCATCTTCACCACCTCCTTCGGCTTCATGGATCCGACCATGGCGGTCGCCGAGAAGTTTCCGGACGTGAAGTTCGAGCACGCGACCGGCTACAAGACCGCGCCGAACGTCACCACCTACAACTCGCGCTTCTACGAGGGCCGCTACATCATCGGCCGGATCGCCGGTGAGGTGTCGAAGACCGGCGTCGCCGGCTACATCGCCTCCTTCCCGATCCCGGAAGTGGTCATGGGCATCAACTCGTTCCTGCTCGGCGCGCGTTCGGTCAATCCGGACTTCAAGCTCAAGGTCGTCTGGGTCAACACCTGGTTCGACGCCGGCAAGGAAGCCGACGCCGCCAAGGCACTCATCGATCAGGGCGTCGACGTGATCACCCAGCACACCGATTCCACCGGCCCGATGCAGGTCGCCGAGGAACGCGGCATCAAGGCCTTCGGCCAGGCATTCGACCAGATCGAGGCCGGCCCGAACGCCCAGATGACGGCGATCGAGGACACCTGGGGTCCCTATTACGTCAAGGAAATCAAGGCCGCCATGGACGGCACCTGGAAGGGCGGCCAGTCCTCTTGGGACGGGCTGAAGGACGGCATCCTGACGATGGCGCCCTACACCAACATGCCCGACGACGTGAAGGCCGACGCCGAAAAGACCGAGGAAGCCATCAAGTCCGGCGAACTCCACCCCTTCACCGGCCCGATCAACAAGCAGGATGGCACCGTCTGGCTCAAGGAAGGCGAAGTGGCCGACGACGGCACGCTGCTCGGCATGAACTTCTACGTCGAAGGCGTCGACGACAAGCTGCCGGAATAAACAGCAACCACAAGCCGACAAAAGAAAGGGCGCCTCGAGGGGCGCCCTTTTTTGTTTCCGTCGTTTGGCCGTCGGACCGGTTTCAGACCAGTCCGTCTGCCTTGAGCGTCTTCCAGGTGTCGTCGAGCGTCTTCTTCGCCGTGGCGGCCAGTTGCTCGGCCTCTTCATGGGACAGGGTGAGCGGCGGCGACAGGATCAGGCTGTCACGCACCGCGCGCATCACCAACCCGTTGGCGAAGGAATGGTCGCGGGCGACCGTGCCGACCTTGCCGACATTGTCGAAGCGCTTCGACAGGTCGGATTTCTGCGGCACCAGTTCGAGCGCGCCGAACAGGCCGATCATGCGGGCTTCGCCGACGAGATCGTGCTCGCCGAGACCGGCCCAGAGCTTCTGCAGGAACGGGCCGATATCGTCCTTCACGCGGTCGACCAGCTTCTCGCGCTTCATGATATCGAGGTTGGCGAGCGCGGCTGCGCAGGCCGCCGGGTGCCCGGAATAGGTGTAGCCGTGGTAGAATTCTCCGGCATTGGCCTGGTGGAAGGCTTCAGCCACGCGGTCGGATACGATTACGCCGCCGAGCGGCAGATAACCGGAGGTCAGGCCCTTGGCGATCGACATGAAGTCGGGCTTGGTGCCGAAATAGTCGGCACCGAACCATTCGCCGGTACGCCCGAAACCGCAGATCACCTCGTCTGAGACGAACAGGATGTCGCGCGCCTTGAGGATCTTCTTCACCTCCGGCCAGTAGCTCGCCGGCGGCACGATCACGCCGCCCGCGCCCTGGATCGGCTCGGCGATGAAGGCAGCGATCTTTTCCTCGCCGATCTCCTCGATCGCCTTGTCGAGTTCACGCGCCGCCCAGATGCCGAATTCCTCTTCGCTCATGCCGGTCTTCATGCCTTCGCCGAACCAGTAGGGCTGGTCGATATGGTGGATGCCCGGCACCGGCAGTCCGCCCTGGCCGTGCATGCCGCCCATGCCGCCCAGCGAGGCGCCGGCGACCGTCGAGCCGTGATAGGCGTTCTTGCGCGAGATGATGGTCTTCTTCTCGGGCTGGCCCATGATGTCCCAGTAGGTCCGGACCATGCGGAACACCGTGTCGTTGGCGTCCGATCCCGACGAGCCGTAGAACACCATGTTCATGTGGTCCGGCGCCAGTTCGGCGATCTTCTCGGACAGCGCGATCACCGGCGGATGCGAGGTCTTGAAGAAGGTGTTGTAGTAGGCGAGCTCGCTCATCTGCGCACGCACCGCCTCGACGATCTCGTTGCGACCGTGGCCGACATTGACGCACCACAGTCCCGCCATCCCGTCCATGATCCGGTTTCCGTCCGTATCCCACAGCCAGACGCCGTCTGCGCGGCTGATCACACGCCGTTCGTCGACCCCGAGCTCGCCGTGATCCGTGAACGGATGCAGATGGTGGGCGTGGTCGGAAACCTTGAGGTCGTGGGAGGAAACATTGACGCGCATTTCGAAAATCCTGCAGATAAGATTGGAAGCTCCGCGCAAGGCAGGCTAGGAAGGCCGGAAGTGAGCACAGTTTTGCTGCTTGGACAAGCGCGGCAATCACGGACAAGAGGTTTGCATGCTGGATGAGAGTAAGCCCGCTGGGGTGGGCATCGAAGGTGAAGCGGCAGCTTCCCCGAATGCCGAGGCCGAGACGTTTCTCGCCGAAAACCCGGAACTGGAATCTGTCGATTTCCTGATCGCCGACATCAACGGCGTGCTGCGCGGCAAATGGGGGCCGGCCGAGGCCATCTCCAAGGTGTTCAAGCCCGGCATCAATCTGCCGCTGTCGATCTTCGGGCTCGACATCTGGGGCAGGGAGGTCGAGTCCACCGGCATTCACATCGAGACCGGTGATATCGACGGCTATTGCCGCGCCATTCCCGGCCGCGTGAACCGCTCGCCCTGGTCGCCGCGTCCCGCCGCCCAGGTGCTGATGTCGATGTACACGGAAGAGGGCGAGCCCTATCCGATCGATCCGCGCAACGCGCTTCAGGGCATCGTCGACCGCTATTCCGCCAAGGGGCTGACGCCCGTCGTCGCCTTCGAGCTCGAATTCTACCTCGTCGACCCCGCTGCCTTCCGCCGTTCGGGCCGCATGGGCAAGGACGAGGGGCCGGGACCGGAGCAGCAGCACATGTATTCGCTTTCCGAGCTTCGCGGCCAGAGTGATCTCTTCGCCGAGATCCGCGGTGCGGCCTTGGCGCAGAACCTGCCGATCGACACGATCATCAAGGAAGCGGCGCCCGGCCAGTTCGAGGTCAATCTCAAGCACCGCGCCGACCCGATGGCGGCCGCCGACGATACCGTCCTGTTGCGCCGTGTCATTTCCGAATGCGCCGACAATCGCGGTCTCAAGGCCACCTTCATGGCCAAGCCCTTCCTCGAGTGGCCGGGCAACGGCATGCACGTCCACGCCTCGGTGCTTGACGAGAACGGCGACAATATCTTCGCGGGCGTCGAGGGTGACACCCGTCTCCAGCATGCCGCCGCCGGTCTCCTGTCGACGCTCAAGGATACGCTTCTCTTCTACATCCCGAGCTTCAACGGCTATCGCCGCCTGCAGGCCGGCTCCTATGCGCCGACGCGAATCGCCTGGGGCCGCAACAACCGCTCGGTGGCCGTCCGCGTGCCTGCCTCCGACGACAAGGCCCGCCGGCTGGAACACCGCATGTCGGGCGCCGACGCCAATCCCTATTTCGTGCTCGCCGGCGTGCTCGGTGGCATGATGGAGGGGATCGAGGCCGGCCGCATGCCGCCACCCGCCGTCGAGGGCAACGCCTACAACGTGCCGCTGCCGCAACTCTCCGACGACATGGACGACGCCATCGAAGATTTCGAGCGCTCCGACTTCATTCGTCGCTATTTCGGCGCGGATCTTCGGCGTATCTTCGCAGAGATCAAGAAAGCCGAACTTGTCGCCTTCGACAACGAGATCACCCCTCTGGAAAGATCAACCTACTTGTAATCGCTAAAAAAGCTGTGCCTGAGGCCGTTTCGGATACTACCGGGCTGCAACCTGTTGCAGTAATGTCCGGACGCCTTGCAGTTGAGAACGAGATGCGGAATGGAACTGTCGGATTTGCAGTCACGCTGGACGATCGCGTCCAGGAATATCTCGCTTGAGAAATTCGATGGCGAGTATGTGGTATTGGACATGGCGGTGGGACGCTATTTTGCCTTGACCCCGGCTGCCAGCGCCGTTCTTGACGTCCTGGTCGAAGGATACTCGCCACAATCCGTCGCAGATGCCAATCCGGCCATGGCCGGCGATCTGCCCAAGTTGATAGACACGCTGAAGGCGCAGGGCATTCTTGCCACGACGGAGATTCCTCCGCTGGTGCCTGCCGACGACGAAGCCCGCCCGCTTGTGGAGGTCGACGGAGCTCTCGCCGTAGAAATCCATGACGATCTCGCCGATCTCATTCTCGCCGACCCGATCCACGATACGGACGAAGCGGAGGGTTGGCCGAGCCGCAAGACGGATGCGTGAAAATCTTCTTCCCGAACCGGCGCAGGTCTTGACCCGACCGGTAAGACTTGCCGACATAGAGGCGTTCTGCGCCGCGGCGATAGATTATGCGAAAGCCGGCAAGGATGACGCCCGGCATGTGGTTGCGGTCAGGCTGCCCTTCCTCGATCTGACGGTTCGGTCCAGCGTCCGCGCATATGCCGGGACGGTCCGGGAGCGGTTGAGGCCGGCACCGGCGGGCGAGGGCGCCGGGCAACTCGAAATCGTGGTCCTGTCGGCCGGTTCCGGCCTGATCGGGCGGCCGCCCCGTTGGGGTGAGGCGGTGCTGGATCTCAGGGAACTCGAACTGGCGCTCGCCGGCTCCCGGTATCGGGCGAGTTATTCCCACGACTGGCGGCTCTGGCAAATTCTCGACATCGAGACGGGTACCGGTTTGCAGTGGATGGCAGACGATGACGCCCTGCCGCCCTGGGATCGCGGCGCGCCGCTCAGAACATTCCTTCATTGGGCCTACGGTCGCAGGGGAATGCGTCTCGCCCACGCGGGCACACTTGGATTGGACGGCGAGGGCATCCTTCTGACCGGCCGGGGCGGATCGGGCAAATCAGGAACGGTGACGGGAGGCGTCCTTGGCGGTTTCGAGAGTGTCGGCGACGACTACGTGCTTATCGCCAATTCCGGAAGCGATCTCGTCGCGCATTGTCTTTTTCCGACGCTCAAGCAGGACCGCGACGGCCTCGCCCGGCTGGGGCTGGCGGATAAACTCGCCGGTCGACCTGCCAACTGGCAGGACAAGATCGAGTTCTCCGCGCGCGACATCGGCATCGTTGAGCTGGCTGACACGCTCCGGATACGCGGCATCGTCGTGGCGCAGTTGGGCGATAGGAGCGAAACCCGCGTCAGCGAAATCTCGGGAGCACGCGCCATGATGTCGCTCGCGCCGACCGGACTCTTCCAGATGCCTGCCGACCGCGACAGCGGCGTGGCCTTCTACGCCGAAATGGTGCGGAAACTGCCATGTCGCCTGATCGAACTCGGGTCGGACCCCGCCGGCGTGAACGGCGCGATCGGGGCAATCATCCGGGAGCTGCGGGCATGACGGTTACCGTGGTTGTGCCGCTTTACAATCGCAGTGCATATATCGAGACGTGTCTGCGGTCGCTGCTGCGACACAAGGATACGGTCAATCTCGACATTCTCGTGATCGACGACGGCTCGGACGACGACGGGCCCGAGAAGGTTGCGCGCCTCGCCGAGCGGCATCCGGAAATCCGTCTGGTACGCCAGCAAAATATGGGTGTCGTCGCCACACGCAGCCGCAGCCGCACGCTGCTTCTGCCGGAGACCGAATTCGTCACGTTTCTCGATTCCGACGACACGTCGCCCCCCGGCAGCTTTCACCAACAGCTTTCTGTTTTCACGCGGTCGCCCGAGATCCAGTTTACCTACGGCCTGCTGGAACTGACGCGTGCGATCGACGACGCGACGGGCTTGCCTGCGCCGGGCGTGGAAACCGTGGTTGTCCGGGGCGTTAGCCTGAGTGCCGCCATGTTCCGTCGGCCGTTTTTCGACTCGCTGGGCGATTTCGATCTCGATCTTCAGCATGGCGAAGATCTCGACTTCCTGTTGCGCGCGATCGAACTCGATGTTCCGTGCCGGAGAACCGATGTCGTCTGCTGCATCTACCGCCGTCACGACGCCAACATGACCAATGATATCCAGGCGTCGCGGCGCTACTTCCTTCTCGCACTCCACAAGGCGTTGCGCCGTCGCCGCGCCAACCCAAGGCTCGTCGATGCGACGTCCTTCTTCGATATCCGCGCTCTTCAGGATTCGAAGGTTCTGTAGAAAGGGAAATGCCTGGCGATGATGCCGTCCTACAGTGCGCTCATACCGGCCTATAACGCTTCCGGCACCATCGCCGAAACGATCGGCGCGATTCTTGGCCAGTCTGTTCCGCCAGCCGAGATCGTGGTCGTCGACGACGGTTCGACCGACGATACGGTCGCGGTTGCATCCGCAATCGATCAACGGGTGAGGGTCGTCCGCCAGCAGCAGAGCGGACCGGGGAAGGCGTCCAATACTGCCGTTGCAAATGCCACATGCGACATCATTGCCTTCAGCGATGCCGACGACATCTGGCTCCCCCACAAGATGGAGGTTCAGTTGCCCGCGCTTGCGGCGGCCGAACGGCGGATCGTCATGGCCAGGATGCAACATGTGCGTAACGGCGTTCTCGGGCGCGTGCAGGACGCCCGACTTCGCTCGGTGATGGTTCTGAGGCGGACCGATTATGCCGCGGTCGGCGACATGATCGATCCTCCGGGCAACAGGGGCGACATTGTCGACTGGTTGGCGAGAGCGCGGGAAATCGGTTTCGAACTGGCCTTGATCGAAGAGGTTCTGGCCTATCGGCGTATCCACGCGGGCAGCCTTTCCTATGGGCGCGACGAGGACAAGGACAGAGGCTATCTTCATGCCGCGCGGCAGGCCCTCATTCGCAAGCGTCGTCAAGGATCGGGGCCGGAATGAGCGCCGTGAAGTCCAGACTGGCCGGCGCGCGCTTCGCCTTTCCGATCGGCTATCACAACCTGCTTCTTCAGGCCGCCATCCACCCGGATGACGCGATCGCTCTCAAAGCGGCGCTGAAATGGCTGAACGAGAACGATATCGACGCGGCCTCCACCCGCGACAACCGGCTCCTGGCGACCATCATCAGCCGGCATGGCCAGAACCTGGGAAGCTGCGCGGCCTATCCGCGGCTGGTCGGGGTTCAGAGACTTCTCTGGACACGCACGATGATGTCGGCGCGCGAAGCGGCACCGGGCCTCGAAGCCATTGCAGCGGCGGGAGTAGGGGTGCTCGCCATCAAGGGTGCTGCGCGCATGGCTGAGGGCGGCGCGACGGCACGGGGCCGGATCGCTCACGACATCGATATCGTCGTCCGGCCGCGCGACATGCCGGCTGCCTACGGTGAACTCGTCCGCTGCGGATGGCGCCCTTCGACGGGCCAGTCGACGCTCAGCCTTGCCGCGCGCATTGATCGTGTTCGCGCCATCAACATGATGCGCGGCGATTTCGGTGATATCGACCTTCATGGCCGGCCCTTCCACGCCATCCATGGCGACAGCGAGGCCGACGAAGCCTTGTGGTCACGCGCCTGTCCCGGGGCGCTGGCTGGGGCGCCGGTACTGCTTCCGGGCCCGGAAGACCGGATCGCGCTCGCCGTCGGTCACGGCAGCCTCGACGCCCATGCCCACAGCGACTGGCTGGTCGACATTGCCATGGCCCTCAATACCGGCGGGATCGATTTTTCGCTCTTGTCGGAGATACTGGAAAGTCGCGGGCTCATCGGATCGGCAGCGATAGCATTCGAGTATCTTTCCACCGAATGCGGAATCGCCGTCGATGCCGCATTCGCCGCCGAAATTCGCGGCAAGGCTCCGGTGAAACCGGCGTCCTATCTCTCGGCGTTGATTCAGTCGCGACCGAAAGACCGGTCGGGCGCGTTCCTCAACATTGTCCGGTGGCGAATCAAGGAAGCGCGCAAGGAAACCCAAAGGCGCGCGGACGGCATCGCCGGGCGGCATGACCCCTGGCTGGCGCTCAGACGCAAGCGCGCGCCGGACGCAGCCCTCGACAACCCCGTAATGACCTACCGGATTGCCCTGTCGCCGGACATTGTCTCAGCCGATCGGATTGCCGTGGACATCGAGTTCGCGGTGGATGCGCCCGAAGTGAACCGTCGGCTCGAATTCGAACTGAACACGCCGGACAGACACCTCGCTCGCGCGCGATATCGCAATTTGTGGCGCAAACCCCGCATGACCCTGGTTTTGTCGGGGACGACCGATCTGCCGCCCGGTACGACCGAACTCGTTCTCTCGTCGCGCCCCGGCCGTTATCTGCGCGCGGGTGCCGAGCCGGAGCTTGTGGAACGCTACGGCGCGATACCTTTCTCAATGAGAAAAGTCAGCATTCGTCCGGCGTGAGCAGCGGACGAAATCTGTGCGGCTTCGCTCTGGAAAGATCGACCTGTTTGTGAGATATGGCAGCCCGGTGTTTACTTTCCCTGAACCGGCAAGACTGCACATTTTGCCGCAGGTTGGGGGAATTCTCCGGGGATTGGGTTGACCAGACATGCGCCTTTGCGCATTCTCTCCGGGGATATATAAGGTTTTTGCTATGGATTTTGACGCGTTCTTCGAAGCGAGCCTCTCAGGCCTCCGGGAGGCCGGGAACTATCGCGTGTTCGCCGATCTGGAGCGTCACCGCGGCCAGTTTCCGGCGGCCACGCGCTACC
>CAZEJG010000002.1:0-238796 GCA_964511625.1 uncultured Hoeflea sp.
ATACGGCATCGAGGACTTTCTCGAGATCAAGTATCTCTGCATGAGCGTCTGACGCCCGGCCACGAAATCCAAATGAATAGGCCGCGCTCCCGACAAGGAGCGCGGCCTTCTTGTTGTCTGTCGGTATACAGCTCTCGCTGCCCTATCCTGAGCGGTTCTGGATCAAAGCCGGTCGCGCCGGCCCGGTCAATCGTGTTCCCTGAGGAAGTCCGATACAGTCTTCAGACAGAGAGCCTTTTCCTCGACGTGAGGCATGTGGCTCGATTCCTCGAAGACAACCCACCGTATATCGGGGATCTCGTCGACGAAGGGTTTGACCACGAGGGGAGTGGCCTCGTCATAGCGGCCCGAGATCAGAAGCGTCGGTGCCGCGACATTGTGGAGCCGGCCCTCGATAGTCCAGTCCTTCATGGTGCCGATAACGTGAAATTCGGTCGGGCCGTTCATGTTGCGATAGACTGTGTTGTCCTCGTCCATGATGGCGAAGGTCCGCGCCACCTCCGGCGGCCACGGCACGACGCGGCAGACGTGGCGATCGTAGAAGGCGCGCGAGGCTTCGACATATTCCGGATCGGTGATCGTGCCGGCTTCCTCGTGGCGGAGCAGGGTGGCCTGGACATCCGCCGGAAGTTCCCTGCGCAGCCGATTGGCTTCCTCCACCCAGGTCTTCATGCTAGCGGGCGAGTTGGCGATGACGAAGGCCTTCAGGCCTTCGGGTTTGCGCACGGCGTGCTCGGAACCGAGCATGCCGCCCCAGGATTGGCCAAGATAGGCATAGCGCTCCTTGATGCCGAGGTGCTCGAGCAGGGCGTCGAGTTCGTCGAGAAAGAGATCGAACGTCCAGAAGTCCTGACCCTTGTCGGGAAGCCGGGTCGAGTTCCCGTTGCCGAGCTGGTCATAGTGAATGACCGGACGTCCATCGAGCTCGGTAATCCCCTTGAAGCTGTCGACGTAATCATGGGTGCAGCCGGGACCGCCATGGGCGACGACGAGGGGCAGACGATCTGAATCGAGCGAGCCGGTGATGCGGTACCAGGTCTTGTAGCCGCGAAACGGCAGGTAGCCTTCCGTGATTTCGATTTCAGCCAATTCCTGCTCTCCTTCAGCTCTTGTTCGCGTCAGGAGACTGTAGCGGCGCGGGCCATGCCCCGGCAGCTATCACAATTTATAGGGCGGCTACTGGTTGGGGCCGAAATCGGGGAGGGGATCGAGCAGCCGGCACTGGGTGGCGCGAACTACGGCCTGGGTGCGGTTCTTGGCGTTGAGCTTGCGGGCGGCGGAATTGAGATGCATCACCACCGTCGGCACGGACCGGTCGATGATGCGTGAAATTTCCTTGGCCGACAGTCCGTGCGAGGAATAGGCCAGACATTCCCGCTCACGCTCGGTCAGCCGGACGCCGGAACTGTTGCGCACGGTATCGTCGAACATCCCGTAGGCCGCTTCGTGGAAGAGGTGGGCCAGAAGGTTGAAGTCGGCGAGCACCCGCATCGCGTCGTCCTGGAAGTCCTTGCGCGCGCCGAAACGCACACCCGTCACGGTCGCATAGTCGCCGCGCGGCATGTGAACGGGCACCGTAACCCCGGCCCGCATGTCGTGTTCGCGCAGGAAATCGCAGACCGGCTTGGTATCGTCGGTCATGAACTGGCTGATCTTCGTCTCGACGTCGCGATCGTAGTTCCAGAAGAAGGGCACCGAGGTCTGGGTCGCCAGGCGCTGCACCGGATCGATGCGGAAATACTCCCGCTCGCACCAGTAGTCGTGCATGTCGTCGGTGACGTTCCGCAGCTTGAGAAGGGTCGGGATCTCGATGCGGCCGTCGAGGTCGCAGGGCAAGGGCGTGTAATCGTAGATCAGAGCCTCGAACCCCATGTTGCGCATGGCGTCGAAGGTGTCGTCGATCAGGTCGTCCAGCGTCTGCCAGGATGTCAGGCGGTCGGCGATCGCGTGCAGTTGTTCCATGTGCCACACTCCTACGAGAAACATCCTATCACCCTATCAATAAAGATAGGTAGTGCCGGAGAAGCGATGCGCTAAAATTAGCCATGCACATTTTTTTAGCAAGGCTTTTTGAGAGGCAGAAGAGCTGATGTGGCGTGAGATCACCCCGGACGAGCGCATCGAAGTGACCGTGGACGGCTACAAGGTGGTCGCCTACAGCTTCGGACAGGGCGAGGAAACCGTCTTCTGTCTCAACGGCGGACCGGGCCTTCCCTGCGACTATCTCCGCGAGGCCCATTCCTGCCTGATCGACAAGGGTTACCGGGTGGTGGCCTTCGACCAGCTCGGTACCGGTGCTGCCGACCGGCCCGACGACGCAAGCCTGTGGACCATCGAGCGTTATGTCGAGGAGACCGAGACGGTGCGCAAGACGCTGGGTCTCGGCAAGGTCCACCTGCTCGGCCATTCCTGGGGTGGCTGGCTCGCCATCGACTATGCGCTGACATATCCCGAGAACATCCGGACGCTGATCCTCGAGGACACGGTCGCCGACATGCCGCATCTGACGGTCGAGCTCGAACGGCTGCGTGCCGCGCTCGGGTCGGAAACCGTCGCGATGATGCAGAAGCACGAGGCGCAGGGGACGATCAACCATCCCGAATATCTGGCGGCGGTCACCATCCTGAACTACCGGCATGTGTGCCGGCTGCCGGAATGGCCGGCTCCGGTCAACCGCTCGCTCGACGACTGGAACATGGGCCCGTACATGACCATGCAGGGGCCGAACGAGTTCCTCTATACCGGCAATCTGAAGGACTGGAACCGCATCCCGGATCTTCCCAAACTCACCATGCCGGTGCTCATCACCGTGGGCGAGCATGACGAACTGACCCCGGCTTGCGCGATGAAGATGAAGAACGCGCTGCCGAATGCAGAGTTGTGCGTCTTCCGAAATGCAAGCCACATGCCCTTCTACGAGAACCCGGAAGACTATTATCCTGCGCTGATGGATTTCCTGCATCGCAACGCGGCCGTCTGATGAAGGCAGCCGTTTTCCGAGCGTCATACAAGAGGGGCGATCGCCGGCCTCATGCACCGCTATAAGTTCGTTCTCTATCGACCGCTTCAACTGCTGCCGGTTCTCTTCGGCATCAGCGTGATCACGTTCATCCTGGTGCGGATGATCCCGGGCGATCCGGCACGTGTTCTGCTCGGCACGCGCGCCACACCGTCGGCGATCGCCAAGATCCGCGCGGAATACGGTCTCGACCACCCGTTGTGGCAGCAGTATTTCTATTTTCTCGAACATCTCGGGCGTGGCGAGATGGGCAAGTCGACGCTCTACAAGATCGACGTGCTCAAGCTCGTCATGACCCGCATCGAGCCGACGCTGATGCTGGTGCTCGTCAGCGTGATCCTGTCGATCCTGATCGCAGTGCCGCTCTCGACGATCGCCGCGCGCCGTCAGGGCCGGCTCGCCGACCATACGGTGCGCGTCGTCTCCACCATGGGGATCGGTTTTCCGCCCTTCTGGCTGGCGCTGATGCTGATCATCTTCTTTTCCGTCCGGCTCGACCTGTTTCCGGTCTCGGGCTACGGTCGTGACTTCGTCGACAAGATCTGGCATCTGGCCTTGCCGAGCCTGACGATCGCGCTGTCGTTGTCGGCCGTTTTGACGCGATCGCTGCGCGGCGCGATGGTGCAGGCGCTGCAGTCGGATGTGGCGACGGCGGCGCGGGCGCGCGGCATGCCGGAAGGCATCGTCTTCTGGCGGCATGTGCTGCCGAATTCGCTGGTCCCGACCATCAACCTCCTGGCGATCAATATCGGCTGGCTGATCGGCGGGACCGTGGTGGTCGAAACCGTCTTTGCGCTGCCGGGCATGGGCCAGCTTCTGATCCGCGCCATCTTCTCGCGTGACTACATGGTCGTGCAGGGCGTGGCCATGGTCTTTGCTTGCGCCACGGTGCTGATCAACTTCATCGCCGACATCATCACCGTCACTCTCGATCCGAGGATCAAGCTATGAGCGCCTCGGCGACCACCCGCTTCTCGCCCTCGGCGGGCCTGTCGCGCTGGCTCGGCAGTCATCTGTCGCTTGCGATCGGCGCCGGCATTCTCATCTTCTTCGTGCTCGTCGCGATCGCCGCGCCGCTGGTCGCGCCCTATGATCCGGTGGTGCAGATGGCAGATGTCCGCCTGACCGGACCATCGCTCGCCCATCCGCTGGGCACCGACAATTTCGGCCGCGACATTCTCTCGCGCGTCATCTACGGCACCCGGATCGACTTGCAGATCGCGCTGATCGGCGTGATCTTCCCCTTCATCATCGGAACGGTGCTCGGGACCGTGGCCGGCTTCTTCGGCGGTATCGTCGATGCGATCTTCATGCGCATCATCGACATCATCCTGGCGTTTCCCTTCCTCGTCCTGATGCTGGCGATCATCGCCATTCTCGGGCCGGGGCTGACGAGCTTCTATATCGCCATGGCGCTGGTGGGTTGGGTCTCCTATGCGCGGCTGGTGCGCGCGCAAATACTGGTTCTCAAGAACAGCGACTATGCGATCGCCGCCGTCAGTCTTGGCTTTTCGCGCACACGGATCATGTTCCGTCATCTGCTGCCGAATGCCATTGCCGGATCGCTGGTCTTCGTCATGTCGGATGCGGTGCTGGTGCTCCTGAATGGCGCGGCAATCAGCTATCTCGGGCTCGGCGTCCAGCCGCCGACCGCCGAATGGGGGATCATGGTGGCGGAAGGCCAGCCTTTCGTGACGACCGCCTGGTGGATCACTTTGTTCCCGGGACTCGCGATCGTCATCCTGGCCTTCGGTTTCAGCCTTCTGGGTGACGCGCTCGGCGACCTTCTGGGGGTGCACGAATGAGCGAACCCGTCCTCTCCATCCGCGATCTCGTCGTCCGCTATCACGGCGTCTCTCCTGCCCGGACGCTGATCGACACTGTCTCGCTCGATGTGGGCAAGGGCGAGATCCTCGGTCTCGTGGGCGAAAGTGGATCGGGCAAGAGCCTGCTCTGTCGTTCGGTGATGGGACTGTTGCCGTCGCGCGCACTGAAGATCGATTCCGGCAGCATCCTGCTCGATGGTCAGGATCTGACGGCCGCAGGGCCCGCCGACATGCTCAAGGTCCGCGGTCGCAGGATCGGCATGATTTTCCAGAACCCCTCCAGTCACCTCGATCCGGTGATGAAGATCGGCGACCAGGTGGCTGAAGCGATCCGCTTCCATGAACGTGCGACGAAGGAAACGGCGCGAGCCGCAGCCATCGAGATCCTCGAACAGGTGGGCTTCCCCGATCCGCAGCGTCAGTATGACAGCTATCCGCACGAGTTCTCGGGCGGCATGCGCCAGCGCGCGATGATCGCCGCGGCACTTTCCTGCCGGCCGGAAATCCTGATCGCCGACGAGCCGACGACCGCGCTCGACGTGACGATCCAGGCGCAGATCCTCGAGCTGCTGCTCGAACTGCGCGACCGGCTGGGTCTTTCCGTCATCCTCATCACCCACGATCTCGGCGTTGTCGCGCAGACCTGCGACCGGATCGCCGTCATGCGCGATGGCCAGCTGGTGGAGCAGGGCGAGAAGCGGACCCTGCTCGCCGATCCGCAACACGCGTACACGCGGATGCTGATCGGCAGTCATCCGTCGCTGCCATCGGGCCATCAGGAGGAGACCGCTCCGGCGGGCGAAGAGACGAAGGCGCCCGCGCTGCTCGAGGTCGACGATCTTCACGTCGAGTTCGATATCGGCGGTTCGATCTTTACCGGCGGCAAGAAGACGTTCAAGGCGGTGAAAGGCGTGAGCCTCCAGGTCATGCCGGGCGAAACAATCGGCATCGTGGGGGAATCGGGCAGCGGCAAGAGCACGCTGGCGCGCGCCATCCTCGGTCTGAATACGATCGCTTCCGGCCACGTCTCCTTCGACGGCGTCGATCTGGCGCAACAGCCGGCCAAGGCACTCGCCAAACTCAGGCGCGAGACGGCGATGGTGTTCCAGGATCCTCTCAACGCGCTCAACCCGCGCTACACCGTTGGCGAGACGCTGGGCGAAGTGCTTCGTCACAACGGCATGCCGTCGTCCGAGATTCCCGGCCGCATCCGCGAACTCCTGGATCTCGTCCATCTCGACCATGAGTTCGCCAATCGCAAGCCGCGTTCGATGAGTGGCGGCCAGTGCCAGCGCGCAGGAATCGCCCGCGCGCTCGCCGTCAATCCGCGCCTGATCATCGCGGATGAATGCGTCGCGGCCCTCGACGTGACCATCCAGAAACAGATCGTCGATCTCTTCGTCGAATTGAAGGAGCGGATGAACCTGACGCTTCTGTTCATCGCCCATGACCTGGCGATCGTGCGCAATCTCTGCGAGCGCGTGGTGGTCATGTATCACGGCGAGATCGTCGAGGAAGGTCCGACCGACCGCGTCTTCGCCCGCCCGCAAATGAAATACACCGCAGATCTTCTCGCCGCAGTACCGGATCTCGATCCGGACCGGAAACTGTTGGCACCCACGGCGGATGCCCCGCCCAACGCAGCCTGAACTCTCGCTCACTCCACCACAAAAAGGGGAATATCAATGCTGAAGAAATGGATGAAAATCGGGATGGTCACGGTCATGACCTCCATCGCGGTCGGCGCCTCTATCGCCGAAGCCGCCGGCGTTCTGACCATCGGTCGTCGCGAGGACTCCTCGACCTTCGATCCGATCAAGACCGCACAGAACATCGACTTCTGGGTCTTCGCCAACGTCTATGACGTTCTGATCCGCGTCGACAAGTCCGGCACCAAGCTGGAGCCGGGCCTCGCCGAAAGCTGGGAAGTGTCCGACGACGGCCTGACCTACACCTTCACCATGCGCGACGCGAAGTTCTCGGACGGAAGCCCGATCACCGCAGAGGACGCCGCCTATTCGCTGCTGCGCATTCGCGACGACGAGGGTTCGCTCTGGTCGGATTCCTACACGGTCATCGACACGGCGGAAGCCGCCGATCCGAAGACGCTGGTCATCAAGCTCAAGACGCCTTCCGCGCCGTTCCTCTCAACGCTCGCCATGCCCGGCGCCTCGATCATTTCGAAGGCCGGGATGGAAAGCCTCGGAGCCGAGACCTATGCCGAAAGCCCGATCGCCTCGGGTGCGTTCACCGTCAAGGAATGGCGCCGCGGCGACCGCGTGATCCTTGAGAAGAACCCGAACTTCTGGCAGGCCGATCGCGTCTCGCTGGACGGTGTCGAGTGGATCTCGATCCCCGACGACAACACCCGCATGCTCGACGTGCAGGCAGGCCAGATCGATGCAGCGATCTTCGTGCCGTTCTCCCGGGTGGCGGAACTGCAGAAGGACGAGAACCTGACGGTTCACCTCGATACCTCGACCCGTGAGGATCACCTGCTGATCAACCACGACCACGGCGAGCTCGGCAAGAAGGAAGTCCGCGAAGCCCTCGATTATGCCATCGACAAGAAGGCTGTCGTCGACACGGTGACCTTCGGTCTCGGTGAAGTGGCGAATTCCTACATCCCGAAGGGCGCGCTCTACCACAATGACGACAATCTCGAGCGCCCCTACGATCCGGAAAAAGCCAAGCAGCTCTTGGCAGATGCCGGTGCCGAGGGCCTTACTCTCGATTATCTCGTCAACGCCGGTAACGAAGTCGACGAGCAGATCGCCGTTCTCCTCCAGCAGCAGCTCCAGAAGGCCGGCATCACCGTCAACCTGCAGAAGATGGACCCGAGCCAGACCTGGGACATGCTGGTCGACGGCGACTACGACCTGTCGGTCATGTACTGGACCAACGACATCCTCGACCCGGACCAGAAGACCACCTTCGTGCTCGGCCACGACGCCAACATGAACTACATGACGCGCTACAAGAACGACGAGGTGAAAGCCCTGGTCGCCGAGGCGCGGCTCGAAATGGACCCGGCCAAGCGCGAGCAGATGTACATGGACATCCAGAAGATGGCCAAGGACGACGTTCACTGGATCGATCTCTACTACTCGCCCTACATCAACGTCTCGCGCAAGAACATCGAGGGCTTCTACCAGAACCCGCTCGGCCGCTTCTTCCTCGAAGACACGGTGAAGAAAGACGCCGAATGATCGTCTGAAACCGGTCTCCCGGAACGAAGACAAGAAAGCCCGCCCGGTTTAAGCCGGGCGGGCTTTTCATTTTTGACGACGTCCGGTGATCAGCCGGCGAGGCGCTTGTAGCGCAGGTTGCGGGCGAGCCAGCAGCCGATGGTCAGCCCTTCGATCACGCCTTCCCCGTCGCGATGGACCTGGACCGTCCAGTCGCCGGGGGCGGGTGCATCCATCGAGCGGCGGCAGGGCAGCGTCCAGACATCGGTTCCGACCGGATAGAGCGGCGTCATCTCGCCGGTGCCGAGAACGCCCTCGAAGAAGCCGTGCATCGCGCCGGCGGTGTCGACGATGGTGAAACCGGCTTCCAGTTCGTCGCAATGATAGCGACCGGCGATATCGGGGAGGGCGTCGCCCGTGACGCGGGTCGCCGTTCCGCTGAGGTTTTCGCGCCGGCGGCTAAACCGGATGGTGTCACCGTCACGGCTCAGGGTCATGGTATCTGACGACGCGTTGTCCTTATCCGTCAAAGCCAGCAGTTCCGGTGATCCGGCGATGGTGGCCGACAGTCCCTTGTCGTTGCCGGCGAGTTGCAGGAGAAGGCCGGTCTCCGGATCGAGATAAGCGCCGTCCCAGCTCTTGTCGGTCACCGGAGCCGTTTTTTCGTCCGCAGGCAATCCGAGTGCGGCCTTCATCAGTTTCGTAGCGGCTCCGCCCGCATCGCCTTCATGATTGAAGAGCACGACGACGGAGAGCCGTTCGGCGGGGGAATAAAGACGGTGGAGCCGGAAACCGCGCAACGCGCCGCCGTGGCCGGTGGTCTTGGCGGTGCCGACCGTGCCGTGGGAAAGGCCATTGCCATAGAAGGCTTCGGAACCATCGGCAAAGATCTGCGGTTCGGCGAGGCTGCGGTAGATCCCATCCTCGTCGTTGCGGGTCGCATCGATGTACTTTTCCCAGGCCAGCATGTCCTCGAGCGAGGCGCGGATGCCGGCGTCGCCGGTCCAGACGATACGGTTGGTCGCCGGGAAGAAACCGACGGCGTCGTTGCCCTCGTAGCCGATGGCCAATTCCTTGCTGTCGGCGGTGTCGGGGACGAGTTCTGCCGTCTCCATGCCTGCCGGGCCGAAGATCTTCTCGCGGTAGAGTTCCGCGAGCGGACGCCCTGTCACGTCCTCGATGATGTCGGAGAGGATGCGGAAATTGCCGTTGGAATAGGAATAGGCCGTGCCGGGCGCAAAATGCGTGGTCTTCATGCGCGAGAAGAGTTTGGCCGCGTCCTCGCGTGCGAACACGCCTTCCGCGTCGGCGCCGTGAAGAACGGTCAGCGCCCAGTAATCCCGCAGCCCCGACTGGTTGTTGCACAGGTCCCGGACGGAGGGACGGTTTTCCATCTTCGGCAGATGGGCTTCGAGTTGCTGGTCGAACGTCGACAGGTCCGGGTCGATGTCCTTCAGGATCGCGCAGGTGAACTGTTTCGAGATCGAGCAGATGGGGAAGCGGGTCCGGGTGGTGACGGGGACATGGTTCATCGGATCGGCATGGCCCCAGGCATGGGCCAGGATCGTCTCGCCGTTGCTGACGACGCCGATTGCTCCGCCCGGGCCCTTGTGCTCGGTATGAAGTGAAGCCGCGGCGGCGTTGAGAGCTGACTGATCGATGTCCTGCATGGCAAATCCCGATTGATGTGGAGGGAGGCCCGGATACGGGCCGGCCGAAATGTGCATCCCGTTCCGAACGTGCGATGGGCCGAAATCGGTTGCCGGCCCATATTCACATCCGGTTGCGGAGCCTGATTGGTTAGCACAGTCGCATCGGCCCGCCATCCTATCACTCCTCATAGGAGGGGCGCTTCCGGGACGTATCATTCGTGGGATCACCAACCTTCGGTAGGAGTGAAGTATATACTTGAATCGGTGGCCGGGGTATGAGGATGACACTGAGGTTGTCCTGCTCCGCGACGGGTCTGGCATACGACCGAACGGGGCAGACGAGGGACAGAATGGCGACGGAAAAGGCGGATACGCTTCACGGCCGGATACTCGACGAGTTTTCCCGCAAGATCGTGGACGGCACCTGGCCGCCGGGCTTCTCCCTGCCGAAAGAGACGGAACTGGCCGAGCAGTACGGCGTCTCGCGCATGACCATGAACAAGGTTCTGACGCGGCTGGCCTCGGACGGGTTCGTGATCCGGCGAAAGCGAAGCGGCACCGTCGTCGCCCAGCCCCGGGCGGAATCGGCCGTGCTCGCGATCAACAATATCGGCGAGGAAGTGGCGGCGCTGGGACGACGCTACAAGTGGGCGCTTCTGTCGAGCGAAAAGCGAGCGAGCAATGCGCAGGACCGCCGCACCCTCAACCTCCAGGAAGACGAGGGGCAGGACAACTGCCTGTTCCTGCAGGGACTGCACTATTCCAACGACGAACCCTTCTGCCTTGAAACCCGCGTCATCAATCTCGCCACGGCGCCCGACGCCGCGCATGTTGATTTCGAGAAGGAGGTGCCGGGGTCATGGCTGCTGAACACGATGCCCTGGACCAGGGCGCGCCATCACGTAAGGGCGATAAACGTGTCGGGTCGGGACGCGATGCTGCTCGAGCTGCCGGTCGGCGCGGCCTGTCTCGAGGTCCAGCGCAGGACGCAGATCGAAGCCGACTGGGTGACCTGTGCGCGCCTCCTCTATCCCGGCGAAGCGCACCAGCTGATCGCCGAATTCGATTCCAAGGTCGGCTCGTAAACCGGTCAACCGGGGCGTCTGACGGTGAGAACGAGGGCGTCGCGCGGCACCACATGGTCGACCGTGATCGGCAGTTCCAGCAGGTCGAATGCCGCAAGGAAAAGGGCCGGCAGCGGTTTCAGCGCGAAGAGCCAGCAGGCGACGAGGCCATCTGCCGGCACCGTCTCGCCGCCCTGATGCACGGAACCTTCGAGTGGGGCCCGGACCATCAGGTTCAGATCGAGCAACGGTTCGCCGAGAAGCTCGGCGACGCAGGCGTCTTCGCCCGAGAAGGCGTGCGGACCGCTGCCGGGCCGCGCATCGATCGTCCGGCCGTCTTCGAAGTGCAAACGCATTGCGCCGCCTTCGATCACGGTGAGAACCCGAGCAATCCCCGGAAAGGATGAGAAAGGCCCGGAGCGGCTCACCTTTGCGGTGCTGATGCGCCAGTCGAAATCATCGAAACCGGCGCCTGAGGGCGCGCAGACGATTTCGGCAGTCTCGCCGCCGCCGTTCTTCCAGGGAGCGAAGCGGCGCTCCGCCCCCCGGTAGATCCTGCTCACGAGCCGAGAATCCGCGGCAGGCGCAGGCCGTGTTCGCGGGCGCAGTCGATGGCGTCCTGATAGCCGGCATCGGCATGACGCCAGACGCCTGAGGCGGGATCGTTCCACAGGACCCGCTCGAGACGCTTTGCGGCTTCCGGCGTGCCGTCCGCGCAGATCACCACACCGGCGTGCTGCGAGAAGCCCATGCCGACGCCGCCGCCGTGATGGATCGACACCCAGGTGGCGCCCGACGCGGTGTTCGTGAGCGCGTTGAGGAGCGGCCAATCCGAGACCGCGTCAGAGCCGTCGAGCATCGCTTCGGTCTCGCGGTTCGGCGAGGCGACGGAGCCTGAATCGAGGTGGTCGCGGCCGATAACGACCGGAGCCTTGAGTTCGCCGCTGGCGACCATCTCGTTGAACTTGAGGCCGGCGCGATGGCGGTCGCCGAGACCGATCCAGCAGATGCGGGCGGGAAGTCCCTGAAACGCGATGCGCTCGCGGGCCATGTCTAGCCAGCGGTGCAGATGCTCGTTCTCGGGGAAGAGCTCTTTCATCGCCTGGTCGGTCTTGTAGATGTCTTCCGGATCGCCGGAGAGGGCGGCCCACCGGAACGGCCCGATGCCCCTGCAGAAGAGGGGACGGATGTAGGCGGGCACGAAGCCGGGGAAAGCGAAGGCGTTTTCCAGCCCTTCCTCCTGCGCCATCTGGCGTATGTTGTTGCCGTAATCGAGGGTCGGCACGCCGGCTTCCCAGAAGCCGATCATGGCTTGGACATGGTCCTTCATCGAGGCGCGGGCGGCGCGGTTGACCGCCTGCGGATCGCTTTCCTGCTTCGCGCGCCACTCGGCGACACTCCATCCTTTCGGCAGATAGCCGTGGAACGGGTCGTGGGCCGAGGTCTGGTCGGTGACGATATTGGGGCGACCATTGGGGAGAGGCTCACCGGCCTGCATGCGGCGCAGGATCTCCGGAAAAACCTCGGCGGCGTTGCCGATCAGCGCCACGGATTTCGCTTCTCCCGCCTTCGTCCAGCGGTCGATCAGGGCAAGCGCCTCGTCGAGGTCGCGGGTCTTCTCGTCGCAATAACGGGTGCGGATGCGGAAGTCGGCGCGGGTCTCGTCGCACTCCACCGCGAGGCAGCAGGCGCCGGCCATGACGGCCGCCAGCGGCTGTGCGCCGCCCATACCGCCGAGCCCGCCGGTCAGGATCCACTTGCCGTTCAGATCGCCGTCGTAATGCTGGCGGCCGGCTTCGGCGAAGGTCTCGTAGGTACCCTGCACGATGCCCTGAGCGCCGATGTAGATCCACGAACCGGCCGTCATCTGGCCGTACATCATCAGGCCCTTCTTATCGAGCTCGTTGAAGTGGTCCCAGTTGGCCCAGTTGGGGACGAGGTTTGAATTGGCGATGAGCACGCGCGGCGCATCGGCATGGGTGCGGACGATGGCGATCGGCTTTCCCGACTGCACGAGCAGGGTCTCGTCGGATTCGAGATCCTTCAGCGAATTGACGATGGCGTCGAAGTCTTCCCAGCTGCGCGCGGCGCGGCCGATGCCGCCATAGACGACGAGCTCGTGCGGGTTCTCGGCCACATCCGGATGCAGATTGTTCATCAGCATGCGCAGCGGCGCTTCGGTGAGCCAGCTCTTGGCGTTCAGCTCGGTTCCGGTCGGCGGGTAGACGTCGCGCTGGTTATGACGGGTGTCGGTCATCCGTTTTTGTCCTTTCAGTTTTGGTTCCCGCGCCCGGCGGCCTCTGCCGCGGTGTGCATGATCCCGGTGAGAATGTCTGTGAGCTGCTTACGCAGGATGGCGGTCTTGTCCGCGTCGAGGTCGAAGGGTGGTTCTTCGCTGGCCAGATGCGAGGATTGCGCCAGCTCCATCTGGATCGCGTGAATCCCGTGGGCGGGGCGTCCGTAGTGCCGGGTGGTCCAGCCGCCGCGGAAACGACCATTGAGAACATGGGTCCGGCCGGTCGCCAAAGTCGCGCGGAAGGCCGCCTGTTCGATCAGCGGATCGCAGGTGCGCCCCTCGTCGGTGCCGATGTTGAAGTCCGGCAGGACGCCCTCGAAGAGCCACGGAATGACCGATCGGATCGAGTGACAATCATAGAGCACGGCATATCCGTGGATTGCCTTCACCCGCTTGAGTTCAGCCGCGAGCGCGGCGTGATATGGCGCATGAAACTGTTCGGCGCGGCGCTTGATCTCGGCTTCGTCCGGTTCCGCTGCTTCACGCCAGATCGGCGCATTGTCGAAGGTGGTCACCGGCACCAGCCCGGTCGTAGTCTGACCGGGATAGAGCGACTGGCCGGAGGGATCGCGATTGGCGTCGATGACGTAGCGGTGGAAGGTCGCGCGAACCGTGGTCGCCTCATCGAAAAGCCCGTCATAAAGCCTGTCGATATGCCAGTCGGTATCGCGCAGCAGCTGGCCTTCATCGTTCAGCTTGGCTCGAATGTCATCCGGCACGTATGTACCGGTGTGAGGAAGGCCGAGAACGAGCGGACTGTTACCATGTTTGACGACGACGGGCTCCATCAAAAGACCTCCGGCAGCAGATCGTGGACCGGTGCGGCAAGCGCGCCGGAATGAACCAGATCGGCGGCGGCGACGAGGTCGGGCGCCATGTAGCGATCATTGACGACGGCGGGAACATCCTCGCGGAAACGGGCGATGGCGGAGGAGAGAGGCGCCGAGGTGACGAGCGGCTGGCGCAGTTCGACGCCCTGCGCTCCGGTCAGGGCCTCGATGCCGATGATGTGGAACAGGTTCTGCGTCATCTGCAGGAGGCGGCGGGCGCCGTGGCAGGCCATCGACACGTGATCTTCCTGGTTGGCCGACGTCGGGGTCGAATCCACCGAAGCCGGATGGGAAAGCTGCTTGTTCTCGCTCATCAGGGCGGCGGAGGTGACTTCGGCGATCATCAGGCCGGAGTTGAGCCCCGGTTTGGGCGAAAGAAATGCCGGAAGACCGAAGCTGAGCGCCGGATCGACCAGCATGGCGATGCGGCGCTGCGAGATCGAACCGATCTCGGCGACGGCAAGCGCGATCATGTCGGCGGCAAAGGCAACCGGCTCGGCGTGGAAGTTGCCGCCGGAGACGACCTCTCCGTCGGAGAGAACGAGCGGGTTGTCGGTGGCGGCATTGGCCTCGATCTCGAGCGTGGCCGCCGCCTGACGCAAGAGGTCGAGGCACGCGCCGGCGACCTGCGGGTGGCAACGCAGGCAATAGGGGTCCTGGACGCGTTCGTCGTTCTCGGCGTGGCTGGCGCGGATCTGCGAGCCGGCGAGGAGACCGCGCAGCGTGGCGGCCACTTCAATCTGGCCGCGGTGGCCGCGCAGGGTGTGGATCTCGTCGGCAAACGGCGCCGTGGATCCCATGGCGGCGTCCGTCGAAAGCGCGCCGGTCACGATGGCCGCCTGGAGTGCGCGTTCGGCCCGGAACAGGCCGGCGAGCGCGAGCGCGGTCGAGACCTGTGTGCCGTTGATCAGCGCCAGGCCTTCCTTCGCCGACAGGATGACGGGGTCAAGTCCGGCGCGCGACAGCGCTTCGCGGGCGGGTAGGCGCTCGCCTTCAAGAAAGGCCTCACCTTCGCCGATCATGGTGGCGGTCATGTGCGAAAGCGGCGCGAGGTCGCCGGAGGCGCCTACCGACCCCTTTCCCGGAATGACCGGAAGCACGCCGGCTTTCAGCATGGCCTGCATTAACGCGACGATCTCGGGCCTGACCCCGGACGCGCCGCGCCCCAGCGACATCAGCTTGAGGACCATGATCAGGCGCACGATTTCCGGCGCCAGCGGCTCGCCCACGCCGCAGCAGTGGCTCAGGATCAGATTACGCTGAAGGGTGGCTACATCGGCGCTGTCGATGCGGATCGAGGCGAGTTTGCCGAAGCCCGTATTGACGCCGTAGACCGGCGCGTTGCCGGCGGCCACCTCGGCGATGCGGGCAGCGGCCCGCTCGATGCCCGGAAATGCGGTTTCCGACAGCGCGACATCGGTAGCGTTCCAGTAGATGCCTGCGAGGGTGCGCAGCGAGACCTGGCCGGGAATGAGAGTTTCAGCCATGAACGACGGTTCCTTTGAAAATGCGTTTATGCAGGGAGTTGACGCCGAGACGCCCGACGAGCTGTGCCGGGCGGTCCGCTTCCCAGATGGCGAGATCCGCGGAAGCGCCGGGAGTAATGCTCCCGATCTCGGCTGACAGACCGAGCGCCTTGGCGGCGTTCGACGTGACGGCGTCGAGGCATTCGCGCACCGTCAGGCCGAAGAGGACGGCGCCCATGTTCATCGTCGTCAGGATGGAGGAGACCGGCGAGGTTCCGGGGTTGCAGTCGGTGGCCAGCGCCATCGGGACACCCGCCTGGCGGAGTGCTGCGACCGGCGGCTTCCGTGTTTCGTTGAGCATGTAGTAGGCGCCCGGCAGGAGCACGGCGACGGTACCCGAGGCAGCAATGGCCGCGACTTCCGCGTCGCCGCCATATTCGAAATGATCGACGGACAGCGCGCCGAACGCGGCGGCCAGCGCCGTGCCGCCGGAGCGGGTGAGCTGTTCTGTATGCAGCTTGACGGGAAGGCCGAGTTCACGGGCCACTTCGAACAGTGGTCGGATTTCCTCGGCGGAGAAGGCGATGCCCTCGCAGAAGGCGTCGACCGCATCGACGAGTCCTTCCGCGTGGGCCTGTCTCAGGCCGGCGATCGCCACGTCGCGGATATAATCGGGTTTGGCGCCAGCGAAATCCTTCGGCATGGCATGGGCGGCCAGCCATGTGGTCCTGACGCGTACGGGGCGCAGTGTTTCGACCATCCGCGCGGCGCGCAGCATGTCGAGTTCGGCCTCGATCGACAGACCATAGCCCGACTTGATCTCGATCGTCGTCACGCCTTCCGAAAGCAGTGCATCGATACGCGGCAGCGAAACGGCAACGAGTTCCTTGGGGGAGAGGGCGCGGGTGGCGGCGACCGAAGATACGATGCCACCGCCGGCTTGGGCGATCTCCTGATAGGTCGCGCCCTCGAGGCGCATCTCGAACTCGCCGGTGCGGTCACCGCCGTGAATGATGTGCGTGTGGCAGTCGATCAGGCCCGGCGTCACCAGCCGTCCCTCGCAATCGATCATCTCGTACCCGTCGGGCGAGAGCGCGGCGTCGATCATGGCGATACGGCCATCGCGGATGGCGATGTCAACGAGGCCGTCTTCCCGATCGGCGAGCCGGGCGTTCGTGAGGAGGATTGCGTCTGGCATGTCGTCCCTTCGGTGCGTTTTCAGCTTTGCATTCGCTGTTAAATAAGTATATACATAGAAACAGGTGCTTGAAAAGGTGAATCTTGGCCGTTTTGCCTTCTCGGCGAACAGGATCGTAAACTGGGAGCAGCGCGACATGATCTTTGCAGACAAGGCTCTCTTGCCGAGCGGCTGGGCGGACAATGTCCGGATCCAAATGTCGGATGGGCTCGTGAGTGCTGTCGAAGCCGGGGCGGTTCTGCAGCCAGGGGACACCCGTGTGTCGGCACTTGTCCCGGGGATGCCCAATGCACACAGCCATGCCTTCCAGCGTGGCCATGCGGGGCTGACGGAGATCCGCGGCGCCGGTCGCGAGAGCTTCTGGACCTGGCGCGAGATGATGTACCGTTTTGCCCTCTCGGTCAGCCCGGACGACGTCGCCGCGCTGGCTGAAATGGCCTATGTCGAGATGCTCGAGGCCGGATACACCCGCGTGGGCGAGTTCCACTATCTCCACCATGCCCCCGACGGCGCGCCTTATGGCAATCCGGCCGAACTGTCGGACCGGATATTCTGCGCGGCCGAACAGACCGGGATTGCGCTGACCCACCTGCCGGTCTTCTATGCGCATGGTGGTTTCGGGCCGAAAGCGCCAGCGGAAGGCCAGCGGCGGTTTCTCAATTCGGTGGATCGCTTCATCGATCTGGTCGAGCGATGTGATGCACGCAAGTCGCGGCTGCAGGATCGCGTCGGCTTCGCTCCGCACTCGCTGCGGGCGGCCAGCCATGAGGAGTTGACCGAGCTCCGCGCGGCGCTGCCGGAACGCAAGCTTCACATCCACATCGCCGAGCAGGTGCAGGAGGTCGAGGACTGCCTGGCGTTCTACGGTCGGCGACCGGTCGAGTGGCTGCTCGACACGTTCGAGGTGGACGAGAACTGGTGCCTCATCCATGCGACCCACATGACGGAAGCCGAAACGCGAGGCGTTGCGGCTTCGAAAGCCGTGGCGGGGCTGTGTCCCGTGACCGAGGCCAATCTCGGTGACGGGCTTTTTCCGGCTCCGGATTTTCTCGATGCCGGCGGACGTATCGCGATCGGCACGGATTCGAACGTGCGGATCGACGTCGCGGAGGAATTGCGCATCCTCGAATACGGACAGCGGCTCACCTCTCGTGAACGCAATGTCCTTGCGCGCGAAGGCGGCTCGACGGGCAGGCGACTGCTCGACGCAACGCTTCTCGGTGGCGCACAGGCGCTCGACGCTCCCGCTCCGCAGATTGCCGCCGGGGCACCCGCCGATCTGGTGGCTCTCGTTGATCCCCTGGAACTGGGGCAGGGCGATGCGCTGCTCGATCGCTGGATCTTCGGCCGGGATGTCGATGTGAGTGATGTGTGGGCGGCGGGCGCGCATGTCGTGCGCTCCGGACGCCATATTCAGCGTGATGCGGTGCAGGCGCGTTTTGCAGCGGTCTTGCAGCGCGTCTTGTCCTGAACGCGCCGCAGATAACGGGTGCGGGGCTGGCTCCGGATTACAGGATCCGGGCCATCGCTTCCAGAAACTGGTCGTTTTCCCATTCAAGCCCGACCGACACCCTGATGAAAGTCTCGTAGCCGTCCTGTTTCCAGGGTTTCACGATAACGCCATGCTCGATCAGGCGGTCTGCGATATCGATCGACGGCTGGCCGCAGTCGACAAACAGGAAATTGCCCTTGGACGGCAGGACCTCCAGCCCGAGAGACGCGAGCTTCTCAGCCATGCGCTCCCTTTCTCTGAGCGTATAGGCCACGGCCTCGCCCATCTCGTCCGTGTGGGTCAGGGCGGCGAGTGCGGCAGCCTGCGCGACCGCGTTGACGTTGAAGGGTGTGCGCACGACGTTCATGGCGGCAATCACATCATCGCTGTTCGAGACGCCATAGCCGATCCTGAGCCCCGCCAGGCCGTATGCCTTCGAGAAGGTCCGCAGGATGAGAAGCGGCTTGTCGTGCCCCGCAAGGCGCTCGACAGCCGAAGCGAAATCCGGACCGGCCGCATATTCCACATAGGCCTCGTCGAGGCACAGCAGGCTGTCCGAATGCTGGGCGGCCAGCAGGGCGTCGAGTTCGTCCGGTTTCAGCCAGAGGCCTGCGGGATTCATCGGGTTGGCGATCAGGGTCAGGCGTACGGGCCGCGCGGCGGCGGCCAGCAGCGCTGTCACGTCGAGGGTACGGTCCGGCGTCAGGCCGATACGCGTCACGCTTGCACCCATCATGACGGCGTAATCCTCGTGCAGCGGGAATGACGGGAAAAGCGTGATCACCTCGTCGCCGGAGCTCAGAACCGCACGGGCGAGCACATTGAGCAGGTCTTCCGACCCGTCACCCAGAATAACGCGACTTGCGGTCGCCCCGGTTTGGCGTGATATCTCCCCCGTCAACGCGCGCCCGGACGGATCGGGATAGAGGAACGGGCGCGAGATCGCGTCGGTCATCGCCTTGAGGGTCGCCGCGTTCGGACCGTGCGGATTTTCGTTGGAGGCGAGTTTTGCGATGCGGGGAGTTTTGGCGCGGGCCGCGACGTCGTCGAGTGTCAGGCCGGAGTTGTACGGCTTGAGCGTTGAAATTTCAGTCCGGGCTGAAAACCTGGGCGGCCGCATGGCAATCTCCGTTGACTCGCGCGTGACGATTGGTCACTCTATGTATAGACATAACAACAGGAGATCGCGAACCGATGCAAGGTGAAAATGGGAGCCGCGTCGACCTGACGTTCGATTTCACGGGCAAGACCGTCTTCGTTACCGGTGCAAGCCGGGGGATCGGGCGCGAGATTGCCCTGTCCTTCGCCCGCGACGGGGCGCGGCTGATCCTGAGTGCCCGCAATGCCGAGGCGTTGGAAGGCGTCGCGCAGGAGGCGCGGGACCTCGGTGCCGCTGTCGAAACCATCCTCCTGGATCAGCGTGATATCGATGCGATCCGCGCGCAGATCGCGCCGCTGGGGCCGATCAATGTCCTGGTCAACAATGCCGGCGTCGAGGAAGTCCGGCCGACGCTCGAGGCCGACGAGGCCCTGTGGGACAAGATCGTCGATACCAATCTGAAGGGCGCTTTCTTCGTCGCTCAGGCGGTGGCATCTAAGATGGCTGCCGCCGGCTCCGGCGCCATCGTCAACCTGGCGTCGCTCACCTCCTATGTCGGCGTGCCGGGAGCCGTTCCCTACGGCGCATCCAAGAGCGGCATCCTGGGCATGACCCGGGCGATGGCCGCCGAATGGGCGCCGATGGGCATCCGGGTCAACGCCATTGCTCCGGGCTATTTCCAGACCGACATGACGAGCGTGTTCTATGAGGACAAGGACTGGGTGGAGCGGATGATCGCCAACATTCCGGCGGGCCGTCTCGGGGATCTGGCCGATCTGAACGGGACGGTGAAGTTTCTCGCCTCCAGCGGCGCGCGATATATAGTCGGGCAATGTGTGATCATCGACGGCGGGTATCTGGCGAAAATTTAGGCGATGGCGTATTTTCAGCCAAATTCGCAAAAACAAGTATATACTTTAAATCCGAGAAGTGCTTATCTCCTCCGATAGCAGATTGCAGGGCCGATGATGACAGACCAAGCCGCCGCACAAGCCGCATCCACCGAAGCGCCGCGTGAGATCGCGGTCCGTGCAAGCCACGTCTCGATGGACTTCGGCAGCGGTGTGCTCGCGGTGGACGATGCGAGCTTCGAGCTGGAAAAGGGTCGGTTCCTGACGATCCTCGGCCCCTCCGGTTCGGGCAAGACCACACTCCTGCGGATGATCGCGGGCTTCCAGAAGCAGACGTCCGGCGAGATCACCATCAACGGCAAGGCCGTCGGCTCCGCGCCGCCGCATCGCCGTTCCATCGGCATGGTGTTCCAGCGGCTGGCGCTGTTTCCGCACATGACGGCCGCCGAGAATGTCGCGTTCCCGCTCAAGATGCGCCGTTTCGATCCCCGTACCATCCCGGACCGGGTGAACCGTTTCCTCGATCTCGTGAAACTCGGCGGCTATGGCGAGCGGCGGATCAACGAACTCTCGGGCGGTCAGCAGCAGCGCGTCGCTATCGCAAGGGCGCTTGTGTTCGAGCCGGATCTGCTGCTGCTCGACGAGCCGCTCGCAGCACTCGACGTCAAGTTGCGCGAGGAGATGCAACTCGAATTCCGCCGTATCCAGCATGAGCTGGGTGTGACGACGATCAACGTCACGCACGACCAGCGCGAAGCCCTCGTCGTTTCGGACGATATCATCGTCATGGACGGCGGCCGCATTCAGCAACAGGCGAAACCGGTGGAGCTCTACCGCGCGCCCAAGAACCCTTTCGTTGCCGGTTTCCTCGGCCTGTCCTCCTTCGTGGAAGGAACGGCGACGAGCGACGGCAACCTGAAGGCGGGCGACGTTCTCGTTCGCGGCATGCCGGCATGCGATCTTGCCGAAGGCGCGCCCGTGGTCGCGGCGATCCGTGCGGAACAGATCCGTCTCGCGGCATCGTCCGGAGAACTCGGAACCTGCGACATGCAGCTGGACGGTACCGTGGTCGACACGATCTTCGAGGGTGAACGCCAGATGTATGTCGTCGATGCATCGGCTCTACCCGGCACGTCATTCCGCGTCTATCACCATGATCCGGACGGCTTCGGCCTGTTTGGCGTCGGCGATTCCGTAGCCATCGGCTGGAATCGCCGGGACCTGAAAATCTTTAGCCCCGCAGCACAAAAGCAATAACAGCTGCACACCATCAGAGGAGAATACAAATGCACAAGCCTTTTTCCCGCCGAAGCGTTCTTCGCGCTGGCGTCGCAACCGGCGGCGCGGCGCTGCTCGCCAGCATGCCGACCCGCAAGCTCTTTGCCCAGGAGCCCGACAAGCCTGCCGAAATCATCGTCCGTGCGTGGGGCGGGGAGTGGGTGGAAGCCTTGAAGAAGGGCGTGTCCGACCGCTTCACCGAAATGACCGGTATCGCCGTGCGGCACGACCTGACCGAGGACAATGAAATCCAGCCCAAGCTCTGGGCCGCCGTGGCGCAGGGTCGCGTTCCGCCGATCCACGTCAACTGGGACACCACCACCAACGCGACGAAGTCCGCACTGCGCGGCGTAACCGAAGATCTTTCGGATTTGTCGAACCTCGCCAACACTACCGAGCTCGCCAAGCCGGTCGGTCTCGACGGCTATCCGATCGTCAACACTTACGGTTACGTCTACGTGCTGGCCTATCGTCCGGAAGCCTTCCCGGACGGTCCGCCGAAGTCTTGGCGCGATCTGCTCGATCCGAAGTTCAAGGGCCGTATCGCACTCTACAATGACGGCATCGGCTTCCATTTCCCGGCCCAGGTCGCCGGTGGTGGTTCGCTCGACGGCATCCCCGACAACATGGAGCCGTGCTGGGAATTCGTGCGCGAGATGAAGAAGCAGAACCCGCTTCTCGGCGAAGATCCGGATTTCACCACCTGGTTCCAGAACGGCGAAATCGACGCGGCCTGCACCATCTCGACCAACGCGCTGGCTGCCAAGAAGAACGGCGTCGAGCTCGCCTGGACCGTTCCGGAAGAGGGTTGCAAGTTCGACACCGACTGCCTCTGGGTGCCGAAGAACCTTCCCGAGAACGAGGCCTACTGGGCCAAACAGTACGTCAATCTCGCCCTGTCGAAGGAAAGCCAGCAGGTCTGGCTCGACGGTCTCGGCCTTCCGGGCGTCGTCCCCGGCCTGACCCCGCCGCCGGGTCTGGAGAACGACCCGTCCTATCCGACCAAGCCCGAGGATTTCAAACACCTGATCCGCATCTCGTCCGCGGTTCAGGTCCAGAACGAGAGCGACTGGTTCGCCAAGTTCAAGGAAATCATGCAGGGCTGATCCAGAGCCTCACCGGGCGCGCTTCATAGCGCGCCCGGACTGAAAACGGTGGCGTGCCGCAAACCCGCTTTGCCGGCACGCCGCCTGACCTGTCACATCGACTTCGGACCGACGTAGCAATGCCCGAAACCCCGTCCCAGAACGAAGCGGCCAAGGCTTTCAGATACCCCCTGCGGTGGCGTGTCATGGATGCGTTGAACGCCGCACTGGACCGTTTCTGGCCTGCCCGCATGACACCCTACACCGGTTGGGCGCTGATCATGCCGGCGCTGTTGCTCGTCGGCCTCCTGGTTCTCGGCCTTTTCCAGATGGCCGACAGTTCGCTTCATACGCTCGACCGGTCGACGTTCCTGCCTTCCGAGGCCTACACGCTCGAAAACTACCAGACCGTCTTCGAGAACGGGACCTATGGCCGGATCATCTGGCGATCGATACTAGCCGCGGCGCTCACCGTCTTCTTCACGCTGCTGCTGGCGCTTCCATACTCCTACATCATGGTCCGGACCTCGAGCTCCTTTGTGCGCAAGGCCCTGCTCGTCGTCCTCTTCCTGCCCTTCTTCATCGGCCAAGTAGTGCGCGCCTATGGTCTCCTGATCATTCTCGGCACGACAGGCGTGGCCAACAACGCGCTCGGCCTCGTCGGCGTCGAGCCGATCCGGCTTCTCTTCAATTTTCCGGCGGTCGTCTTCGGGCTGGTGCAATACATGTTGCCCTTCGCCGTCCTCATGCTCGCCCCGGCGCTGACCGCCATCCCGCGGGAAACCGAAACCGCTGCCGCATCGCTGGGCGCGAACTGGTTCCGCACCTTTCGCCACGTCGTGATCCCGATGGCCAAGCCCGGCCTGATCGGCGCCGGTCTTGTCGTCGGCACGCTGGCGCTGACCGATTTCGCCATGCCCGCAATGCTGGGCGGCGGCTCGCAGGATTTCATCGCCAACGCGATCTACGACCAGTTCTTCCGCACCGCCGACCAGGGGCTCGGCGCGGCGCTCGCGCTGCTTCTCGTGGTGCTGGGATCTGTGTTTGTCGGGATCGTCATCTCGATCTTCGGCGCCGGAACGCTCGGCATGGGAGGCAAGAAATGACCGCGACCTCCCAGCGCATTCTCTTCTGGACCATCGTCTGGTTCTGCATCCTGATCCTGTCGGTGCCGACGATCATCGTGGTCGGTGCGTCGTTCACCACCGCCAACATGATCTCCTTCCCGCCAGAAGGCTTCACCTTCAAATGGTACGAGAAGATCGCGCTCGCGCGCGATCTGCAGCAGGCCTTCTTCCGCTCGCTCTACGTCTCGACCGTCTGCCTCATCGTCTCGGTGCCGGTCGGAACGCTGGCGGGTCTGGCTCTGTCGCGGTTCCGGATCCGCTTCTCCAACATGATCCAGGTCTATCTGCTTCTGCCGTTCACCGTGCCGCTGATCGGATCGGGTATCGGCATGATGCTGATCTTCGGCGAGTGGCGCATTCTGGGAAGCCTCTGGCCGATCGGCGTGGCGCTCGCCGTCATCAATCTGCCCTTCATCATCTGGTCGGTGTCGTCTGCCGCTGGAGCGCTCGACGGCGATCTGGAACTCGCGGCGTCGAGCTGCGGGGCAGGGCGGTTCGAGACGTTCTGGTACGTCACGCTTCCAGGCGTCATGCCCGGCGTGATCACCGGCGGTCTCCTGATGTTCGTGCTGGCGATGAGCGAGTTTCTCGTCTCGCTGCTTCTCACCGACGCGCGCACGGTGACGCTGCCGGTCCAAATCTACAACAATATCCGATCGATCATCACGCCGGATCTCGCGGCCGTCTCCTCGGTCTTCGTGGTCATCGCGTTGCTTGCGGTCTGGCTTCTCGATCGTCTCGTGGGCCTCGAAATCTTTCTTAAATCCAAATGAGGGTTGGCCGGCCTTGGCCGCTGCGACCTCGTTCCATCTGACTGAAAGGGTCTGTCATGTCCGACATCAACGTCCAAAAACTCGCCGGTCTCGGTGCCGACGAACGTGCCGCGCTCGTCCGCCGTTCGGAAGCGGATCTGTCGTTCTTCCTCGACAAGGTGCAGCCCATCATCGACGCGGTCAAAACTGAAGGCGATGCGGCGCTGGTGCGTTTCGGGCGCGAACTCGACAAGGCGGCGCCGCTGACGGCGGAAACGCTCAAGGTCTCCGAGGCGGAATTCGACGAGGCGTTCACGCTGGTCGAGGACAAGGTGATCGAGGCGATCCGCTTCGGCATCGAGAACATCCGCACCTTCCACGAGGAACAGGCCCCCGAGCCGATGTGGCTGAAGGAAGTGCGCCCGGGCGCCTTTGCCGGCGACCGGTATCTGCCGATCAATTCGGTCGCGCTCTATGTGCCGCGCGGCAAGGGTTCGTTTCCCTCGGTGACGATGATGACCTCGGTTCCGGGCGTCGTCGCCAAGGTGCCCAATCTCGCGATTTTCACGCCGCCAGGACCGGACGGCAAGGTGGATGCCGCCACGCTGGTCGCCGCCCGGATCGCGGGCGTCGAAACCGTCTACAAATGTGGCGGCGCGCAGGCCGTCGCGGCCGCAGCCTTCGGGACCGAGACCGTCAAGAAGGCGCAGAAGATCGTCGGCCCGGGCAGCCCTTGGGTGGTCGCCGCCAAGCGCCTGCTCGCGGGCATTATCGATCCCGGCCTGCCGGCAGGTCCGTCCGAATGCGTGATCCTCGCCGACGACACGGTTTCGGGTCGCCTTGCCGCGATGGATCTGCTGATCGAGGCCGAACATGGTCCCGACAGCTCGGCCTGGCTCGTCACGCCGTCCCAGCGGGTCGTGGACGAAGCGCTCGCCACGCTTCCCGAACTGTGGGGCAAGATGACCGAACAGCGCGTCGAGTTCTCGCGCACCGTGCTGACCGGACAGTCCGGCGGCATCATTCTCGCCAAGGACATGGACGACGCCTGCGCCTTCGTGAACGAATACGCGCCGGAACATCTCGAGATCCTCTCGACGAAGCCCTTCGATTATCTCGGCGACATCACCGAGGCCTCGGAAATCCTTCTCGGCACCCACACGCCGGTCTCGATCGCCAACTTCGCGCTCGGTCCCAACGCGGTGCTGCCGACCTCGAAGGGTGCCAACACCTACGGCCCGCTTTCGGTGACCGATTTCATCCGCCGCAGTTCGATCGGCTACGTCACCGAAAAGGGCTATCCGCAGATGGCGCAGGCGGCCAAGACGCTTGCCGAGTACGAGGGCTTCTCCTCGCATGCCAACGCGGTCAGCGATCTGCGCCAAGAGTATCTGAAGTCGAACTGATGGAAGCTGTACGTCTTTACGGAACGGGCGATCTGCGCTTTGAGCAGGTCGCTCTTCCGGCCGCGCCCGCCGAGGGGGAGGTGACACTTGCGGTCTCCTTCGCCGGGATCTGCGGTTCGGATCTGCACAACTATAAAACCGGGGCCTGGATCAGCCGAGCGCCTTCGGTGGCAGGTCACGAGTTCACTGGCATGGTGACGGCGCTGGGCGAGGGTGTGTCCCATGTCGCCGTCGGTGACCGTGTCATCGTCGACAGCCGCTGTGCCTGCGGCACATGCCGGGCCTGCCAGAACGGCTTCGGGCAGGCATGCGAGGATCTCGGTTTTCTCGGCGAAGTGATCGACGGCGGTTTCGCCGAACAGGTCACCCTGCCGGCGCGAAACGTGCTCAAGGCGCCGGAGGGTGTGGCAAACCGGTATCTCGCGATGGCCGAACCGCTCGCCGTCGCGTTGCATGCACTGAATTTGATGGCCGTTCCCGAGGGTACCGAGATCATCGTGACCGGATGCGGCCCGATCGGCGCGCTGATCACGCTGCTCGCAACCCGCGCGGGTCATCCGGTCCAGGTCGTCGATCGCAACAGCGCGCGCACTGCATTGTTGGCCGAGGCCACCGGAGCCGGGGTTACAAGCTTGGAGACCCTTGCCGGCCATTATTACCGCCATGCGATCGACACGACCGGCAACGCGCATGTGATCAAGGGTCTTCTGTCCACCATCGCAGGCGCCAGCCGGCTCGGCCTCGTCGGTATCGGAAGCGCTGCCGAGATCGTCGATCCGGTGCATCTGGTGGAGCGTGAGATCGCGCTCATCGGTTGCCATGCGTTCAATGACGAACTGGCCACAATCGGCGACATGCTGCCCGATCTGGCCCCCCATCTCGATCCGTTCATCGAAGCGACGATTTCGCTCGCCGACGTTCCTGAAAACTATGACCGGCTGCTGGACGGCCGGACAACCGGGATCAAGACGCTCATCCAGATCGGAGGATCCGATGGCGGTTGAAACGGCGTCCTCCTCCCGGACGGCTGAAATCCGCGCGGTGGCGCGTCAGGACGTGTCGCGTGCCGCCGGAATGCTCGAGGCGTTCATCGCGGAATTGTTCGATATCCCCGTGGCCGAGCTGAAGATCAACCTCGACCAGTATTCGCTCAATTCGCTGAACGGTTTTTTCCGGTCGGGCAATGACCGCTTCTTCTTCAAGTTCCACCAGGAGGAAGGCGAGGAAGAGATGACCGGCGAATACTACCGCGCCGACATTCTCTCTTCGGCCGGGCTTCCGGTCGACCAGCCCGTCCACATGTCGACGCTGCCAGGAGAGCAACTGCTGATCTACCGCAGGCGCTCCGATCCCCGCTTTTCCGACGTGCTGTTCGAGCTGGATCAGGCGCCCGACGATATTGCGATTGCCCGCGCAAGGGCGGCGGAAGCAGAACTCAACGCCCGCATCTTGGCGGTCGCGAAAACAAGCCTGCGACCGATTTCCGGCGAGGAGGCTGCCGCAGAACCCATCCACCGGCTTTTCTACGAGCGCCTGATCGATCTGCCCGGCGGGCATTATCCCGGGGGACGGCTGGCGAAGTTCTATGTCGGCAAGCGGTTCGATTTCCCGAATGGTGTCTCGCTCCGTTGGGACGAAATCGCCGATGCGCCCGTGAAGATCAACGGCCTGCGTTACGGCCGGACGCTGCGGCAGGCTTTCGACGAGGCGCATGAGCGCTACAGTCCGGAAAACACCGCTTCGGCCGGCGGGATCGTCGCCCATGGTGACGCGCACAACGCCAATGTCTGGTACGAGCGCGGTACTGAGAGCGACCGGCTGGCGTTCTTCGATCCGGCTTTTGCCGGCGACAAGGTGCCGTCGCTTCTGGCCGAGGTGAAGTCGACCTTTCACAACATCTTCGCCCATCCTTTCTGGCTCTATAATCCCGAAATGGCGGCCGGGCGTTTCAGGGCCGAGGTCGGGCTCGACGACGGCGTGCTGACTATCGACACGGACTGGCGTCCCACTCCGGTCCGCATGGCCCTGCTCGAAGCCAAGGCCGAAACCTTCTGGAAGCCGTGGCTTGCCCATTTGCGGACGGAAGGCCTTCTTCCCGCCGACTGGGAAGAGATCATCCGCACCGGTCTGTTCCTGTCGCCAACGCTGGTGATGAACCTGAACGCGGGCGAGGGCGGGGACCGGCACAACCCCGTTTCTTCGGCGATCGGATTGAGCGTTGCCCTGTCCGCAGCCTCACGGCCGGTCGAGGGGGACGACATGTTTACGCGCTTCTTCGATAGGGTCCGGCCTGAATGAGCCTCGAGCGCCGCTACCAGAATGTCGAGGATTTTGCGCAGGCGGCGCGCCGGCGTCTGCCGAAGATCTTTGCCGACTATATCGACGGCGGGTCGTTCTCGGAGACAACGCTCCGTCGCAACAGCAGGGATTTCGATCTCTACGCTTTGCGGCAGAGGGTGCTCGCTCCCCTTGCCGCGACATCCGACCTGTCGGCGACGGTAGCGGGCCGCTCGTCCAGGCTACCCTTCGGTCCGGGGCCGGTCGGTTTTCTGGGTCTCTACCGGAAGAAAGGCGACATCTCTGTCGCGCGCGCCGCGGCCAAGGCCGGAATTCCATTCGTGTTGTCGACCTTCTCCATCAACGGTCTGGGAACAATCCGCGAGGCGACCGGGGTCGCCCCGGAATTCCAGCTTTATCTCGATGAAGACCCCGAAGTGAACGCCGCCCATCTCGAAGCCTGCCGGGCGCAGGGCGTCGAGCGCATCTTCCTGACGGTCGATACAGCCATTACTTCCGTGCGCGAGCGCGACGTGCGTAACGGTTTCCGCAGCGTCGACCGGATGACCCCGGGCCTGTTGTGGCAGTTTGCGCAGCGTCCCTTGTGGTCGCTCGATCTTCTGATGGGCGGTTTCCCCGAAGTCGAACTCGTCAAGGGGCGGCCGGAGTTCGGTCGTGGCGCACTGGCGCAAGCGGGCAACCTGTCTCGTCGTCTCGACAAGAACCTGACATGGGAGACGGTCGCCCGGCTGCGCAAGGAGTGGGCGGGGCAGCTGTTCGTCAAGGGGATCTCCGATCCGGCCGATGCGGCAGCGGCACGCACCGCCGAGGTCGACGGGATCGTTCTGTCAAATCACGGGGGCCGGCAACTCGATCACGGACGGTCCACCGTCGCGATGATCCCGGAGGTGCGTGAGGCCTTGGGGCCGTCCATGGCGCTCGTCGTCGACAGCGGCTTCCGGCGCGGCAGCGATATCGTCAAGGCACTGGCGCTCGGCGCGGATTTCGTTCTCATGGGGCGGCCCTTCGCCTGGGCCGTGGCGGCGGAAGGCGAGGCCGGCGTCGCGCATCTGATCACCCTCCTCGAACGGGAGATCGAGATCACGCTGAACCTGATGGGACTGTCATCGATCGAAGAGGTTCGTCGGGAAGGCCCGTCCGTATTTGCCAAGGGGCGGATGTCCGGCTGAGCGAGCCCGTACGCTTTACAAAAAGCTACGGCGCTTCATCGCTTGAAACGTCCAGTGGTCTTTACATCTCTCAGACGGACGTTTCGAAGCCCTGGCCGAAGGTCAGCAGTTCGCGACGGAATTCCGGTTCGCTCAGCACCACCTCGCCGGCGCCAAGGCTCGCTGCATGGGCCAGCGCACGGGCGGTCAGCCTCTGGGCCGTTTCCACCGCCTGCGAGAGCGGCTGGCTATGGGCGACGCCGGTGACGATGAGCCCGGCAAAGAGATCGCCGGTCCCCGGAAGGGCGATCGGCAGGTGCTCCGTGGGATGGCGACTGACGCCGTCGGGGCCAAGGATGATGCTTTCGATATGACCGTCCGGCGTATCGTGGAGCCGGCAGCCGGTGGCGATCAGCTGGGCCCCGGGCGCGATATGCAAGTCGTCGCGCGCCCACTCCACATCGGCGAGTGTCTCAATCTCCCGACCTGTCAGCCAGCCGAGTTCGAACTGGTTAGGCGTCGCGATGTCGGCCATCGGCAGCAGCCGGTCGCGCATCACGTCGGCGATCGTCTCGGGCACGTAGAGGCCCGGCTCGGTATCGCCCATGACGGGATCGCAGAGATAGAGAAGGCGCGGATTGACCGCCTTGGCCTCGGCGACGAAATCGGCTGTCATCTCCGCCACGTCGGGCGAGCCGATATAGCCGGTCATGATGAAATCGGCGCGTTCGGGCAGACCGCGTTCGCGCGCGCCCTGCAAAAGGTCCGAGAAGAACTCGGGCGGCAGGGAGCGGCCGCGAAGAGTGGGATAGTCGGGCGTGTTGGAAAACACCACGGTCGGGATCGCGGCCACCTCCAGCCCGGCGGCCTGCATGGGAAAAAGGGCGGCCGAGTTGCCGACATGGCCGAAGACGACCTGGCTCTGGATCGAGATGACGAAGGGGGGCTGCGTCATGAGGCACCGTCCAGTCGTTTGCTCCAGTCCTCGACCTTGCGGTTCTCGAGCCGGCGCACGGCGTATTTGCGCCAGCTTTCGGCGAGCAGTTCGAGGCCGGCGATCCCCTCGAGTTCGGTCACGTTCATCCGGTCGACATAGAAGACGTACCAGATCCGGTGCAAGGTCCAGTCCGGGGCGAGGCGGTCGATCCGTTTCAGCCGGTCTCCGGGGGAGACGGTGCCTGGCTCCAGGACCCTGTAGTACCAACCGGTGCGGCCGCTTTGCTGAACGCGACGCGCCATGCCGGGCAGATCGAAGCGGCGATCGAGCTTCCAGCAGGGCTGGCGACCCTGGGAGACCTGCAAAAGCGCGGTGCCGAGACGGAAGATGTCTCCAATCGCGACTGTGCTCTCCGTCAGTCCGACGGTCGAGATGTTTTCGCCGAAGCCGCCCGGCGCTTCGAGCGGGGGCAGGTCGCCGAGTTCGCTTCGCCACTCCGCATAGTGGTCATGGGGATAGTGGTGGACCGCTTTCTCCGGTCCGCCATGGACACGCCTGTCGGCCTGCTCATCCCCTTCGAGCCCTTCCCGGCCGAGTGAAAGTGCGTGATCGACGCTCGACTTGACGATGCCGCTCAGCGCTTCGCTGCCTGCCAGCGGCGCGGCGCGGCCGGTCATCAGGGTGATTTCCGTCATCCGTTGTCTGCTGCCTTTGCCCTTGTTTTTGCGGCGGGTGGCGAGACGCCGGGATGGGTGCCGCTGGGTGTGGTGATCATCCGTTTTCAACCCTGTCATCAAAGCTTCGGAGAACTGTCGCGTGAACGTCACCGAACGGCTTCATTACGCGGCTCACTAAAGGAGTTCCAGATGTCATCCAAGTCTCTAGAAATCAGCGGGATCGGTAAAGGCTTCGGCGCTGATGATGTCTTGAAGAATATTGATCTGAGCGTCCGGCCCGGTGAGTTCCTGTCGTTGGTCGGCATGTCGGGCTGCGGCAAGTCGACCCTTTTGCGGGTGATCGCCGGGCTCGAACGGCCGGACCGCGGCCGGGTGATGATCGGCGGTACCGACGTCACCGACATGGATCCGAGCGACCGCAACCTCGCCATGGTTTTCCAGTCCTACGCGCTCTATCCGCACATGAGCGTGCGGCAGAACATTGCGACGCCGCTCCGGATGCGCAACCTGTCGCTTGCCGCGCGGCTGCCGCTCGTCGGCAGGATGTCCGCCCCGGCAGACCGCCTGAAGGACATCGACCGGCAGGTCGTCCAGGCCGCGGAGACCCTGCAGATCGCCCATCTGCTCGACCGCAAGCCGGGCCAGCTTTCGGGCGGCCAGCGCCAGCGCGTGGCGCTCGCGCGGGCCCTCGTGCGCCAGCCGGCCGCCTTCCTGATGGACGAGCCGCTCTCCAATCTCGACGCGAAGCTCAGGGCCCACATGCGCGACGAACTGGCCGCGCTCCACCGCCGTCTCGGGGCCACCTTCGTCTACGTCACCCACGATCAGGTCGAGGCGATGACGATGTCGAACCGTATCGCTTTGATGTGCGAGGGGCGGATCGAGCAGCTCGGAACGCCCGAAGACCTTTATGAGCGTCCCGCCAGCCTGACGGTGGCGCGCTTCATCGGCTCGCCGTCGATCAATCTGCTGCCGGTGGAGATTTCCGCCAACGGTGCGATCAGCGTTTTCGGCCGGTCGCTGGGGATCGGAACATCGGCGGCGCGCGCGGGGACCGTGGCGACGCTGGGGATCCGGGCCGAGGACCTTCAACCGGACGCCGACGGCCTGCCGGTCAGGGTCGAGCGGACCGAGATGCATGGTGCGGACCGGTTCATCCATGCGAGCCTCGTGGCGGATTCGTCGGTTCACCTCACCCTGCGACAGGCCTCGGGCGAACCGCTGGCGGTCGGCGACGGCGGGATGATTGCCGTCTCCTTCCGGCCCGACCGCGCTCATCTCTTCGGTGCCGACGGTCTGCGTCTTGCCACACCGGCGGCCAGGGAGCTTGTGGCGTGAGCGCGGTCTCCGACATAAGCGGCGCCGCATCTACGCCTGCCAGCCGGCGCCGGCCGGCCATCGCACGCAAGATGGCGCGCCGCGGCTTTCTCTTCGTCGCGCCGGCCGTCCTGCTGCTTCTGGCCATCTATGCGATCCCCGTCCTTGTGCTCGCCGGCTTTTCGGTCACCGACTACCAGCTCGGCGCGCTGTCGACACGGTTCATCGGCATCGACAATTTCACCGCGGCCTTCAGCGACCAGGTCTTCATGCGCGCCATGAAGAACACGGTGATCTACGCGCTGATCGTCATTCCTCTCGGCGTCGGTCTCGGGCTCGGCGTGGCGCTGCTGGTGCACGGCCGCAAGCGCAGCCGCGGCTTCTGGGAAGCGGCCTATTTCCTGCCGGTGACCGCCACGCTCGTCGCCATGGCGACCGTCTGGCAGTTCCTGCTCCATCCGTCCATCGGGCCGGTGAACGCAGCGATCAAGTGGATGGGCTTCGAGCCGGTCTCCTTCCTGTCGAACCCGGCTCTCCTGATCCCGACCATGGCGATGATCGGCGTCTGGCAGGTGCTCGGTTTCAACATGGTGCTGTTCCTCGCCGGGCTGACCGCGATCCCGAAGGATCTCTACGAGGCGGCCCGTCTCGACGGCGCCAAGAGCCCGATCGACCGGTTCTTCACCGTCACCTGGCCGATGCTCGGTCCGACCACGCTCTTCGTCGTCGTCACCACCTCCATCTCCGCCTTCAAGGTGTTCGAGACCGTGGCGGTGCTGACCAAGGGGCGCTTCGGCTCCGAGGTGCTCTTGTTCTCGCTCTATCTCGAGGGCTTCGAATATTCGAACACGGGCTACGCGGCGGCGCTGACACTCATCTTCCTGGCGATCATCCTGGTGCTCTCGATCGGCCAGACCGTCCATCTCGACCGGAAGGTGCATTACTGATGGCCCGGCTCCGCAGCTTTCTTCCGCATCTGGTTCTCGCCGCCGGCGCCTTCGTGGTGCTTTTGCCCTTCTACTGGATGTTCCTCACCTCGATCCGCTCGCCCGCCGAGATCTTCGACGTCTCGCTCTGGCCGATCCCGAAGGACTTTTCCGCAGGCGAGAACTTCGAGCGCGCCGCCCGGCAGGTGCCGATGGCCCGCTTCATGCTCAACGGCGCGATCGTCTGCTTCGGTATTCTTGCGGTCCAGATCCTGACCGCGGTGCCGGCGGCTTATGCGCTGGCGAAGCTGAAGTTTCCGGGCCGGAAACTGTTGCTCACGCTGGTGATCGCCGCGCTCTGCGTGCCGATGCAGGCGCTCGCGCTGCCGCTCTTCGTCGGCCTCGCCAAGCTCGAGCTGCTCAACACCTATTTCGCGATGATGGCGCCGTTCTTCCTCTCGGTCTTCGCCATTTTCCTCTTCCACCAGTCCTTCCGCAGCTATCCCGACGAGATCATCGAGGCGGCGCGCATGGACGGGTTCTCGGAGATGGAAATCTGCTGGGGTCTGGTGCTGCGCGGTTCGTTGCCCTCTCTGGCGGCCTTCTCGGTCTTCTCGCTGGTCGCTCACTGGAACGACCTCTACTGGCCGATGATCGTGGTGACCGACATCAATCTCGCGCCGCCGCCGCTCGGCATGCTGTTCTTCTCGGACGTGGAATCGGGCGCCAACTACGGCGCACTGATGGCCGGCGCCGCGCTGATCACCGCCCCGATGCTCGTCTGTTTCCTCCTTGCTCGACGCCATTTCATCGCAGGCATCACCATGACCGGCGTCAAGTAATCCACCTCCCCACTCAACCCCACTGGAGATCATGTCCATGAAACTCAACCGTCGTACCGTCATCAGCGGTTTCGTCGCCGCACTCGCCCTGCCGGGCGTCGTCTCGCCGGCCTTCGCCCAGGAGCCGGTCACCCTCGAAGTGCTCTACAACCTGCCGGGCTTCACCAAGTTCCATCAGCCGCTGGCCGATGAGTTCATGAAGGACAACCCCGACATCAAGATCAACTTCCTGGCCCCGGCCGCCGGCTACAACGAAGGCCAGCAGCAGGTGCTGCGCGCCGCCGTCACCGGCAATCTGCCGGACGTCTATTTCTCGGGCTACAACCTGACTGCGGAGCTGGTGCATTCGCTGGCACCGCGCAACCAGATCACCGATCTGACCCCGTTCATCGAAGCCGAGGGCGGCCAGGCCTTCCTCGACGAGAACTACTCGCCGAAGATGGCCGCTCTCGGCCAGATCGACGGCAAGCAGTACGGTCTGCCGGTCAACGCTTCCTCGCCGATCATGTACATCAATGCCGATCTGGTGCGTAAGGCCGGCGGCGACCCGGACAACATGCCGACCACCTTCGACGGCCTGATCGAACTGGCCGGCAAGATCCACGCCCTCGACCCGCAGATCGCCGGCATCGGCTACGACATCAACGGCTGGCCGGACGACTGGCTGTGGCAGGCGCTGATCTTCCAGCAGGGCGGCAAGCTCGTCGACGACGAAACCAAGCAGGTCGCCTTCGACAACGAGACCGGTCTCAACGCGCTGAAGCTCACCCGCCGTTTCGTCACCGAAGGCGGCCAGAACCTTCTCGACTGGGACCAGTCGCGCCAGCAGTTCGGTGCAGGTCTCACCGGCTTCATCTTCTCGACCCCGGCCCACGTGCAGACCGTCGAAGGTCTGGTCGGCGACCGGTTCGAGCTGAAGACCGCGACCTTCCCGCAGGAAGACAAGGTCAATGGCGGCGTTCCGACCGGCGGCAACTCGGCCGTGATCCTCACTCAGGACGAAGCCAAGCAGCAGGCTGCCTGGAAGTACCTCAAGTTCATCACCGGCCCGAAGGCGCAGGACATGATCGTGCGCATCACCGGCTACCTGCCGACCAACAAGAAGGCTACCGGTCCGGATTACCTCGAATCCTATTATGTCGAGCATCCGAACGTGAAGACCGCTTCGCTGCAGGCCGACCGCTCGCTGCCTTGGGCCGGTTATCCGGGTGGTGACTCGGTTCGCATCTGGCGCACCCAGCGCGACATCATCGGCGCCGTCATGCGCGGTGAAGTGACCCCGGAAAACGGTCTCAAGCAGATCGTCGCCGAGACCAACACGCTGATGAACTAAGAGCCAGCGGCTCCCATGATCTGATTGCGGGGTCCCTCGGGCCCCGCAATTTTCTTGTCGATGAAAGACCTGAACATGAAAATCATTCAGCTGACGGACACCCACCTGATGCCGTCCGGCATCGTGGTCAACGGCGTGGATCCGGAGAAGCAGTTGCGCGCGGCGATAGCCGATATCGTCGAGAAGCACCCGGATGCCGATCTCCTGGTCATGACCGGCGACCTGTGCAATTTCGGTGACCCCGAAGCCTATGCGCTGCTCAAGGACATTCTCGCGCCGGTGACCTTCGAGACCCGGCTGCTCCTCGGCAATCACGACAAGCGTCCGGCGTTTCGCGACGCCTTTCCCGATCACCCGGTCGACGAGAACGGGTTCGTCCAGTCCTGGCTCGACACGCCTTACGGCCGGCTGTTGTTTCTCGACAGCCACGAACACGGCGTAATCGGCGGCATCTATGGCGCCGACCGGATGGGGTGGCTCGACGCTGCCTTGGAAAGCGCGGGAGATCTGCCCGTTACCGTTTTCATCCATCACCCGCCGATCGACAGCGGCATCGCTCATTTTGCCCATATCGGAATGCATGACGAGGGACGGCTGATCAGGCGGCTCGCCGATCATCCGGCCGGTGTCCGGCATGTCGTCTTCGGCCATATCCATGTGCCGCTGTCGGGTACGAGCCGGGAAGGGATCGCCTTCAGCTCGGGCCAGTCCTGCGCCCACCGCTTCATCACCGAAATCGACAATCCCGATCCGATGTGGACGGGCGGCAATCCCTGCTACCGGATCATCCAGATCGACGAGGTCGGTTTCCGTGCCTATGCGGTGGAAGTCGGCCAGGAGCCGACCGTGCGGGCGGAGATCTGCGCGGGGCCGTGAGTGGTCACGCGCGGCCGAGGGCTTTGACCAGTTCCTCGATCGAGGCGAGACTGTGGATGGTGCGGAAGTCGTCGACATGCGGAAGCATGGCGCGGATGCCGCGGGCATTGGGCTGGAAGGCATCGTAACGCAGAAGCGGATTGAGCCAGACGAGCTTGCGGCAGGAGCGGTGGAGGCGATCGGCCTCCCTCGCCAGCAGGTCGAGATCCTGATGTTCAAGCCCGTCGGTAATGAGAATGACGACCGCGCCCTGGCCGAGGACGCGGCGGGCCCAGAGGCGATTGAACGCCTCGAGCGTCTTGCCGATGCGGGTGCCGCCCGACCAGTCCGGCACGGCGGCGGCGCATTCGTCCATCGCCTGATCGGGATCCTTGAAGCGCAATTGCCGGGTGACGTTGGTCAGCCGGGTGCCGAAAAGGAAGGTGGAGACCCGCTGGCGCTTGCCGGCGAGCATGTGGATGAAGTGCAGCAGCACGCGGGAATAGTCGCTCATCGAACCGGAGATGTCGGCGAGAAAGACCAGCGGGGGCGGCTTCATCCTGCGTTCGCGGAATTGCGGGACGAAAACCTCTCCGCCCTGCGCGAGCGACATGCGCATCGTGGCTCGGGGGTCGATACGACCGGCATGCGATCGCCCGAGCCGGCGCGTCCTGACGAGATCGTCGGGCAGCTTCAGCCGCTCGATGGCGGCCCGGGCGCGGCGCAATTCGTCTAACGTCATCTGGGCGAAGTCCATGGTCTTGAGGACATCGGCGTCCGATGACGTCAGCCGTGCGTCGACATGGCTCTCGTCCTCGGGCGGCGGTGGCGGTTCCTTGCGCTTCGGCGGCAGCATGGCTTGCGTCACGCGCGTTCTTCCGGCTTTCGCTTTCTGTTTTTCTTTTTCCGGAGCGCGCGGTGAGAGCGGCGACATCAACGTCTGGATTTTCCGCGTCATGTCGGGGCTGCGCCAGAAGAGATTGAAGGCATCCTCGAAGACGGCGAGATCCTCGTGCCGCGAGACGAAGACCGAGCGCAGGGTGGCGCGGAACTGGGCTTGGCTCCCGATGCCGACGGCCTCAACCGCGGCGATGGCTTCGAGGCTTCTCGACGGGCCAATGGTAAGCCCGCAATCGCGCAGCGCCCGGGCGAAATGCACGATATTGTCGGCGAGGTGGCCGGTGGCGGTCTTGTTGGTCGCGGTCATCGTCAGGCGACGTGTTCGGCGGCCATGATCTCCGCGAGCGCCGCCTCGCCCTCGGCGCCCTGGATGCGGGCGATGTCGTCCTGGTATTTCAGGATGGCGCCGAGCGTGTTGGCCACCGTGCGCGGATCGAGCGAGGTGCGGTCGAGTTCTCCCAGCGCATTGGCCCAGTCGATCGTCTCGGCGACGCCGGGGTTCTTGAACAGCTCCATGGTGCGCAACTTCTGGACGAAGGCGACGATCTGGGCGGAGAGCCGGTCGTGGCAGCCGGCGGCTTTGCGACGAATTATCTCGAGTTCCTGATCGGCCGCAGGATAGCCGACCCAGTGATAGAGGCAGCGGCGCTTGAGCGCGTCGTGGATTTCCCGGGTGCGATTGGTGGTGATGATGACGATGGGCGGCTCCGGCGCCCTGATCGTGCCGATCTCCGGAATGGTGACCTGAAAATCCGAGAGCACTTCCAGCAGGAACGCCTCGAAGGCCTCGTCGGCGCGGTCGAGTTCGTCGATCAGCAGGACCGGTGCCCGGCCGGGCTCCATTTCGAGCGCCTGCAGCACGGGCCGCTTGATGAGGTAGCGGTCCGAGAAGATGCCTCGCTCGAGTGCCGAACGCTGTTTCTCGCCGGTCGCCTCGGCGAGCCGGATCTCCATCATCTGGGCGGGGTAGTTCCACTCATAGACGGCGGACGCGATGTCGAGACCCTCGTAGCACTGAAGCCGGATCAGCGGTCGGTCGAGCGCCTTGGCCAGCACCTTGGCGATCTCCGTCTTGCCGACGCCGGCATCCCCTTCCAGGAACAGCGGTCGGTGCAGCTTGAGGGCCAGAAACACCACCGTGGCCAGCGCCTCGCCGGCCAGATAGTCCTGCGCTTCGAGAAGCGTGGTGGTTTCCTCGATCGAGCGGGGGAGGGGAGTCTCGCTCACGGTCTCACTCCATGGGTTCCAGAAACACGGCGATCAGCTTGCCGGCTCGGCGGTGCGTGCGGTGGCTTCCGCCTCGAAGCGGGTAAAGAACTCGCCGGCGAGCTTGGCGGCGGTCGACTGGATCAGCCGGCCGCCGATCTGGGCGATCTTGCCGCCGACCTGGGCCGAGGCCTCATAGGTCAGCCGCGTTCCGCCGGCGACCTCCTCGAGCCTGACGTCCGCGCCGCCGCGGGCATGGCCGGCGATGCCGCCGTTGCCTTCGCCCGACAGCGTCAGGCTTTCGGGTTCGACGCGGTTCTCGAAGACGACCTTGCCCTTGAAGGCTGCTTTCACCGGTCCGATCTTCAGCTTGACCTTGGCTTCCATCTCGTCGTCGGAGATGCGGGTGAGTTCCTCGCAGCCCGGAATGCAGGCCTTGAGGACATCGGTATCGAGAAGGAGCGCCCACACGGTTTCGCGCGGCGCCTTGATCTCGTGGGTGTTCTTGAGTTCCATCTTTCCCGCTCTAACTGAGGTATAGCGGACTGATGCGGAAGGTTTTCCGGCGGTCGCGCCATTGTTCTGGCGGGAGAATAGAAAGCGTCAGGACAAACGCATCATAAGAAAAAATAATCCCGGAATGACGATTTCTAATCCGGTGAGAAGAGCAGCATTCTGCCCAATCCCTATGCCTCGAACCGGAAATTCTGTCTGAAAATGTGTCGACCTGACTGCTTCATGGCGCAGTCGCGCCCATTCATTGGGCGAATTTGTTTTTCTTATCTGCCGCATTTCGTTTAATCATTTCTGGAATCCCCCGAAAAGCGCTTGGCTTTGGTCACCGGCACGAATGCTGGCTTCAAGCAACGGTTAGGGGAAGCGTGTACGATGACCAAAGACACGAAGAATTCCAAGTCGATTTCCAGACGAGATTTGCTCAAGACCGGAGCCGCGGCCGCAGGTGCTGCGGCTGGCGCGGGCGTCATTACCGGGTTCCCGACGATCTGGGCCCAGGAAATCAAGGATATCGAACTGCGCCATGTCGGCGTGTCCTATTCGGTGGTCAAGGCCATCGGTGACCAGGCGTCGAAGGATCTCGGCTTCAAGGTCACCATGCAGAACCTCGACACGTCCGCCGCGATCAACCGCTTCATCACCCAGCCCAACACCGTCGACATCGCCGACCTCGAAGGCTGGCAGGCCAAGCTCGCCTGCAAGCGCGGCGTGATCCAGGGCATCGAGACCAAGCGCATCAAGGAGTTCGACAACTTCCTGCCGATCTTCACCAAGGGTGAGTTCGAGGGCAAGACGATCTCCCGCCAGGGCATCTCGCCCTATGAGGCCCTCTACATGACGGGCCAGGATTCGACCGAACTCAACGACGGCGTCTCCGACTGGATGACCAACGTTCCGCAGGTCTACAACGCCGATTCCATCGGCTATCGCCCGGATCTCGTCGGCCATGAAGTGACCGAGTGGAAGGAACTCATCGATCCCAAGTTCAAGGGCAAGGCCGGCATTCTGGACGTGCCCGCCATCGGCATCATGGACGCCGCGCTCTGCATGGAAAGCGCGGGAATCGTCGAATACGGCAACAAGGGCAACATGACCAAGGAAGAGATCGACAAGACGATCGACAAGCTCATCGAGCTGAAGCGCGACGGTCACTTCCGCTCGACCTGGACCACCTTCGACCAGTCGGTGCAGCTGATGGCCGCGGGCGAGGTGGTGATCCAGTCCATGTGGTCGCCGGCCGTCGCCGCCGTCCGCGTCAAGGACATTCCGTGCACCTATGCTCCGGTCAACATCAAGAACGGCAAGGAAGGCTATCGCGGCTGGTGCAACGGCATGGGCCTTATGAAGCACCTGACCGGCAAGAAGCTGGAAGCCGCCTACGAGTACCTCAACTGGTACATGTCGGGCTGGCAGGGCGCCTTCGTCAGCCGCTACGGCTACTACAGCCCGGTTCCCTCCACCGCCAAGAAGTTCATGTCGGAAGCCGAATACGCCTACTGGTACGAAGGCAAGCCTGCGCCCGAGCCGGTGACTGATCCCTACGGCGTCCCTATGGAAAAGGCCGGCACCGTCCGCGACGGCGGCTCCTTCATCGACCGCGTGACCAACATCTCCTGCTGGAACACGCTGATGGACGAGGCGGCTTACATGAACAAGCGCTGGAACGACTTCAAGGTCGCCTGACGGCCCACCTTCCGGGCACCCCGACCGAAGCGGCCGGGGTGCCGGGACGGCAACGACCCGTATCCTTGGAGAATCCGACATGAAACTGAGCCGCAATGTAGCCGGATGGCTGAACGTGACGCCGCTGCTGGCGATTCTGATCCCGTTCTTCATCGTGCCGATCTGCGTGATCCTGGCCGTCAGCTTCATGCAGACCGACGGGTTCGGCGGGATCTTCCCGGACTTCACGCTCGACAACTATATCGGCGTGTTCACCTCGGATCTGACCTACCGGCTCTATTACGAGACGATCAAGTTCACGGTTCTGACCCTGTTCTTCACCGCGATCATCGGGTTCTGGATCGCCTACTTTCTGGTCTTCCACGTCCGCAGCAAGATCCTCGCGATGGGGCTGTTCCTCGTCTGCACCGTGCCGTTCTGGACGTCCAACATCATCCGGATGATTTCGTGGATCCCGCTGCTCGGGAAGGAAGGGCTGATCAATCGCGGGCTCGAAGGTGTCGGCGTGATCGACCAGCCGCTGACCTTTCTCCTGTTCTCGCCGTTCTCGGTGGTGGTCGCCTATGTCCACCAGCTGACCATCTTCATGATCGTGCCGATCTTCAATTCGATGTCGCGCATCGACAAGCGCGTAGTGGAAGCCGCGCTCGACGCCGGGGCCAGCCGTTTCGACATCATGCGACTGATCATCCTGCCGATGTCGAAGAGCGGCATCGCGCTCGGCGCCATCTTCGTGGTCTCGATCGTGATGGGCGACTTCTTCGTGGTGAAGGTGATGTCGGGCGGCGGCACGGCCTCTGTCGTCGGCGCCTTCTACGAGGATGTCTCGGTCCTGCAATATCCGACGGCTGCGGCGAGCGCGATCATCCTGACCGTCGTCGTCATGCTGCTGGTCGCCGCCATCCTGCGCGTCGTCGACATTCGCAAGGAGATCTCCCTGTGAACGCCCACACGAAAATCGAAACCAAGGCGAAGCCCAAGGCCCATGCGATCCGTCCGCGCGCCGCGGGCAGGCCCTGGACCTTCTATGTGCTCGCCGGTCTCTTCGCGGTCTACCTGATCGCGCTCTACGGACCGATGTTCTCGATCTACATCTTGTCCTTCCAGGACCTGAAGGGCGGGCTCGTCTTTCCCATGCGCGGCTTCTCGCTGCACTGGTTCGAGGAACTGTTCTACCAGACCCGCACCGGCGACTTCGCCGGCTCGTTCCGGCGTTCGATCGGGCTTGCGGTGCTGGTGACGATCATCACCGTCGTCTTTTCCTTCATGGCGGGTCTCGCTTTCCGCAAACGCTTCAAGGGCGACACCTTTGTCTTCTATCTGATGATCGGCAGCCTCGTGGCGCCCGGCCTCGTACTCGGGATCGGCATCGGACTTGCATTCACCATGCTGGGGATGCAGGCGAGCTGGTACACCTCGGCGCTCGGCGCGCAGCTCTCCTGGACCCTGCCCTTCGGTATTCTGGTGATGTTTGCGGTGATGTCTCGGTTCAACAATGATTGGGAAGAGGCGGCGCGAGACCTCGGCGCAAGTGCTGGGCAGCGCATCTGGATGATCGTTCTGCCCATTCTCGCGCCAGGTCTCGTGGCCGTCGCCCTTTTTGGCTTCACTCTCTCCTATGACGAGTTTGCCCGGACGCTGCAGACCGCAGGGCCGCTCAACACGCTGCCTCTGGAAATCTGGAGCATGACGCTCAACGTCACCTCGCCCTCGCTCTATGCGCTCGGCACCGTGTCGACCGTCGTTTCCTTCCTCATCATCGGCATCAGCCTCGGATCGATCGCCCTGATCCAGAGGCATCGTGCCGCTGCCGCCCGCAACGGCGAATGAATGACTATCGGAGCACGCGAATGAAAACCGGAAATGGCGACATCGAACTGGCAGGCATCGTCAAGAGCTATGACGAGGGCCGGACCTATGCGGTCAACGGCATCAACCTGAAGATCCCGGACGGCGCCTACTGCTGCCTCCTCGGTCCTTCGGGGTGCGGCAAGTCGACGATCCTGAGGATGATCGCGGGCCACGAGGATCCGACCGCCGGCGAGATCGTGATCGGCGGAGAGAATGTCGTCGGCCTCGCTCCCGTCGAGCGGCGGACCGCGATGATGTTCCAGAGCTACGCGCTGTTCCCGCATCTGAGCGTGCGCGACAACATCGCTTTCGCGCTCCGTGTTCGTGGCCAGTCGAAGTCCGAGCGCTACCGCAAGGCCGACGAGATGATCGAGAAGGTGCGGCTGACCGAACTCGCCGACCGGCTTCCGGGCCAGCTTTCGGGTGGCCAGCAGCAGCGTGTGGCTTTGGCGCGCGCCGCCATCACCGAGCCGCGCGTGCTGCTTCTCGACGAACCGCTTTCGGCGCTCGACGAACATCTGCGCATCCGCATGCGCAGCGAGTTGCGGTCCATGCAGCAGGATCTCGGGATCACCTTCATCCATGTCACCCACACGCAGATGGAGGCCATCGCGCTCGCCGACATGGTGGTGGTGATGGACAAGGGGGTGATCCGCCAGTCAGGCCCGGCCCGGGAGATCTATTCGGCGCCGAAGGACCGCTATGTTGCCGAGTTTATCGGCGGACAGAACGTCCTCTCCGGCAAGGTCGGCAAGGTGAACGGGGCGCAGGCGACGATGCTCGGCGCGAGCTTTTCCGAGATCGCGATCCCGCTACCCAGCGGCCGGCACCTCGAGACCGGTCAGCCGCTCGATATCGCCATCCGGCGCGACGACATCGAACTCAAGCCGCTCGCCGCCAAGTCCGGGCTTGCCGACGATGCAGCGTTCGTCGAAGGCACCGTGAGCGCCATCGAGTACCAGGGCAACTACGTCAAGGTGATGCTCGAGGCGGCCGGCGAGGACGAGTTCGTCGCCTTCGTGCCGGAGCGCAAATTCTTCGAGAACAACCTGGCAGTCGGCGAAAAGGTGCTCGCCGTGTGGCAGGTCACGCATACCCAAGTCATGGCCTGATGGGAGACGAGACAATGAAGATCACTTTCACCCTCAACGACCGGCCCGTCACAGCCGACGTGGCACCGTCCACTCTGGTCTCGGATCTCTTGCGTGACACGCTCGATCTGACCGGAACCCACGTCGGCTGTGACACCTCGCAATGTGGCGCCTGCGTGATCCATTTGAACGGCACCTCGGTGAAGAGCTGCACGCTGCTGGCCGCCTCGCTCGAAGGCCAGGAGGTGCGAACCGTCGAAGGTCTCGCCAAGGGGCCGAACGAACTCCACCCGATGCAGGTGGCCTTCCGCGAGAACCACGGCTTGCAGTGCGGCTTCTGCACACCCGGCATGCTGATGGCCTCGATCGACCTGGTCAGCAAGAACCCGGACCCGACCGAGGAAGAGGTGCGGGAATGGCTCGAGGGCAACATGTGCCGCTGCACCGGCTACCAGAACATCGTGAAATCCGTGATCGCTGGCGCACAGGCCATGCGGGACGCCAGCTGAAGGGGTTGACCATGTCGAATGTCATCGGAGTCGGCGCATCGCCGAAGCGCAAGGAAGACCTCAGGTTCGTCACCGGACGCGGCAATTATGTGGCCGACATCAAGCGGCCGCACATGAAGTTCGGCATCTTCGTGCGCTCGCCTCATGCTCATGCGCTGATCAAGTCTGTCGACGTTTCCGCAGCGCTCGAACTGCCGGGTGTCGTGGCGGTCTATACGGGTGCCGACATGAAGGCCGACAATGTCGGCGGCCTGCCGGTCGGCTGGGGGATTTCCGGCAAGGACGGCAACCCGATGAAGGAGCCGCCGCACCCGCCGATCGCCCATGACAAGGTGCGATACGTCGGCGACGCGGTGGCCTTCGTGGTGGCTGAAAGCGTCGAGCAGGCCGAAGCCGCCGCCGAACTGGTCGAGGTCGACTACGAGGTCCTGCCGCATGTGGTGGGCGTCGTCGAGGCTTTGCAGCCGGGCGCGCCGCAGCTCTATGACGAGGTGCCGAACAACCTGTGCTGCGACTGGGATCTCGGCGACAAGCCGGCCGTCGACGCCGCCTTCGAGGCCGCGACCCACGTGACCAGCATCGAACTCGTCAACCAGCGCCTGGTCGGCAATCCGATGGAGCCGCGCGCGGCGATCGGCGAGTACGACGCGGCCAACGGGCAGTACACGCTCTGGACGACGAGCCAGTTTCCGCATGTCGTCCGCCTGCTGATGGGCGAGATGGTGCTCGGCATTCCGCAGCACAAGCTGCGCGTCGTGGCTCCCGATGTCGGCGGCGGTTTCGGGGTGAAGCAGTTCCATTATGCCGAAGAGGCAGTGGTCACCTGGGCGGCGTCGAAACTCGGCGGCGCGGTGAAATGGGTGTGCCAGCGTTCGGAGGGTTTCATCTCCGACGCGCATGGTCGCGACCACGTCACCCAGGCCGAACTGGCGCTCGATGCCGACGGCAAGTTCCTCGCCATGCGGGTGCAGACCTACGCCAACATGGGCGGCTATCTGTCGACCTTCGGGCCGAACATTCCGACCAATCTCTACGCGCCGCTTCTCTCGGGCGTCTATGTCATCCCGTCGATCTATTGCGGAGTGAAGGTGGTCTTCACCAACACGGTGCCGGTCGACGCCTATCGCGGCGCGGGACGCCCCGAGGCGACTTTCGTGGTCGAGCGGCTGGTCGATACGGCGGCGCTGGAAATGGGAATCGACAAGTTCGAGATCCGCAAACGCAACATGATCCCGGCTTCGGCCTATCCGTACCAGACGCCGGTCATCGTCGAATATGACAGCGGCGACCCGATGGCCTGCCTCGAGCGCTCGATGGATCTCGCCGACGTGGCGGGCTTCGAGGCGCGGCGCAGCGCCTCGGAAGCCAAGGGTTTTTACCGCGGCCTCGGCGTCTCGACCTATGTCGAAGCCTGCGGGCTCGCGCCCTCGCGTCTGGCAGGCCAGCTCGGCGCGCGCGGCGGCCTCTATGAAAGCGCCAATGTGCGCGTTCATCCCTCCGGCGCGATCACAGTGCTGATCGGCACCCACAATCACGGCCAGGGCCACGAGACGACCTTCGCGCAGATCGTGTCCGAACGTCTCGGCGTGCCGTTCGAGAATATCGACATCGTCTTCGGCGACACCGACAAGGTGCAGTTCGGCATGGGCACCTACGGATCCCGTTCACTGGTCGTCGGCGGCTCGGCGCTCAACAAGGCGAGCGACAAGATCATCCTCAAGGGCCGCAAGATCGCGGCGCACCAGTTCGAGGCGGCGCTCGAGGATATCGTCTTCGAAAACGGCGAGTTCTCGGTGTCGGGTACCGACCGGAAGAAGACCTTCTCGGAGATCGCGGGTGCGGCCTATGTGCCCTTCGACTTTCCGTTGGAGGAACTGGAGCCGGGTCTCGAAGAGCAGGCCTATTACGATCCGGTCAACTTCACCTATCCGGGCGGCGCCCATATCTGCGAGGTCGAGATCGATCCCGACACGGGCGTCGTGCGGCTCGACCGCTACACCGCGGTCGACGATGTCGGCACGGTGATCAATCCGATGATCGTGGAAGGCCAGTTGCAGGGCGGAATCGTCCAGGGCGTCGGCCAGGCGTTGTTCGAGCACGGGGTCTATGACGAGCAGTCCGGCCAGCTGATGTCCGGCTCGTTCATGGATTACTGCATGCCGCGGGCCGACAACCTGCCCAACATGGTGATCCAGCCCCATTCGACGACCTGCGCGCACACGCCGATGGGTGTGAAGGGCTGCGGCGAGTGCGGGACGATCGGCTCGCCGGCAGCGGTCATCAATGCGGTGGTCGATGCTCTCAAGCCGCTGGGCGTGAGCCATGTCGACATGCCGGCGTCGCCGAACCGCATCTGGAACATCATCAACCATTCCAGCGTCCGCGCTGCCGCCGAATGAGGATCAGACGATGAAAGCCTTTTCGTTCGAGAAACCCGACAGCGTCGAGGCGGCGGTGGCCGCCCTCGGAGCCGAGGATACCCTGCCGCTCGCCGGCGGCATGACGCTGATCCCCACGCTCAAGCAACGGCTGGCGGACTGTTCGGCCGTTGTCGATCTGAGCGGTATCGCCGAGATGAGCGGCATCACGCTCGAGGGCAATACGCTGGTGATCGGAGCCATGACCCGCCATGCGGAGGTTGCCGGATCGGATGTGGTGAAGAAGGCCATCCCGGCGCTGGCCAAACTCGCGGCGCGCATCGGCGACCAGCAGGTCCGCCATCGCGGCACGATCGGCGGCTCGGTGGCCAATAACGACCCGGCGGCGGACTATCCCTCCGCCGTCCTGGCGCTCGGCGCGGAGATCGTCACCAGTACCCGCACGCTCACGGCCGACGAGTTCTTTCTCGGCATGTTCGAGACGGCGCTGGAGCCGGGGGAGATCATCGTCTCCTTCCGCTTTCCCGTTCCCGAGAAGGCGGGATATGCCAAATTCGCCTCGCCCGCGTCGCGCTATGCGCTTGCCGGCGTCTTCGTCGCCAAGACGGGAGATGCCGTACGCGCCGTGGTGACCGGAGCAGGGCCCTGCGTCTTCCGGGCGGCCGATATCGAGGATGCCCTGATGAAGGACTTCGCGCCGCATGCGCTCGACCGCATCTCCATCGATTCCACCGACTTCATGTCCGACATCCATGCGGACAAGCAGTACCGGGCGCATCTGGCGGTGGTGATGGCCAAACGCGCGGTGGCGGCAGCGCTCGCAGAGGGAGGAAGCTAGCGATGAGAACACGAACAATGCCGGAAGCGACGTAGGGCCGGTTCCCCGGCGTTCACTTCGCACCCGGATTTAACGAATTCCGGCCTGTCCCGGATCACGGTTCCAAGGGTTACACATGACAACGAATTCCAAATTGGCCGGCGCCGGCGCGGCGCCGGGGGAGCTTGCGCGTCTCTCGGCCACCCAGATGCTGGAAGGCTATGTCGCCGGAACGTTCGATCCGGTCGACGTGATCGAGGATACGATCGGGGCATTGAAGGCGGCCGATGTTGTCTGCAACATCATGGTGAGCGACCTGTTCGATACCGCGCGCAAGGCCGCCGAAATGTCGGCCAAGGCTTACCGCGAGGGCCAAGCGCGGCCGATGGAAGGCATTCCCGTCAGTATCAAGGATCTGGTATTCGTGGCCGGTGCGCCTGCGAAGGGCGGGGCACCGTCGCTGGCCGATACGGTGCCTTCGATCGACGCGCATGTGGTGGTCAAGCTCAAGGAAGCCGGTGCCATCCCAACCTGCAAGACCACGACCTGCGAGAGCGGTTACAAGCTGACCGCCGACAGCCCGGTGAGCGGCATCACTCGCAATCCCTGGAACACGGATCGCACCAGTGGCGGTTCGAGCGGAGGCGCGGCCGCCGGGGTCGCGGCGGGCGCCGGACCGATCGCTATCGGCACGGACGGCGTCGGCTCGATCCGCGTGCCCTCGTCCTTCTGCGGTGTCTTCGGGTTGAAGCCGACATTCGGGCTCGTCTCGCGTGCTCCGGGCTTCTTCCCACCATCCTGGGGGTCGCTAGCCCATACGGGGCCGATCGCGCGGACGGTCGCCGATGCGGAACTCACCTTGAAGACGATCGCCGGCTACGACATGCGCGATGCCGCCTCGCTCGATTGCTGGGCGCCGGGTAGCCGCGAGGTTTCCGACGGTCTGCGCGTCGCGGTGTCGCCCGATTTCGGTTATGCGGCGGTTGATCCGGCCGTCCGCGACGCCTTCGCCTCAACCCTCGAGACCCTGCTCGGTTCCCGCTTCGAGCACTCGGAAGCGACCATCGCGCTCGATCCGGACATTCTGGAGAGCGTGCTCAAGCCGATCGCGCTGACCGAGCAGGCGGCCTCGGTGGGCGACCGGACTGATGCGGCCTTTGCCGACTCCGATCCGGATTTCCGCAAAGTCTTGGAGGCCGGGCGTCGGTATTCCGGGCTCGACTACATGGCGGCCACGCACCGTCGGGCGAAACTGCGCGGCCAGTTCGTGGAACTGTTCAAGTCGGCCGACATCCTGCTCACCCCCACCGTCGCCGTGCCGGCCTTTGCGGCGGGCACGTTGGGCGTCGCGGAAATCGACGGCAAGGCGGTGGACGACCATCTCGGCTGGTCGCCGTTCACCTGGCCGATCAATCTCGTCGGCTTGCCGGCGGCCACCGTTCCCTGCGGGTTCACGCCGGACGGCCTGCCGATCGGCTTGCAGATTATCGCGCCCTGGGGACGCGAAGATAGCATTCTCGAGGTTGCGAGAGCGCTTGAGCAGTTGCTGCCCTGGGCGGACAGGTTCCCCTCTCTCCTGGTGTCCTGACACACCCTGTTCCCAAATCGCGGGAACAACCTGGCGGGCTTTGGCCCGCCATTTTTCGTGTTGACGTCAGATCGCGGTTTTGGCCGGGGGCTGCTCCGCCGGATGGTCCTCGCCGTCGTCGTGATGATGGCGGTTGGCCGCGCCAATCTCTGCCGAGGGCGAGAGCGCGTTGCCGAGGCTGAGATAGTGGGCGAGATAGTCGTGGAGCGCGTTGGCGGCGGCGGATTTCGCGCCCGGCGCCTTGTAAAGGAGCAGGTCGACCTTCGGCAGCGGCGGAAAGCCCTGTCCCTTGCCGATCTCGCGCATGCCCGGGACCTTGGCAGAGCGACCCAGTACGGTGACCGCCATGCCCGAGAAGACCGCCGCCTGCAGCCCGGCCACGCTTTCGGACACGCAGGCGATGCGCCAGGGATGCCGCACGCTCTCGAGATAATCGATCGCATGATCGCGATAGATATTGCCGGGCGGGAGCAGCGCCAGCGGCACCGGCGTCTCGTTCTCGGCGTTGGAATTCTCGCCGGTCAGCCAGACGAGCTGTTCCTGGCGGACGACCTGACCGCCGGAAAAATCATTCATCCGGGTGACGAGCGCGATGTCGACTTCGCCGCGGTGGACGAGCTGCACCAGCGGGGTCGAAAGCGAGCATTGCAGCTGCACCTGCACTCCCGGAAATGACCGCCGGAAGAGCGCCAGGATCGATGGAAGCAGGAAAGATGCATAAAGATCAGGCGTTCCAAGCACGACCGTGCCTTCGATATCCGGCGCCGAGAGCCGCGAGAGCAATTCGTCATGCAGGCGGAGGATCGATTTGGCATAGCCGAGAACGAGGTTGCCATCGACCGTGAGCTTCATTCGCCTGCCGTCATTGGCGAAGAGATCGCAGCCGCATATCTCGTTAAGTCGCTGTAATTGAAGGGATATGGCCGGCTGTGTTCGTCCCAGCCGCCGTGCGGTCTCCGTCACGCTGCCGGTCTCGGCAACACTTTGCAACGAACGAAGCATGCGAATGTCGAGGCTCTGGAGATTCATTCAACGCACCACTGATTGCTTCAGGCGGGGTTCAGGCGGCGCTTTTTGCAATGCAAGAATTGCGCCATCCTGCACCCTCTCGGGGGGAGACGTTTGCAAAAACCAGTGGGAACGCAGGGGCATCGTAACCAGAAGAGTGGCCAGATCTGATCAAGACTGCTTCAGGTTATGAACAGGAGGCGTGCAGGCAGGTTGAGCAGAAGTATATTTGAGTAATCCCGGGTGATTTTTTGCAGCGCGAGAAACAGGTTTGGTTAATGCTGCCCGTCAAATATCGCAGGCGCAATTTAACATTGGTTATCCAAATTCGGGGCGGGGATATGCTCGACAACATCACCATTACGAAGAAAATCTATGCGGGGTTCGGCTTTTCGCTGGGCGTCGTCCTTCTGCTCGGCGGCATTGCCGTCTATTCCAACAGCACCAATGCGGACCACTACGAGTCCTACCGCAATGCTGCACGCAGTACCAATGAAGCGGGCCGCATCCAGGCCAACATGGCCGAAGCCCGCCTCGCCTTCATGAAATACCGCACCAACCAGAGCGACGCATTCAAGCAAGCGCTCGACGATCGTCTGGACAAGGCGCGCAAAAGTGTCGCCGCCCTGGTCGAGATCTCCAGCTCGAAGAGAGACGACGATCGGGCCAGCGCATTATCGGGTCAACTCGACGCCTATGAGGCAGGCTTTGCCCGTTTCGTATCGCTCCAAAACAAGCGTAACGCGCTTGTAGAGGGGACACTCAACGTCGTGGGTCCAAACTTGGTCGCTTCTCTTGAGACGCTTGAGAAAGAACTGGCGAATGTTGGCCAGATGCCGGCAGCGCTGCGCATCAGCAATATTGTCGATCAAGTCCTCCAGCTTCGGTTGGCGGGCAACAAGTTCCTGCTCAGCAATGAAGCTGCAACACTGAGTCAGGCACTGCAGAGTGGCCAAGCGGCCGTCAAGGCGCTTGACGCTTTCGACCGCAGCGCACTGTCGGTCTCACAGGTCAATGTTCTCAACAGCGCTGTGACCGGGCTCGCAGACTACGAGGCCGCGATCAGGGAAGTCGGGGATATCGTCAACAGCCGCAACGAAGTCGTTCAGGGTACGATGGACAAGATTGGCCCGCAGATTGCGCAGGAGACGGAAGACTTCAAGCTCGATCTGAAGGTCATCCAGGATGATCTGGGGCCGCGCATTCAAAACTCGATGGAAAACTCCGTCATGCTGGCGACCGTGCTCAGCCTGCTGGGCGCGTTGCTGGCTTCGATTTCCGCGGTCTTCATCGCCCGCAGCATCACCCGACCCGTCGGGCAGATCACAAATGCGATGTCGTCGCTCGCCGAGGGCAAGCTCGAAACCGACATTCCCGGCATTGGTCTGAAGACCGAGATTGGCCGGATGGCCGATGCGGTGGACGTCTTCAAGCAGAACGCCATCAAGGTACGCGAACTCAATGCCCAGGAAGCGGCCATGCAGGAGAAGACGGCCGATCTGCAATCCGGCATCAGCGTGGTTGTCGATGCCGCCGTCTCGGGCGATTTCAGTCAGCGCATCACCAAGACCTACGACGATCCGGGTCTCGACCGTTTCGCCGCGAGCGTCAACGAACTGGTGGCCTCGGTCGACCAGGGCGTCGCCGCCACGGTCAAGGTGGTTTCGGCGCTGGCCGACGGCAACCTCACCGAAAGCATGGAGGGTATCTTCCATGGCGCCTTCCGGACCCTGCAGGACAACGTCAACACCGCGATGCGCAACATGCACGCCGCCTTGAGCGACGTGCGGTCGGCAAGTGACGCCATCCGTACCAATGCCGGCGAGATGAGCCGGGCTGCCGACGATCTTTCGCGCCGCAGCGAACAGCAGGCCGCTTCGCTCGAGGAAACGTCCTCGGCGATGGAAGAAATCACAACTGCGGTGCTGCAATCGACCGAGCGTGCCAAGGAGGCCAGCACGATGGTGGCCGACGTGAGCCACGCGACGGAAAACTCCAACGCCATCGTTCGCGACGCCGTCGCCGCAATGGGTCGGATCGAGCAGGCCTCCCACGAGATCGGCAACATCATCAACGTGATTGACGAGATCGCCTTCCAGACCAATCTGCTGGCGCTGAACGCCGGCGTGGAAGCCGCGCGTGCGGGCGAGGCAGGCAAGGGGTTCGCCGTGGTCGCGCAGGAAGTCCGTGAACTGGCCCAGCGCTCGGCCACGGCCGCCCGGGACATCAAGGAACTGATCACCCGGTCTGGCGACGAAGTCACCTCCGGGGTGAGCCTAGTCACAAAGACCGGCGAGGCTCTGGAGAAGATCCGGACCCAGGTCGAGGTGGTCAACGGCCATGTCGACTCGATCGCCCACTCCGCCCAGGAACAGTCGACCGGCCTGCGCGAAATCAACACGGCCGTGGGCGACATGGACCAGACGACGCAGAAGAACGCGGCCATGGTCGAGGAAACCAGCGCCGCGACCGTCCGGCTGGCGGAAGAGGCCGACAGCCTCGCCCAGCTGATTGCACGCTTCAAGCTCCACACCGCGCAGGCGTCGGCGCAGATGGCTAACGGCGACTCCAGGCCCGTCGCCTCGCCGGCGCGCGCACTCGGTCAGAAGGTTGCAGCAGCAATCAACGGCAACACGGCGCTCGCGGAAAAGTGGGAAGACTTCTGATCCGATAGTCCATCCTGGCAAGAATGAAAACGGCAGCTTCGGCTGCCGTTTTTTGTCTTTCCGATCATGTTGCGGCCCGGCCTCATTGTTGCGGTCAGCTTCATAAACGATCTGAACAGCTTGTTTTGAACCCGACGTGGACGAGCCGAAACTGCGGTCTCGAAGTATGTCGAATGGGCTCTGTTTCTGGGGCTGTCGCTTTATAGTTTAGTAACATCTTCTAATCAATTTGGCCGCATCTGGGGTTCGATCTTAAACATTGGGGGCATACATGCTTTTCAAATCGGCGACGGCGAGGAACGTTTTCTCGATTGCCGCTTGCGGCGTGCTGGCGACGCTGGCAACGTCCGGGGTGCTCATCTATTTCACGTACAAGGACATTCGAGCAAGCAGCCTCGACAGACTGGTGCTGACGGCGCAGGCGGAAGCTGAGGGGGTGGCCGGCGACCTGAACGCCCAGCTCGAACTCGTCAATTCGCTCGATACTGTGCTGAAATCGATGAAACAGACCGGCCGCGCCGACCGTGACGCAGCCGATTCGACACTCAAGGCCATGCTTGAAGCCAACACCGACATTCTTGCGACCTGGACGGCGTGGGAACCGAACGCATTCGACGGTGAGGATGGTCGCTACGTCGACACGGACGGCACCGACGCGACCGGCCGGTACATTCCATACTGGGTGCGCAGTGGCGACAAGATCATCCGCGAGCCGTTGATCGATTACACTGTCGATGGCGCCGGCGACTACTACCAGCTCGCTTTCAAGCGCCAGCAGACGGTCGTCCTCGAACCCTATATCTATCCTGTCGGCGGCAAGGACACGCTGATCACCACCATCGCCACCCCGATCATGATCGACGGCAAACCGGTCGGCGTAACCGGTATCGACCTCGCGCTTGCCGACTTAAGCGCCTCGGTCGCCTCGGTCCATCCGATGGAGACCGGCTTCGTCAGCCTGGTGACGGGCAGCGGCGTAATCGTCGGCCATCCCGAGGCCGATTTGGCCGGTAAGAGCCTGGACGATGCGGGGGCGGCCACCGACGGCTGGGAAGGTCTGCTCGATCAACCCGACAGCCCGGTTGAAGTGACGTCGGCAGACGGCGTCTCCTATCTCGCGCTGGCACACCCGATCAAACTTACGGATGGCGAAACTTGGTATGCCGTGGTGGCCGTGCCTGAGGCTACCGCCTTTGCGCAGCTCTACAGCATGACAAAGATTGCGGCCCTGACGGTTATCATTGCTGCAGTACTGATGTCCCTTGTCGCGATCCTCATCGCCCGCCGGTTCATGCGTCGGATCTCCAACATCGTCGACGAGACGACACAGATCGCCGGCGGTGATCTTGATGTCGTGGTCACGGATCTCGACGTCCAGGACGAAATCGGCGAGATGGCACGGTCGCTCGGCGTGTTGCTCGAATCCAATCGCGAAAAGGTGCGTCTCGAAGAAGAGGCTGACGCCAATCGCAGCCTGTCGGAGAAGGAACGCATCGAGCGGGAGAAGCAAAAGGCCAAGGAAGCGGTCGAGGTCCAGTTTGCAGTCGACAGCATCGCAACCGGTCTTTCGAAGCTTTCTGAAGGTGACGTCTCCTACCGTATCGACGAACCTTTTGCCGGTTCACTCGACGGCGTGCGCAATGATTTCAACAAGTCTGCCGAAAAGCTGCAGGTCGCTCTCCGGCGCGTCGCTGAAAATGCCCGCGGTATCAACAGTGGTGCTGGCGAAATCCGGGCTGCGGCCGACGATCTGGCCAAGCGCACCGAACAGCAGGCTGCATCGGTGGAAGAGACCGCCGCCGCCCTCGAAGAGATCACGACGACGGTGCGGGATTCGGCTGAGCGCGCCCGGGAGGCGGGAGACCTTGTTTCGCGCGCGAAGAGCGGAGCGGAAAAATCAGGCGAAATCGTGCGTCGGGCGGTTTCCGCAATGGAGAAAATCGAAAAGTCGTCGTCCGAGATCTCCAACATCATCACCGTGATCGACGAGATCGCCTTCCAGACGAATCTTTTGGCTTTGAATGCCGGCGTCGAGGCGGCGCGCGCGGGTGAGGCAGGCAAGGGTTTTGCCGTCGTCGCTCAGGAGGTGCGCGAACTGGCTCAGCGCTCCGCCGAAGCCGCCAAGGAGATCAAGTCGCTCATCCTGACATCCGGTGAGCAGGTGGGTGAGGGCGTTCAACTGGTCGGCGAAACCGGCCGCTCGCTCGAGATTATTGTCGCCGAAGTGCAGGAGATCAACCGCCACGTCGCCGCGATCGTGGAGGGCGCGCAGGAACAGTCTTCAGGGCTTCAGCAAATCAACACGGCCGTCAATCAGATGGACCAGGACACCCAGAAGAATGCTGCGATGGTGGAGCAGACCACCGCAGCCAGCCATGGTCTGGCGCAGGAAGCAGCGTCGCTGAACAAGCTTCTGGAACTCTTCAGGATCGAAGACACGGGGCAGGTCTCACACTGCCCGGAAAGCACCAAGTCCGCTCCGGTCTCGCCGGCTCGCGCCCTGGGTCGCAGGGTGGCGGCAGCCTTTTCGGGCAACGCGGCGATCGATACCTCGTCGGAATCCTGGCAAGAATTCTAATTCAAACGTATCTGACCGCGGCAAAACAGAAACGGCTGCTTCGGCAGCCGTTTTTTTCGGTATGCCTTCCTTACCACGTCCCTTCCGGCGCGTAGACGAAGCGGGTGAAATCAGCGGTCCTGGCGAGGCCTGTGGTATCAAAGGCGAGCATGCCGACGAAGGCGCCGGTGAAAGAGCCGTGCTCGCCGCGACCGCCTTCGTCGGAGATGACGCTGGCATCGAGCGGGGGTCCGAGCGGGTTCCAGTCGCCGCCGTCCTGCCGGTAGAGGAACTGCTGGCTGGCGCCGTCGACCTCGACTGCGAGATCGACCGGACCGTCCGCGATCGCCACCACCTCGCCAGGGAAGGACAAACGGCCGTCCGGCCAGTCGCCGGGGCAGGAGAGGATGCGCAGGCAACGGCCGAGATCCTCGCGCCACGTCACGCAGGCGAAATGGAACTTGTGACGGTTGTAATAGGTCGTCAGCCCCGCGGCCTGCTGATAGGTTTCCGGTTCGAAGTTTTCGAGCTGTGTTTCGACGCGGTAAGCCAGATGCTCCTGGCGGCGAGCGACGAGGGATTGCTCGTACCAGCTGCCGACACTCTCGCGGCCGATCAGCCTTAGGGCGCTACCGGTCAGGGTGAACAGTCGCTCAGGGTAGGGGGTGCGCAGCCACTGGAATTCTTGGGGCAGTTCAGCGCCGGTAAAGTCGCGTTCGACACGTTCCAGTGCACGTGGCGTCGCGTCGGTCGGAGCGGGCACATCGAGCGCCGGCAATGGTGCGTTTTCCGCGAGATAGAGCCAGCCGTCGTCGCGCCATTCGCATTTCTGGATTGCGGTCTCTCGTCCGAGCGGAGAGAAGCGGCCGGGCAGCGGGCGCGAACAGAGATGGGTGTGGTAGACCGCGCCGTCCGGCGTCTCGACGATCTGGCCGTGACCGGCGCGCTGCAATGGATTGGCCGGTGCATCCTTGGCGGTGATCACGTGGACGTCCGGATGCATCTCGTAAGGCCCGGTGATCTCGCGCGAGCGGGCCATGGTGACGGCGTGGTCGTAGCCGGTGCCGCCCTCGGCCACGGTGAGATAGTACCAGCCGTCGCGCTTGTGGAGATGCGGCCCCTCGGTCAATCCATGGGGACTGCCGGCAAAAATCTTCTTCGGCTTGCCGATGAGGCCCGTCTCCGGCGTCCACTCCTGCAGGAGGATGCCGTCGAAGGCCGGGTGCTTGGGCGCGCCGCCGACGGAATCCGAGATGTGGTTCCATTGCAGCACGAGATACCATTTGCGGCCGTCGTCATCGTGGAAGAGCGAGGGGTCGAAGCCGTGCGAACTGACATGGACCGGATCGCTCCACGGCCCCTCGATGGAAGGGGCGGTGACGATGTAGTTGTGGGCGTCCTTGAAGTTTCCGTCGAGCCGTTTGACGTCGGTGTAGACGAGCCAGAACCTGTCGTCGGCGTAGCTCAGGCAGGGTGCCCAGATGCCGCAGCTGTCGGGATTGCCGCGCATGTCGAGCTGGCTGGCGCGGTCGAGCGGGCGGCAGGCGAGGTCCCAGTTGACCAGATCGCGCGAGCGGTGGATCTGCACGCCCGGATACCATTCGAAGGTCGAGGTGGCGATGAAGTACTCCTCGCCGACGCGGCAGATCGAGGGATCGGGGTTGAAGCCCGGCAGGATCGGGTTGCGGATCATGTGCGGCTCGGTCCCTTCCGTTCGGCAGAGGCGGCCCAGAGGTTGATGTCGGCCTCGCGGGTGGTATCGCGGATTTCTGCGAGTTCCGCCTCGCTGAAATCGAGATTGTCGATGGCGGCCACGCAATCGCGGATCTGCTCCGGGCGCGAGGCGCCGATCAGCGCAGTGGTGACCCGGCCCTTGCGCAGCACCCAGGCGAGTGCGAGCTGGGCAAGTGACTGGCCGCGGCGCCCGGCGATCTCGTTGAGGGCGCGGATGGTGGCGAGGTTCTCTTCGCTCAGGAACTCGGTCCTGAGCGACTTGCCCTGGCTGGCGCGGCTGCCTTCCGGGATGCCGCCCAGATACTTGTCGGTGAGCATGCCCTGGGCCAGCGGCGAGAAGGCGATAGAGCCGATTCCCAGATCCTCGAGCGTGTCGAGCAGGCCGTCGTCCTCGACCCAGCGGTTGATCATCGAATAGCTCGGCTGGTGGATGAGGCAGGGGGTGCCGAGTTCCCTGAGGATGGCGGCGGCCTCGCGCGTGCGCTGGGAATTGTAGGAGGAAATGCCGACATAGAGCGCCCGGCCGGAGCGGACGATATGGTCGAGCGCCATCATCGTCTCCTCGAGCGGCGTGTCCGGGTCGAAGCGATGGGAATAGAAGATATCGACATAGTCGAGCCCCATCCGCTTCAGGGACTGGTCGCAGGAGGCAACCAGATATTTGCGGCTTCCCCATTCGCCGTAGGGTCCCGGCCACATGCCGTACCCCGCCTTGGACGAGATGATCATCTCGTCCCGGTACGGCGCGAAATCGGTGCGCAGCATCTCGCCGAAGGCGCTTTCGGCGGCACCGGGTTTCGGGCCGTAATTGTTGGCGAGATCGAAATGGGTGATGCCGAGATCGAAGGCGGTGCGGGCGAGCGCCAGCTTGGTGTCGTGCGGTGTGTCGTCACCGAAATTGTGCCACAGCCCCAGCGATATGGCGGGCAGTTTGAGCCCCGACCGCCCGCATCGGCGGTAGGGCATTTTCTCGTAGCGATCGTCGGCCGCGGTCCAGGTCATGGGGTCGTCCTTACACCAGAAGCGCCTTCGCCGCATCGGGATCGAGTGGGGCCGGGCGCTTGCAAGTCGTCGAGATGTCGATGAACCGCCCCTTCTCCCCGGATTCAAGGATGGCGGTCATCACGTCGACAACGTGGAGCGCGAATTCCAGCGAGCAGCGATGCGGACGGTTTTCGAGAATGGCGACCCCCATGTCGGCCAAGCCGGCGGTGCGGTAGTTGGCGAAGGTCCGGTCATTGGCGCGACTGAAGGGGTGATCCCACTTTTCCGCGATATTGACGAAACCCGCCTGCCGGGTCATGCGCACCTCGCCGCCGAAGAAATTCGGATCGGGAACGTGCAGCGTGCCCTCGCGTCCGTAGAGCTCCATGTTGGAATGGCCGTGCTCCCAGACGTCCCAGCTGGCGCAATAGGTGACCTGGGCGCCGGAGTGGAACTGCAGGAGGGCGTGGATCGTGGTCGGGGTCTCGACCTTGATCTTCTCGCCATGGCGCGGCTGCGAGGTGATGGTGCGTTCCTCCGAGCCCATCGAGCTCATGGCCGCGACCCGCTTTACCGGGCCGAGAAGCTGGACCAGATTGGAGACATAATAGGGGCCAAGGTCGAGGATGGGGCCGCCGCCCGGCTGAAAGAAGAAGTCCGGGTTGGGGTGCCACATCTCCATGCCCGGGCTCTGGACGAAGCAGGTGCCCGAGGTGACCGCACCGATGGCCTCGCTGTCGACCAGCCGGCGGGCGAGCTGGTGCGCGCCGCCCATGAAGGTGTCGGGCGCCGAGCCGATGCGGAGGTTCTTTTCGGCCGCGATCTTTGCCAGTTCCTGGCCTTCCTCGACCGAGAGCACGAAGGGCTTTTCGGAATAGACGTGCTTGCCCGCCTGCAGGATCTTCTTGGAGACCTCGAAATGGGCGGCGGGGATGGTGAGGTTGACGATGATGTCGATGTCGTCGGCGGCCAGAAGCGCCTCTACGCTCATCGCCTCGAGGCCGAATTCCTCGGCGCGGGCCTTCGCCGCCTTTTGATCGAGGTCGGCGCAGGCGCGGATCTTGATGCCGCGGAAGAGAGGGGCGAGGCGCATGTAGGCGGCGGAGATGTTGCCGCAGCCGATGATGCCGATTGCAAGTGTGTCAGCCATGGCGATGCTCAGAGGTTCTTGAAGGTATCGATGGACCGGGTGGCGAAACGCTTCACGTCGGCCGGCTTGTCGTGCTCCATGACGAAGAGATCGACGCCCGCCTTGCGCAGCGCGGCGGTGATCGTCTTCCAGTCCATGGTGCCGTGCCCGACATCGGCCCAGCCGTCCTCGTCCGCATTCTCGCCCTCGGGCGCGATGTCTTTCACGTGGGCGGTGGTGATGCGGTCGGCATAGCGCTCGATCCAGTCGAGCGGGTTCTGTCCGCCGCGTACGATCCAGGCAATGTCGGCTTCCCATTCGATCGCGGGTGCCGTTTCGAGGATGATGTCCATAGGCAGCGGGCCTCCACCGGACGAAGCAAACTCGAAATCGTGATTGTGCCAGCCGAAGCGGATGCCGGCGTCGCGGACCCTGGTGCCGACCGTTTCCAGCCGCTTACCGACGGCACGCCAGCCGTCCGCGTCCAACTTGCGCTGTTCCGGCGGAAGGGCCGGGCAGAACAGGCGCTCGATGCCGAGCGTCTTCGCGATATCGAGCACCTTGGGCATGTCGTTCTCGAAGGTTTCCAGCGGGAAGACGTGGCCCGAAGGCATCTTCAGCCCGTGCTCGTCGAGCAGTGCACGAAAGGCTGAGGGGTCGTCGTAATTGCCGCCGAAGCCCTCGACCTGGGTGTAGCCGAGGCCGGCGAGCATTTCGATCACCTCCGGCCAGGGGGTGAATTCGCGGGCGGAATAGAGCTGGAATGAGAGGTCCATCGTCGCTTGCTTTCCTTGGAAGTGATCGGGTGAGGAACGGAGATTAGATCCGTTCTTCCGTTTTTTCGTCGAAGAGGTGGGCGCGGGCCGGATCGAAGCCGATGGTCAGCTTGTCGCCGGCCCTGACGGAGGCCTGGCCGTCCATGCGGATCCAGAAGAGCTGGCCGAGCGCGTTGACGCGGGCGAGGGTGTCGGAGCCGAGCGGCTCGACGAGCTCGATCTCGGCGTCGAGGGTGACGGGCAGGCCTGCCGCAGCCTCGCCGTTGGCGATGTGCTCTGGACGGATGCCGAGCCAGGCCGCGCCCTCCCGCGGGCCGGCGTCGGTATACTCATACCCCTCGAGCGGCATCGTCGCGCCGTCCGTGACGAAGCGCCCGCCTTCGAGATTACCCTGGATGAAGTTCATCGACGGCGAGCCGATGAAACCGGCCACATATTTGTTGATCGGCCGCAGATAGATCTCGTTGGGCGTGGCGAGCTGCATGATGGAGCCGCCGCGCATGATGGCGATGCGGTCGGCGAGCGTCATCGCCTCGGTCTGGTCGTGGGTGACGTAGATCATCGTGTTGTGCAGCTTCTGGTGCAGCTGCTTGATCTCGACGCGCAGGTCGGCGCGGAGCTTGGCATCGAGATTGGACAGGGGCTCGTCGAAGAGGAAGACGTCGACATCGCGGACGAGCGCCCTGCCGATGGCGGCGCGCTGGCGCTGGCCGCCGGACAGTGCTGCGGGCTTGCGGTCGAGAAGCGGCTCGATTTGCAGCACCTGAGCGGCGCGGGCGATCCGTTCCTCGATCTCGGCCTTGGAGACGCCGGCATTCTTCAGTCCGAAGCTGAGATTGCCCTTGATCGTCATCTGCGGGTAGAGCGCATAGCTCTGGAACACCATGCCGATCCCGCGTTCGGAGGGCTGTTCCCAGGTGACGTTGCGGCCGCCGATGAAGATCTGTCCTTCGGTGACGTCGAGCAGGCCGGCGATGCAGTTGAGAAGCGTCGACTTCCCGCAGCCCGACGAGCCGAGAAGGACGAGAAACTCGCCCTTGCCGACGTCGAGATCGAGGTTCTTGAGAACCCTCAGCGCCCCGAAATCGAGCGAGAGGTTACGGATGGAGATACTCGGTTCCATATGTTCGCCTTCAGCCTTTCACAGCCCCGGCGGCGATGCCGCGGACGAAGAGCTTTCCTGAGATGAAGTAGATGACCAGAGGCACCAGACCGGTGAGAAGGGTGGCCGCCATGTTGACGTTGTATTCCTTCACGCCCTGCACCGAATTGACGATGTTGTTGAGCTGGACGGTCATCGGATAGGTGTCGGGGCGCGTATAGACGACGCCGAAGAGGAAATCGTTCCAGATGCCGGTGACCTGGATGATCATGGCGACGACGAAGATCGGCAGGCTCATCGGCAGCATGATCTTCAGATAGATCGTCCAGAATCCCGCACCGTCGACGCGGGCCGCCTTGAACAGTTCCTCGGGGATCGAGGAGAAGTAGTTGCGGAACAGGAGCGTCAGGATCGGCATGCCGAAGACGGTGTGCACCAGCACCAATCCGCCGAGCGTGCCGTAGATGCCCATCTCGCGCAGGATGATGACCATCGGATAGAGCATCACCTGGTAGGGGATGAAAGCACCGAAGATCAGGATGGTGAAGAAGATATCCGCGCCCTTGAAGCGCCAGTTGGCGAGCGCGTAACCGTTCACACTGGCAATGATGATCGAGATGATCACCGATGGAACGGTAATGATCACCGAATTCCAGAAGCCGCGCGAGAGGCCGTCGCAGTTGAGGCCGGTACAGGCTTCCGCCCAGGCCTTGACCCAGGGCTGGAAGGTGATCTCCATCGGCGGGGCGAAGATGTTGCCCATGCGGATTTCGGGCATGCCCTTGAGCGATGTGACGACCATAACGTAGAGCGGCAGCAGATAATACACCGATACCAGGATCAGCGTGCCGTAGATGAAGATGTTGCGGCGGGAGAACCGCCGGCGCGGCCGGGGCCCGCTTGGCCCATGCTCGTCGCTCACCTGTCCGTAGAGCGTGATTCCGGTCGGATCAACCACGGCGCTTGCCTCCGAATTCGAGATAGGCCCAGGGGATGAGAATGATGGCGACCGTAAGCAGCATCATGGTGGAGGCGGCGAAGCCCTGGCCGAGATTCTGGCCCAGGAACATCATGTCGTAGACGTATTTCGCCGGCACCTCGGATGCGATGCCCGGCCCGCCGCCGGTCTGGGCGACGACGAGATCGTAGACGCGTACGAGGCCCGAGGCGATGATGACGAGAGTGGTGACGAAGACCGGCCGCATCATCGGGATGACGATGAAGATGTAGGTCTTCCAGGCGGGAATGCCGTCGACCCGCGAAGCCTTCCAGATGTCCTCGTCAATGCCGCGCATGCCGGCGAGCATCAGGCACATGATCAGCCCCGTGCCCTGCCAGAGCCCGGCGATCAGAATTCCGTAGATGACGATGTCGGCATTGTAGAGCGGATCGAAGTCGAAGCTCGTCCAGCCGAGCCCGCGGATCACCTTGGCGATGCCGAGGTCGGGGTTGAGGAGCCACTGCCACACGAGCCCCGTAACGATGAAGGACAGGGCGTAGGGGTAGAGCATGATGGAGCGGAAGGTGTTCTCGAACCGGATCTTCTGGTCGAGTAGGGCGGCGAGAACGAAACCGATGACCAGCGAGAAGATCACCGAGAGAACGCCATAGATGAGCAGGTTCTCGATCGAGATCAGCCAGCGGTTGGTGTTCCACAGCCGCTCGTACTGGTCGAAGCCGACCCATTTCTCGCGGGGCAGCAGCTTCGAGTTGGTGAAGGAATAGACGATGGTCCAGATCGTCCCGCCAAAGAAGACGACCATGGCGGTCAGGATCATCGGTACGGATGCGATCTTCGCATTCAGATTGCGGAACACCTGGTTCGGACGTGTGGACGACATCCCGGGCCTCGTTTCCCGTGGTCAGCATTGCAGCGAGGGCCGCCGGAGGGATGACCTCCGGCGGCCGATGCGGGCCGATCAGGTCAGTCTGCGTTGGCGATCAGCTCGGCGAAACGCTCCTGGGCGTCTTCCGGGGTGATGGACGTGTCGCTGAAGAACTCGGTGAACATGCCCTCGATCTGGGTGGCCGTGTCCGGGGTGATCAGCTGGTCGGCCGAGGCGATGATGTCGCCCTTTTCGAGGATGGCCAAGCCCTTCTTCATGCAGTCGTTCGCCGCATTGAGGTCGACGTCCTTGCGGATCGGCAGCGAACCCTTCTTGAGGTTGAAGGCGACCTGGGTCTTGGCGTCGAACATGACGGATGCCAGTTCTTCCTGAGCCGCGCTCTTCGCCTCGTCGTTGAGGACGGGGAAGTAGAAGGCGTCGCCATTGGTGGTCAGAATTGCGTTGTCGCCGAGACCGGGAAGGCAGGTGTAGTCCTTGCCGGCCACTTCGCCGGCGACCTGGAACTCGCCCTGTGCCCAGTCACCCATGACCTGGCCACCAGCCTTGTCGGTGATGACCATGTTGGTGGCCTGGTTCCAGTCCTGGACGTTCGAACCCTCGGACATTTCGCGGGCATCGGCCGCCGCCTTGAAGATCTTGGCGGCTTCTTCGCCGCGCGCGGCCTCGGCATCCTTGTCCTGGTAGATCTTGTTGTAGAGATCCTTGCCGCCGAGCGAGATCAGCAGCACGTCGAAGAGCCCGCGGCGCTGCCAGGCCTGGCCGCCGAGTGCGAGCGGCACCTTGCCGGCTTCGCGCAGCTTCGGCGCGGCCGCGACGAATTCCTCCCAGTTGGTCGGAACAGCGACGCCGACCTCCTCGAAGGCCTTGTTGGAGAGCCACAGCCACTGCCAGGAGTGGATGTTGACCGGCACGCAATAGATCTTGCCGTCGAGGGTACAGGATTCGAGCAGCGACGGCGCCGCGATGACGTCCTTCCAGTTTTCCTTCTCGGCGACGTCGGTGAGGTCGCGCATCAGGCCGGCCTCGACGAGTTCCTGGGCCTGGAGACCGTGGTTGAACTGGGTGGCGGCCATCGGGTCGCCGCCGGTGATGCGGCTGATCATGATCGGGCGGGCGGTGGAGCCGCCGCCGGCGATGGCGCCGTCGACCCACTTGTTGCCGGTGGCGTCGAAAGCCTTGGCCAGTTCGGCGACCGCGGCGGCTTCACCGCCGGAGGTCCACCAGTGGGTGACCTCGAGATCGGTCGCGTGAACGGCGGAGGCGGCGCACAACGCCGTCGTCGCCGCAAAAAGCATGCGGATGGATTTCATGTCTTCCTCCCTGTTCGAATTCCAAGGCGCTCCCACGCCGGTTGCGGAAATCGTGAATTCAATCGTTTACATTGGTTTCCTCTTCCCAATTCGTGATATTCACTGTAAACGATTACATACATCATTTGCGTGAATGGGTCACATGTCAACCCGCCTTTCGTGCAATTTGTATGATTATTGGGATGGGGATAATTCGGGTGCAGAAGGCAACGAGAATACAGGATGTTGCCCGCGCCGCAGGGGTGTCGACGGCGACCGTAAGTCGGGCCTTAAGCAGTCCGGACCTCTTGAGCGACGCGACCCGAAAGCTGGTTCTGGAGGCGATCCGGACGACCGGCTACCGCGCCAACAAGGCGGCGCGGACCCTGAGGACCCAGAAGGCCGGCGCCGTGCTGGTGCTGGTCCCCAATCTGGGCAATCCGTTCTTCTCGAAGATTCTCGCTAGCCTCTCGGACGTGTTCATGGGCACCGACTACTCGGTGCTGATCGCCGATACAGAGGAGCACCCGCCGTCGGACCGCAACCTGATCGATTATTTCCGCGATTCCCGCATCGACGGCATGATTTCGCTCGACGGCGCGCTGACGCGTCAGGAGATGCGCGATTTCCACGAACATGGCGTGGCCGACCGGATCGTCTTCGCCTGCGAGTGGGTCAGCGATCCCGCCGTGCCGTCGGTGAGAAGCGACATCATCAAGGGTGCGCGTGTCGCGGTGCGACACCTGCACGGGTTGGGTCACAGGAAGATTGCCCATGTGGTCGGACCGGAGGACAACGTACTTTCGCACGCACGCCGTCAGGGTGCTCTCGAGGCTTTTTCGCAGCTGGGGCTTCCGATGGAGTCGCGGTGGATGATCCGCGGCGATTTCTCGCTCGAATGCGGGCGTGCCGCGGCGAGGCAGATCCTGGCCATGGACGACCGCCCGACGGCGGTCTGCTGCTCTTCCGATCAGGTGGCCTTCGGTCTTGTCTCGACGCTGACGGCGGAGGGCGTGAAGGTGCCTGATGACATATCGGTGGTCGGCTTCGACGATATCGAACTGTCGGAGTATTACGTGCCGGCCCTGACGACCGTCAGGCAGAACCGCGCCGCCCTCGGTGAGCGCGCCGCCACACTTCTCATGGAGCGACTTTCACCAGCTTCCGCCGATACCGATCCGAAGAAGACGTCGGCCGGCGCGCTGGTCATGGTCGATGTTGAACTGGTCGCAAGGGCGAGCACCGCTCCGCCGAGAGCGTAAGCAAGCTCTTACTCAATCGAGCAGAGAACCGCAGTCCGTTGCCGATGATCGCGAGGCGAGGTCAGCCGACGAAGGCGCGCTCGATGACGAATTCGGCCGGCTTGTTGTTGGCGCCTTCGGTGAGGCCTCGGCTCTCGGCGATCGCCTTGAGCTCCTTGGTCATCTCGATGGACCCGCAGATCATGATGCGATCGACCGCCGGATCGAAGGGCTCGACGCCGAGATCCGCAAACAGCGAGCCGTCGGCGATCTTCGCGGTGATACGGCCCATCCGCTCGTAGGGCTCGCGGGTCGTCGTCGCATAATGCGTGAAGTGATCCTTGGCGAATTCGCCGATCAGCGGATCGGATACGACGTTCTCGGCGAGTTCGAGCCCGTAGGCAAGTTCACCGACATCTCGGCAGGTGTGGGTCAGGATCACCTGATCGAATTTCTCGTAGGTTTCCGGATCGCGTGCGAGGCTCGCGAATGGCGCGATTCCGGTTCCGGTCGACAGCATCCAGAGCCGGCGGCCCGGTGTCAGCGCGTCCAGCACCAGCGTGCCGGTGGACTTCTGCCGCAGAAGCAGCGTGTCGCCCGGCTGGATCTTCTGCAGGTGCTGGGTCAGCGGGCCGTTTTCCACCTTGATCGAGAAGAACTCGAGTTCCTCGTCCCAAGAGGGGCTGGCAATCGAATAGGCGCGGTAGACCGGCTTTTCGGCATTCGGCAGGCCGATCATGGCGAATTCGCCGGAGCGGAAGCGGAAGGATTGCGGCCGGGTGGTGCGGAACGAGAAGAGACGGTCGGTATAGTGCCGGACAGACAGGATCGTCTCGGCATATACGCCTACGGGAATCGGAAACTCCGGTTCGTCCGCGCGGACCGTGGAAACCTGTATGTTCATTCTCAACTCATCCCTGGATGCCGCCCGGATGCGGGCGCGTGTCCGTTCCGTCACCGGGATGTGCCCGGCGTCATTTCGTACCGACCATGCTGCCAGATAGGCGGATGTGATCTCCGCGCGGCCTCGATAGCGGCTTTCGCACCTGCACACAAGACATCAGCCGGTCTCGGCCACCGCTCCACGTCTTGCCCGAAATGCTGGCGGATGATGCGGCGAAAGCAGCTCCGGAAACAGAAATCCTATTCTCCGGACGGCATTTTCTTTGAATTTTCAGTCCGGAGAAGCGCCATCCCGCGCGCGGCCCGACCTCAAAAGTCCGACCGGCGATCAAGCGGTGTCGGTGATCAGCCTGACGAGGATGGCTGCTGCCTCGCTTCCTGGTACGCCGAGATCGCGGACGCTCGACATGTGGTTGGCGCCGTCAATATCTATACGCCTTGCGGAAAGGCCCTGATCTCTCAGCCGCGCGGCAAAGGCATCGGCCTGGAGATGGAACGGCGCTGTCTCGTAACCGCCGACGGCGACAATCACCCGGGTCGCCGGATCGTGACGACGGGTCAGTGGCGAGAAGCTTGCGACTTCCCGATCGGTAAAGTTGACCTCGTTCTGCAGGAAGGAGTCGCGCAACGGTTCCAGATCGTAGAGGCCGCCGAGCAGAAGCGCCGCTCGTACGGACGGACCGGATGAAGGTTCGTTGAACAGAAAGGTCGCGAGATGGGCGCCGGCGGAGTGACCGCTGACGGTGATGCGCTCCGGATCGCCGCCATGGGCGGCGATGTTGCTGGCCACCCAGTCCCGGGCGCGGCGCATCTGGTCGACGATCGTGCTCATGCGCACCAGCGGCATCAGTGCATAGTCGACGATGACGGCGATGGCGCCCGCGGCCGTCACGGTGTCGGCGACATAGGAATAGTCGCGCTTGGAGAACATCCGCCAGTAGCCGCCATGGATGAAGATATGCACCGGCAGCGGGCCTTTCGCGGCATCGGGAAAAAAGATGTCGAGCTTCTCGTTGGGCCCGTCGCCATAGGGCACGCCAGCCTTCATCGGCAATCGCTTCCGCGTCGCGTCACTGCGATCGATAATCTCGCCGACGATCGCGTCGAACCGGGCGACGTGATCGCGAATGCGGAAGGGGTCGGATGTCATCAGAACGGTCCCCATCAGATGCTCGTGGCGATGTATTTGGCTTCCATGAATTCGGAGATGCCGTGGTGCTGTCCGCCCTCGCGACCGAGACCGCTCTGCTTCATGCCGCCGAAAGGGGCGGCCGGATCCGAAACAAGCCCGCGGTTGAGCGCGATCATGCCGGCGTCGATCCGCGAGGAGACACGCATGCCGCGCGCTAGATCCTTCGTGAAGACATAGGCGGCGAGACCGTATTCGGTGGCGTTGGCGGCCTTGACGACCTCCTCCTCCGTCTCAAAACGGGAGAGCGGAGCGACGGGGCCGAAAATCTCCTCATGTGCCATATCGGCCTCGGGGTCGACATCGGCGAGCACCGTCGGCGGGTAGAAGAAGCCGGTGCCTGAGGAGGCCGCGCCGCCGCACAGGACCCTGGCGCCCCGCGATTTGGCGTCCTCGACAAGGCGGTCGATCTTTTCGACCGCCTTGCGGGTGATCATCGGTCCGCATTCGGTCGCGTCCTCCACACCGGCTCCCACCTTGAGGGCGGCCATGCGCTCGGTCAGGCCCTTCGCGAAGGCGTCATGGATGCCGGACTGGACGTAGATGCGGTTGGCCGCCGTGCAGGCCTCGCCGGCATTGCGCATCTTGGCGACCATGGCGCCGTCGAGTGCCGCGTCTAGATCGGCGTCGTCGAAAATCACGAAGGGCGCGTTGCCGCCGAGCTCCATCGAGCAGGAAATGACGTGTTTCGCGGCCTCGGCGAGCAGCGTGCGGCCGACGCCGGTGGAACCGGTGAAGGAGAGCTTTCGCACGCGCGGATCGGCGAGCATGGCCGAGGTCAAGGGGCCCGGACTGGTCGTGGTGATGACGTTGACGACGCCGGGCGGAACGCCGGCTTCCTCGTAGATCGATGCCAGCGCATAGGCCGTCAACGGGGTCTCCGTGGCCGGCTTGAGGATCACCGTGCAGCCGGCGGCCAGCGCCGGACCGATTTTCCTCGTGGCCATTGCTGCCGGGAAATTCCACGGCGTGATCAGCACGCAGATGCCGATCGGCTGATAGTCGACGATGATGCGATTGGTGCCTGACGGTGCGGTGCCGAATTCGCCGGTGATGCGGACGGCTTCCTCGGCGTTCCAGCGGAAGAATTCGGCGGCGTAGGCGACCTCGCCGCGGGCATCGCGCAGCGCCTTGCCGTTCTCGACCGAGATCAGCCGGGCGAGCATGTCCTGCCGCTCGATCATCAGTTCGAAACAGCGGCGCAGGATTTCCGAGCGCTTGCGCGGCGGCGTGGTCCGCCATCCCTCGGCAGCTGCGGCGGCGGCTTCGACCGCTGCGTTGGCGTCGTCGAGCGTGGCATCGGGCACGGATGCAACGACAGTCTCGGTGGACGGGTCGACGACCTCGACCGAAGTGCCGCCGGAAGCGGGGCGCCATTCGCCGCCGATATAGAGGCCCTTGGAGAACGCCTCGAAATCGAGGTCAGCGCGGGCGGAGGGAGTGGTCTGGTGCAGGGTCATGGGCGGGATTCCTCGAAACTTCAGGTCACATGGCGGCGGCGTTGCGGTCGCCGTCGAAGGCGGCCTGGACGAGCTGGCGCATGGCGGCGAGATCGAAGCCGCGGGGGTTGTTCTTGATCAGTCGGTCGATGCCGAGCGCCTGTTCGGCGGTCCAGTCGAGCTTGTCGGCGGCAAGGCCGAGCCCGGCCAGCGTGGGCGTGATGCCGATGGCGGCGAACAGTCGCGATATCTCGGCGATGGTCGCCTCGGCGGCGGCCGCCGTCTCGAGCCCGGCAAGGTCGAGGCCCATCGCCCCGCCCACCTCGGCGATCTCGGCGGCTGCGGATTTCGCGTTGTAGGTCATCACGTAGGGAAGCATCGCCGCCACGCCGAGGCCGTGCGGGGTGTGGGTGAGGGCGCCGGCGGGATATTGCACGGCGTGCGCCGCCGCTGTCCCGGCGGTTCCGAACGCGCAGCCTGCCGCAAGCGCGCCCATCATGACGTCCGCCCGTGCATCCTCGTCGGCGCCCGGGCCGCAAGCTTTCTCAAGGCTGCGGCCGAGAAGCTTGATGGCGAGAAGCGCGAAGTGGTCCGACAGCGCGCTCTTGCCGATGAAGACATGCTTCTGGGGCAGGTCCGCGCTCGCCTCCTTGCGGATCGCCGTATAGGCCTCGATGGCGTGGGTGAGCGCGTCGGCGCCGGCGATCGCGGTGAGCCCGCGCGGACAGGTCATCGTCAGTTCCGGATCGCAGATTGCCACTTTCGAGATCAGATGCGGACTGGAAATGCCGACCTTGAGCGTCCGGTCGGGATCGGAGATGACAGCGACCGGCGTTACCTCGGAGCCGGTTCCGGCGGTCGTCGGGACCGAGATCAGCGGCAGGGTCGGGCCGGGCACCTTGAACTCGCCGTAGTAATCCTGCAGCGCGCCGCCATGGCTCATCAAGAGCGCGGTGCATTTGGCGAAGTCGAGGCAGCTGCCGCCGCCGATGCCGATGATCATATCCGGCTTGAAGTCCCTGTTGGCCTCGACGCAGACGGCAACCGAATCCCGTGGGACGTCCGGTTCGACGCGATCGTGAACGCGCAGCGCGATCCCGGCGCCTTTGAGCGCCGATGTCATTTCGGCGAAGACATCGGTGCCGGCGAACCGCTCATCGGTGCAGATCAGCGCGCGCTTGCCGTATTTCGCGGCCACGGCGGGGAGGGCCTGGCGCTGGCCCTTGCCGAAGAGGATCTCGGCGGGAAGTCGCAGGGCGGCAAAGAGGGTCATCGGATGCGTCCTTCAATACGTGCGGAGTGTGACTGTGTGGACAGGGTCGTGAGTTCGGCCCAGAGCCTGTGGTCGATCTCGAAGCCATGCTGTCGCGATCCTTCGCGGCGCTCACCCGCGCCGTCGCCCGGAACCCTGACGGGACGATCGGGATCGGCAGGCGGCGAGGCGCGCATGGCGTCGAGATAGGCAGAGAGGCGAGCGGCCAAGTCAGGCGCGTTCAGCGGATCGACGAGGATCAGCACGTCCCCTTTGTTGCAGACATGATCCGAATCGAGCGTGCCATGAACGTCGGGCGCGAGCGCCGAGCCGGCGAGGGCGGCGACGAGGAGTTCGATCGCGAGACCCAGCCCGTAACCCTTGGCGTCGCCGAAGGGAGCCAAGGAGCCGGACCGCGCCGCCGCGGCGTCGGTTGTGGCGCGGCCTTCGGCGTCGCGCGCCCAACCCTCGGGGATGGGTTTGCCGGTGGCGGCATGGTGGTGGATCTTGCCCATGGAAACGATGCTGGTGGCGAGGTCGAGCACCAGCGGTCGCCCGGCGGTCGGTACCGCGACGGCCAGCGGGTTGGTGCCGAGCATGGCGCGGGTGCCGCCATGGGGATGGACGAGCGCCTCGCTCGTCGACAGGGCGATGCCGATCGCCCCGCGCTCGGCGGCGCGTTCGACATAGAAGGCGAGCATGCCGAGGTGGTTGGAGTTGCGAATGGCCGCAAGTGCGATGCCCGTCGAAGCGCGGCGGGTGTCGAGCTGTTCGAGCGCGTTCATCGCCACGACGGGGCCGAAGCCGCGGCCGCCGTCGACGTCGAGCACCGCGTCGGCACGCCAGCTGCACGTGCCGGCTGATTCCGGGTCGATCAATCCCTTCTCGGCGCGACGGAGCAGGCGCGGCAGCCGCTGCAGACCATGCGAGGGATGCCCCTTGAGTTCCGCATCGACGAGCACATGCGCCTGCAGAGCGGCGTGCCGGACGGGCGCTCCCCGCGCCGTCAGCAGCCCCTTGGTCAGGTCAAGTGCGTCCTCCTCCGCAATGCGCATCATCACTCCGATATTAAATCGTATAGGATATAGGATTGCATTGGCCCGAGCATCGTGCTAGCCATTCGTCGTGTCAAGAGGCAATGCAGATGCAGTATCCAACGTCAGACAAAACCGGCACCGCGGCAGGCGGAGCGACAGGCACCTCCGGTGGCAGCTTCATCCACCGCAGCAACAGCCTTGCGGGTGACGTCTACGAGGCGATCTTCCAGCAACTGATGTCGCTCAAGATCGCGCCCGGCGCCCGGATCACGGTCGACAGTCTGGTCAAGGAATTCGCGGTCTCGCACACGCCGATCCGCGAGGCGCTCGGACGGCTGGAAGGCGAGGGGCTTGTCGAGAAGACCCATCTTGTCGGCTACCGCGCCGCGCCGCAGATCACCCGCCGGCGGTTCGACGAACTCTACGAATTGCGTCTGCTTCTGGAACCGGACGGGGCGGCCAAGGCGGCCGCGAACATGGACGAGGCAAAGCTTCTGCAGTTGCAGGAGGCCGCGGGCGTGATGGCGCGGGGCGAGGGGCGCGACGAACGTCTGCGCTACTCCACCTTCGCGCGCCAGGACGCCATCTTCCATGACCGGATCATGGAGTTCGCCGGCAATGAGCTGATCCGGCAGACGCTGACGTTTCAGCACACGCACTTCCACATCTTCCGTCTCATGTTCCATTCGCGGGTGACCGAGGAGGCGCTCAACGAACATGACGACCTGCTGGCGGCTTTTTCGACCGCCGATCCGGCCGCAGCCGAAAAGGCGATGCGCGTGCACATCGAGTGCTCACGCGACCGCCTGCTTCTTGCGTTCGACTGAGGCCCGTGATGATCATCTGGACGGGATGGAGACCAGACGCGCGCCGGGAGGACATCGTTCCGGGGCAGTAATTACCTTGCAGTTTCAATCGCTAGCGGTCGGGCGCCTGCCTGACGCGGACATTCAAGAGGAGGAGAAAGAATGGCTGGCAAGAAAATCCTGATGCTCACCGGTGAGTTCACCGAGGAGTACGAAATCTTCGTCTACGAGCAGGCCATGGAGGCCGTGGGCCACACCGTTCACGTGGTCTGCCCGGACAAGAAGGCGGGCGATGTGATCAAGACGTCGCTGCACGATTTCGAGGGTGACCAGACCTACACCGAGAAGATGGGCCACTACGCCCTCATCAACAAGACGTTCTCGGACGCGGAGAAGGAACTCGATTCCTATCACGCGGTCTATTGCGCCGGCGGCCGCGGCCCCGAATATATCCGCACCGACAAGCGCGTGCAGGCGATCGTCCGGCACTTCCACGAAAAGGAAAAGCCGATCTTCACCATCTGCCATGGCGTGCAGATCCTGGTCGCGGTGGACGGGGTGGTGCGCGGCAAGAAAGTTGGAGCCCTCGGCGCCTGCGAGCCGGAAGTTCGCCTGGCCGGCGGCACCTATATAGACCTGTCGCCGACGGAAGCCTATGTCGACGGCACGATGGTCTCCGCCAAGGGCTGGACGGCGCTCGCCGCCTTCATCCGCGAGTGCCTGAAGGTGCTCGGCACGGAGATCAAGCACAACTGACCGGTCGGCTCGATCTGAAAAGAAAGGCCCGGTGGAGCGATCCGCCGGGCCTTTTCGTTTACACGCTCAGTACTTGTCTGGGACGTAGAGTTCGGAGGGCAGGATGCGCCGCTCGTAGTCGGGATTGAACACGCGCTCGGGCAGCTCGATCGGTTCGTCGGGAATTTCCTCGTAGGGAAAGAGCGAGAGAAGGTGGTCGATGCAGTTGAGCCGCGCCCGCTTCTTGTCGTTGCCTTCAACGATGTACCAGGGCGCTTCGGGCATGTTGGTGCGCTCGAACATCTCTTCCTTGGCCTTGGTATAGTCTTCCCAGCGCACACGCGACTCGAGATCCATGGGCGAGAGTTTCCACTGTTTGAGCGGATCGTGGACCCGCATGAGGAAGCGAAGTTGCTGCTCCTCGTCGGTGATCGAGAACCAGTATTTGACCAGCAGGATACCGTCGCGGGCGAGCATGCGCTCGAACTCCGGGACGTCCTTGAAGAACTGCTCGACTTCGTCCTCGGTCGCAAAACCCATGACCCGCTCGACGCCGGCGCGGTTGTACCAGGAGCGGTCGAATAGGACGATCTCCCCGCCCGCCGGCAGGTGCGGAACGTAGCGCTGGAAATACCATTGGGTCTTTTCGCGGTCGGAGGGCGCGGGGAGCGCCACGACGCGGACGACGCGCGGATTGAGCCGCTGGGTGATACGCTTGATGACACCGCCCTTGCCGGCGGCGTCCCGGCCTTCGAAGAGAACGACGACGCGCTTCTTGTGATGGACCACCCAGTCCTGAAGCTTGATCAGTTCGGCCTGGAGTTTGAGAAGCGCCTTGAAATAATCGCGGCGCGGCATGCTCTTGCCATGGGCGCGATCATAGATCTTCCTGATTTCCATCGACAGGATGGCGTCCTCGAGTTCGATCTCGTAGTCCTCGTCGAGTGTGTCCTCGAGTTCGATCTCAAGCCAGTCTTTCGCATGCGGGTGATGCTCCGACTCGTCCATCCTCTGTCTCCTTGTCAGCCGATTCTCCGACCTCGATAGTATGCCGTCCATTACGCTTTTGTGACAAAGCGCAGCATCGCGCCGGAATGCGGCCGGTGTCAGCGCACCTTGAGCAGGATCGAGACGAGGGTCAGCGTGACCGCCATGTGGACCATGGCAAAGCGCGCTAGTACCTGGCTGTTGGACCAGTGGTAGTTCTTGCGCACATGGTCGTGCAGCGGGAAGCGGATGCCGGAAAACAGGCTGAGCTTGAAGAAGCGCAGCATGGCAACCTTGAAGAGCCCGGTGGCGCCGTTGGCCAGGATGAGGCCGGCGCAGACAATGATGAGGAACGGGTTGCCGCTCACCATCACCAAGATGCCGATCAGGAGCCCGATCGGCCGGGATCCGGCGTCGCCCATCATCACGGTCGAGGGCGGCACGTTATACCATAGGTAGCCCGCCAGGCAGCCGCAGGTGATGGCGCAGATGATCGCCCATTTGTAGCCGTCCGCGTCGAAGGGCAGCAGCAGGTAGCGCGACATCTCGATATGGCCGATGGCCATGTAGAAAAGCAGGCCGAGTACCGCGATCGAGATCAGCGCCAGCGTGCCGGAGAGGCCGTCGACGCCGTCCGAGCAGTTGAGCGCGTTGATCGAGAACCAGATGATGCCGACGGCCACGGGAATGTGGATCCACGCCGGAACAACGAGGATCTCGGCTGTGAACGGCAGCCAGACCTCGGCGGAATGGAAGCCGAAGATGATGATGGCGGCGAGCACGGCGAGGATCAGGTCGCACAGGCCGAGCGTGAGTTCGCTCAGGCCGCCCGACTTGTCGTCGATATAGCCGAGGATCGAGGCGGCGAGGATCAGCAGCATCGAGGCATAGATGCGGAAGTCGAACGGCACGAACAGGAATGCGGCGACCACGATGATGCTGATCATGATGATGCCGGCTGCGATCGGCTTGCCGACGCTGGCGGCCGAATCGACCGCATGGGCCCGGCCGCGATCGGTCGGCAGATACTTCCACAGGGTGGGGATCAGGATCATGGCGCCCAGGGCCGAAACCAGCGTGCCGATCGCCGCGAGCAGGAAAGAGGACGTGAGAAGCCGAAGCGGGCCCCATGTGGGGGCGAGATAGGCGGCGATATCGCTGATCATTTCGGATGGTTCCCCGATGTGTCGGCTGTGCTCTTAGCCGGTCATGGCCGCGATTGAAAGCGCCCCCAAGGGTGAAAATGAGGCGAAACCCCAGCGAATGCGGCCTTTCGGGTTATCCACCGGGGGGACGCAGACCGTCATGTGACTGACATGGAAATGGACCATGTAGCTCCGGTTATCCCAACACGGAGCCCCGAATATGACCAAGCGCGCATCTTTTGCAGCCGTCACCGCCGTCCTCTTGGCAGCCACCGCAATGACCGCTTCGGCAGAACCGGTGTTCAACCGTATTGCCTCCTTTCCGGTCGCATCGAACCTGCCGACCGACAAGGACCAGGCAACCGAGACGTCCTCGGAAATCATCGCGGCGAGCGAGGACGGCATGACGCTCGTCTATACCGACAGCCCGCTCGGCGCGATCGGCTTCGTCGACATCAGCGATCCGAAGATGCCGAAGGCCGGCGGCGCCGTCATGGTCGACGGTGAACCGACCTCGGTCACGGTCAAAGGCGACAAGGCTTTTGCTGCGGTCAACACGTCGGAAGACTACGTTAACACCAGCGGCCAGCTTCTGACCATCGACATGAAGAGCCAGAAGGTTGAAGCCAGCTGCGATCTCGGCGGTCAGCCCGATTCCATCGCCGCAGCGCCGGACGGTTCGTTCGTGACAGTCGCGATCGAGAACGAGCGGGACGAGGAACTCAATGACGGCGTCCTCCCGCAGATGCCGGCCGGCGATCTCGTCATCGTGCCGCTGGCCGACGGCGCGGTCGATTGCGGCGCCATCAAGCATGTGGATGTGACCGGTCTCGCGGAAATCGCGCCCGAAGATCCCGAGCCCGAATTCGTCGACGTCAACGCCAAGGGTGAAATCGCGCTGACCCTGCAGGAAAACAACCACATCGTCATCGTCGACGGCAAGAGTGGCGAAATCCTCTCGCACTTCTCCGCGGGTACGGTCGATCTGGACGGCGTCGACATCGAGAAGGACGGCAAGCTCGACTTCAGCGGCTCTCTCAAGGGCGTCAAGCGCGAGCCGGACACAGTCAAGTGGGTCGACGACAACCGTCTGGTCATCGCTGACGAGGGCGACTACCAGGGCGGCTCGCGCGGCTTCACGATCTTCAACAAGGACGGTTCGCTCTCCTACGAGTCCGGCCCGAGCTTCGAGCACGAGATCGTCCGTCTCGGCATGTTCCCGGACAAGCGCGCCGGCAAGAAGGGCGTGGAGCCTGAGGGGCTGGCGGTTTCGAAGTTCGGCGACGACACCTTGATCTTCGTTCTCTCCGAGCGGGCCTCGGCCATGGGCGTCTACAAGGATACGGGTGCTGAGCCGGAACTGCTGCAGATGCTGCCGTCGGGCATCGCTCCGGAATCCGCGGTTGCTATCCCGAGCCGCAACCTGATTGCCACTGCCAACGAGGCCGACCTCGTCGAGGACGGCGCCGCGCGTTCGCATGTCATGCTCTACGAGTTGGCTGAAGGCAAAAAGGCTTTCCCGCAGATCGTTTCGGCAGACAAGGACGGTCATCCGATCGGCTGGGGGGCGATGTCGGGTCTGACCGCGGACCCCGAAGTGCCGGGCAAGCTCTACGCGATCAACGATTCCTTCTACTCCAAGCAGCCCTCGATCTTCGTCATCGACGCGACGCAGTCGCCGGCGGTGATCGAAGACGTCATCCGCATCACCAAGGATGGCGAGCCGATGGCCGGCCGCGACCAGGAGGGCATAACCGTCGACGGCGCCGGCGGTTTCTGGATCGCCAATGAAGGCAATCCGGAAAAGGAGCGCTACCACGCGATCTATCATGTGGACGGAAAGGGCGCGCTCATTGAGGAAATCGCCATCCCCGAGGACCTCAATGTCAACCAGGTGCGCTTCGGCTTCGAAGGCATCACCCGGGTCGGCGAGGGTGACGACACCACGCTCTGGATGGCCGTCCAGCGCGAATGGAAGGACGACGCCAAGGGTTTCGTGAAGCTCGTCTCCTACAAGCCGTCGTCGAAGGAATGGGGCGCGGTCTCCTATCCGCTGGACAAGGGCGAGACCGGCTGGGTCGGCCTGTCCGAAATCGTCGCCCATGACGGCGCGGTCTATATCGTCGAGCGCGACAACCAGATCGGTACGGCGGCGAAGATCAAGAAGGTGTACAAGGTGTCGCTCGATCAGCTCCAGCCGGCGCCGCTCGGTAGCGACCTGCCGGTCGTCAAGAAGGAACTGGTTCACGACTTCCTGCCGGACCTGGCATCGCTGACCAACGGCTACGTGGTCGACAAGCTCGAAGGCTTTGCCTTCGACGCCAATGGCGATGCCTGGGCGATCACCGACAATGACGGTGTCGACGATTCCTCCGGCGAGACGCTGTTCTGGAAAGTCGACATGACGGCAACCAACTGAGCCACACGCGGCCCATCGACGAGCCCGGCGGAAAACCGCCGGGTTCTTTGTTTCAGGCGAAAAACACCCTGAGAAATCCCGGTAAATCGGCCGTGACGTGATTAACGTTTGCTAAAGCGGCAGGTGGATATACTCGGCCCCGTAGTATTGCGTCATGGGTGTATCGAGTATGGCTGCCGCCAAGCGCAGATTGTTTTCCGCGTTCCATTTTTCCAGGAAGCTGGCGCTGATCACCGGCGGCTTTCTGGTGCTTCTGGGCGCTTCGGGAACAGCCGCGCTTCTGTTCAACGGCTCCTTCCCGTTTTCCGAACCCGAGACCGAGGATGCCGCCGGCGGCTCCTGCAAGACGGTCTATACCGCGAAGTTTCTGCGCGACGGCGAGAAGCGTCTGACCGCGATCATTCGAGCCAATGACGAGAAGCCCGACCACCGGGTCGAGACCGGCGTGCGGATCGCCCGCTTCCTTTCAGAAACCGATAAGCCCGATCTCGTCACCGTACAGCTTGCCGACATGCACGGGCCTGAAAGCCGCGTCGATCTGCGCGGCCCGATGATCGGCACCGAAATCGTCTACGCCCCCAACCCCAATCGCTCGCGGGCCACGAACCAGGTCTGGGAAGTCCGCTATATCGACGCGGAGCCCTCCGAGCTTGGCTATTACTTCGGTCCGAAGAAGTCCCTCGGCGAGACCGAGGTCGAGGCCCTGTTGCATGATGCCGCGCCGTTCACCGGTTGCGACGGCGATATCGTGGAGACGGCCTCGGCCGAAGGCGGACACGGCGAAGCAGCGTCCGGCCATGGCGAGGAAGCCTCCGGCCACGGCGAAGAGGCCCCCAAGGCCGAAGGTCACGGCGAATCCTCGGGTCACTGACCCTTCAGAGTCTTCTGAACAACGACCCCTCTACTCGGTGCGCGACTTGCGCGCCGGGAAGAGGATGACGTCACGGATCGACGGCGCGTTGGTGAGCAGCATGGTCAGCCGGTCGACGCCGATGCCGAGACCGCCAGCCGGCGGCATGCCCTGATCGATCGCTTCGAGGAATTCCTCGTCGAGCTGCTTGGTCGTCTCGCCGCGGGCATGGGCCTGCTCGAGCTGCTCGACCATGCGGGCGCGCTGTTCTTCCGGGTCGTTCAGCTCGGAGAAGGCGTTGCCCAGTTCCCAGGTATTGCAATAGGTCTCGAAGCGTTCGACCAGACGTGGCTCGCCCGGCACTTCCTTGGCGAAGGGCGAGATGTCCTTGGGGAAATGCGTGACGTGGGCCGGCTGAATGAGCGTGGATTCCACCTTTTCTTCAAAGATGAAAGCCAGGCATTCGCCCCAGGTCCAGTCGTCCTCGACTTCGGTGAAGCCGGCGGCCTTCGTCGCGGCGCGGGCTTCCTCGTCGGTGGTCATGGCAAGGAAATCGATGCCGGTCACTTCCTTCACTGCATCGGGCATCGGTACCCGGCGGAACGGGCCCTTGAAGGAAATTTCCTTGTCGCCATAGACGAACTCTGTGGAGCCGTGGATCGAGAGCGCCAGCGTCTCGAACATCCGCTCGACGAGGTTCATGATGTCCTCGTAGTCCGCATAGGCCCAGTAGCATTCGAGCATGGTGAACTCGGGATTGTGCCGGGTCGACACGCCCTCGTTGCGGAAGTTGCGGTTGATCTCGAAGACCTTGTCGGTCAGGCCGGACACCAGCGTGCGCTTCAGGAACAGCTCCGGCGCGATGCGCAGATACATGTCCAGCTTGAGCGTGTTGTGGTGGGTGCGGAACGGGTCCGCCGTCGCCCCGCCATAGACCGAATGCAGCATCGGCGTTTCGACTTCCATGAAGCCGTCGTCTTCCATGAATCGGCGAATGCCGGAGACGATCTTCGAACGCTGCTGGAAGCGGAGCTTGGAATCCTCGTTGGCGATGATGTCGAGATGGCGCTTGCGGTAACGCTGCTCGATGTCGGCGAGCCCGTGCCACTTCTCGGGCATAGGCAGCAGCGACTTGGTCAGCATGGTGATCTCATGGGCGTTGACCGTCAGCTCGCCGCGCTTGGTGCGGCGGACCATGCCGGTCACGCCGATGATGTCGCCCAGATCGAGGAAGGGCAGCAGCTCGCGGGTCGCTTCGCTGGCATAGTCCTTGTGGGTGAAGATCTGGATCTTCCCCGAGGCGTCGTGCAGATCCATGAACATGCCGGAATTGCGCGACGAGTAGATGCGGCCGGCGACGGTGACGATGTCACCGGTCTCGGTATCGGGCTCGATGTCGGCGTATTTCTCGGCCAATTCCTGGTTGGTGATCGTCCGGTGGAAATGCGCCGGATAGACGGTGTCGAGCTTCTCGCGCAGTTGCGCCAGCTTCTGGGCGCGCACTTCGGTGGCGTTGGAGGAGAGGCCGGTTTCCTGGTCATTGTCGGTCATGGTCGTTTGGTTCCGGTCTTTGAATTCGGGGTCAGGCGTTGAGCGAGGCTTCGAGCGCCTCGCGGGCGGCCTTGAGGCGCTGGCGGACGGCGGCGCGGCCGAGGATCGCCATGGAATCGAACAGCGGCAACGAGCGCGCCGAGCCGCTCATGGCGACGAAGAGCGGCGGCAGGAAGACGCGCAGCTTGCGCTCCGTCCTGTCGGAGACCGCGCGCAGTTCAGCCTCGATCGTCTCGGCGTTCCAGTCGGTGAGCGTTTCCAGCGCCGGAGCGACTTCCTTGATGATTTCGAGGCAATCGTTCAGGTCGATCTTCTTCAGCCCCTCGAAATGCGCCGCGGTCAGTCCGAGGTCGGATTTCAGAAGGAAGCCGGTCAGGTCCGGCAGTTCACCGAACTTCTGGATGCGCGACTGCGCCAGCCGCAGACCTTCCGTGAGCCGGTCGCCGCGCAGCGCCCATTCACGGACGCGGGCAAGGAAGTCCTCTTCCGACAGCTTCTCGCGCAGCCAGCGGCCGTTGAGCCAGTCGAGCTTCTGGATGTCGAAGATGGCGCCGGCCTTGGAGAGGTTCTCGGTGTCGAAACGGGCGATCAGCTCGTCCATGTCGAGGAGTTCCTCGCCCTCGGCGATCTGGATGAAGAAGAGGCCAAGGAAGTTCATCAGCGCTTCCGGCAGATAGCCTAGGCCGGCATAGAACGGGATCGAGGTCGGGTTCTTCCGCTTGGAGAGTTTCGACTTGTCGGCATTGCGCATCAGCGACAGGTGCATGAACACCGGCGGCTCGAGGCCGAGATACTGGTAGATGAGGATGTGCTTCGGAACCGAGGCCAGCCACTCCTCGCCGCGGGCGACGTGGGTGATCTTCATCAGGTGGTCGTCGACGACATTGGCCATGTGGTAGGTCGGCATGCCGTCGGCCTTGAGCAGGACCTGCATGTCGACGGCTTCCCACGGGATTTCCACCTCGCCATAGACTGCGTCGGTGAACTTGCACACGCCCTCTTCGGGAATCTTCATGCGCACGACATGCGGCTCGCCGGCGTCGACGCGGGTCTTCACTTCCTCGGCGGAGAGGTGAAGGCAATGGCCGTCATATTTCGGCGGCTTGCCGGCGGCGCGCTGGGCGGCGCGCATCTCGTCGAGACGCTCGGGCGTGCAGAAGCACTTGAAGCCGTGGCCGGCCTCGACGATCTTGTCGACATAGGGACGGTAGATGTCCTTGCGCTCGGACTGACGATAGGGGCCATAGTCGCCGCCGACATCCGGGCCTTCGTCCCATTCAAGCCCGCACCATTTCAATGCCTCAAGCACCTTTTCCTCGTATTCGCGGGTCGAACGCGTGGCATCGGTGTCCTCGATGCGCAGGATGAAGGTGCCTTCGTTCTTGCGGGCGAAGAGATAGTTGAAAAGGGCGATGTAGGCGGTGCCGACATGGGGTTCGCCGGTCGGGGAGGGGGCGATGCGCACCCGGGGTTTGGTCTGTGCCATGGTAATCGTCACTCGGTCTCGGTGTGGCCGCGTCCGGCGCGGCTGTTCCGGCATCCCGGACCCTGAAGGAAAAGGTCTGTCGAAAGCGGGCCGGAACAGGGAAATTCGGTCTGCCTTAGGCCATAATGCCATGCGCGCGTCAAGTATTCGGCGGGGCCGCGGCGGGACGGCTTCTATTTACCTCGTGCGTGGCTCCTGATATCCGCTCGCATGTAAACACCAAGGGGGAAACCATGTATCTCGGACTCGATCTCGGCACATCCTCGGTCAAGGCGCTCCTGATTGACGAGGAGCAATCAGTGGTCGGATCGGCGACGGCTGCGCTGGGCGTGGAGCGACCGCATCCGGGATGGTCGGAGCAGGATCCCGCCAACTGGATTACCGCCGTGCGCGCCGCCGTCTCGCAGCTTGCGGCCAGCCAGCCGTCGGAAGTCCGGGCAGTCAAGGGCATCGGCCTTTCCGGCCACATGCATGGTGCGACGACGATCGACACCTCGGGCGCGGTCATCCGGCCATGTATCCTCTGGAACGACACCCGCAGCTACAAGGAAGCCGCCGAACTCGACGCCGATCCGCGTTTCCGCAAGCTCACCGGCAACATCGTCTTCCCCGGTTTCACCGCGCCGAAGCTCGTCTGGATGGCGCGCAACGAGGCGGATCACTTCAAGCGCATCGCCAAGGTGCTCCTGCCGAAGGACTATCTGCGCTACTGGCTGACCGGTGAGACGATCTCCGAAATGTCGGATGCGGCCGGCACGTCCTGGCTCGATACCGGCAAGCGCGCATGGAACGACGAACTGTTGTCGGCCACCGGCATGCGCCGCGAGCAGATGCCGTCGCTGATCGAGGGCACCGAAGTAGGCGGCACGCTGCGCGCCGAGGTGGCCGCCGAACTCGGGCTTCCGGCCGGTATCCCGATTGCCGGCGGGGCGGGCGACAATGCAGCTGCGGCCTGCGGCATGGGCACGGTCGCCGACGGTGCGGCCTTCGCTTCGCTCGGCACCTCCGGCGTGCTGTTCGCGGCGAACAGCGCCTATCGTCCGAACCCGGAAAGCGCAGTCCACGCGTTCTGCCATGCATTGCCGCAGACCTGGCACCAGATGGGCGTCATCCTGTCGGCCACGGATTCGCTCAACTGGCTGGCCGGCATCACCGGCAAGAAGCCCTCGGAACTGACCGGCCTGCTCGGCGACACGGTCAGGGCGCCTGGATCGGTGACCTTCCTGCCCTACCTGTCGGGCGAACGGACGCCGCACAACGACGCACAGATCCGCGGCGCCTTCGCCGGTCTCGGCCATGAGGCCGATCAGGCGGCGATGACCCGGGCGGTGCTCGAAGGCGTGGCTTTCGCCTTCCGCGACAGTCTGGAAGCGCTGGCGCAGGCCGGGACGAAACTGGAGCGGCTGACGGCGACGGGTGGCGGCGCGCAGTCGCGCTACTGGCTCGAAGTGCTCGCCACGGTTCTCGGTCTGCCGATCGACTTGCCGGCGGACGGCGATTTCGGTGCTGCTTTCGGTGCCGCCCGCCTCGGCCTGATCGCTGCGGAGAAAGCCGATCCGGCCGATATCTGCACGGCGCCCGTGACTGCGCAGACGATCGAACCCCAAACTGCGCTTACGGGCGCATTCGACGAGGCCTATGGCCGCTATCGCGCGCTCTATCCCGCGCTCAAGCAGGCCATGGCCTGAAACAGCGCCGCGGGTCCCTTCGGGGCCGGCGGCATGCCGGCGCGCCTTTTCACGGCCGCGCCGACAGTCAGGAGACCGATATGCAATTCGCCCGCCTCAACGGCGTCACGCTGCACCACCAGGTGATCGGCGCCGCTCCCGGCAAGCCGACCATCGTCTTCGTCAATTCGCTCGGAACCGACTTCCGGATCTGGCGCGACGTGATCATCCGGCTTGCCGGCGATTACGGGCTGATCACCTATGACAAGCGCGGCCATGGCCTGTCGGAGACCGGCGAGACCTGCACCATGGACGACCATGTCGGTGATCTCGCCGCGGTCATCGACCATTACGATGCCAGGGACGTGATCGTCTGCGGGCTTTCCGTCGGCGGCATGATCGCACTCGGCCTCGCCGACAAGCGCCCCGATCTCGTCCGCGCGCTGATCCTGTGCGACACCGCCCACAAGATCGGCACGCCGGACATGTGGGCCGCGCGGATCGCCGCCGTCGAGGAAGGGGGCATCGCCTCGATCTCGGACACCATTCTCGAACGCTGGTTCACCCAGGAATTCCGCTCGCCCGACAATCCGGAATTCACCGGTTATCGCAACATGCTCGAGCGCTCGCCCGAAGAGGGCTACATGGCCACCTGTGCTGCGATCGGGACCACCGACTACACGGACATCGCCTCGACCCTCAAGGTGCCGGCGATCTGCGTGGTCGGCCGTGAAGACGGCTCGACGCCGCCGGAACTGGTGGGTGAGCTGGCGAAGCTGATCCCCGACGCGCGCTATCAGGAAATCCCGGGCGCGGCGCATCTGCCGTGCATCGAGAAGCCGATCGAGACTTCGGAAATCATCCGCGCCTTCATCGCCCAGCTAGGGTGAAACTCAGCGCACCACGAAGCCGTGGGCGAATGGGTCTTCCTCGTCGTCGATGACGATCGAGTTGCGTCCGGTCTCGACCGCCCATCCGGCGACAGAGGGGATGATACCCGTCTTGTCGCCGACTTTCGCTTCGGCTTCGACGCGGCCCTTGAACAGCGAGCCGATGATGGATTCGTGGATGAAGTCGTCGCCGGTCTTCAGTTTGCCCTTCGCCGCCCAGTGGGCCATGCGCGCCGAGGTGCCGGTGCCGCAGGGGGAGCGGTCGATCGCTTTGTCGCCGTAGAAGACGGCGTTGCGGGCGGTAGCGCCTTCCACCGTCGGCAGGCCGGTCCAGAGGATGTGGCTGAGACCGCGGATGTCCGGCTTCTCCGGGTGCACGAATTCGTATTTCTCATTGAGGGCCGCGCGCAGCGCGGGGCTCATGCGAACCAGATCGCCGGCCGAAAAATCCACCATGTCGCGGAAATTCTTCTGAGGTTCGACGATCGCGTAGAAATTACCGCCATAGGCGACGTCGACGGTGATCTCGCCGAGGCCGGGGCACTCGGCGGTCAGGTTCTCGGCGTGGAGATAGGCGGGCACGTTGGTGAGGCGCACCTCGGTGACCTTGCGGCCCTTGCGTTCATAGCGGGCCACCACCTTTCCGGCAGGGGTATCGAGATTGACGACGCCGTCCTCCTTCGGGGTCACAAGGCCGTTCTCGATCGCCATCGTCACGGTGCCGATGGTGCCGTGGCCGCACATCGGCAGACAGCCCGAGGTCTCGATGAAGAGGATGGCGATGTCGCAATCCTGGCGCGTCGGCGGATAGAGGATCGAGCCCGACATCATGTCGTGGCCGCGCGGTTCGAACATCAGCCCGGTCCGGATCCAGTCGTATTCGGCGAGAAAGTGGGCGCGCCGTTCGAGCATCGTATCGCCCTTGAGCAGCGGACCGCCGCCGGCGACCAGCCGGACCGGGTTGCCGCAGGTGTGGCCGTCGATGCAGAAGAAGGTGTTGCGCGCCATGGGTTTCTCCGGGATTGCGCTAGAAACGGTCGGCCCTGAAAGGGGCGAGATCGATGGATGGACTTTTCTCGCTGACGAGGTCGGTGACAACCCGCCCCATCGCCGCCGACTGGGTCAGCCCAAGGTGACCATTGCCGAATGCAAGGACGATGTCACTACGTTCGGGAAGCGGCGAGAGCACCGGCAGGCTGTCAGGCAGCGAGGGGCGGAACCCCATCCACTCGACGCCGCCGCTCGGATCGAGTCCAGGCAGGAAGCTCTTTGCCTTGTCGAGCATGATTTTCGAACGGGCGTAATTGGCCGCAGCATCGAGGCCTGCGAATTCCACGGCGCCGCCGACCCGGACGCCGTTCTTGAGCGGGGTGACGACGAAGCCGTGGCCCGAGAAGATGAGCTGACGCTTGAGGTCAAACGCACTCTTGGGCAGCGTCGTGTTGTAGCCGCGCTCGGTGTCGAGCGGGATGCGCGCGGCGCTGGTGCCCTTGAGCAGCCGCGTCGACCATGCGCCGGCGGCAACCACGATGCGTTCTGCGCTGATGCGTGTTCCGTCATCAAGGATGGCGGCGGGGTTTGATCCGGAGAGGTCGAGACGCGCGACCCGTTTGCGTTCGAGCTTCACGCCAAATTTTTCCGCGTGGCACCAGACTGCCTTAGCGTAGTCGTACGGATCGGAAACGGTCTTCCAGCCGGGCACGAAGGTACCGGCGACGAAGCGCCTCGCAAGGCCGGGCTGCAGGTCGGCGAGGTCGGACCCGCGGACATGACGGAACTCGATGCCCGCCTTCGCGCGCCGGTCCCAGCCGGGCAGGGTGGCCTCGAATTCGCTTTCGGATTCATAGAGTTCCAGCGAACCGTCGTGACGGATCATGGCGCCGATCCCGGCGCGTTCGGCGAGCGCGAAGGTTTCCGTCGCGGCCCGTTCCATCATCGCGGCCTGGGCGGCGGCCGAGGCTTCCACCTTCTCTGGTCGGCTCGACAGCGCGAAGCGGGCAAGCCAGGGCAGCATTTTCGGCAAATAGGCGGGGCGGATCGACAGCGGTCCGAGCGGATCGAGAAGCCAGCGCGGCGCCTTCCACATGATCTTGGGCGAGGCGAGCGGCAGGATATCCGAGAAGGCGAGGGCGGCCGCGTTGCCGCGGCTCGTCATTTCGGCAACGCCTTCGGAATCGACGACGGTCACCCGGTGGCCGGCCTCGCCCAGAAGGGCTGCGATATTGACACCGACGATACCCGCGCCGATGACCAGAACGTCGCGCGAGGGTGCGCTCATCGCTCGTCGCTCTCGTGTGCGACCTTGGCCCGGGCCGCGAGCATCTGCCGCTGGCGAACGCGGTAGCGTTCGCGGTCTTCATCGCTGCGCTCGTCGTGGCAATGCGGGCAGGAGACGCCCTCCTCATAAAGGGGAGAGACACGGTCTTCCGGTGTCAGGGGCAGCCGGCAGGCGCGGCAGAGCGTCTCGTCGCCGATCCTCAGGCCGTGCCCCACGGAGACGCGCTCGTCGAAGACAAAGCAGTTGCCTTCCCAGAGGCTCTGATCCTCGGGCACTTCTTCGAGATATTTCAGAATGCCGCCCTTGAGGTGAAAGACATTGTCGAAGCCCTTTTCCTTCATGAAGGCCGTCGCCTTCTCGCAGCGGATGCCGCCGGTGCAGAACATGGCGATCTTCTTGTCCTTCAGCGCTTCGGGATCGTCGAGCACATCGGCCTTGTCGACCCATGCGGGGAATTCGCGGAAGGTGTCGGTCTCGGGATTGATGGCATTTTTGAAGGTGCCGATCGCCACCTCGTAATCGTTGCGGGTGTCGATGACGATCGTATCCGGATCGGCAATCAGCGCGTTCCAGTCCTTCGGGTCGACATAGGTGCCGACGATCTTCAGGGGGTCGATGCCCTCGACGCCCATCGTGACAATCTCCTTCTTCAACCGCACCTTCATGCGGCGGAAGGGCATCTCGGCCGCCCCGCTCTCCTTGTGTTCGAGGTTTTCGAGGCCGGGGATCGAACGAATGTGGGCGAGCACCGCGTCGATGCCGGCGCGGCTGCCGGCGATGGTGCCGTTGATCCCCTCGGCGGCCAGAAGCAGCGACCCCTTGACGCCGAGGCTGTCGCACAGTTCGGCGAGCGGCGCCTGCAGCGCCTTGTGGTCGGCGAGCCGCGCGAAATGATAAAGCGCGGCCACCACCACGGGCAGGTTCGAGGAGCTCTGGGAAGGCTGGTGTGTCATAATCCCCGCCAATATCCTGTCTTGGATTGGGAGGCAATCGGTGGGTGCTCGCATGGACAAGGCGCGACCGAGACGGTAACGAAAGGCAGAATTTCAGCGGAGAAAGGGTTTCTCATGCGCGACAAGACATCGGGTCTGCTCGAGATCCTCAAGCTTCAGCCGGTCGTGCCGGTTCTCGTCATCGACAAGGTCGAGCATGCGGTGCCGCTCGCCCGGGCGCTCGTCAAGGGCGGTCTGAAGGCGATCGAGATCACGTTGCGCACGCCGGTGGCGCTGGACGCGATCCGCGCCGTGGCCAACGAGGTCGAGGGCGCCGTCGCCGGTGCGGGAACCGTGCTCAACAAGCAGGACTACAAGGCGGCCGAGGATGCAGGGTCGCAGTTCATCGTCTCGCCGGGCGCGACACTGGAACTCCTGGAAGCGGCTCGAAAATCCAAGGTGCCGATGCTGCCGGGCGCGGCCACCCCGAGCGAGGTGATGAGCCTGCGCGAGGAAGGCTACGACATCATGAAGTTCTTCCCGGCCGAACAGGCAGGCGGTGCGGCCTATCTCAAATCGCTCTCCTCTCCGCTCGCCGGCACGCTGTTCTGCCCCACGGGCGGCGTCTCGCCGCAGAATGCCCGGGACTATCTTTCGTTGCCGAACGTGGTGTGCGTGGGCGGCTCCTGGGTGGCGCCCAAGGGGATGGTCGAGAGCGGCGACTGGGAGGGCATCACCCGTCTCGCCGAAGAGGCCTGCGAGCTCGCCAGCTGACAGCCGACCCACCGGTCTATTGACGGATTGCCGCAGGCTTTTCGTTTGCAACGGTTGGGCGCCACACCCATCTAGCCATCGAGGCGCGGTCGCGCGCGATGGATAGCGGAGGTGTGAATGATCGACCCCAAGACAATTCTCGACCAGTTTCTCGGTTCGAAGATCCCGGGAACCGGCGGCACGGTAAGCCAGACGGCCCAGAAGGCAGGACAGATGGCCAAAGACAATCCGGTCGCCACCGGACTGCTCGCCGCGGTCCTGCTCGGCACCGGTCCGGGCCGTTCGCTGGCGGGTGGCGCGCTTCGGGTCGGCGGTCTCGCCGCCGTGGCCGGTCTCGGCTACCAAGCCTGGAAGAACTATCAGGCCGGAGGCAAGCCGGTCGACACCGCATCCGCCCCGCCGCCGCTTCCCGGCCAGATCGAACCGCCGGCGGATTCGGGCTTTTCGACCGACAGCTCCAAGCTCGACGAGACTTTCGCGCTGTCGCTGGTGCGGGTGATGATCGGTGCAGCCCGCGCCGATGGTCATGTCGACGATGCCGAGCGCAAGCGTATCCACGACAAGCTGGAACTTGCCGGTCTCGGCCCGGAAGCCGTGAGCTTCCTCGACGCCGAACTGGCGCGCCCGGTCGATATCGACGCGCTGGTGGCGGCGGCGCAGACCGACGAGCAGAAGGTGGAGATGTTCACCGCCGCCCGCCTCGCCATCGAACCCGATACCCGCGCCGAACGCGGTTATCTCGATCTGCTCGCCGGGCGTCTCGGCCTGCCGGACGGGCTCGTCGATCATATCGAGGCGACGGTTTCCGCAGCCAAGGTCTGACACGGCGTAAGGCGCATCCTACTATCCGGCTTCCCGGCACGCTTGCCCGGGAAGCCAAAGGCGGTACAGTCCGCCGATGCATTCGCGACTTCAGATAGAAAAGCGCTTTCGTGTGGCCCGCACCCTGCTCATCTCGGTGTGGGTCGCCATCACTGTCGCGATCGTCTTCTACACCGTCCATTCGGCCGGCCGGAACGCCGAGGACGATATCCTTGCCGAGGCGGGGGAGACGCTGGCGGTGCAGAGCGAGACGCTGGCGGGCGTGCTCGACAAGTACCGGCTGATGGCGCCGCTTCTGGCGCGTCAGTCATCAGTGGCCTCGCTCTTCATCCTCAATGCCGAGGACAATCCGCAATCGATGGCGGCGCGGGGGATGGCGGGCGCGCTGACCGGCATGTCGGCCGCTGCCGATGTCGCCTTCTTCTTTCCCGACGGCACGCTGCTCGGTCACGCGCGCGGACCCTTTGTTGAAACACGCACTGGCCTTGATCAACTAATCCGCGTGGCCTCGGAGGGGCGGCTCGGTCGTGCCATGCTGGCTCTCGGACCTGAGCAGCGCTCCTACGCCTTCTCCGCCGGCGTCAGGCGAAACGACAAGCTCGTCGGTATCGTCGTGGTCTATGTCGACTTCTTCCGCATCGAGGCCGCCTGGGCGCTGTCGAACAGGCCGATCTTCGTCACCGAAGCCGACGACACGATCGTGCTCGCCAACATGCCCTCCTGGCGCATGCGCGAGGCGGGCGAATTTCTCAGACGTCGCGGCGAACGGATCGCGGTGACCGGCGGGGGCGAGGTCCGAAGCTATATCGACATGACCAGGGCGCTGCCGGTGCTTGGTTGGACGTTGCATGTGCTCGCCGACCCGGCTCCCATCGCAGGAGCCCGGGCCTCGGCTGGTGCGATCGCCACGCTCGCCTGTCTGCTCGCCGGACTGGTGGCGCTCATCCTCCTGCGTCGCTCGGAGACGACGATCCTCGAATCGCGCGCCGACCGCGCCACGGCACTCAGGCTCGAACGGGTGGTGCGTGACCGGACGCGGGCCTTGTCACAGTCCAACCAGTCGCTTTCGCGCGAAGTGGACGTGCGACGCGACACGGAGGTGCGGCTGCGGGCAGCGCAGGACGAACTGATCCAGGCCGCCAAGCTCGCGGCGCTAGGACAGATGTCGGCAGCGATCAGTCACGAATTCAACCAGCCGCTGGCTGCCATCCGCTCCTATGCCGACAATGGGCAGAAACTCATCGACATGGGCCGGATGGAGCCAGCTCGCGACAATCTCGGCCGGATCAGCGGGCTCGTCGACCGGATGGCGGAACTGTCGCGGACGCTCCTTTCCTTCGCCCGCAAGCCGGGCCAGGCCGTCGGGTCCGTGCATCTCGGGACTGTGATCGAGGAGGCCCTGCTGCTCGCTCGGCCACGGGCGCGTAACGCCGGCGTGGAGGTCCACCTGACCGGCGATTTCGATGGCATGACCGTTTTGGCAGGCCGAGTGCGGTTGGGGCAGGTCTTCGTCAATCTCGTCAATAACGCCGTCGATGCGCTTGGCGAACAGTCCGACGGGCTGGTGGAGATCTCCGCGCATAGGGAAGGTGACGCGATCGTGGTCGAGGTGACCGACAACGGACCGGGCATCCCGGAAGACGCTTTGGCACATATCTTCGATCCGTTCTTCACCACCAAGGCCGCCGGCGAGGGCATCGGCATCGGCCTCTCGATCGTGGACAACATCGTGCGCGATTTCGGCGGCAAGGTGAGTGCGGCGAACCGGGATGGCGGCGGGGCGGTGTTCCGGGTTGAACTAAGGGCTGCAGAGGTCGCGAGCGAGCCGCCGGCGCGTACAGCCGTGGAAGCCTGACTGGACATTCGGAGCGGCAGATGGTGTTGAAGCCCGAAAGGGGAAACGGAATTGGTTGACGGAAAGCCGCTGCGCAATGAAGACCGGGTCGTCCATCTTGTCGACGACGATGCCGACCTCAGGCACGCGCTCACGCAATCTCTGGAACTGGAAGGCCTGACGGTCGTCACCCACAACGATGCGTCCGACGTGGCCGACTTGCCGCTGCGCGAACTTTATGGCGTCATCGTCTGCGATATCCGCATGCCCGGGCAGGACGGACTGGAGACGCTCAGGCGGGTGCTTGCCATCGACCCGACCATGCCGGTCATCCTGATTACCGGGCATGGCGACGTGCAGATGGCGGTTGAGGCGATGCGAGCGGGTGCCTACGATTTCATCGAGAAGCCGTTCTCCGCCAACCGGCTTTTCTCGGTGGTCGAACGGGCGATCGAAAAGCGGCGGCTGGTGCTCGAAAACCGGGTGTTGCGCAATGCGCTGGAAGGCGCGGACGATCTATCCTCCCGGCTCGTCGGCCGCAATCCGGCCATGCAGCATCTGCGCGCCCAGATTTTCGCGCTCGCCGATACCGACGCAGATGTGCTGATCACCGGTGAAACCGGCACCGGCAAGGAGGTGGTGGCGCGTGCGCTGCATGATTTCGGTCCGCGGGCGCAGGGAAATTTCGTCGCCATCAACTGCGCCGCGGTGCCGGCGGAGATATTCGAATCCGAGCTGTTCGGTCATGAGGCCGGGGCCTTCACCGGCGCGCAGAAGCTCAGGATCGGCAAGCTCGAACACGCCAATGGCGGCACCGTCTTCCTCGACGAGATCGAATCCATGCCGCTCGACCTGCAAGCGAAACTCCTGCGCGCCATCGAGGGCAGGGCGATCGAGCGACTGGGGTCGAACAAGCAGGTACCGCTCGAAGTGCGTTTCGTGGCGGCGACGAAGTCCGATCTTTCCGCCGATCCGGCCAAATTCCGCAGCGACCTCTACTATCGGCTCAACGTCATCACGCTGACGATCCCCGCCTTGCGCGAGCGCAAGGACGATATTCCGCTTCTCTTCTTCCAGATGGCGCGGGAGGCGCGCGCCCGGTACCGGCGCGAGATTCCGGAGGTCACGCCGGCGCTGGAAGCCGGGCTGATGGCACATGACTGGCCGGGCAATGTGCGCGAACTGAGAAACGCCGCCGACCGTTTCGTTCTCGGCATGTGGCAAGGTTTCGAGGTGCGGGGGCAGTCGGCGGCCGCGGCGGGCAGCGGCAACCTTGGCGAACGGGTCGACGCTTTCGAGCGCTCCGTGATCATGGCGGAGCTGGCGCGCAACAGTGGAGCGATGAAGCCGACCTACGAGGCGCTCGGCATCTCGCGCAAGGGTCTCTACGACAAGATGCGCCGGCTCGGCCTTTCCGCCGATGATGCGAGGGATGGGTAGAAAACGACCCATTGGCATCAGCGGCTGGGTGGACTCCTGCCCATCCGGCTGCCGCGGTCCATACATTTCCATCCAGCAAAGGCCGGACTTCCGGCTTTCATGCGATCTGGCACGGGGTTTGCTCCACCAGGGCAAGCGCGATGGTGGGAGGCTGTCACGCGGGTCCGGGCCTGGAGCTACGGACGCGCCTGCCTTACTCCCGCACATTTCCGCTTTCTGAATTGAAGCCGGGCATCCCGTTCCGGCAGTGGAGGACAACAGATCATGAAAAAGCTTCTTCTCGGCGCGGTTTCGGCCGCAGCACTCACCCTCGGCGCGCAGCAGGCGTTCGCCCAGTGCGACGACGGCGAGATGGTCATCAAGTTCAGCCATGTGGTGGCTGCCACCGGGCACCCGAAGGGCGACGCCGCCACGCGTCTGGCCGAGCGTGTCAACGATGAAATGAACGGCAAGGCCTGCATGGAGGTCTTCCCGAACTCGACGCTGTTCGACGACGACAAGGTTCTCGAGGCCCTGCTGATCGGTGACGTGCAGCTCGCAGCACCTTCGCTGTCGAAGTTCGAGGCCTATACGCTCAAGTACCGTCTCTTCGACCTGCCCTTCCTGTTTTCGAGCCTGAAGGCCGTCGATACCTTCATCAATTCCGATGATGGCAAGGGCCTGCTGACCGTCATGGAAGACGTCGGCTACACCGGTCTCGGCTACTGGTCCTCGGGCCTGAAGCAGTTCTCGGCCAACAAGCCTCTGCTGGTGCCGTCCGATGCCAAGGGTCTGAAGTTCCGCGTGCAGACCTCCGACGTGGCCGTCGCCATGATCGAGGCCATGGGCGCTTCGGCTCAGAAGCTCGCCTTCAAGGAAGTCTACGGCGCGCTGCAGACCGGCGTCGTCGACGGTCAGGAAAACACCTGGTCGAACACCTACACCCAGAAGTTCTTCGAGGTGCAGGACGGTGTGACCGAAACCAACCATCAGCTTCTGGCCTACCTGCTCGTGACCTCCACGGAATGGCTCAACGGGCTCGACGAGGATGTCCGCACGCAGTTCCTCACCATCGTCGACGAGGTGACAAAGGAAGCCAATGCGGCGGTTGCGGAAACCGAAGCCAAGAACCGCCAGAACATCATCGACGCCGGCGGCACCATCCGCGAACTGACGCCCGAGCAGCGTCAGCAGTGGGTGGACACGATGAAGCCCGTCTGGGCCAAGTTCGAAGGCGACATCGGCAAGGACCTGATCGACGCCGCTGCGGCTTCGAACGGCTCCTGATCCCAGCGCAGGTAAATCAAGACCGGATGAACCGGTCGTATCTCACATTTTCCAGGGGGCGGCTTTCGGGCCGCTCCCCACGGGGACATAATCATAGGGGAACGTCATGACGGCGTACTGGCCCTTCCTGGGCATTCTCGTCATCATCGGGATATTCTTTCTTGCCGAAAGGCGGTGGCCGGAGAGCGTCACCCGCTTCGAGGAGAACGTGCTCGCCACGCTTCTGGCGCTGCTCACCTTCGTCTCGTTCACACAGGTCATCGCGCGTTACGGTTTCAACAGCGGCTGGGGCGGAGCACTCGAATTCACCCGCATCCTGTTTGCCTGGATGATCCTGTTCGGCATGAGCTACGGGCTGAAGACCGGGATGCATCTGGGTGTCGATGCGCTGTTGCGGCTGTTTCCCGCCCCCGTCTTCCGCGTGCTGGCGATCTTCGGCGCGCTGTGCTGCCTGCTCTACGCTCTCATTCTCCTGTCGTCCGGCTGGCTAGCGATCTTCGGCGCCGACACCAAGGGCGGTGCGGTGACCTACTGGCACACCATGTTCAAGGTCGGCATCGGCCTCGATGACCTGCGCTACCCCGAGTGGATGCAGGACACGTTCGGCCTCAAGGAGCGGGTGCAGCGCTGGATCGCCTATCTGATCCTGCCGATCGGGCTCGGCCTGTTCGCCTTCCGCGCCATCCAGGCGATGATCCAGATCTGGCGCGGCGAGCGTGAACTGGTGATCGCCGGACACGAGGCCGAAGATCTCGTGAATGAAAACCGCGACGCGCTGAAGGATTGATCACCATGGAACCGATCATTCTCTTTATCCTCGTCATCGGCCTCTTGTTCCTCGGCGTCCCAGTCGCGGTCTCGCTCGGCCTGTCCTCGATCCTGATCATCGCATTCTTTTCGAGCGACTCGATGTCCTCGGTCGCAATCCAGCTGTTCACCGCCTCGCAGAACTACACGCTGCTCGCCATCCCCTTCTTCGTGCTGGCGTCCGCCTTCATGTCGACGGGGGGGGTCGCGAAGCGCATTATCCGCTTCGCGATCTCGGCCGTCGGTCATTTCCGAGGCGGCCTCGCCATGGCGAGCGTTCTCGCCTGCATGCTGTTTGCGGCGCTCTCCGGCTCGTCGCCGGCCACCGTCGTCGCCATCGGCACCATCGCTATCGCCGGCATGCGGCAGGTCGGCTATTCCAAGGAATTCGCCGCCGGCATCATCGCCAATGCGGGCACGCTCGGTATTCTCATCCCCCCGTCGATCGTCATGGTCGTCTATGCCGCGGCAACCGATGTTTCCGTCGGACGCCTTTTCCTCGCCGGCGTCATTCCCGGCATCGTCGCCGGCCTGATGCTTATGATCGCCATCTACATCGTGGCGCGCTGGAAGAACCTGCCCGCGGAAGAGTGGAAGGGGTTTGGCGAGATCATCGCCGGTGGCAAGGAATCCGGCTGGGGCCTGTTCCTGATCGTCATCATCATCGGCGGCATCTATGGCGGGGTTTTCACCCCGACGGAAGCCGCCGCCGTGGCCGCGGTCTACTCCTTCTTCGTCGCCATATTCGTCTATCGAGACATGGGGCCGATGAAGGGGATCGACTGGGTCTCGGAAACCGACAGCAAGCGGGCGCGCGTGGGTTTCTCGGCGACGGTCTACGCGATCGCGTTCTTCTTCGTCTGGATGATCCTGTCCTTCTTCGTCACGGCCGACTGGGAAGGCATCACGCTGGCCGGACGGGCGCAGCTCGGCGGTCTGCTCGCTGTCGTTATCGGACTTCTCTACGCCAACTGGCGCGGCGACAGCGTCGCCGGCATTCCTGCCTCGATCGTGGCCGGGTTGTCGATCTGGGGCCGCAACTTCGCGCTCATGGGGCGCAACTCGTTCAGCGCCTTCTTCAACGAGGATACCCGCAAGGTGCTCGTGGATGCGTCGAAGACCACGGTGATGCTGATGTTCATCATCGTCAACGCGCTGCTGTTCGCCCATGTGCTGACGTCCGAGCGCATTCCCGATGCGATCACCGAACTGATGCTCGGCTACGGCTTCAACTGGTTCACCTTCCTGATCGCGGTGAACGTGCTGTTGCTCATCGGCGGGCAGTTCATGGAACCCTCGGGCCTGCTGCTGATCGTGGCCCCGGTGGTTTTCCCGATCGCGATGCAGCTCGGCGTCGATCCGGTCCATCTTGGCATCATCATGGTGGTGAACATGGAAATAGGCATGATCACGCCGCCGATCGGGCTCAACCTGTTCGTCACCTCCGGCATCACCGGGATGAGCCTGGTTAGGGTGGTGAAGGCGGCGATGCCGTTCGTCGCCGTGCTCTTCCTGTTCCTGATCCTGGTCACCTACATCCCGGCGATGTCCACCTGGCTGCCCTACAGCCTGATGGGTCCCGAACTGATGACGACACGATAATCTTTCCGAAAAGGAAACGGGTCCCGGCGGCAAACTGCCCATTCGGGACCCGGTTTGGCACAGGTGAGTAAAAGCGGTGCAATCGTTAACGCTGCATTAACGATTTCATCCTAGGATTGTCTCACATGCCAATCACTCCTCCCAAAGGCATGAGATTGAAAGGGCGGCGCAAGCCGCCCTTATTTTTTCCCACACCCTGAAGAGCGGACCGGTTTATTCGGGCCCGTTGTCGGCGAGGAAGTCGCCGATGCGCTTGAAGGCCGCGCGGATGTTGTCGTCGGAACTGGCGCATGACACGCGCACATAGCCTTCGCCATATTCGCCGAAGTCGGGACCGCCGATCAGTGCCACGCCGGCCTTTTCCAGAAGCGCGCTGGCGAGCGGCTTGGAGCGCCAGCCGGTCGCCTTGATGTTGGGGAAGGCGTAGAAGGCGCCCTTCGGCGTGCGGCAGGTGACGTTGTCGAGCCCGTTGGCGAGGTCGGCCACCAGCTTGCGGCGGCGGTCGAAGGCTTCGAGCATCTCTTGGACCTGATCCTGCGGGCCCTCCATGGCCGCCACGCCCGCCCATTGTGCCGGCGCGTTGACGCAGGACCAGGAATTGACCGCGAGCTTGCGCACGCCGTCGAGCAGGGCCTTGGGCCAGATCGACCAGCCGAGCCGCCAGCCGGTCATCGCCCAGGTCTTCGACCAGCCGTTGAGGATGATCAGCCGGTCGCGGATTTCGGGGAACTCCAGCAGCGAGACGTGTTCCTCGCCGTCATAGGTCATGACGTCGTAGATCTCGTCGGAGAGAATGGCGACGTCGGGATGCTCGGCGAGGCCCGCCACCAGTTTCTCGATCTCGGCGCGCGGGGTGACGCCGCCGGTCGGGTTCGAGGGCGAATTGAGAATGATCAGCTTCGTCCTGTCGTTGATTAGCGACAGCGTCTCTTCGGCGGAGAAGGCGAAATCGTTTTCCTCGCGCAGCGGCACGGGGATGGCCTTGGCGCCGGTGAAATCGATCATCGAGCGGTAGATCGGAAAGCCCGGGTCCGGATAGAGGATCTCGGCACCGGGTTCACCGAGCATCATAATGGCGGCGTACATGGCCGGCTTGCCACCCGGCGTGATCATCACGCTGTCGGGCGAGACCTCCTGACCGGTCATCGCCTTGACGCGGCGGCAGACGGCCTCGCGCACCTCGACGATGCCGTTGGCGGGCGTGTAGCCGTGGTGGCCGTCGCGCAGCGCCTTGATCGCCGCCTCGACCACATGGGGCGGCGTCTTGAAGTCCGGCTGGCCGATGCCGAGATTGATGATGTCCCGGCCCTGGGCGGCGAGTGCGGTGGCACGGGCGAGCACGGCGAAGGCGTTTTCCTCCCCCATGCGGCCGAATGCTGCGACTGGTGTGATCATGACTGAGTTTTCCTCCCGGCGCCGGAATGAACGCCGGCGGTGTTGTGATTTTGCGCGAATTCATGTCCTATCCGCCCGCAAATTTCAAATCGGGACTTTCTCATGAATGATCTGTCGCACTGGAAGCCGCGACCAGCGCCCGCGCCGGTGGCTCTGACCGGCCGTTACGTGATGATCGAGCCCTATCGCCGCGACGTCCATCTCGATGCGCTCTGGGAGGCCTTTGGCGGGCAGGCGACGAACGAATTGATCCGCTACTTCCCCAACGGGCCCTACAAGAATGCCGAGGGGATGGGGGGCTGGATCGAAGGCTTCCAGAAATCCGGCGCGGTGGTCAACGTGTTCCGCTCGCGCCGCAACGGCGACATCGTCGGCATGGGCTCCTACATGCGTCCCGATCCGGCAAACGGCGTGGTGGAGATCGGGTCGGTGGCGCACGGTCCGGCCATGGCGCGCTCGCCGATGTCGACGGAGGCGCATTACCTGTTGGCGCGGCACGTGTTCGAGGATCTCGGCTATCGCCGCTACGAGTGGAAGTGCCATAACGAGAACGTGGCATCGAAGCGGACTGCCGAGCGGCTCGGCTTCACCTTCGAAGGCATTTTCCGTCAGCACATCGTCTCCAAGGGCGCAAATCGCGACACGGCGTGGTATTCGATGATCGACGGCGAGTGGCCGATGCTCAGGGCCGCCTTCGACGACTGGCTGGCGGCTGACAATTTCGACGAGAATGGTCGGCAGAAACGCCGGCTGGAAGATATCCGGGCGGCGCAGCGCGCGGCCTGACAGACGGAGAAGAGATCATGTCAAAGGACCGTTCGGCCCTTGTTGCCGCCGCCCTCATTCTGGTCGGGACGTTCATGCTCTTCGTCTTCATGCCGCGGATCATGCTTGCCGCCGGCAACGTCTCGCCGTGGCTGGCGATGGCCGTCGGGCTGATCGCCGTGGGCGCCTTCTTCGGCGTCTTCTGGCTGCGTGCCCGCTACAAGCGGACACACGAGGACTGACCCTCCTCAGAGGGCGGCGAGAAACAGCACTACACCCAGGAGCAGCACGAGGCTGGCCCCGGCGATCTCGATGGCGAAGCCGATCGTGTCGGCGCGCCGGTCGCCGGCGAACTTCAGCGCCACGTCCTTGGCGAGAACCGCCAGCACCGCAAGTGTCGAGACGGTGATCGCCGTGCCGAGCGAGATGGCGAAGACGGACAGCACGCCGCCGAGCAGTAGCCCGTTCAGGAGCGAGAAGGACAGCACCAGCAGGGACCCCGAGCAGGGGCGCAGCCCGACCGCCATGACCGCCGACCAGGCTTCCCTGACCGAAAAGTCCTTGCCGGCGATCATCGCCGGGTCCGGCGCATGGGAATGACCGCAGGTAGCACAGACCTCGCCTTCGGCGAGATGGTGCCCGTGATGATCGTGGTGGGCATGTGATCCGTGGTGATCATGGCCGTGATGGTCATGATCCTGCCCACGATCATGGTGGTGGTCGTGTCCGTGAACAGGGTCGTGGTGATGGTGACCGTGATCATGCCCATGGCCGTGATGCGATGACGGAGCGAAGGCCGGGAAGAAGCGCGCGCCCAGCTTGCGCCAGAGCAGCCAGGCGCCGAACAGGGCGATCAGCAGATAGCTTGCGAGCTCCATGTAATGGGTCGCCTGGGTCATCGTGATGGTGGTGCCGCGCAGAAGCAGATAGGCCGCGCCGACCACCGCGATCGCGGTCAGTCCCTGGGCGAAGGAGGAGAGGAAGGACAGCAGCACGCCGCGGCGCAACTGAACCTCGTTGGCGATCATGTAGGAGGAGATAACCGCCTTGCCGTGGCCGGGGCCGGCGGCATGAAAGATGCCGTAGGCGAAGGAGAGGCCGACCAGCAGCGCGAGCTTGGCGGGATCCTCCCGCATCGCCTTCAGCGCGCCGGTCAGCGCCCGGTAGAATTCCTGCTGCTTGGCGTTGACGAAGGCGAGAAACTGCCAGCCGAGCCCCGAGGGCATGACCGAGGGTTCGGCGGCGCCGATACCGAGCGGCGACTGGGCATGGGCGAAATTGGCGGCGAGAAGGACGAGGACAAAAGCGGCTGCGAAGGCAGCCACGAGTTTGCGCGTCATTTGCAGTCCAGTTCGATGCGGGTGGCGAAGAGCTTGGAGAGATCGGTGCCGGCGGGATCGTTGAAGAAGGCGTCGGTCAGGCTCGCCTGGTTCTCGGCGATGACCTCGTCGGGGTCGGGCCGGACGACCTTGCTGCCGCACTTCCCGGCATCCGGGCCGGTGACGACCAGATCGTCGTCGTTCACGAAGTCGATGGCCGTATACATGGTGGGGTCATAGATGCCCACCTTGACGCTGCCTTCGAGCTTCACCGGCTGGGCCGGCTCGACGGCGAAGACGAGAAGCAACTGGCCGTCATCATAGTTCGCAACCATCGCCTTGGGCGGCTTGACCTTGATGTCCTTGCCGTTGTCCGTGATCGAGGCGAAATAGTTGAAATCGGCCAGCGAGTCCGTGACGATCTTGGCCACGTGATGCAGCTCGTCGGGGTCCATCGTGGCGTTCTTGTTGGTGTCAAAATCGATCACCACACTCGAGGAAAAGACCTCGTCGAAACGCCAGACATTTCTGAGCTCGGCAATCTTTCCGCTGGCGTCGGTCTCGATCTCCAGCCGGGCGTCGGCGAAGATGTGCGGGTGCGCCGATGCGGGAGCGGCGAGCGTCGCGAGAATGGCGGCTAAGCCCACAGGCTGCGCCGTGAGTCTCATGGCCCGTCTAAACATCGAATGATCCCGTCCTTGAAATTGCGAATCTCTCTTGCGCCGCAATATGGACCGAATTTCGGCACGGCGGAAATCACGCTTATCAATTGGCGCGGTTGTCCTTGAACCATTGTGAGAGAAAGTCGACGAGCGTGCGGACCTTGGCGGGCAGGTAGCGGCGCTCGGGATAGATGGCGTAGATGCCCGCGTCGGTCGGCACCCAGTTGGTCAGGATCGGCGCAAGACGCCCGGATTCGATGGCTTCCTGCGCGATGAAGTCCGGAAGCAGGGCAACGCCGAGACCCGATTCGGCTGCGCGCATGGTGGACAGCGGGCTGTTGACCTCGAGCCTGCCATGCACCGCCACGCTGACGATGTCGCCCCCGGGTCCCTGGAAGCGCCAGTTGTTCTTGGAGCGGTTGTTGGTGTCGACGAGGCAGGGCACCTTCGTCAGGTCGTTGGGCGTACGGATGGGACCATTCTTTTCCAGAAACTGCGGCGAGGCGACGGGCAGGATCGCAAAGGGCGAGAGCTTGCGGGCGATCATGCCGCTGTCCTGCAGACGGGTGATGCGGATGCCGAGGTCAAAGCCCTCGTCGACGAGATCGACCATGCGGTCATCGAGCACCACCTCCAGCGTGATGTCCGGGTAGGCGAGCGAGAAATCGATCAGCGACTGGCCGATGGCGGCATCGGCGAAAGTGCGCGGTGCCGTGACCCGCACATTGCCCTTCACGTGGGATGCTGATTCGCGCACCTGTTCGGCCAGATCGTCGATCTGCCGCAAAATCTCGCTGGCGCTGCGGTAATAGGTGCGCCCGGTCTCGGTGAGGGAAAACTGCCGGGTCGTGCGGTTGAGAAGCAGGGCGCCGAGCTCGTCCTCGAGTTCGCGCACATACTTGGACAGAAGCGCCTTGGACCGTCCGGCCTTCCTCGCGGCGGCGGAAAAACCTTCTGCTTCAACCACATCGATAAATGCGCGGATCCGGGTGAGACTGTCCATCGTCGCTGTCCTTTGCCGCTGGAGCCGGTCGCGCGGAAGGGGCGGGCCGCCGGCGAGAATCGTTCTCATTTCTTGAACGCAAAATCTATGTCGTTCAACTAGCGATTTTTTCAAGCCGAACTCAAAAAATCTCTTGATTCCAAAGGCGAAAAACCATATCTCCCGGCTGCCCAAAGTCGCACGTGCCTGTGGGTGTCCGCCGGGTCTCGAAATGGCGAGATCACGGTAAGGTACCTGGAACTAACCCCTCCAGTCGTTTTCCGGCCAACCGGACAAGCGAGGACATCTTGAAGCAACGACGGTGCGGGCCTTTCTGGTGTCTGCCGGCTTTCCAACAGCCGGGGTTACTGAAGAGGCACACCTTCATTGCCGGAAGTGCGGTCGGGTTTCTCCCTCCAAACCAAGGCAGACAGAGCCGAATCATCGCTCGTGGAGCGCTGGTTTATCGACGCATTCGGCGTCCATGATCCGTTTTCCGGCCGATCCAAAGGCCGGGGGAAGGCGTGGGTGCGCGGTGCACTGTCTTCTAAGTAGCCCTCAGACAGGGCGGAACGGAGAACCCGATGACGACCGCACGTATTCTCGATTTCCTTCGCACCCGACGCCCCGACGGTCCCTGCCTCGTGGTGGACCTCGACGTCGTCCGCGACAACTTCCAGTCCTTCCGCCGCGCGCTGCCCGACAGCTCGATCTACTATGCCGTCAAGGCCAACCCGGCACCGGAAATCCTGAGCCTGCTCGCCGGCCTCGGCTCGAACTTCGACTGCGCTTCCGTCGCCGAAATCGAAATGGCCCTGAAGGCCGGTGCATCCGCTTCGCGCGTTTCCTACGGCAACACCATCAAGAAGGAGCGTGATATCGCTCGCGCCTTCGCGCTCGGTGTGAACCTCTTCGCCGTCGACAGCCACGAGGAAGTCGAGAAGATCGCCCGTGCCGCTCCCGGCGCCCGCGTGTTCTGCCGCGTGCTCACCGATGGCGAAGGCGCCGAATGGCCCCTGTCGCGCAAGTTCGGCTGCGTGCCGGCGATGGCCGTCGACGTGCTCGTCTATGCCCACCAGCTCGGTCTCGTCTCGCACGGCGTATCCTTCCATGTCGGTTCGCAGATGACCAAGCTCGAAGCCTGGGATGCAGCGCTGGCCGACGCCAAGCGCGTGTTCGACAAGCTCGAAAAGCAGGGCATCGTCCTGAAGATGGTCAACATGGGCGGCGGTTTCCCGACCCGTTACCTCAAGGACATCCCGACCGCCCAGGCCTATGGTCAGGCGATCTTTGCTGCTCTTCGCCATCACTTCGGCAACAACATCCCGGAGACCATCATCGAGCCGGGCCGCGGCATGGTCGGCAATGCCGGTGTCATCAAGGCCGAAGTCGTGCTGACCTCGCGCAAGTCCGACAATGACGATGTGCGCTGGGTCTATCTCGACATCGGCAAGTTCGGCGGTCTGGCCGAAACCATGGACGAGGCGATCCGCTACTCGATCCTCACCCCGCGTGACGGGGACGAGACCGAGCCCTGCGTGCTCGCCGGCCCGACCTGCGATTCGGCCGACGTGCTCTACGAGAAGACGCCGTATCCGATGCCTGTTTCTCTCACCATCGGTGACGAGATCCTGATCGAGGGCACGGGCGCCTACACCACCACCTATTCGGCTGTGGCGTTCAACGGCTTCGATCCGCTGAAGTCCTACGTCATCTGACGTCTCTCGGCCCGGAAACCGATCCGGGCCGGCCACCCCTTGTCCTGAAATTCCGTCTCGTGGAGGGTCCGATGACCGTCTTCGTTGCAGATCGCTGCGTCCTTGCTCCGGCCCAGGCGGGTCAGACCGCCATTGAAATCACAGTCGAATCCGCGGCGCATGTCGTTGCGCGTGAGGCGTTGCTCGACCGCCAGATGGGGCCGAACCGGCGATTGAAGTCGTCGGAGAAGCTGCGCCGCGGCCGGCTTCCGGCGGAAGGTCTCGCATTGTCGGCCGTGGACGGCGAGGGCCGTCTCGTCGGCACCGTCCGGCTGTGGAACATTGCTGCCGGCGTCGATGCCGAAGGCGTGGCGATCCCGGCCCTGTTGCTCGGCCCGCTCGCCGTCGATGCATCGACCGAGGGGCAGGGTGTGGGCTCACAGCTGATGCGGGCCGCGATCGAAAAGGCGCGCGCGCTCGGTCACGGTGCGATCCTGCTGGTGGGCGACGCGCCCTACTATGAACGTTTCGGATTTTCGGCCGGTCTGACCGGCGCCTTGGCCATGCCCGGCCCTGTCGAGAGATCGCGCTTTCTGGCGCTCGAGCTCGTCGACGATCATCTCGCGGGCGCGGCCGGGGTGCTGACGGCGACCGGTCGGCGGGTGTCAGAACGGCGGCGTTTTCGCCTGGCCGCCTGACACCCGAAGCGCCGGGTTCCTTTTCAGGAGAGGCCGGAGGGGACCTGGCCGCCCGGCGCTTGAATGCTCCGCCATGACCGAAGTGGCGGACTGAGGCCGTCGATACCGCAAATCGGGCGATCGTCTTGTTTGGGCAGGCTCCGTGCTACCGCCTGTTCGCCGGTTTTGGAACATTCCGGCTTCGTATTGCGTTGGTCCAAGTGCATTCGGTCGTGTCAGCCGGTTGCCATAACCGTCCGGTCCCACCGGACCCTTGCGCTGTCGGGCGGCTGCGCGAGGTTCGTCGATTGGAGGACGGTTTGCAGTCCGCCACGGCCGAACTGTATCGGTGCATCGGGTTCATCGAACCCGGGAGCCCGATACGACAGTGCCGGAGCCGCCTGGGGGGCAGGCTCCGGCACTATTTTATTTTCGGGACTTCACGACCGCTCAGAACCAGACGCCGCCGCCGATATTGGTCGGGGCATCCGGATACTTGCTGCCCTTTTGCGTGTCGATCTGCTGGCCGATGGATTTGGTGACCGTGCAATCGACGTCGGCGGTTTCGCCCTTCATCACCTGCTCGCAGGCTGCGTTCTGCTCGGGGGCCTTCGCCGGGGCGGCGCTGGCGGGGATGGCATAGGTGGCAATGCTCATGGCGGCGATCAGGGCTGCAACAGTGTTTCTCATTGGACTATCCTTTCCTTCAAGGTGATCCGTCCAGGTGGGCGGGTCGTTTGTCGATGACCCGGATGTAGGCTGATCCATGCTGCACTGCCGCGCAGATTCGAAATCAACGCCGATTTTTACGGAATCGATAGGCCTTTTCCGGTTTCGATTGGAAAATCCGTTGGCCAGTCGCTATCTCATCTCCTCATTCTTGAGGGATGATTGAGATGGACGGATCCGTAACGGCGCTGGGCCTCGCCGATGTGGCCCTCAGAGGCGGGACAGTGGCGATCCTGCTGCTGCTTGTCGCCCACCTGCTGTTCCGCCTGGACCGTGGGCCGGTTGCGATCGCCGGGCTCGCCTTTTGCATATCGGGCGCCGTCGAGGCGACGATCAACGTCTCGCCTAACACGATCGATCTCGGTCTCTCCGACCTGACCATGCTGTCGCTGCAGCAGCTTCACTTCGTGACATTGTGGATCTTCGTGAAGGTGCTGTTCGACGACCGTTTTCGCTGGGGACCGCGCTGTTTCATCCCGGTCGTCCTCGCGATTCCGGTCACGCTCGGCGCGGCGCTGCTCGAGGGGACGGAGGGGATCATCGCCCGCGGGTTGCTCGTCGCGTTCGATTTCGGCCTGTTCTTCATCATGATCCGCTGGGCGGTGACCGACGAGGCCTCCGACCTCGTCTCGGCGCGGCGCACCTTCCGCCGCGCGCTAACCTTCTCCGTGCCTCCTTTCTCCCTTCTCGTCTTCCTGACCACGATGCTGCCTGGAAGCGGGGAACAGTCGGCCATCGTCTGCACCCTTTACTCGGTCGTCTATTTCCTGATGGCGATCGGCTTCGGGTTCTGGATGACCTCGCCGAAGAAGCAGATGCTCCTGCGGGAGGAAACCGGCGAGCAGCGCATGACGCAGGAGGCGGAACTGACGGCCGCCGACCGGATCGAACTCGACCGGGTAATCAAGGCGGTGGACGGCGGTCTTTATCTCGAGCCGGGCCTGACGATCGGCGGGCTCGGCGATCTTCTCAACATCCCCGAGCACCGGCTGCGCCGGCTCATCAACAAGGGGCTCGGCTACCGCAATTTCGCGGCCTTCATGAACGATTACCGGATCGAGGAGGCCAAGCGCAGGCTGGCCGATCCGAAGATGGCGCGCGAGCAGATCGTCAGCCACGCCTTCAATCTGGGCTATGCGTCGCTGGCGCCGTTCAATCGCGCCTTCCGCGAGAGGGTGGGCATCAGCCCGTCCGAGTACAGGGAGCAGGCCCTTTCCGATAAAGTGACCGGGGCAAACCTCGCTTAGAAGGTCCGCCCCGGTTTCTCTTGTCAGCCCGTTGACCGGCGATCAGGCGGCGTGCCGCGCGCCCGTGGTGTCCTGATCCTCGGCGGCGATCCGCATCCGCGATAGCTGAGACTTCAGACGCGCGGATTCGCTTGCCAGCATGGTGCCGGTGGCTGCGGTCTCCTCCACCATGGCGGCGTTCTGCTGGGTCATCTGATCCATCTGGTTAATGGCAGTGTTGACCTCCTGCAGACCCGTCGCCTGTTCGCGGGCGGCAATGGCAATGGTCTCGACCAGTTCATTGACCTTGACGACCTTGCTCTCGATCTCCTTGAGCGCATCGCCCGTCGACCGCACCAGACCGACGCCGTTCTCGACCTCGGAGGTGGAGGTGGTGATGAGCGTCTTGATCTCCTTGGCGGCATTGGCGGAGCGCTGGGCCAGTTCGCGCACTTCCTGTGCGACGACCGCAAAGCCCTTGCCGGCCTCGCCGGCGCGCGCCGCCTCGACGCCCGCATTGAGCGCCAGGAGGTTGGTCTGGAAGGCGATCTCGTCGATGACGACGATGATCTGGCTGATATGGGTCGCCGATTCCTCGATCCGGCTCATGGCGGCGATGGCGGTCTCGACGATCTCGCCGGATTTCCGTGCGCTGGCCGTGGTTTCGGAGGCGCGGCTGCTGGCTTCGACCGTGCGTTCCGAAGATGTGCGGACGGCGGTGGTGATCTCGTCGAGCGCTGCGGCGGTTTCCTCGAGCGCGGCGGCCTGCTGCTCCGTCCGGCTCGCCAGGTTGTTGGTCGCTTCCTGGATATCTGCGGCGCCGTCATCGACGGCACGGCTGGTTTGGACGATCGTCTGCATGACCGAGGACAGGGAATCGACGGCCATGTTGAAGTCGTTGCGCAGCTTGACGTATTCGGCGCCCAGATCGTCGATCTTTACGGTCAGATCGCCTTCGGCGAGCCGTTCGAGCGCGGAGCCGATCTGCGTGATGGCATAATGCTCGCGTTCGGACGCCTGCCGCATCGCGGCTTCGTTTTCCTGCCGTTCCTCGTTGATGCGGATCTGCTGTTCGGTTTCGCGTTTCTGGAGAAGCGCCCGTTCGCGGACCGAATCCCGCAGGACGAGGAGCGCCTTGGCCATGCCGCCGATCTCGTCGGTGCGGTCGGCGTCGATGATCTCGACGTCGGCATTGCCGTCGGCGATCTCCGCCATGTTCTGCTTGAGACGGTTGGTCGGGCGGGTGATGCTGAAGACGATGGCGGTGGCGATACCGAGGATGACGACGGCGCCGGCGAGAAGGATGCCGCCGAAATAGGAGGCGTTGCGCCAGAAGAGGGCGTCGAGGTCGTCGGCATAGACGCCGGTTCCGACCAGAATGCCCCAGGGTTCGAAGCCCATGACGTAAGACAGTTTCTCGACCGGTTCCTCGAAGCCGGGCTTCGGCCACATATAGTCGACATAGCCCTTGCCCTTGGCCTTGACGACGTCGATCATCTCGGCAAACAGCTTCTTGCCTGTCGGGTCCTGCATGTCTCCGACAAACTGGCCGACCAGCTTCGCGCTGATCGGGTGCATCACCATGTAGCCGTCCATCGAGTTGATCCAGAGATAGCCGCTGCCGCCGTAGCGGAAGCTGGCGATATCGGCGTAGGCCTTCTCCTGGGCTTCCTCGCGGGTCAGCGTGCCGGCAACTTCCATCTCGTGGTAGCGATTGAGGATCGAGACAGCCGTTTCATCGAGGGCGGCGAGGCCCGCGCGACGTTCGTTCGTCATGCTCTTGTGTGAATGGAGGAGGCTGAAGGTAACGGCCGAGGCCAATACGACCAGTGAAACTGCGACGAGCAGATAGAGGCGAGTTGAGATATTGACGTTGAGACGCGGCATTTAACTTCACTCCGAAAGCGGGAGCTCCAGTGGCGGGAGCCTTTTTCTACGTGAAGTCAGTTCTCCGGGAATTTGGTAAACACACTTTTGACGCGCTGCAAAAAATAGACATTTCTACCTAAGCTTGAGAAATGCCTAATTTAGATAGACTTGAAAATCATTTACGCGCAATGGTTTGTTGAGATGTAGCCAGTGCATCCAAGCGTGCCAAAATGGTTCGGTGGCGTGCCTGACGCGTCTCGATCGTTCAGACGGCGATGTCGATGACGCCGCAATCGCCATGTTCGGAGCCGAAAGCGAGCATACGGCCGGCGGCATTCCAGTCCATCGCAGTGATCGCACCTTTGCCGGGGCGCCTGAGCAAGGCTTCCTTGGAATCCTCCAGGCGGACGGCGAGCACCATGCCGTCGGCATAGCCGATCGCCACCATGTCCTCGACCGGATGGCAGGCTACAGAGGTGACCATCGTGTCGCCGCGCAGACCGAGTTCCTTGGGGGCCTTGCCCATCGGTCCGTCCTTGCCCTGAAACGGCCAGGCGATCGCCGACGGCGCGCCCGATGTGACCAGCCAGTTGCCTTTCCGGGACCAGGAGAAGGAGCGGATCTTGGCCGGGTAACCGGTCATCCGCATATGCTTGAACTCTTCCTTCGGCTTGGTATCGATCTTCCAGCCGTGGAGTGCATTTTCCTGCATGGTGGTGACGATGAAACGGCCGTCCGGGCTGAAGGTGACGGCCTGGTGGGCGCCCTTCCATTCGAGATCGAGCGGCGCGGCCGTACCGGCGACGAAGCCGAGCGAGACACCGTTGTAGCGCGCGAAAGCCACGCGCAGGCCCTTGGGGGCGAATGCGATACCCTCAATGGTGCGCTGTTCTGCGAACTCGCGGATCTTGCCGTCGGCGGTCATGACCTGCGCCGTCCGTCCCTCCGCCCAGGCCACTGCGCCCTGCGGGCCGCAGGCCACGGCGTTGACCCATCTGCGGTGCTGGCCGCGGACTTCCGTGATCGTCCCGTCCCCGGCAAGCCGCTGTACCTTGCCGTCTTCGCCGCCGGTCAGCAGTGAGTTTCCGTCGGGGCTCTTGGCCGTGCACAACAACCCGTCGTGCAGATCGTGCCTCTGTGTGCCGTGATCGAGACGAACGACCTCGCCGGAAGCGAGGCCGAACACGGGGACATCTCCGAGGAAGGCGGCGGCAAGGCAATGGCCGTCGAGATCGAGCGGGGCAACAGTGGGCATGAAAGGATCCGGATCAGATGGTCAGGCTTCGCAGGCCTTGAAGGTGCGTTCGAGCTTTTCGGCGTCGAGATCGCGGCCGATGAAGACGAGCCGGCTTTCGCGCTTCTCGTCATCGCGCCAGGCGCGCTGATGATCGCCTTCGACGATCATGTGGACGCCCTGGATGACGTAGCGGTCGGCATCGCCCTCAAAAGCGATGATGCCCTTGAGACGCAGGATATTCGGCCCGTCGATCTGGGTGATCTTGTTGACCCACGGGAAAAACTTCTTCGGATCCATCGGTCCGCCGCGCAGGCTCACCGACTTGACCGTCACGTCATGGATGGCGGCAGGCGCATCGTGATGGTGATGGTCGTGCCCGTGGTGATGGTCGTGGTCATGGTGGTGGTGATGATCATGGCCGTGGTGATCGTGATCATGATCGCAGTTCGGGCCGCAGACATGGTCCGGATCGTCGTGATCGAGGAAATGCGGATCGTTCTCCAGCGCGCGCGACAGGTCGAAGGCGCCACGATCGAGTACCGCGTCGAGCGGCACGGCGGCGCGCGAAGTGCGGTGGATGCGGGCCGACGGGTTGATGGCTCGCACCGTGGCTTCCACCTGGGCGAGTTCGTCCTCGTTCACGAGATCGGTCTTGTTGAGCACGATCACGTCGGCGAAGGCGATCTGGTCCTCGGCCTCGCGGCTGTCCTTGAGGCGCTGCGGCAGGTGTCGGGCATCAACGAGTGCAACGACGGCGTCGAGCTTGGTCTTGGCGCGCACGTCCTCGTCCATGAAGAAGGTCTGGGCGACGGGCGCAGGATCGGCGAGGCCGGTGGTCTCGACCACGATGGCGTCGAACCGGCCTGGACGGCGCATCAGGCCTTCGACGACGCGCACCAGATCACCGCGTACGGTGCAGCAGACGCAGCCATTGTTCATCTCGTAGATTTCCTCGTCGGATTCCACGATCAGGTCGTTGTCGATGCCGATTTCGCCGAACTCATTGACGATTACCGCATAGCGTTTACCGTGTGCTTCGGAGAGAATGCGGTTGAGAAGCGTGGTTTTGCCGGCGCCGAGATAGCCGGTCAGAACGGTCACTGGAACGGGTGCGGGCGCTTCGCTCATGGGATGCCTCGATTGTCAGGGAACTTTCGTAATCGACATATAATGTGCCGGGAGGCATTTCGCCACCTCGCCGACCGCATGAAATCCCACCATTGAGCGTGGAGAAGAAACCGGGCGCTCTGAGGGATAGCGCATAATATGAACCGGGAGGCGTCGAATTGTCCGGAAAGAAGAAGAACAAGACGAAGGCAAAGACGGAAGGCGAGCTGCTTGCCGCCGTCAGCCAGGTGGCGCGCGCCGCCCGTACGTCGCTGGGGCGCAACCTGCTCGATGTCGGTCTATATGCGGGGCAGGACGTGTTGATGCTGGCGCTCGACCGGCAGGACGGACAGGCGCCGGGCGCCATCGCCGCCTCGCTCGGGGTGAAGGCGCCGACGATCACCAAAACGATCTCGCGTCTGGCCGCCCAGGGACTGGTGCGCCGGCAGGATTCGCCGGACGACGGCCGCATGTCGCTCGTCTATCTCACCGATCTCGGCCGCGAGAAGATCAAGGCGATCAGCCGGGCCCAGAAGGAGACCGAGAAGCAGGCACTCGACGGGCTCAAGAACAAGGACGTCAAGCAGCTCATCGCGCTGTTGTCCGCGATCGAGGCCAATCTGGGCGATCCCGAAAAGAAGCCCAAGGGCTCGCGTGGCAAGAAGTCCAAGGGCGATACGCCCCCGACGGAGCCGGTGGCCGACGCCGCCGAATGACGCTTCCGACGCATTGCGTCGTTGCCTCCACGGTTTCAAACTTTTAGAGATGTTTAAACTGTTGAAATCCGGACGGGTGGCCGGAGGCAGGGGGGCATCGGTATTTGGCGCAGAAAGTAAAACTCTCCACGATCGCGGAAGAGCTCGGGTTATCGACGGCGACGGTGTCGCTGGCGCTCAGGGATAGTCCGCTCGTCGCCGATGCGACGCGCGAGCGGATCAAGGACAAGGCGATCGAGCTGGGCTACATCTACAACCGGCGTGCGGCGAGTCTGAGAACCTCCCGTTCCGGCATCATCGGGGTGGTCGTCCATGACATCATGAACCCCTTTTACGCCGAAATCCTGCGCGCCATCGAAACCGAACTCGACCGCAGCCGGCAGACTTTCATCCTGTCCAACCATTACGACTCGGTGGAAAAGCAGCGTAATTTCATCGAGACGCTGCTGCAGCTCGGCGGCGACGGCGTGATCATGTCGCCGGCGATCGGCACCCCGGTCAACGATATCAAGCTCGCCGAAGACAACGGCATGCCCGCAATCCTCATCGCCCGGCAGGTCGCGGGCGCCGACGTTCCGACCTTCCGCGGCGACGACGCCTATGGCATCGCGCTCGCCACCAATCACCTGATCAGTCTCGGCCACCGCAACATCGCCATGATCGGCGGTACCGACCAGACGTCGACTGGCCGCGAGCGCTACAAGGGCTATGTGGATGCGCTCAGGAAAGCCGGCATCGAGGTCGATCCGGGCCTGCGCATCCCGGGCCCGCGCACCAAGCAGGGCGGCTTCGAGGCGGCGGTCAATTTCCTCTCGATGCCGCAGAAGCCGACGGCCGCGGTCTGCTGGAACGATCTCGTGGCCATCGGGTTGATGAACGGGATCTCGCGCGCCGGGCTGACGGTTGGAACCGATATCTCGGTTACAGGTTATGACGACCTCGAAGAGGCGGCGATCGCGACCCCGGCGCTGACCACGGTGTGGAACGGACAGGCCGATGTCGGCCGTTCCGCCGCTCGAGCGCTGCTCGACAAGCTCAACGGATCGAGTGCCGCCGACGGGCTGCATCTGGTGAAGCCGGAGATGCGGATCCGGCAGTCGACCGCACCACTCAAGAAGGGCCAATAGCATGCAAGACGGAAAGCCGGTTGTTCTCATTCCCGGAGAAATCAATGCGCGCGTACGCGAACGGGTGGAAGCGGAGTTCAACTGCCTGTCGATAGACAAGGCCGATGCTGAGCTCGTGCCTGAGAACAAGCGGGAGCAGGTCAAGGCCATCGCATCGATGACCCGTATCGACGCCAAATTCATCGACGCCTTCGACAATCTGTCGATCATCGCCAATTTCGGCGTCGGCTATGACGGCGTCGATGCCGTGCATGCCGCGCTGCGCAACGTGATGGTGACCAACACGCCCGACGTGCTGACCGACGAGGTGGCCGACACCACGATCGCACTCATTCTCAACACGCTTCGGGAGTTCCCCAAGGCGGAGGCCTATCTGCGGGCCGGAAAATGGACGAGCGAAGGCAACTATCCGCTGACGCCGATGACCCTCAGGGGGCGGACGGCAGGGATTTTCGGGCTCGGGCGCATCGGCCTCGCCATTGCGCGGCGGCTGGACGGCTTCGATGTTCCGATCCGCTACCACAATCGCTCGCGGCGTCAGGACATCAGCTTTCCCTATCGCTACGAGGAGAGCCTGCATGCGCTCGCCGAAGCCGTCGACCTTCTGATCTGTGTGGTGCCCGGCGGGGAGGGTACCGAAGGCGTCATCGACGCCGAGATCTTCAAGGCGCTCGGGCCGAAGGGCGTGTTCATCAATGTCGGCCGTGGCTCGACGGTGAACGAAACAGCGCTCATCGAGGCGCTTTCGTCAGGCACCATCGCGGCCGCCGGTCTCGATGTCTTCGCAGACGAGCCGAACGTGCCGCAGGCGCTGATCGATCTGCCCAACGCCTGCCTGCTTCCGCACGTGGCGTCGGCATCGGTGGACACCCGCAACCGTATGGCCGATCTGGTGGTCGACAATCTGGTGGCCTGGCTGTCCGGTAAGTCAGCACTTACGCCGGTTGCCGAGACACGCTCGCTCAACCACGACGACTGAACCGGTGCGGAGGCCTCACTCGGCGGCGGCTTGCCGCAGATTCCTGTCGCGATAGGCGCGTACCGCATCGCCGAAGGCTTCGAAGATGCGGTTGGAGATGTCATCCGAGCCGACCCAGTATTCCGGATGCCACTGCACGCCCACGGCAAAGCCCGGTGCGTCGATGACGCTCACGGCCTCGATCGTGCCGTCCTCGGCGAGCGCCTCGACGGCAAGCTTCGGTGCAAGGTCGGAAATCGCCTGGCGATGAAGCGAGTTCACCCGTGTTTCGCCCGCCCCGAGAAATTCCGCGAGGCAGCCGCCCTTGGCGACGGTGATCGTGTGGCGGATGGCGAAGGCTTGGTCCGGCACGGTCACGTCCGGCTTCCGGTGATCGATGCGGCCAGGAAGTTCCTGGATTTCCGTCGCCAGCGTGCCGCCCATGGCGACGTTGAGTTCCTGGATTCCGCGGCAGATGGCCAGAAGCGGGATGCCCCGTTCGATCGCCCGTTTGATCAGCGGCAGGCTGGTGGCGTCACGGGCAGGATCGAAGGGGCCGTGGCTTTCCGTTTCCTCGACACCATAGAGGGTCGGATGGACATTGCTGCGCGAGCCGCTGATGAGCACGCCATCGACGCGGTCGAGCACGCGGTCGGGTTCAAATCCCTGTTCGAGCGCCGGCACGATCAGCGGCTGCACGTGTGAGCCGACGATCGCGGCGCGGACATATTGTGTCGGCGAGGCGTGCCAGACATAGCCATCGAATTCCCTGATGTCGGCCGGGATGACGACGATACCGTTTTCCATGAATCTTCCTGTGTTCTGCCAGGCTGGCGTGCGGCGTGTGACGACCGGGCGACATTTCGGCCACCCGTCTCGGGTGCCTGAAATTAATGCAGATTCGCGGCCGATGCCATCCCGGAAAGCGTCCCTTTGCTACGGTTCTCAGACCTTCGTCGTAGGCTGGCAAAAAAACTTGACCAATCGGCGCGGAATCCATCTGGAATGCTTGAAAGGTCAAAAACATCGTGGTTAGCTCATGTCATGCTGTGTGATGACCGGTTCTGGGAGGGACCGCGCGCAGTCAATCGGATTCATACATGGGAGGTTGATATGGATCGTCGTTCATTCATCAAGAAAGCAAGCGCGACCGGGGCGGGAGCAGCTGCGGCCGCCACGCTGGCGGCTCCGGCCATCGCACAGGAAAATCCCAAGATTACCTGGCGCCTGACGTCCTCTTTCCCCAAGTCTCTCGACACCATCTACGGCGCAGCCGAAACCATGGCCGAGCGGGTGAAGGAAGCCTCTGGCGGCAATTTCGAGATCCAGGTTTTCGCCGCCGGCGAGATCGTTCCCGGTCTTCAGGCTGTCGATGCCGCGGCCGACGGCACCGTCGAGATGTGCCACACGGCATCCTATTACTACTGGGGCAAGGACGCGACGTTCCAGCTCGGTACCGCCACGCCTTTCACGCTGAATTCGCGCATGCAGAACGCCTGGTTCATCGAGGGCGGCGGCACCGACATGCTCAACGAGTTCTACCATACGCAAGGGGTGCACGGCATTCCCTGCGGCAACACCGGCGCCCAGATGGGTGGCTGGTTCCGCAAGGAGATCAACACCGTCGAGGATCTCGACGGTCTGAAGATGCGCATCGGCGGCTTTGCCGGCAAGATTCTCGCCAAGCTCGGTGTGGCGCCGCAGCAGATCGCCGGCGGCGACATCTACCCCGCGCTCGAAAAGGGTACGATCGACGCCACCGAATGGGTCGGCCCCTATGACGATCAGAAGCTCGGCTTCAATAAGGTCGCCAAGTACTATTACTATCCGGGTTGGTGGGAAGGTGGTGCCGCGCTCCATGCCTTCGCCAATCTCGAGAAATTCAATTCGCTTCCGAAGCACTATCAGGCCATCCTGACGGATGCATCGTACTTCGCCAACGCCTCGATGCTGGCGCGCTACGACATCAAGAACCCCGCTGCGCTGAAGTCACTGGTGGCGGATGGCGCCGTGCTGCGGCCCTTCAACCAGCAGATCCTCGACGCGTGCCACGAGAAGGCCCTCGAGGTCTTCGCGGAGACGAGTGCCGAAAACGCGACGTTCAAGAAGATCTACGAATCGCAGCTGGCCTACGCCAAGGAAGCCTATCTCTGGCAGCAGCTGTCGGAGTACACTTTCGACACCTACATGATGCTGCTGCAGCGCGCCGGCAAGCTCTAGTCGCTTTCGGCAAAGCGTTCGAAATCGTAGATGGCCGGGTCCCGCGATCCGGCCATTTTCGTTGATCTTCCGGGGACTCCCGTTTCGAGAAACCTTTTAAAGTCATCGGTAAACTAATCCTAACATTTTGATATGTTTCAATTTTAGCGCGCGTCTTCCTGCCTTTTGTCTTGAATGCAGCGCTACGACCTGATTAGGTCGCGCCGACCGGCGCGATGGTTCGACATCCCCCGCGTGCCGAACAATCAAGAAGGAGGAGAACTATGGATCGTCGCTCATTCATCAAGAAGGCCGGTGCAACCGGCGCCGGCGTTGCCGCGGCAACAACACTCGCCGCTCCGGCCATCGCGCAGGAAAGCCCCGAAATCACCTGGCGTCTGACCTCGTCGTTCCCGAAGTCGCTCGACACGATCTACGGCGCCGCCGAAATCATGGCCGACCACGTCAAGGAAGCCACCGACGGCAAGTTCACCATCCAGGTCTTCGCTGCCGGCGAAATCGTCCCGGGCCTGCAGGCCCTCGACGCCGTCGCTGATGCCACCGTCGAAATGGCCCATACCTGCTCCTATTACTTCTGGGGCAAGGACACGACCTTCCAGCTCGGCACCGCCACGCCGTTCACGCTGAACGCCCGCATGCAGAATGCCTGGTTCACCGCCGGCGGCGGCACCGACATGCTCAACGAGTTCTACAACAGCCAGGGCGTCCAGGGCTTCCCCTGCGGCAACACAGGTGCCCAGATGGGCGGCTGGTTCCGCAAGGAGATCAATACGGTCCAGGACCTCGACGGCCTGAAGATGCGTATCGGCGGCTTTGCCGGCAAGATTCTCGCAAAGCTGGGCGTTTCGCCGCAGCTGATCGCCGGCGGCGACATCTACCCGGCTCTGGAGAAGGGCACCATCGACGCCACCGAGTGGGTCGGCCCCTATGACGACCAGAAGCTCGGCTTCAACAAGGTCGCCAAGTACTACTACTATCCGGGCTGGTGGGAAGGCGGTGCCGCGCTGCACACCTTCATCAACCTCGACAAGTACAACTCGCTGCCGAAGCAGTACCAGGCGATCCTGGCCGACGCCAACTCGGCGGCCAATACGGAGACGCTCGGCAACTACGACACCAAGAACCCGACCGCCGTGCGCCAGCTGGTGGCCGACGGTGCGGTGCTGCGTCCCTTCAACCAGGAAGTTCTCGACGCCTGCTACAAGGCCGCACGCGAGGTCTTCGAGGAGGAATCGGCAGCCAACCCGAACTTCAAGAAGGTCTACGAATCGCAGCTGGCCTATGCCAAGGAAGCCTATCTCTGGCAGCAGTTGTCGGAGTACACCTTCGACACCTACATGATGCTCCAGCAGCGCGCCGGCAATCTCTGATCGGCGTCGGCGAAAGCGACAGACGAAGCCCCGGAACGCTCACGTTCCGGGGTTTTTTATTGGTTGCTGAACGCCGCCGGTGCGCGGGGTAACCGAAGACATGACTGCGCCCGCACCAACACCTCCCACCCGACAGGCTTTCGTCTACGAGCAGTTCGGGCCACCGCTCGACGTTCTGCACCTCGTCGAAAGGCCGGTTTTGCCTCTTGGTCTCAAACAGTTGCGGGTGGAGATGTCTCTTGTCCCCGTCAATCCGTCGGACCTCATCCCGGTCACCGGCGCCTATGCGCATCGCATGCAGCTGCCTTTGGTTGCCGGCTATGAGGGCGTCGGGCGTGTCGTCGCCGCCGGCCCGGACCATTCCGCGCTTGTCGGCAAACGCGTCTTGCCATTGCGCGCCGAAGGCACATGGCAGACCCTCGTCGATTGCGACGCGGCGCGTGCTGTCCCGGTCCCCGACGACATACCCGATCTTGCGGCTGCGCGCGGTTACATCAATCCACTGACGGCACTGACCATGCTGCGGCTCTGGCCGGTTTCGGGAAAGACGGTGTTGCTGAGCGGGGCCGGGTCGAGCTGTGCGGACTATCTGGGCCACTGGGCGTTCAAACAAGGCGCCAAACGGGTAATCGGTATCCACCGGTCGGATATCCATATCGCCCGATTGAAAACACTCGGAATCGAGCCGGTCTCTCTCGGGGGCCAGGCGAGGATCGATGCGGTCGCACGCGACACTGACGTTACATTCGATGCGCTCGGCGGTCCGGTGGCTTCGCGGGTTCTCGGGCTCATGGGCGAGGGGACGCGCTTCATCGGCTACGGTCTCCTGAGCGGGAAACCGGTCATCGCGCCCGCGGGTTACAAGGCCGCCTTCAGGCGGTTTCATCTGCGCGATCACCTCGCCATCCTGTCGGACCGCGACTGGGTGGCCTCCTTCGATGATCTCTGGCCTCTGGTGCGGTCGATGACCCTTCCGGAAGTCAGCATCTATCCGTTCGTGCAGTGGCGGCGGGCGCTCGCGGAGGCGGGCAGGCCAGGCGCGCGGAAAGCAATTCTCGACTTTTCGGGTGAGTGATCACAAGAAAAAGGGGCCTAATGGGCCCCTTATCTATTCGACTTCTTCCGACATCAATTGAACGACGGCGGGGCGCTCAAGTCCATGTTGGGTGCCGGGGCATTCTCTCCGGAATTGCCGTTGCCGGAGCCTTCGGCACCTGTCTCTCCGCCCATATTGGGCGCGCCGGGCAGGCCCTCCATCGTCGGCAGCGAGAGACCGCCATTGCCGCCACCAGAGGCTCCGTCCGAACCCTCGTTGCCGCCGGAGGGGGCTCCGAAGGGAGAAAAGCCCATGCCGCCGTTCTCACCGCCGAAGCCCGGCAGCTGGATCTCGACATCAGCCGGGTCGATCCCGGTGTGCTCGTCCTTGTAGTGCATGACGAGGCCCGGGAAGAGGATCACGATCATGATCATGAAAAACTGCAGCACGATGAATGGCAGGGCGCCCTTGTAGATCGCCGTGGTCCTGATGCCGGGCAACATCCGGCCGGAGGCCGTATCATGCCACTCCTTCACCGGCGCGATTGAACGCAGGTAGAACAGCGAGAAGCCGAAGGGCGGCGTGAGGAACGAGGTCTGCAGGTTGATGCCCAGAATGATGCCGAACCAGATCAGGTCGATGCCGAGTTTCTCAGCCACCGGAGCGAGCAACGGCACCATGATGAAGGCGATCTCGAAGAAATCGAGGAAGCAGCCGAGAATGAAGACGATGATGGTGACCACCACCAGGAAGCCGAATTCGCCGCCCGGCAGCGCCAGCAGCAGCTCCTCGATCCAGATGTTGCCGTTGATGCCGTAGAAGGTCAGGCCGAAGACGCGGGCGCCGATCAGGATGAACATGACGAAAGCGGAGAGCCGCGTCGTCGAGTCCAGCGCCTGCTTGACGGTTCTCAGATCCAGCCGGCGCTTAATCAGCGCCAGGACCAGAGCGCCCACGGCCCCCATGGCGCCGCCCTCGGTCGGGGTGGCGATGCCGAGGAAAATGGTGCCGAGCACGAGGAAGATGAGGGCCAGCGGTGGAATCAGCACGATGACCACTTCTTCCGCCAGCCGCGACATCAGTCCCCAGCCGAACTTGCGGTTCGCGAGGCTGATGCCCAGAGCCGTGCCGGCCGCCAGAACCGCGGACCAGACGAAACGGGTTTCGTAGCGCAATGATTCGAAAATGTATTCGTAGGCGATGAAGTGCAGCGCGACTGCACCGGCAATCACCACGATCAGAGAGGTCACACCGTTGCCGAGTGTTCGCGCCTCCTGCGGCAGGGCCGGCACCCAGTGCGGCTTGAAGAGCGTCAGGAGCAGGATGTAGCCGCAGTAGATCGCGATGATGATAAGCGCAGGATAGAGGGCGCCCACATACATGTCGCCCACCGACCGGCCCAGCTGGTCTGCCATGACGATGAGGACGAGCGACGGAGGCACGATCTGCGCGAGCGTTCCGGATGCAGCGATGGTACCGGTGGCGACCGACTGGTTGTAGCCGTAACGCGCCATGATGGGCAGCGAGATCAGCCCCATCGCGATCACGGAGGCGGCCACGACGCCGGTGGTCGCTGCGAGAAGCGCGCCGACGAGAATGACCGCGTATGCCAGGCCGCCGCGTATCGGTCCGAACAGCTGCCCGATCGTGTCGAGCAGGTCCTCGGCCATGCGCGATCGTTCAAGAATCAGCCCCATGAAGGTGAAGAACGGAATCGCCAGCAGCGTGTCGTTGTACATGATGCCGTAGATCCGCTCCGGATGCGCCTGGAGCAGCGGCCAGAACAGCCGGATCTCGGAGGAGAGATGCGAGACCTCCACGCCGACGACGAAGTAGAACAGGCCGCCGGCGGCGAGCGTGAAGGCGACCGGATATCCCAGAAGCAACATGCCCATCACGGAGATGAACATGATCGGCGCGAGGTTGTGGGCGATGAAGTCCATCATTTGCCGGTCTCCGCTTTGACATCGCCGCGGCTGGAACCGGCAATCATCTCCTCGACCTCGGGCGGGAGTTCGTGGACTTCCGTCTCGTCGGGGACACGCCCGATGATGATGGCATAGCGCTTGATGATCTCGGAAATCGCCTGAAGGATCAGCAGACCGAAGCCGATCGTCACCATGATCTTGGCCGGCCAGAGGATCAACCCGCCGGCATTGGCGGAGACCTCACCCGAATCGATCGATTTGTAGACCCACGGGATCGACAGCCAGAAAATCAGGACCGAGAAGGGCAGCAGGAAGATGACGTGGCAGATCAGGTCGATCCAGTCCCGCGTCTTTTTGGTCAGCATGTTGGAGATGAAGTCGATCCGCACATGCTCGTTGCGCTTGAGGGTATAGGCGGCGGCGAGAAGGAAGGCCGTGCCGTAGAGATACCACTGCACCTCCAGCCAGGCATTCGACGACATGTCGAAGGCCTTGCGGAAGATGGCGTTGCCTGCGGAGATGAGGACCGATGCGAGGATCAGCCAGGCGACATTCCGACCGATGAATTCGTTCACACGATCAACGACCCGGCTGAGGGCCAGTAGCACTGTCATACGTTCCTCCCTCTTCCGAACCTTTATCGTCCGGGGGGTCCCCTTTTATCGAGCGGTCGAAGCCACTCGTTTCTGGCTCCCCAATACCAGCATACGCGACCCATTAGCAACGCGGGATTGAAGTGTGACGTGTATGTGAGCGATGGATGAAATACCCGGTGTGGCGGGTACACCGCTGATTTCTGCGGCAGCGCGATGCATGCGACTTTCGGCTAAGACGGCGCCGTTGACCGGATGCCGGCATGCGGGATACAGGCCCCCTTGGCCGCGGCGTTCGATCTTCGAACGCTCGAGATAGATGATTGACCGCGAGCCGATTGCGTTGAACACTCCGGCGAAAAGAAGACGCCGGGAGCGGGGGAGGAGCGAACCGGTTCGGGCGTCTGGGAGAGTGTGAATGACGCTGCATGACGTGACGCTCGACGACAAGTACGACCTCGGTCGCGACAGGATCTTCGTCACCGGATCCCAGGCCATCCTGCGGCTGATGATGATGCAGCACGAGCTGGATCGTCGTGCCGGGCTGAACACGGCCGGGTTCGTCTCGGGCTATCGCGGATCGCCGCTCGGCGGTCTCGACCAGCAGTTCTTCCAGGCGAAGAGAAAACTCGAGCCGCACAACATCGTCTTCCAGCCGGGGCTCAACGAGGAACTGGCGGCCACCGCCTGCTGGGGATCGCAGGAGACCGGGCTCGATCCGCTGTCGCGTTTCGACGGGACCTTCGCGCTCTGGTACGGCAAGGGGCCGGGGGTCGACCGCGCGGGCGACGTCTTCCGCCACGGCAATCTCGCCGGCACCGGCCGTCACGGCGGCGTGCTGGCGCTGATGGGCGACGACCATACGGCCGAATCCTCGACAAACGCACACCAGACCGAATTCAACATGGTCAATGCCATGATCCCGGTGCTCAATCCGGCGGGTGTGCAGGAAATCCTCGATTACGGTCTCTACGGCTACGCGCTGTCGCGCTTTGCCGGGCTCTGGGTCGGGCTCAAATGCGTGAAGGACAATATCGAATCGACGGCCTCGGTCGACGGCGGCCTCGACAGGCTCGATATCGTCATCCCTGATTTCGACATGCCGCCGGGCGGGCTCAATATCCGCGCCAACGATCTCGACTTCCTCGGCCAGGAAACGCGACTGCACCAGTACAAGCGAACGGCCGCAGGGCTGTTCATCCGCGCCAATGGTCTCAACCGCATCGTCTGGTCCGGCGGCGCCAATCCGCGGATCGGCATCCTGACGGTGGGCAAGAGCTATCTCGACACCCGTCAGGCGCTGGCCGATCTCGGGATCGACGAGGCGCGCGCCGCCGAGATCGGGCTCAGGCTGTTCAAGGTTGCGGCGCCGTGGCCGTTCGACCGCGAGGATGCGGTGGAGTTCGCCGCGGGTCTCGATCTGGTCGTAGTCGTCGAGGAAAAACGGTCGCTGCTCGAAAGCCAGTTGCGCGAGGCGCTCTATGGTACCGCCAACCAGCCGGTGATCGTCGGCAAGAAGGACGAAACCGGCAACTGGCTGTTCCCAGTCAGCGGTGCGCTCGATCCCAACGACATCGCGCTCGCGGTCGGCGAGCGTATTCTCAAGGTGGTCGGCTATTCCGAGGAACTCGACGGCCGTGTGAAACGGCTGCGGCAGTTCCAGTCGATGCTCGCAGGCATGAGCGACGTGGCGCGGCGGACGCCGCATTTCTGCTCCGGCTGCCCGCACAACACCTCGACCAACGTGCCGGAGGGCTCGATCGCTGCGGCCGGCATCGGCTGTTCCTACATGGCCTTGTGGATGGACCGGCAGACGCAGGGCTTTACCCAGATGGGCGGGGAGGGTGCGCAATGGGTGGGCCAGGCGCCTTTCACGGCGCGGCCGCACCTGTTCCAGAACCTCGGCGACGGCACCTATAACCACTCCGGCGTTCTGGCGATCCGCTTCGCGCTCTCCTCCAACGCCAACATCACCTACAAGATCCTCTACAACGACGCCGTCGCCATGACCGGCGGACAGGCCCATGAAGGCGGCCTGACGGTCGACGCCATCGCCCGGCAGGTGCGCGCCGAGGGCGTCGAGCGCATAGCGCTCGTCTCCGACGATCCGGATCGCTATCCCGGCACCATTTCATGGCCGGCGCGGATGACCATTCATCACCGCGACGAACTCGACGCCGTGCAGCGCGAGTTGCGCGAGGTGCCGGGTGTTTCGGTGCTGCTCTACGACCAGACCTGTGCCGCGGAGAAGCGACGCCGACGCAAGCGCGGCTCCTATCCCGATCCGGACAAGCGGGTCTTCATCAACGAGATGGTCTGCGAGGGCTGCGGCGACTGCGGCGTGAAGTCGAACTGTGTGTCCGTGCAGCCGAAGGAAACCGAGTTCGGCCGCAAGCGGCGCATCGACCAGTCGAGTTGCAACAAGGATTTCTCCTGTCTCGACGGCTTCTGCCCGTCCTTCGTCACCGTGCATGGCGGCAAGATCCGCAAGGCCGGCTCGAAGGCGGCAAAGTCCGCCGGCGATCCGCTCGAGGGTTTGCCCGAGGCACCGCTCCATCCGCTCGACAACGGCTGGGCGGCAATCGTCGACGGCGTCGGCGGTACGGGCGTCGTCACGATCGGAGCGATCCTCGGCATGGCGGCGCATCTGGAAGGCATGGGCTGCGGCATGATCGACATGGCGGGTCTCGCGCAGAAGGGTGGGGCGGTGTTCAGCCATGTGCGGATCGCAGCGACACCCGAGGACATCCACGCCATCCGCGTCTCGGCGGGCAAGGCCGACCTGATCCTGGGCTGCGACCTCGTCGTCTCGGGATCGTCCAAGGTGCTTGCGACCGTCCGGGAGGGCGAAACCGAATTCGTGGTCAATACCGCCGAGGTCATGCCCGGCGACTTCACGCGGGATGCGGATTTCTCGCTGCCGTCCGAGCGGATCAAACGGGCCATCGTCAAGGCGGCGGGGCCGGAGCGTACCACCTTCTTCGACGCCGGACTGACGGCAAACCGCCTCTTCGGCAACGCGATAGCCGCCAATATGTTCATGCTCGGCATTGCCAGCCAGCGCGGCGCGCTGCCGGTTTCGCCGTCGGCGGTCGAGCGCGCGATCGCCCTGAATGGCCAGGCGGTCGAGATGAATGTCGGCGCATTCCGGTGGGGGCGGAGAGCCGCCCATGACCCGGCCTCGGTGCTGGCGCTGACCGGTGGGGTCGAAGAAGCGCAGATGCCGGAGCGGATGACGCCGATGGAGATCGTCGATCACAGGGCTCGTGAACTCACGGCGTATCAGAATGCCGCCTATGCCCGGCGCTACCGGGAGGCGCTCGCGCCTCTGGTCGAAGCCGAGACGCGTTTTTACGGTGGCCCGGGCGCGGCGACCGAAGCGGCGGCAAAGGCGCTCTACAAGCTGATGGCGATCAAGGACGAGTACGAGGTTGCCCGGCTTTACAGCGATGGCCGGTTTCGGGACAGGCTGGCCGCGGAGTTCGAAAGCTACGACCGGATCGAGTTTCATCTCGCGCCACCGTTGCTGGCACCGAAGGATGTTTCAGGCCGGCCGCGCAAGCTGCGTTTCGGGCCATCCATGCTGCATGGTTTCCGCTTGCTGGCCGCCCTGCGCGGAATTCGCGGTCGCTGGTTTGATCCGTTTTCCTACACAACCGAAAGACGAATGGAGCGCGCCCTCATCGATACCTATGTGACCGAGATCAGGCAAATGGCCGGTCGTCTCGATGCCGGTAATCTGTCAATGGTTGCCGATTTTCTGATGTATCCAGAAAAAATCCGTGGTTACGGCCATGTGAAGGATCATAGTCGCGCCATCGCAGAAGAAAGAAAGAAAAATATAATAAGAAATTCTATGAATCGCGATGACATTTCGCAGAATATTGCTGCAGAGTAGGGGGATGCTGAGTTTATATTTTATTTTAATGGCTTGCTTTAGTGGTGCGCTTGCGAGTGCAAACGTTTGCTAATGCAATCTGAGGTAATCGCTGGGCGAAACGCTATATTAATTGTGTCTCGCTAAATTGGTTTGGTACGCTGACACGGATTTAAAGCATGCTGCCAACCACTCGGGACAATGATGCGGCAGAGGTCAGGCTGTCTTTTGTCCGATCCCTGTATCTCAAGCGCGGTACCCTGTTTACCGGCTTGATTGCGCACGTCGTCACGGCTTCGGCCATCTTCTTCAAGACCCAGGACAGCTTCTACATCCTCTGCGGCCTCGGCTACGTGCTGATCTGGTCCCTGCGCATGCTGGTGATGTTCGCCTTCGACAAGCGCGATACGACCAGCATTTCCATGAGCGAGACGCTGAAATGGGAGCGCGCCTACGTGGCCGGTTCAGTCGTGGTGGCCAGCTGGCTCGGGATCATGTGCGCCTATGCGCTTGTCGTGTCCCGTGATCCCTTCGCCGAGCTGGCCGCGATCTCGATCACGCTGGCCAGCCTGATTTCCGTCGTCGGCCGCAATTTCGGATCACGCTTCAACGTCGACATGATGATCCTGGCGGTCTGCATACCGCTGACGACCGGCTTCCTTATCCTGCGCGATCCCTTCATGGTGGTTCTGGCGGTCCTTCTGCTGCCGCTTTTCATGACCACCCGTTCCATGGCGAACGGCGTGCGCGAGTTTCTCTTCAATACCGTCATGGCAGAGCGCAAGGCCGCACAGCTCGCCGAGCGTTTCGACATTGCGCTCAACAACATGTCGCACGGTCTTTTCATGCTCGACGGCGACGGCCGGATCGAGGTGCTGAACAACAAGGCCCGCGAGATCTTTCGTGTCCAGGCCAATATCGATTTGCGCGGGCGCACGCTGCGGCTCGCGCTCAGGCTCGCCGCACGCAACGGCATTCTCCCGGTGGCCGATCTCGAAAGCGTCACCCGGCGGATCGAAAACCTGGCCAGCGGCCGCGACCGCCGGCTGCTGATCCGGTTCAGCGACGACACCTGGCTGGAATTCACCTCGCGGCTGCGCGGCGGAAACGGCGTCGTGCTGATCTTCGAAGACGTTACCGCGCGTATCCGCCAGGAGGAGAAGATCCTGCAGATGGCGCGCTACGATTCGCTGACCGGTCTGCCAAACCGCTCCTGGTTTCAGGATCTGGCCTCGTCCCGGCTGGCGAAACTGAAGAAGAACCGCCAGGTCGCGCTGGCCGTTTTCGATCTCGACGACTTCAAGCACGTCAACGATACCAAAGGACACGTGGCTGGCGACCGGCTGCTTCAGGCCGTGGCATCGAATCTGAAGACGGTTTGCGGCGACCAGCTTGTCAGTTCCCGCTTCGGCGGCGACGAGTTCGTGCTGTTCTTCCCGGATGTCACCGACTATTCGATGCTCAGCGACTGGATGGACCGGATATCGAACGCCTTGTGCGGCGAGTACCAGATCGACGGCAATCGCATCTTCGTGACGGTCAGCGGCGGTGTGGCGCTCTCGCTTGCCGGGGCCGCTGTTCTCGAGGACCTCCACATCCGAGCCGACCTGGCGCTCTACGACGCCAAACGCCGCGACAAGAACCGCTGGTCGCTGTTCGTCGAATCCATGGACGAGAAATACTCGGCCCGACAGAAGCTCAAGGTCGATCTGCGCGAAGCCATCGTCAACGGGACGATCGGCGTGGCCTACCAGCCGATGTTCCTGCCCGACGGCACCCGCATCGCCGGTGCCGAAGCCCTGTCGCGCTGGCGGCATCCGGAGCTCGGCCCGATCTCGCCGGCCGTCTATATTCCGCTCGCGGAGGAAATGGGGATCGTCAACGAACTGACGCGCTGCATGATCAATCGCGCGGTGGAGGACTGTGCCGCATGGCGCGAGGACCTCTTCGTCTCGGTCAACCTGTCCGCGCATGATCTGGCGAATACGGAGATCGTCCGTGTGGTCGACGAAGCGCTGGCGCGACACAACGTGCCGGCGGACCGGCTTCACCTCGAAATTACCGAAAGCGCTCTCGTCGACGACCCGAATTCGGTGCGCCGGATCCTCGAAACCTTCCGGTCGCGGGGCATAACGATTGCCATCGACGATTTCGGAACGGGCTATTCGAGCCTGAGCTATCTCGACATCCTGCCCCTCAACAAGGTCAAGATCGATCGCGCCTTCGTCGCCAACATTACCGAGGACGCGCGCAAGCTCAAACTCCTGCGCGGCATCGTCAATCTCTCCAGGGAGCTTGGCCTGTCGATCGTCATCGAGGGCGTGGAAACCGAGGAGCAGTTGCAGGTCATCCTGGAAAACGACTGTGCCGACCTGATACAGGGCTTCATCTTCGGCGCTCCGATGCCCGCAGCCGCCTTCCAGGATCTCGCCGAACGCATGGCGAAATCCGTTTCCGAGGGCGACGCTAAGCCGGTTCGCAAGTCGCAGCGCCCCGCAAGCCGCTAAGCGAGCGAAAACATTTCCTCAAATCTTGCCGGTACTATTTAGGGTTATTGGCTCAAAACCCCTAAAATGCGGCCGTTTCCGTTAACCACGTTGTCAAATGTGAGGTCTCGCCTCGCTGTTAGGCATTGCTTAACAGAGAGTTAAAGTTAAACTTTTATCCAATGGTTTTCCTTTGGGGGCGAGTATGCGGGTCGAACAAAAAGGAACGTCGGGTTTCGTCAATCGGATGATGCGGTTGCTCGAGAATGTCGAATACCGACGGGTTGAAACGAGCGAGGATCTCGAGGCTGTGGCCCGGATCCGTTACAAGGCGTATGACCCTATCGGCATGGCGCCGAAGACGGGGAATGTCCTCATCGACGAGGAGGACTTTGCGCCCAATGCCCACGTGATCGGCATCTACTACGAGGAAAACCTCGTCTCGACGATCCGTATCCACCACGTCACGCAGAAGCATCCGACCGGAATGGCGATGACCTATTTCCGGGACGTGATGGAGCCGCTTCTCGATGCCGGACGGACCTTCATCGATCCGGTGCGCTTCGCCGCCGATCCTCAGGCCGTCCGCGAATTGCCCGGCATCCCCTATCTGACGTTGCGCGTGGCGACGATGGCGACCGACTTCTTCGATGCCGACTATTGCCTTTCGGTGGTCAAGCCGAACCACACGGCCTTCTACACGCGGGTCTTCAATTCGAAGCCGCTGATCGAGCCGCGCCACATCATGCCCTACGACATCACCGTCGGGCTCTACGGTTCCGATGCGCGGGTGGAACTGCAGGGAATTTATCGCCGCTTCCCGTTCTTCAATTCGGAAGCCTTCGAGCGCCGGATGATGTTCGCCCCGGCGTCCAGCATCGGTGCGCCGGTTCTGACCGTGCGTCCGACGGCGCGTTACGCCCAGGCACGCGTCCACTGATCAAAGCGACAGTCTAAAAAGGGGCGGGGGGCTACGTTGCTCCCGCCTTTTCTTTGCCTCGAGAGCGCTGGCGTGAATGATCGCGGCCGCAGCTACGTCGCGTATCAGCAGCAAATTCAATGTCTTCCGGGCATCGCAGGGCGGAACCGATGCCGCTCAACTGCGGCGTTCGGCCCTGTGAGTTGGTGCGCGGGAGGCCGCGTGATTCCTTGCGCAACCGCAGACCATTGTGTAATCGGTCTAGTCGAAGAGAAATTCGAGGGAGTTCACCATGGCGGAACATGTCGAGGGCGCGGCCGAAGTCGGTGCCGAGATGGATTACAACGAGCATGAGAAGACCTATTCCATGTTCATGGCAGGCGCCAAATACGGAACGCTTCATGTCGTCACGCTGCTGATAGCGATGGCGTTCTTCTTTTTCACAGCCGCCGGTTTCTTCTCGAGCCTGATCCTTTTCGTGCTCCTGAGTGCGATCGGCGTCTACATCCTGCGCTAGAATGAATTTGCGGCCGGCCGGGCATGGTTCGACATGCCGGCCGGCCGATTTGTATCCGAGGAAGGGAGGGGTTCTTGGCAGTCATCATATTTGTGGGCAAGGAGAAGGACGCGGCTGAAACGCGCGTCGCAGCTTCGCCCGAAACGGTCAAGAAACTGACCTCCATGGGATGCGAGGTGACGGTCGAGCAAGGCGCTGGCGCCGGCTCGCGCATCCTCGACAGCGATTTCGAAGCCGCCGGTGCGAAGATCGTCAAGGCCGCCGACGCCAAAAAGGCCGACGTGGTGCTGCGCGTGCGCCGCCCCTCGGCCGCCGAGGCCAAGGCGATGAAGTCGGGCGCCATCCTGCTCACGCAGATGGATCCCTACGGCAATGTCGAGGCGCTCAAGCCTTTCGCTGATGCCGGCGTGACGTCCTTCGCAATGGAATTGATGCCGCGCATCACCCGCGCGCAGTCGATGGACGTGCTTTCGTCCCAGGCCAACCTCGCCGGCTATCAGGCCGTCATCGAGGCGGCCGCAGCGTTCGCGCGCGCCTTCCCGATGATGATGACGGCCGCGGGCACGGTTCCTGCCGCCAAGGCCTTCGTCATGGGCGCGGGTGTCGCCGGTCTTCAGGCGATCGCCACCGCGCGCCGTCTGGGTGCTGCGGTCTCGGCCACCGACGTCCGTCCCGCTGCCAAGGAACAGGTCGCCTCGCTCGGCGCCAAGTTCATCGCCGTCGAGGACGACGAGTTCAAGGCGGCCGAAACGGCCGGCGGATACGCCAAGGAAATGTCGAAGGAATACCAGGCCAAGCAGGCGGCGCTGGTGGCCGAACACATTTCCAAGCAGGACATCGTGGTCACGACCGCGCTGATCCCGGGTCGTCCGGCGCCGAAGCTGATCTCGGCCGACATGCTGAAATCGATGCGTGAAGGCTCGGTGGTCGTCGACCTCGCGGTCGAGCGCGGAGGAAACGTCGAGGGTTCGGTGATGGGCGAAGCCGCCAAGGTCGCCGGCGTGACGGTCATCGGTTATCCGAACCTCGCCGGCCGCATCCCGGCCAGCGCCTCGCTGCTTTATGCCAAGAACCTGCTGACCTTCCTGCAGACCATGATCGACAAGGACAGCCAGGACGTCCGGGTCAATCTCGAAGACGAACTCGTCAAGGCCACGGCGCTTACCCACGGTGGCAAGCTGATCCATCCGGGCTTCGGCGGTGAAACCGAAAAGGGAGCTGAATGATGGCCGGTTCCGCACTCGACAACGCACTCGAGCAGCTCAACAACGCGGTCGATGCCGTCAATTCGGCGGTGGCGTCCCAGGAGATGGCCGATGTCGCCGGGGCCGCGGCCCATGCGGCGACCGGTGGAGCGATCGATCCCTTCATCTTCCGTCTGGCGATCTTCGTTCTGGCGATCTTCGTCGGCTACTATGTCGTCTGGTCGGTGACGCCGGCGCTGCACACGCCGCTGATGGCGGTGACCAACGCGATCTCCTCGGTGATCGTGGTCGGCGCGCTGCTCGCCGTCGGCGCCTCGCTTTCAGGCTTCGCGTCGGGCTTCGGCTTCGTGGCGCTGATTCTGGCCTCGGTGAACATCTTCGGTGGCTTCCTCGTCACCCAGCGGATGCTTGCCATGTACAAGAAAAAAGAGAAGTGAGGGCGAGCTGATGTCAGAGAATTTCGCGGCTTTCGCCTATCTCGTTTCCGGGGTTCTGTTCATCATGGCCCTTCGCGGCCTGTCGCATCCGACCACCAGCCGTCAGGGCAACCTGTACGGCATGATCGGCATGGGCATCGCCATCGTGACCACGCTGCTGCTCGCCAAGCCGTCCTTCGGCGCACTGGCGCTGATCGTGCTCGGCATCGCCATCGGCGGCGGCGCCGGCGCCATCGTCGCGCGGCGCATCGCCATGACCTCGATGCCGCAGCTCGTCGCAGGCTTCCATTCGCTCGTCGGCCTTGCCGCCGTGCTGGTGGCCGCGGCAGCCCTTTATGCGCCGCATGCGTTCGGCATCGGCGAGCCCGGCCAGATCCACGGCCAGGCGCTCGTGGAGATGTCGCTCGGCGTCGCCATCGGCGCGATCACCTTCACCGGCTCCATCATCGCCTTCCTGAAACTCGACGGTCGCATGTCCGGAAAGCCGATCATGTTGCCGATGCGCCATGTGGTGAATGCCGCCCTCTTGATCGGCGTCGTCGTACTGATCGGGATCCTGGTCGGCACCGAGAGCCATTTCGTCTTCTGGCTGATCGTCATCCTGTCGCTGCTCCTGGGTGTTCTACTGATCATCCCGATCGGCGGCGCCGACATGCCTGTGGTCGTCTCGATGCTCAACTCGTATTCGGGTTGGGCGGCGGCCGGTATCGGCTTCACGCTCGGCAACCTCGCGCTGATCATCACCGGCGCGCTGGTCGGCTCCTCGGGTGCGATCCTGAGCTACATCATGTGCAAGGGCATGAACCGCTCCTTCATATCGGTCATTCTCGGCGGCTTCGGCGGCGAGCAGGCCGCGGGTCAGGCCGACGACATCGACCGCACGGTCAAGCAGGGCTCGGCGGAAGATGCCGCCTATCTGATGGCCAACGCCTCGAAAGTCATCATCGTGCCGGGTTACGGCATGGCGGTGGCCCAGGCCCAGCACGCGCTGCGCGAACTGGCCGACAAGCTCAAGGCTAACGACGTCGAGGTGAAATACGCCATTCACCCGGTCGCCGGCCGCATGCCCGGCCACATGAACGTGCTGCTCGCCGAGGCCAACGTGCCCTATGACGAGGTCTTCGAACTCGAGGACATCAACTCGGAATTCGCACAGGCCGACGTCGCCTACGTGATCGGCGCCAACGACGTGACCAACCCGGCGGCGCGCGACGATCCGTCCTCGCCGATCTACGGCATGCCGATCCTCGATGTCGACAAGGCCAAGACCTGCCTGTTCGTCAAGCGCTCGCTCGGCTCCGGCTATGCCGGCATCGACAACACGCTGTTCTACAAGGACGGCACGATGATGCTGCTCGGCGATGCCAAGAAGATGACCGAGGACATCGTCAAGGCCATGGATCACTGATCCTGAAACCTGTCAGCAATCGAAGGCCGCGAGCGATCGCGGCCTTTTTCATTTTGGACGACAGGCGTATTGTTCCGGCCTCTTCTCGGCCGGACGAAACCCGATGCGAACCTTCAGTGCAGTTCACCGCTATCTCTTCGATACGGATTTCGGGATCTGCGAGATCGGCTGGGGCGACGCCGGCATCTCGGATTTCCGGCTGCCGACCGATGATCCGGAGATGGACCGGAGCCGGATGGAGCGGCAGGCGATCGACCCGCCTGCGGTCATCATGGATGCGGTCGATGCCGTCAGGGCGTATTTTGCCGGAACGCGGACAGACTTTGCCGAGGTTGACGTCGATCTCTCGCAACTTGCCGATTTCGAACGGGACGTGCTGCTCGCCACCCGTCGGGTGGGGTGGGGCGATCTCACCTCCTATGGCGAACTGGCGCGGCAGCTGACCGGAGACGTCGGCGTTTCGCGCGCTGTCGGCCAGGCGCTTGGCCGCAACCCGATCCCGCTGATCATTCCGTGCCATCGAGTGCTTGCGGCCGACGGGGCGATAGGCGGGTTTTCCGCGCCGGGCGGCACGGTCACCAAGCTGAAGATGCTGGAAATCGAAGGCGCGCTCGCCAAGAGCCCGGTGCTGGCGCAACGCAGTTTCGGCTTCTAGGCGAGCGGTGCCTCAGCTTGCGGCGGTGCCCAGCTTTCCCATCTGCCTGATCCAGCTTTGCCGCGTCTCTGCGCTCGCCCCCTCGACCATGCCAAACAGTGTTTCCCGGATCGGCTTGATGCCGATGAGCGCGAGGACGTTGCGTTCGAAGCCCCGCAGACCATGGGCGAGAAACCAGAAGCGATAGATGAAAGCCGGCATACCCATGGTGACGACGATCCGGGCGGAGCGGCCGGACAGGGCACCCTTCGGCCAGCCGCCGTCCTTCGAATCCTCGAAGGCCACGTTCCGGTGCGCGACCTGCTCGAAGAAGGCCTTGGTGAGCGCGGGCAGGGTGCCGAGCCAGAGCGGGAAGACGAGCACGATGTGATCGGCTGCCTTGATCGTCTCGAAGGCGGACCGTAGCGTCTCGGAAACGGGGCCGGCGAATTCGGTCGCGGTCCTGAGGATCGGAAAGTCGAGCGTGGCGATGTCGATCTCGCTCACCGTGTGACCCGCATCGCGGGCGCCTTTTACATAGGCGTTCGCGAGAGCGCGGCAGAGACGGGCAGGGTCCGGATCGGGATGCCCCTGGATGACGACGATGCTGCGTGACATGCGACGATCTCCGTTGAGCGATTGCACGGAACAATCATGACGCGAAATGGCGATGTCGCCTTGATCCGCATCAACGGGCGTCGACAGTTCCGGAGACCGCGAACGGCCGGATCAGGTCGGATGTCGGGGAAAGCCGGTCAGCTCTTGCGCAAGCGCGACAGGCCGTCCCGCGCCGGCCCATAGTTCGGGTCGAGCTGGGCGGCGCGTGCATAGGACCGGATCGCCTTCTGCGTTTCGCCCCGGCGTTCGTAGACCAGCGCCTGATTGGCCCAGGATTCGGCCTTCTTCTGATCCAGCTGGATGGCATGGTTGAAGTCGGCGAAGGCGTTCTCGTCGTCGTTCAGAGCGACGTAGGAAATGCCGCGGCCATTGTAGGGCTCGGGTGAATCCGAGGATAGCGAGATGGCCGTCGAGAAATCCTCGATGGCGCGCGCATGGTCGCCGCGCAGCTGATAGATCAGGCCGCGATTGTGGTAGGCGCGGGGATCGGTGGTATCGAGCTGGATGGCGCGGTTGAAGTCGCGGAAGGCTTCGTCATTGCGGCCTGCCTGGCGATAGAGGTTGCCGCGGCCGATATAGGCGACGTCGTAGTTCGAATTGATCTGGAGCGCGCGGTTGTAGTCGTTGGCAGCCGCGGTCAGGTCGCCCTGGTTGCGCTCGATCAGCGCCCGGTTGGCATAGGCCTGATAGAAGCGCGGGTTGAGCTGGATCGCCTTGTTGAAGTCGTCCATTGCCCTGCGGAATTCACCGGCCCGGCCATAGGCTGCACCGCGGACATTGTAGGGCTCGGGATCGGAAGGATTGTTCCGGATCACCGAAGTCAGCGAATCGATGTTCTCCTCGCTGCCCTGGTTGCGGTCGATGCTGATCGCGGAAATCGGCGTCGAGGTCTGGCATCCGGACAGGACGAGGCAGGTTCCGGCGATCGCGGCGAAGAAGACGCCGCGAAGCTTGCCGTTGAGATGCGACGTCGGCTCAAGTCCGGAAAATGCTGAAGTCAAGATTTGCCCCTCTGACGACTGAATGCTGATCCAGGCCGCGCGCCGGATCGGAGTGCGGAAAAAAATAAAGGCGGCGACCAAAAGTCTCCGCCTCCATTAACACGCCGATATCGGCAATAAAACGGCAGGATCAACGACCCGGGCGACCGCCGATCAGACCTTCGCGCTGGGCGCGCTTGCGGGCCAGCTTGCGGACGCGGCGAACAGCCTCGGCCTTTTCGCGGGCGCGCTTCTGAGAGGGCTTTTCGTAGAAATCGCGCATCTTCATTTCACGGAAGATGCCTTCGCGCTGCATCTTCTTCTTGAGAGCGCGGAGCGCCTGGTCGACGTTGTTGTCGCGGACAAGTACCTGCACGTTGAACCCGTTCCTTAATTACGGTTGAACCTGAATTCTCTGGACGGCCGACATAATAGAAAACAGGTCCGTTCGGTCGGCAGACGTCACGATTGCGCGGCATTTACCAGTTTTCCCCCGTCAAGTCCAGCGCGTTCTGACGCGTTTTCCCGGACATGCGCACTATCGGCGTGACGGGATGGTACTCCTTGGCCGTTGTGGCGCATCCGGTCGCGCCCGCGACATTATGAGCCGCTTCTGCGGCTTTCGAAGTCGCAATGCGACAGGTGCGCCACCTTCGATTTTGATTTAAGCATAACCGCAATCCGGATGCCGAGAGGGAAATATGCGCAAATACTCGATTTTCGCGGTGGCGCGCGAGGCCATGCGGGGACATCGGGGCTGGGACAAGCAGTGGCGGTCCCCCGAGCCCAAGAAGTCGTACGACGTCGTCATCATCGGCGCGGGCGGGCATGGTCTGGGTACGGCCTATTACCTCGCCAAGGAGCATGGCATCACCAATGTCGCGGTGATCGAGAAGGGCTGGCTGGGCGGCGGCAATACCGGCCGCAACACCACGATCATCCGTTCGAACTATCTCTACGACGAGAGTGCTGCGCTCTACGACCATGCGGTCAAGCTCTGGGACGGGCTGTCGCAGGATCTCAACTACAACGTCATGTACTCCCCGCGCGGGGTGATGATGCTGGCGCACAACGTTCACGACGTGCAGGTATTCAAGCGCCACATCCATGCCAACCGTCTCAACGGCGTCGACAATGAATGGCTGACCCCGGAGGAGGCAAAGGACTACTGCCCGCCGCTCAACATCTCGAAGACGGCGCGCTATCCGGTGATGGGCGCGGCCCTACAGCGGCGCGGCGGCACGGCCCGGCATGATGCTGTCGCCTGGGGCTATGCGCGCGGTGCGTCCGATCGCGGCGTCGACATCATCCAGAACTGCGAAGTCACCGGCATCCGCCGCGGCGTCAACGGAGCGGTCGAAGGCGTTGAAACCTCCCGGGGTTTCATCGGCGCCAAGAAGGTTGGCGTCGTCGCCTCCGGCCACACGTCGATGATCATGGAGATGGCCGACGTGCGCATGCCGCTCGAAAGCTATCCGCTGCAGGCGCTGGTCTCCGAACCGGTCAAGCCGGTCTTTCCCTGCGTGGTGATGTCGAACACGGTGCACGCCTATATCTCGCAATCTGACAAGGGCGAACTCGTCATCGGCGCGGGTACCGACCAGTACACCTCCTATTCGCAGACCGGCGGGCTTCACATTCTCAGCCATACGCTGGACGCGATCTGCGAGATGTTCCCGATGTTCACGCGGATGAAGATGCTTCGCTCCTGGGGCGGCATCGTCGACGTGACGCCGGACCGTTCGCCGATCCTGTCGAAGACGCCGGTGCCGGGCCTGTTCGTCAATTGCGGCTGGGGCACCGGCGGGTTCAAGGCCACGCCGGGTTCGGCGCACGTCTTCGCGCACACCATCGCGCGCGACGAACCACATGCCATCAACGCGCCGTTCGCGCTCGACCGGTTCCGGACCGGCCGGCTGATCGACGAAGCCGCCGCCGCGGCCGTCGCGCACTGAGGGGACCGACATGCTTCTCATTCACTGCCCCTATTGCGGCGAAGATCGTCCGGAAGTCGAATTTCGCCATGCCGGCGAAGCTCATCTCGTCCGTCCCGATCCGATTTCGGAAATCAGCGACGAAGCGTTCGAGGCCTATTTCTTCCTGCGCGACAACCCCAAGGGCCTGACATGGGAACGCTGGCGTCACATGCATGGCTGCGCGCGCTTCTTCAACGCGGTCCGCGACACGGTCACCGACAAGTTCGTCACCACCTACAAGGCGGGCGAGCCGAAGGTGGAGGTCGAGCGCGGTGACGACGGCGCGGCGCGTGTGAAGGGAGCGGATCGATGAGCGGCACCAACCGTATCGCCGGCAAGGGCCGGCTGACGCCTGCACGCACCGTTTCCTTCACATTCGACGGGCGGCCGTTGACGGCAATCGAGGGCGATACGCTCGCCTCGGCGCTGATCGCCAACGGCATCCACCTCGCCGGACGGTCGTTCAAGTATCACCGTCCGCGCGGCATCCTGTCCGCCGGCCCGGAAGAGCCGAACGCGCTGATCGACGTATCGCGCTCGTCCAATACCCATACGCCCAACGTGCGCGCCACCGTGCAGGAAGTCTTCGAGGGCATGGTGGCCAAGTCGCAGAACCGCTGGCCCTCGCTTTCCTTCGATGTCGGCGCGGTCAACAATCTGTTCTCGCCGATCTTCGCGGCGGGCTTCTACTACAAGACCTTCATGTGGCCGAAGGCTGCCTGGAAGCACGTCTACGAGCCCAATATCCGGGCGGCGGCGGGCCTCGGCGTGTCGCCGAAGGAACCCGATCCGGACCGCTATGCCAACCGCTTCGCCCATTGCGATGTGCTCGTGGTCGGCGGCGGCCTCTCGGGTCTGATCGCGGCACGGACGGCGGCCGAAACCGGCGCCAGCGTCATTCTCTGCGACGAACAGCCGGAACTCGGCGGTGCGCTGCACCACGAGACGGATACCAAGGTCGACGGCCGCGAAGGCTATGCCTGGGCTCAGGAGATGGGCCGCGAACTGGCCGCGATGGACAATGTCCGGGTTCTCACCCGAACAACGGCATTCGCCTACCAGGCGCAGAACATGGTCGATCTCGTCGAACGCGTCAGCGAGCATGTCGCCAAGCCCGACCGTCTGATGCCGCGCGAGCGCATCTGGCAGGTCCGCGCCAAGCGGGTGATCCTCGCCACCGGCGCCATCGAGCGGCACATGGTCTTCGCCCAAAACGACCGGCCGGGCATCATGCTCGCCTCGGCGGCACGCACCTATCTCAATCACTACGGCGTTGCCGTCGGCTCGAACGTCGCCGTCTACACCGCCAATGATTCCGCCTATCGTGCCGCCTTCGATCTGAAGGATGCGGGCGTCGCGGTGCCGGTCATCGTCGATGCCCGCAGCGAGGTCGATGCCGGGCTGCTGGCTGAGGCGGGGGAGAAGGGAATCGAAGTCCTTGTCGGCCACGCGGTGACCGACACCAAGGGCGGCTTGCGCCTGAAATCGGTGAAGATCGAAAAGATCGGCGGCGGCAAGACGCGGACCGTCGAGGCAGACGCGCTGATCGTGTCGGCCGGCTGGACCCCGACACTGCACCTCTATTCCCAGTCGCGCGCCAAGGTGGTGTGGGACGAGGAGACCGGCCGCTTCGTGCCCGGCAAGCCTGTGCAGGAGATGGTGACCACCGGCGCGTGCAACGGCACCGATGATCTCGAGGATCTTCTCGAAGAGGCCGTCAGCGCGGGGGCGGAAGCCGTCAGGCTTGCCGGCGTCGCCGACAGCGTATCCTGGCGTGCGCCGCATGCCGAGAGCATGACGAGCCGAGCGGGTAGCCTGATGGGTGCCGCGCCCGGCGCCGGTCCCGACACGACGGTCAAGGCCTTCGTCGACTTCCAGAACGACGTCACCGCCAAGGACATCCGGCTCGCCGTGCGCGAGGGCATGCATTCGATCGAGCACGTCAAGCGCTTCACCACCAACGGCATGGCGACCGACCAGGGCAAGACATCGAACATCCACGGCCTGGCGATTGCCGCCGACATGCTCGACCGTCCGATCCCGCAGGTGGGACTGACGACCTTCCGTCTGCCCTACACGCCGGTGACCTTCGGCGCGATCGTCAACCACAGCCGCGATGCGCTGTTCGACCCCACCCGGAGGACCGCCATCCATCCGAGCCACGAAGCACTCGGCGCGGTCTTCGAGGATGTCGGCCAGTGGAAACGGCCCTGGTACTATCCGAAGACCGGCGAGGGCATGCACGCGGCGGTCAACCGCGAATGCCGGACGGTGCGTCAAACCGCCGGCCTGTTCGATGCCTCCACCCTCGGCAAGATTGAAGTGGTGGGACCGGATGCGGCACAGTTCCTGGATCTGATGTACACCAACGGCTGGCAGAAGCTCGCGCCGGGCCGCTGCAAATACGGCATCATGCTGCGCGAGGACGGCTTCATCTATGACGACGGCGTGGTCGGGCGAATCGCCGAGGACCGCTTCCACGTGACAACGACCACCGGCGGTGCGCCGCGCGTGCTCCATCACATGGAAGACTATCTGCAGACCGAGTTCCCGCATCTGAAGGTGTGGCTGACCTCGACCACCGACCAGTGGGCGGTGGTCGCGGTGCAGGGTCCGAAGGCCCGCGAGATCATCGAACCCTTCGTCGAGGGCATCGACATCTCGAACGAAGCCATGCCGCATATGAGCGTGCGCGAAGGCACCGTCTGCGGGGTGCCGGCGCGGCTGTTCCGCATGTCGTTCACCGGCGAACTCGGTTTCGAGGTCAACGTGCCGGCCGATTACGGCAGGGCGGTCTGGGATGCGCTCTGGCAACGCGCAGAAGGGCTCGGCGCCTGCACCTATGGCACCGAGACGATGCACGTTCTGCGCGCCGAGAAGGGCTATATCATCGTTGGACAGGATACCGACGGGACGGTGACGGCCGATGACGCGGGTCTCAACTGGGCGGTGGCGAAATCCAAGCGCGATTTCGTCGGCATCCGCGGCATGAAACGGCCCGATCTGGTGGCGCCCGGCCGCAAGCAACTGGTCGGTCTCCTGACGTCCGATCCGAAACAGGTCCTGGAAGAGGGCGCGCAGATCGTCGCCGATCCGAACCAGCCGGTACCGATGAAGATGATCGGCCACGTGACATCGTCCTACTGGTCGGAAAACTGCGGCCGCTCGATCGCCATGGCGGTCGTCGCCGACGGACGGGCGCTCATGGGCAAGACGCTCTACGTGCCGATGGCCGACGAGGTGATCAAGGTGGAAGTCACCGACACGGTGTTCTTCGACAAGGAAGGGGAGCGGATCAATGGCTGATGCAACGGTAACACGCGTGGGCCCGCTCGACGGACTGATTGCCGGCTCGGTCGGCGTGGCGATCGCGCCCGCCGCTCCGGCGCAGCGGATTTCGCTGCGTGTAGGCGACGAGGGCATTCCGGCGCTCAATGCAGCTCTCGGTCTCGAGTTGCCGACCGCTCCGAAAACTTTCGTGACGGCCAAGTCCGGGCGCATGGCGCTCTGGCTCGGACCGGACGAATGGCTGGTCATCGACGAGAAGGGCGACCCGATGGCCGACGTGGCGGGTACGGACGCGTTCTTCTCGGTGGTTGACGTTTCCCACCGCAATACCGCGATCAAGCTGGCCGGGCGCGGCGCGCGGGCAACGCTGGAAGCCGGCTGTCCGCAGGATCTTTCGGATGCCGTGTTCCCGGTCGGCGCCTGCTCGCGCACGCTGCTTGGCAAGATCGAGGTGGTGCTGGTGCGGACCGACGCCAACGCCTACCGGGTCGAGTGCTGGCGGTCCTACGCGGATTACGCCTTCACCTTCCTCGCCGACGCGGCGCATGACTGCATGGCCTAGGCGGGTTTAAGCCTCGCTGGCGGCGGACACGGCTTCGTTCTCGTCTGTATATTGGAGCAGCGTCAGCCAGGTGGCGGTCAGCGCGGGTTTCGGCGCGCCCTCGATATCCACCGTCACGGCATAGGTGAAACCGAGCATGTTCGGTCCGCGATGGCGGCACTGCTCGAGCAGAAACCGGCCGCGGATTCGGGCACCCGAAGGGACGGGGCTCATGAAGCGAACCTTGTTGAACCCGTAATTGATGCCCATCTTCTCGGTCCTCAGCCGCGGCGAGCAGTCCGCATGCATGGCGGACAGCATCGAGAGCGTCAGGAAGCCGTGGGCGATCGTACCGCCGAAGGGCGTTTCGGCGGCCGCTTCCGCATCGACATGGATGAACTGGTGGTCGTCGGTCGCATCGGCAAACGCGTCGATACGGCTCTGGGGCATCTCGAACCAGCGCGAGACGTACTCGGTTCCGACCTCGGCGATTGTTTCTGCGAGCGATATGATGCGGGGCATGGACGATCCGTCGATACGTGGTGTTGTCCGGCAGCCTACAGGAGAGCCGGAGGGTTCTCATCCAAAATGCCGGGGCAAATATCCTAGTTCCACGGCTTTTCGACGAAACAGCTTACCGAGCGCGGCGGGAGAGCGCCGGATTCTGTATTGCCGATGCGCCGGTGCCACGCACCTGCATCGTCGGGAAGAACGAGATCCGTTTCCGCGCGGGAGCGGTTGAAAGCGATCGCGATCCGGTTGCCGGGTGGCCCGAGCATCATGACGAGGCCCGGAAGGGCGGGGTCGTTCCAGGCATCGCCCTCCAGCACGCGGCCGTCCGTCGCGCGCCATTCGACCTGATCGGGACTGTCCGAGCCATCCGCCGGCACGAGGAATTCCGTGCGGGTGAGAAGCGGAAGTTCGGCTCTTAACGAAGCCCAGGCACGGGCATGGGCAAGGCGATCCTGGTCGAGCTTTGCCCAGTCGCGCCAGGTCATCTCGTTGTCCTGGGCATAGGCGTTGTTGTTGCCGTGCTGGGTATGGCCGAACTCGTCGCCGGCGGTCAGAAGCAGCGTGCCGCGCGAGGCAAACAGTGTGGCGAGCAGCGCCGTAGCATCGGCTTCCCGCGCCGCGCGGATTTCCGGGTCATCCGTCTCACCCTCGACGCCGCAGTTCCAGGAATAGTTCTCGTTGTGGCCGTCGCGGTTGTCCTCGCCATTGGCCTCGTTGTGCTTCTCGGCATAGGTCACGAGATCGCCGAGCGGAAACCCGTCATGGGCGGCAACGAAGTTGACTGTGCGGGTCTTGCGGGCGCCATCATGCGCAAAAATATCGGAGGAGCCCGCAAGCCTGGTCGCCAGATCGCCGGCTTTGCCGGCATCGCCGCGCCAGAAGGTGCGGATGTCGTCGCGGGCGCGGTCGTTCCACTCAAGCCAGTGGTCGGGAAAACTGCCGAGCTGGTAGCCGCCGGGGCCGATGTCCCAGGGTTCGGCCACAAGCAGCCGGTCTTTGAGTGCAGGATCGGCGTGCATGGCGGCGAGGGTTTCTGCGTCCCGCGAGAAGCCGTTGCCATCGCGTCCGAGAATGGGTGCGAGATCGAAGCGGAAGCCATCGACGCCGCCCTGCAATGCCAGATGCCGCATCGCGGCGATGACGAGTTCGCGCACCTCCGGCCGGTTGCAGGCGAGCGTGTTGCCGCAGCCGGTGTCGTTGATCAGCCGATCCGGTTGATCGGGATCGTGGGCATAGAAGGTCTTGTTGCCCAAGCCTCGCAGCGACAGCGTCGGGCCCTCGAGATCGGATTCGCCCGTGTGGTTGTAGACGACATCGACGAGGACGCCGATGCCGTGGCGGTGCATCTCGTCGGTGAGCGTGCGCAGTTCGGCGATGCCCCCCGGCGCAATGCGCGGATCGAGCGCCAGCATTGTGACCGGATTGTAGCCCCATGCATTCGTCAGTCCGAGTGGTGGCAGGTGACGCTCGTCTATCCAGGCGGCGATTGGCATGAGTTCGATCGCCGCGACATGCAGCGATTTCAGATGTTCGATGATCGCGGGATGTTTCAGGGCGGCCAGCGTGCCGCGCTTTTCCTCCGGGATATCCGGATGCAGCATGGTGAAGGCGCGGACCGGCACCTCGTAGATCAATCCGCCCGGAGCGGGCGTCACGGGCTCGTCGGCGAGATCCTTCAGCGGCGCTTCGACAATTGCCTTGGGGACGATGGCCGCCGTGTTGACGTCCTTTTCGCCCAATCGCGGATCGTAGTTGAACGGCCGGTCGAGGCGGACGGCATAGGGATCGACCAGAAGTTTCGAACCATCGAAGCGGTGGCCGTTGTCCGGATCCCAAGGACCGTCGGCGCGCAGGCCGTAGCGGTGGCCGGCGCGAACACCCGTGATCTCCGACGAAAACAGACCGCCACCGAGCGGTTCCAGGCGGTGGCGGGTTGTTTCCCGGTCGTCGGGATCGAAAAGGCAGACGTGAACGGCTTCGGCATCCGGGGCGCGGACGGTGAAGCGCGCGCCGGCGGAGGTCAGCCGGACGCCGGGCGAAGGCTGTGTGGCGTCCCTGACCATCGGGATCTCAGGTGATCACGGTCGGGCCGTCGCGCCCGGTGATGTTGGCGATCTGCGCAACCTCGTCGGCGGCGGCGATCAGTCCGGCGAGCGCTGACTGCGTCTCGACGCCGTGACGGGCCGGGTCGGGCTCATAGAACTCCATGTACACCCGAAGAGTCGCGCCGGAGGTGCCGGTGCCTGAGAGACGGAAGACGATGCGCGCACCGCCCTCGAAGAAGATGCGGATGCCCTGGTTCTTGCTGACCGAGCCGTCCACGGGATCGTGATAGGTGAAGTTGTCGGCCTTCTCGACTTTCATGCCGCCGATGGTCTGACCGGGCAGGCTGTCGAGCTTGCCGCCGAGTTCGTCCATCAGCCGGTTGGCCTTGTCGGTGTCGATACCTTCGTAATCGTGGCGGGAATAGTAGGTCCGTCCGTAGGTCGCCCAATGGTCCTCGACGATCTCCTTCACGCTCTGGCGGCGGGCGGCGAGGATGTTGAGCCAGAGCAGGATCGCCCAGAGCCCGTCCTTTTCGCGGACGTGGTTGGAACCGGTTCCGGCGCTTTCCTCGCCGCAGATGGTAACCTTGCCGGCGTCGAGCAGGTTGCCGAAGAACTTCCAGCCGGTCGGCGTCTCGTGCATCTCGACGCCGAGTTTCTCGGCCACCCGGTCGGCGGCGCCCGAGGTCGGCATCGAACGGGCGATGCCGGCGATGCCGTCCTTGTAGCCCGGCGCCAGATGGGCGTTGGCGGCCAGCATGGCGAGCGAATCCGACGGCGTGACGAAAATGCCCTTGCCGATGATCAGGTTGCGGTCGCCGTCGCCGTCCGAGGCCGCGCCGAAATCGGGCGCGGTATCGCTCATCATCCGGTCGTAGAGATCCTTGGCATGGACGAGGTTGGGGTCGGGATGATGGCCGCCGAAATCCTCGAGCGGGGTGTCGTTGAGAACGAGCCTGGGGTCGGCTCCAAGCCGGTTGACGAGGATCTCGCGCGCATAGGGTCCGGTGACCGCGTGCATGGCATCGAAGGTGACCTTGAAACCGTCCTTGATCATTGCGCGGATGGCGTCGAAATCGAACAGGTTCTCCATCAGTTCGGCATAGTCGGCGACCGGGTCGATCACTTCGATGGTCATGCCGCCGGCCTCGCGCTCGCCCAGTTCTTCCAGATCGACATTCTCGAAATCGGCGATCAGATAGCGGTCGATCTCCTTGGAGCGGGCAAAGATCGCCTCGGTGATCTTCTCGGGTGCCGGACCGCCGTTGGAGACGTTGTACTTGATGCCGAAATCCTCGTTGGGTCCGCCGGGATTGTGGCTCGCCGAGAGGATGATGCCGCCATAGGCCTTGTACTTGCGGATCACGTTGGAGGCAGCCGGTGTCGAGAGGATGCCGCCTTGGCCGACGAGCACCCGGCCGAAACCGTTGGCGGCCGCCATGCGGATGGCGATCTGGATGACCTCGCGGTTGTAGTAGCGGCCGTCGCCGCCGATCACCAGCGTCTTGCCCTCGTAGCCTTCGAGACTGTCGAAGATCGACTGGATGAAGGCTTCCGTGTAGCCGGGCTGCTGGAAAACGGGCACTTTCTTGCGCAGTCCGGAGGTGCCGGGCTTCTGATCGGAAAAGGGTTTGACGGAAACGGTTTCGGTCTTGCTCATGGCGTCTGCTTCTTGGTCAGGTTCGTGTAGATTTCGGTATAGCGCATGGCGCTGCGGTCCCAGCTGACATCGGACTTCATGCCCTGTTTCTGGATCTTCGACCACGTCTTGCGGTCCTCGAAGGCGCGGATCGTCCGCTGGATGGCGAGGCGAAGGGCGTCAGCGGTCGCGGTGCCGAAATGAAAGCCCGTAGCCGCACCCGCGGCGAGGGCCGCCTCGTTGGCGTCGATCACCGTGTCGGCGAGGCCGCCGGTATGGGCGACCACCGGCACGCAGCCGTAGCGCAGACCGTAGAGCTGAGTGAGGCCGCATGGCTCGAAGCGCGAGGGAACGAGGATCGCGTCGCCGCCCGCCTGCATGAGATGCGAGAGCGGCTCGTTGTAGCCGAGGACCATGCCCACCCGGCCGCGATGACGTGCGGCGGCGCCGAGCAGTGCACCTTCCAGTGCCCGGTCGCCGGAACCCAGAACGGCCAGCCGTCCGCCCATGGCGACGATATCGTCGATGGTCTCCACCAGCAGATCCATGCCCTTCTGCCAGGTCAGGCGGCTGATGACGGTAAAGATCGGTCCCTTGTGTTTCGTGTCGAGTTCGAAGCGTTCGGCGAGCGCCTTGCGGTTGGTCTTGCGCAATGCCAGCCTGGTGATGTCGTAGTTGGCCGCGATATGCGGATCGGTGGCGGGATTCCAGACATCGGTGTCGATGCCGTTGACGATGCCGTAGAGATCGGCGGCGCGGGCGTTGGCGACGCCGTCGAGGCCCATGCCGAATTGGGGGGTCCGGATTTCCTGGGCGTAGGTGGGGCTGACGGTTGTCAAGGCATTGGACCAGAGCATCCCGGCCTTGAGGTAGCTGACGTCGCCGTAATATTCGAGCCCGTCCATCGAGAAGGCGGAACTGTCGAGTTCCAGTCCGCCGAAGATGTCGGCGCCGAACTGGCCCTGGAAGGCCAGATTGTGTACCGTCATGACTGTGGGCGTCCCGGTTGCGGGACCCTGGGCGAGATAGAGCGGCGTGAGCGCTGCCTGCCAGTCATGCACATGGACGACGTCGGGCTGCCACTTGGGCACGGCACCCTCGGCGATCAGCGCGGCAGCCTTGGAAAAGGCAGCGAAGCGGCGCCAGTTGTCGCCGAAATCTTGGCCGGATGCATCGATGTAGGGACCGCCCGAACGGTCGAAGAGTTCCGGCGCGTCGAGCAGGAACCACTCGATACCCTCGGCCTTGACCTGGTAAAGTTTTGCCTCGGTACCGAGAAGCTTCGGCAGCGGGATCGACTTCCGCGGCTTGCTGATCTTCTCCATCACCGCCGGGTAGGCTGGCAGCAGCACCTTCATGTCGACCCCGTAACCCGAGAGCGCAGCGGGCAGGGCGCCCGCCACGTCAGCCAGCCCGCCCGTCTTGATCAGCGGATAGGCCTCGGAGGCGACAGAGAGCACTTTCATCAGGTTCAGAGCTCCAGACGATCAATCATGGCCTGGGTGATCAGGCAGACCCCATTCTCGGTGCGGCGGAATCGCTTGGCATCGAGTTCGGGATCTTCGCCGACGACGAGGCCCTCGGGAATGATGACGCCGCGGTCGAGAACCACCTTGTCGAGACGGGCGTGTCGGCCGATCTCGCATTCGGGCAGCACCACGGCGTCGGTGAGGCTCGAATAGGAGTTGGCACGCACGCCGGTGAAGATCAGCGAACGCAGAAGGGCTGCGCCTGAGATGATGCAGTCGCCAGAGACCAGCGACGAGACGGCAGAACCGCGCCGGTTCTCCTCGTCATGGACGAATTTCGCCGGCGGCTTGATCTCGGCATAGGTCCAGATCGGCCACGAGCGGTCGTAGATGTCCAGATCGGGGACCACCTGGGTCAGGTCGACATTGGCCTGCCAGTAGGCGTCGATGGTTCCGACGTCGCGCCAGTAGGCTTCGGACTCGAGCGAGGCCCGCACGCAGGAATGGGTCAGGCGGTGCGCCTGCGCCTTCCCGTGCTTGACGATGTAGGGAATGATGTCGCGGCCGAAATCGCGGTTGGAATTGGGGTCGGCGGCATCGCGGCGGAGTTCCTCCATCAGGAACTTCGTATTGAAGACGTAGATGCCCATCGAGGCGAGCGCCTTGTCCGGCATCCCGGGGATGGCCGGAGGATCGGCTGGCTTCTCGACGAAGGCGATGATGCCGTCCTTTTCGTCGACATGCATGACGCCGAAGCCGGTGGCTTCCATGCGGGGCACCTCGAGACAGCCGACGGTCACGTCGGCGCCCGAATCCACATGCTGCTGGAGCATGAGTTCGTAGTCCATCTTGTAGATGTGGTCGCCGGCGAGGATGACCATGAACTGCGGATCGTAGTCCTCGATGATGTCGATGTTCTGGTAGACCGCGTCGGCGGTGCCCTCATACCACTGCGTTTCGGAAACGCGCTGGCTCGCGGGCAGGATGTCGAAACTCTCGTTGCGCTCGGGGCGGAGGAAGTTCCAGCCGCGCTGCAGGTGGCGGATCAGAGAGTGCGCCTTGTACTGGGTGGCCACGCCGATGCGGCGGATACCGGAGTTGATCGCGTTCGACAGCGCAAAATCGATGATGCGGGTCTTGCCGCCGAAATAGACGGCGGGCTTGGCGCGGGTGTCGGTCAGTTCCTTGAGCCGGCTTCCGCGTCCGCCGGCCAGCACGTAGGCCATTGCGTCGCGGGCCAGGGGCTGATGTCGCTTAACGTCCATGTCTTCCTCCCATGTTCGGTTTTCTCCCGCCTCACTCCGGGGTCAGCATCAGGGTCGAGAGTGGCGGCAGATGGAGCGTCGCTACGTGACGCCCGGCCCGGTCCTCGGCAGGGACACGGCCGCTGTTGCCCTGTCCCGATCCACCGTAATAGGTCGAGTCGGAGTTGAAGATTTCCTCCCAGTGACCGCCCTCCGGCAGGCTGATCTCGTAGCCTGTCCGCGGCACCGGGGTGAGATTGCAGATGACGGCGACGGGCTTCTCGCCGGGCGCCTTGCGCAGCCAGGCAAAGACCGAGTTCTGCCGGTCGTCGGCGACGATCCATTCGAAGCCGTCGGGCTCGCAGTCGCGTGCATGCAGGGCGGGCAACGAGGTGTAGAGCTTGTTGAGGTCGCGCACGAGGAGCTGGACGCCATGATGGCGCGGGTCGTCGAGATGGTCCCAGTCGAGCTGGCGGCTCTCGGCCCATTCGCCGCGCTGGCCGAATTCCTGCCCCATGAACAGGAGCTTCTTGCCTGGATAGCCCCACATGAAGCCGTAATAGGCGCGCAGATTGGCAAATTTCTGCCATTCGTCGCCGGGCATCTTGTTCAGCATCGAGCCCTTGCCGTGGACGACCTCGTCATGGGAGATCGGCAGCACGAAGTTCTCGGAAAAGGCGTAGACGAGGCCGAAGGTGATCTCGTCGTGATGGTGCTTCCGGTGAACCGGCTCACGCGCGAAATAGGTCAGCGTGTCGTTCATGAAGCCCATGTTCCACTTGAAGCCGAAACCAAGACCATCCTCGTGAACGGGGGCGGAGACCTTGGGCCAGGAGGTGGATTCCTCGGCAATCGTTATGATGCCGTTATGGCTGCCGTAGACGGCCTTGTTCATCTCGCGGAGAAAATGGACCGCTTCCAGGTTCTCGCGGCCGCCGTCCTTGTTGGGGATCCACTCGCCCTCTTTGCGCGAGTAGTCGAGATAGAGCATGGAGGCCACCGCATCCACGCGCAGGCCGTCGACATGGAATTCCTCGGCCCAGTAGAGCGCGTTGTTGAGGAGGAAGGAGAGCACTTCCTTCCGCCCGAAATTGTAGATCGCGGTGTTCCAGTCCGGGTGAAATCCCTGGCGCGGATCTTCATGCTCGTAGAGCGCGGTGCCGTCGAAGCGGATGAGTCCGTGCGGATCGGTGGGGAAGTGCGCGGGCACCCAGTCGATCAGGACCGAGATGCCGACCCGGTGGGCGCCGTCGACGAAGCGGGCAAAGCCTTCCGGTTCGCCGAAGCGGGCGCTCGGGGCATAGAGACCCGTCGTCTGGTACCCCCAGGACGGGTCGTAGGGATATTCGGAGACCGGCAGGAACTCGATATGGGTGAAGCCCATCTCGACGCAGTACGGGATGAGGTGGTCGGCCATCTGGTCCCAGGAGAGAAAGCCTCCATCCTCGTTGCGCCGCCAGGAGCCAGGATGGACCTCGTAGATCGCCATTGGCTGGCGTCGCGCCTCGACCGAACTCCAGTGTTTCCGGTGGGCTGCATCGCCCCACTCGTGGTCGATCCGCGGGGTGACGATCGAGGCCGTCTGCGGGCGAAGTTCGGCGCGGCGGGCGAAGGGATCGGCCTTGAGCGGAAGACTGCGGCCGGCGGCTCCGATGATCTCGAACTTGTAGGTCTGTCCGGGGGAGACGCCGGGGATGAAGATTTCCCAGATGCCGGTGTCGACGCGCCTGCGCATGGCGTGACGGCGGCCGTCCCAGAGATTGAAGTCGCCGACCACCGATACCCGCTTGGCCTGGGGCGCCCAGACGGCGAAATGGGTGCCCTCGACACCCTCGTGGGTGAGTGGGTGCGCGCCCAGCTTGTCGAAAAGCCTGAGATGCGATCCCTCGCCGATATAGTAGTCGTCCATCGGGCCGAGGACCGGGCCGAAGCAATAGGGGTCGATGACGGTCCACTCGTTGCCGCCATTCGAGGCGCGATATTTGAGCTGCTGTTTCTTGCGCAGCTTCAACTTGCCCTCGAACAGGCCCGGCGCATAGCCGGGTTCGAGTTCGCCCGCTTCCTTTCCGTCGAGTGTCAGAGCGACAACGGTCGAGGCGTCGGGAACGAAGGCGCGGGCCAGAAAGCCCTTGCCAATGGGATGGATGCCGAGAACGGAGAAAGGGTCGCCATGAGTGCCCGCGCCGATGGCCTGGGCTTCATCCGCTGCAAGATGGACGACCGGTTCACCGGCACTCGGGGCATCCCGTTTGTTCATGAGCCCGCCTGCCAAATCTCAGAAGCGTATTGCCGGATCGTCCGGTCGGACGAGAACCAGCCGGTATGGGCGGTGTTGCGGATGGTCTTTGAGTACCAGGCCGCCTCGTCGAGATAGAGTTCGTCGACATGGCGCTGGGCGGCCGCATAGGCGTCGAAGTCGGCCGTCAGCATGAACCAGTCATGATCGTAGAGACCCTGGACGAGGTCCTTGAAGCGGTCCGGATCGTCCTGCGAGAACACGCCGGAGGCGATCGCCTCGAGCGCCTGGGCGAGATCGCGCGAGGATTCGATGATCTGCCGAGGATCATGGCCGTTGGCGCGGCGATCGGCGACTTCGTCGGCGGTCAGGCCGAAGATGACGATGTTGTCGTCGCCGACATGTTCCTTGATCTCGACATTGGCGCCGTCAAGCGTGCCGATGGTGAGCGCTCCGTTGAGCGCAAATTTCATGTTGCCGGTGCCCGAGGCTTCCATGCCGGCGGTCGAGATCTGCTCCGACAGGTCGGCTGCCGGAACCATTACCTCGGCGAGCGAGACGTTGTAGTTCGGGATGAACGCGATCTTCAGCAGGCCACGTACAGCGGGGTCGTTGTTGATCACCTTGGCCACGTCGTTGATCAGCTTGATGATCAGCTTGGCGTTGTGGTAGCTCGGCGCCGCCTTGCCGGCGAAGAATTTTACCCGCGGCACCCAGTCGCGTTCGGGATGGGTGCGGATCTGCGAGTAGTGGGCGACGGCCTCGACCACGTTCATCAGCTGGCGCTTGTATTCGTGGATGCGCTTGATCTGGATGTCGAACATCGCCGACGGATCGACACGGAGGCCGAGCCGGCGGGAAACGAGGTTGGCGAGCCGCACCTTGTTCTCGCGCTTGACGGCGGCGAAGCGGGCCTGAAACTCGCTGTCGTCGGCGTATTTGGCGAGATCGGCGAGCTTCGTCGCATCGTCCATGAAAGCGTCGCCGATCGTGTCGCGCAGCAGCGAGACGAGGTCGGGGTTGCACTGCATGAGCCAGCGGCGCGGCGTGATGCCGTTGGTCTTGTTGTTGATGCGGTCGGGAAACAGGTTGTGCAGGTCGCGGAACACCGTCTGCTTCATCAGATCGGTGTGAAGGGCCGAGACGCCGTTGATCGAGTGCGAGCCGAAGAAGGCGAGATTGCCCATGCGCACGCGGCGTTCGCCGTCCTCCTGGATCAGCGAGATCGAGCGGATCTGGTCGTCATTGTAGCCCCGTTCCTTCCAGGCATGGCGCAGGATCTTGGCGTTGATGGCGTAGACGAGCTGCATGTGGCGCGGCAACAGCCGCTCGAACAGCGGCACCGGCCAGCTTTCCAGCGCCTCGGGCAGCAGCGTGTGGTTGGTATAGGCAAAGATGTTCTGCGTGATCTCCCAGGCTTCGTTGAAATCGAAGGCGTGGATGTCGATCAGGAGCCGCATCATCTCGGCGACGGCAATCGCCGGATGGGTGTCGTTGAGCTGGATCGCCACCTTGTCGGGCAACGAGCGCAGGTCGCCATATTGCTGGGTGTGGCGGCGTATGATGTCCTGCAGCGACGCGGAGGAGAAGAAATATTCCTGCCGCAGGCGCAGTTCCTGGCCGGCCGGGGTGCCGTCGGCGGGATAGAGCACGCGGGCGAGCGATTCCGCCTTGTTGCTCTCGCGCAGCGCGCCGATATGGTCGCCGGCATTGAAGGCGTCGAGAAGGATCGGGTCGATCGGTTCGGCTGTCCAGAGGCGCAGCGTGTTCACGCGCTTGGCGCGCCAGCCTACCACCGGCGTGTCGAAGGCAGTGGCGATCACGCGTTCCTGCGGCTTCCAGCTGCAGCGCTGGGTTTCGCCGCCGTTCTCGCCGAGCGCTTCGACGGAACCGCCGAAACCGACCTCGTAGGACGATTCCTGGCGCTCGAACTCCCAGGGGTTGCCGTGGGCGAGCCAGGTTTCGGGCAGTTCCACCTGCCAGCCGTCGCTCATCTGCTGGCGGAAGAGGCCGTGGACGTAGCGGATGCCGTAGCCATAGGCAGGCACGTCGACGGTGGCCATGGACTCCATGAAGCAGGCCGCGAGCCGGCCGAGGCCGCCATTGCCGAGTGCGGCGTCGGGCTCCAGGGCAGCCACCGCATCGAAGTCCACGCCGATCGTGTCGAGCGCCTCGCGGACTTCTTCGAGCAGCCCGAGATTGGAGACCGCGTCGCGCATCAATCGGCCGATGAGGAATTCGAGCGACAGGTAGTAGACGCGCTTGTCCCCGCGCTCATAGGTTTCTCGCGTCGAGGCCATCCACTTGTCGATGATGTGGTCGCGGATGACGTAGGCGGTCGCCTTCATCCAGTCATTCGGCTTGGCCGAGGCGGGATCCTTCCCGATCGAATAGGTCAGCCGCCGGACGATCTCCGCCCCGAGATCCTCGGGCGTGAAATTGCGGGGCTCGGGAGGAGTTGCATCGGTCTGCAGGGGCTTGTTCATGGGCGGTGTCCTCAGGGGTAAGTCCTCATGCCAGTCCAACTCTCCTCCAACACCAGTCAATCAGGCTCAAAGACCTGATGCAACGAAAGTTTTCAGGACAGAAAATGAATCTGTTGCATTGCGGCACCCCGGCAAGGGGCGTCGCACGGTTTTTCCGCAAGTACTTGCAAGACGAGAGAATATCTGGCGGCTTGAGACCCTGCCGGGGTTTGCTGCCACCCTCCGGCCCTACGCCGCAACGGCGATCCGGAGAAGCGGAGGGGCTGGACTTCCCGGCGAATGCTTCACCCGGCGGCGTGTTCTGCCAGGCTGAGCACTTCCATCGCCGACCGCGCCACGATGTCGGCTTTGGCGCCCTTGAACCGGTCCGGATAGGCGAGGACCGCAGCGCCGCCGATCGCGATTTTGGTCGGGCTGTTCTTCTTCATCGATCGGTACCGCTCCACCGTGAGTTCGCAGTCCCTTACCTCGTCGAGCTGTCCGATCGACAGGCCGAGGAGATCATACTGGTGGGACGACAGCCGCATGAAGAGGGAATCGCCGATCTCGAGATCGGCTCCGCCGTCGACGATCCAGCCCATGTCGCGGAAGCACATCGTCACCAGGTTCACGCCGAGCGTGTGCTTGGTCCCGTGCGATTTCGCAAGAAGGATGCGTTTCTGCGCGGTTTTCGGCGTGTTCTGGGCACTGAAATGGATCAGATGGTTGACCACGTTGCTCAGGCGGGTGGATGCGACGGCGATCTGCATGAAGTCCGCGTCGTCGTTGCACCAGTAATTGCCGAGTTCGGTTGCGAGCGGACACAGCAGATGAATGGCCAGCGTCTGCAGGGGAATGCTCGATTCCAGCAACTCGTCGATCAGCTCCCGGTGATGCCGCGGATCCGGATCGATCAGGGTTTTGAGGAAAAGGCCGCGATAGGAGATGGCCTTGTCCACGGCCGGCATGCGACGGGCGCGTTCGTTGAGTTCCGGATGAAGGCGGTCATCGACAGTTTGAAGCGGACGCGGACCGCTTGCCGTCTCGCCACCCGGATGCAGGGCGCCGACCAGGTTTGAAACCCGGTTGCGCACGGCCTGTTCGAGAACCGTCAGTTCCTGCGTCGAGAGATGTCTGGTCGGCACACTGTCAGGTCCGGCCTCGCCCCTGAAATCGAATTCGGAGGCGCTGTTCCTGTCGGGCTCATTGCCGCTGTATTCCTTACTGGCCACTTCCCCCTCCAACAACGCTTTCTGTGCTTTTTATTACTCGAGCGCAGGTAAAGTTTACTACATCGGTACCCGTTCGCCAATCGAGGCGCGGATCGGTACTTTTCTCATGACACCACACGGTCTGCGGCATCGGCGGAACCAGGCTGCCATGTCGACCACCCGCCGGGCATTGCGGGCATGTCGCTCGCTTCCCTTGAAAGGGTCTGGCGAACGAGGTCGGCGATCTGGCGGGCATTCAGGCCGGCTTCGGCGTACATCTCATGCGGAGACGCCTGCGAAATAAACCGGTCCGGCAATGTCATGGTCCTGACGTCGCATCGCCCGTCGAGCATGCCGTGTTGCGCCATGTGGTGCAGGACGAGCGCGCCGAACCCACCGGTGGCGCCTTCCTCGATTGTCACGAGCAGCCGGTGTGTCGAGCAAAGATCCTCGATCAGATCGGCATCGAGCGGCTTGGCAAAGCGTGCGTCCGCAACGGTCACCGAAATTCCCATGGCGGCGAGAAGCGCGCGGGCCTCCAGGCACTGGTCCAGCCGCGCGCCGAAGGAGAGAATGGCGGCGGTGTGCCCGATGTCGACGATACGTCCCTTGCCGATCGGCAGGAGCGAAGCTGACGCAGGCAACGGCCGGCCGGTGCCTTCGCCGCGCGGATAGCGAAAGGCGATCGGTCCCGTATCGTGGTGCGCGGCCGTCTTGACCATGTTGACGAGTTCGACCTCGTCGGCAGCTGCCATCACCGTGAAGTTCGGAAGGTTGGCGAGATAGCCGACATCGAAGGAGCCCGCATGGGTCGGTCCGTCGGCGCCCACGAGCCCGGCACGGTCGATGGCAAAGCGGACAGGCAGGTTCTGCAGCGCGACGTCGTGGGCGACCTGGTCATAGGCTCTTTGAAGGAAGGTCGAGTAGATCGCACAGAAGGGCCGCATGCCGCTGGCGGCAAGTCCGGCGGCGAAGGTCACGGCGTGCTGTTCGGCAATGCCGACGTCGAAGGTGCGGTCCGGATAGTACCGCTCGAAAAGATCGAGGCCGGTCCCGCTGGCCATCGCGGCGGTGATCGCAACGATGCGGTCGTCGGTTTTCGCTGCCTCGATCAGCGCATTGGCGAAGACCTTCGTGTAGCTGGGCGCGCTCGGCGTGGACTTGACCTGCTCGCCTGTCGCGACGTCGAACCTGGCGACGCCATGATACTTGTCTTCGGCGGCCTCGGCATGCGGATAGCCGGCGCCCTTGCGCGTCAGCGCATGCAGCAGCACCGGGCCGTCGCCGTTGTCCTTGAGAATGCGCAGGGTGGCGAGCAGTGCCGGGATGTCGTGGCCATCCACCGGCCCGTGATAGGCAAAGCCGAGATTGCGGAAGACATTCAGTCGCTCGGTCGCCGGATCGGACGCCTTGCCGAGATCCGCGAGATGGGCGGAAATGGCCCCCGTCGGAGGAGAGATGGACATGGCGTTGTCGTTGAGTACGACGATCAGTCGCCGGTTCTGCCATCCCGCATTGTTGAGGCCTTCATAGGCCATGCCGGCGGTGAGCGCGCCATCGCCGATCACGCAGACGACATGTCCGGTATCGCCTCTGAGATCTCGCGCGACGGCAAAACCGAGGGCGGCTGAGATCGAGGTCGACGAATGGGCCGCACCGAACGGATCGTAAGGGCTTTCGCCGCGCCGCGTGAAACCCGACAGGCCGTCCTTCTTGCGCAAGGTCTCCATCCGGTCGCGTCGGCCGGTGAGCAGCTTGTGCGGATAGCATTGATGACTAACGTCCCAGATCAGGGTGTCGCGGGGCGCATCGAAAACCGAATGAAGGGCGACCGTCAGCTCCACCACGCCAAGGCCGGAGCCGAGATGGCCGCCGGTCCGGGAGACCACGTCGAGGAGCTCCGAGCGCAATTCGTCCGCAAGACGGGCAAGCTCGGTATCGGTCAGCCGCTTGAGATCACCGGGGCAATCAATCCGGTCAAGCAGCGGTGTAAGGGACGTCTTACCGCGTTGGATGCTCATAGCGTTTCCTCCCCCGCATGAGCCCGTTGTCCTCTTGTCTGCCGTAAGCTAGCTCCCGAGCAAAAACCGGAGTGCGTGTCAGCAAAACGCCGATGGACGACGGTCTGGACACATCCTCACGCGTTCCGGGGCAAGTGTAAACTCCTTTTTACACTCGCGGCGGAACCGAAGCGGCAGAAATGACTTTCTGAGGGCGAACCCGAAAGGCCAGCACCGGCGATGACGTTTGAATCTTCTCGGGATTCCGACCTTTGCCAGGGGCGGGTTGATTGCTCGTATGGCCAGCCAATTTATCGGGGCATATCGTTTGCATTTGTCCCGCGAAGGCCCGTAATGTTGAGTATGCTGCAGATCAGGATTGCGGGTCAGCATTTTCACCGGCCTCGACGTGTGGCCATACCGGCGAAAAGAATATCGAGGTCGAGACATGGCTGCCGTCGTTTTCATCGTTCTTGTCATCCTGGCAGCTTCCAGCGGCGCGATCTTCAAGCCCGGAGATTGGTACAAGGGGCTGCGCAAGCCGTCCTGGACGCCGCCGAACTGGGCGTTCCCGGTGGTGTGGACGATCCTCTACGTCATGATCGGGATAGCGGGCTGGGAAGTCTGGACGCTGGCCGGATGGTCGCTGGCGCTCTTCTTCTGGGGCGTGCAGATCGTGGTCAACGCGATGTGGTCCTGGCTCTTCTTCGGCATGCGGCGCATGCAACTGGCGCTCGTCGACATCGGCGTCCTCTGGGTGTCGATCGCCGCCTTCATCGTGACGGCGTGGCCGATTTCGATGCTGGCGTCGCTTCTGTTCGTTCCCTATCTGGCTTGGGTTACGGCGGCCGGCCTTCTCAACCGCTCGGTCATCCGCCTCAATCAGCCCGCCTGAGCGCGCAGGCGGCTAACGATATCCCAGATGTGGGCCACGAGGGCCAGCGCCATGCAGGCCAGAACCGGGTAAAAGGCCTCATTCTGAAGGGCGAAGTGCACGGCTGCGATCAGCCACGTGCCCGCCAGAAAATTCGGGAGGAGCAGACGAAAGCGGGCGCCGGGCGTAGTCGACATCCGGCAGATTACGGCGCATTCGATCCACATGAAGGCGAGCGCCCCGAGCGTCAGCCATCCTGACTGGAGCGCCGTGATGATAAGTTTCATCTCGGACCGGTCGCGACCTGGAAGAGTTGCGCCACGTCCTTGAAGAACACCCGGACATGGGCCATCGGCTCGCGCCGCACCAGCTCCTTGTTGAGGTAGGATTGCCAGGTCAGCCGTTGCACATCCGGATCCCTGCAGAGCGAAACGAACCGCTCGCGGAGACGGTCGCTGCGATACCAGAACATCTGCATGATCCCGAGCACCAGAAAGACGCGGCCGTGGTCCTTCATGAACCGCTTCCGGGCCTGTTTGAGCGCGGCAACATTGCCGGTTGCGAGACAGGTGGCCACTGCTTCGGCGGACAACCGTCCGCTCAGCATGGCGTAATAGATGCCTTCGCCTGATGACGGGGCGACCGTGCCCGCCGCATCGCCGGCCAGGATCACGTTGCGGCCGTTGTCCCAGCGTCGCATCGGCTTGAGCGGCAAGGGGGCGCCTTCCCGTCGCACCGTGCGCTGGCCGGAAAGCCCCGCGCGGGCGCGCAATTCGGCGGTGGCGGCGCGCAGGTCATGACCCTTCCTTGCCGATCCGCAGCCTACCGAGGTCTGCGTTCCGTGCGGGAAAACCCAGCCGTAAAAATCGGGCGATATCCTCCCGTCATAGACGACGTCGCAGGTATCGTGGCTGAAATTTGCTGGATCGGCATCGCCCGGGCTTTCCACGATCTCGTGATAGGCGAAGACATATGGTGGTTTGCTGCGAGGCGGGAACATGTGCCGCCGCACCGCGGAGTTTGCGCCGTCCGCGCCGATCACGAAGCGAGCGCGGATTTCCCGTTCCGTCTTCGCTCCGTCGCTCTCGCTGGCATTCAGCGAGAGGGTGAGCGTGCCGTCTTGAGCCGTGGTCAGGTCCTTGATCTTGCCGGCCATGAAAATTGCCCCGGCTTCCGCCGCGCGGTTGCGCAGATAGGGATCGAATGTGGCCCGGTCGACCATGCCGACAAAGCCGATGTCGCCGATCCGCATGTCGACGGACTTGCCGGACGGGGCGATCACGCGGGCCGCCTGGGCCTTCGCGACCAGAAGTTTGTCGGGGATCGAGAAATCCTTGATCGCCCGGGGCGGAATGGCGCCGCCGCAAGGCTTGATACGGTCGTCGGGGTCGACGAGCAGGACGGAATGTCCCGCCCGGGCGAGATATTCCGCGGCCGTTGCGCCACAGGGGCCGCCCCCGATGACCGCAACGTCATAGACTGGCGGCGTGTCCGTCCTGTCGGCATGTCTCGCAATCGGCATGTCTTCTACTCCGCGGCTATGGCAGGCAAAACGAGAGTGGCGTCATGCGCATGGTCGGGCTCTCCTGAGAGGCCGATCCGAAGTGCGATAACCGCCGACACCAGGAACAACGCGGCCTCGAGCACAAAGACGAGCGAAAAGGCGGAGCCGTCGTCCTGAATGATCCATCTTCCGGCCGTCAGCGCGATCGTTCCGGCGAGGCCTCCGAGGCCGAAGGATACGGCTTGCGCGGCGCCCCAGACGCCCATCCGCATGCCTTCATTGGCCTGTTTGCCTGCGCCTGCATAGGCCATCATGGTTCCGATGGCCGCGACCGCGAATACGCCGTTCATGAAGCCGAGAACGAAGATGTTGGCGGCAATGGGCCAGACGGGCGCGAAGGCGGCGGAAACGGCGAGCCCGCCGAGGGCGACGCCGGATCCGATGCAGCCGCACACGATGAACGTCTTCATCAGCGCCGGTTTCCGCCGCGCATAGAGGGCGCCAATGATCCCGACCAGCGCCATGCCGCAGAAGACACCCGCATGCTGGACGCCCGAGAGCTGGGTGGTCTCGCCCGGCGTCATGCCGAAAAGAAGGCCGGCAAAGGGCTCGAGGATCAGGTCCTGAGTGGAGTAAGCCAGCATCGAGAGGAAGATGAAGACGGTGAGTAGCCGCGCGGCCGGATCGCTCCAGACCTCCCGCGCGCTTTCGCGAAAATTGCCGGCGCTTTCCCGGTTCCGATTGCCGACCGGGGTCGGTCGGCGCTCGAGCCTGCCGATGGCACAGGCGGAGATGGTCAGCACCACAAGGCCCGTGATGGCAGTGACGACGACCAGCCGGGCGTGCGAGTAGGGCTCGAGACTGATGCCTGTGACGATCGAGGTCACGACGATGCCGGCAATCATCATCAGCCAGGTGATCGTCGCAGCGGATGCCCTGCGCTCGGGCGCAATCTTGGTTGCGATCAGCGCGAGGAGCGAGGTGCCGCTTGCGCCGACGCCTATGCCGATGAGGGTGTAGGCGACGAGTGCCGCGATCAGCCCGGCGGCGAAGCTCATCTCGAAGAGAAAAGTCGTTGCGGCCGCCGCGGTGCCGCTGATGGCGAGAAGTGCCAGCCCGCCGATGATCCAGCGCGTGCGGGAACTGCCGATGTCCGAGCGGTGCCCCCAGAGCGGTCGGGAAATCTGCACGCCGTAATGCAGGCCGACGAGCAGTCCGGGGATGATGGCCGGAAGCGCGAGCTCGACGACCATGACGCGGTTGAGCGTCGAATTCGTCAGTACGACGATCGCGCCGAGCGAGGCCTGGATCAGGCCGAGCCGCACGATGGCGAGCCAACCCAGGCCGGCGGGCGCCCTGACTGTCATTGATGCCGTGTTCGCCTGTCCATCCATGCGAGGCTCCAGATCAATCCTATCCGGCCGCGGCTGCGAGAAGGCGCAGGCCGAAGGCGGTGATCATCATTCCGGATACGTAAAGGCCGACCCCGATGGCCGAGTACCAGACGGCGAAGCGGCGGGGATCGGCGAGAAAACGCGTCATGCAGACAAGCTGCAGCAGCAGGATCGTCGCCACCGCGGCGGCAAAGTAGGGCAGGCCCTGAACGAAGAGGATGGCGACGACACCCGCCTGGGCCGCGGCCATGATCGCGCAGGCGATCAGGGCAGCCCCGCGGACCCCGTGCAGCACGGGAAGGGTTCGAATGCCCATCTCCCGGTCGCCGGTGATCGCCTTGAAGTCGTTGAGCGTCAGGATGCCGTGGGCGCCGATGCCATACAGCACGGCGATCATCAGGGACGGTGTCGAAGGCGCGATACCGGTCACCGCAACCGCGGCGGTCAGCCAGGGCAGCGTCTCGTAGCTGAAGCCCACCACGCCGTTGCCGATCCAGCCGTTGAGCTTGAAACGAAACGGCGGCGCGCTGTAGCCCCAGGCAAAGGCGAGGCCGACCACGGCCGCCGAGAAGATGAGGGGGCCAAATAGCCAGGCGGCGACAAGGGACAAAACCGACATCGCGAGGGCGATGTTGAGCCCCCATTGTCCCGGCATGCGGCCGGAAGGGATGACGCGGTCGGGTTCGTTGATGGCGTCGACTTCGCGGTCGAACCAGTCATTGACGGCCTGACTGGTGCCGCACAACAAAGGACCCGCCAGAATGACGCCGAGGATGACGAAGCCGATGCGACCGTCGAGATCCTGGCCTGTGGCGATGGCGCCGCAGGCATAGGCCCACATGGGCGGAAACCACGTGACGGGCTTGAGCAGGGCGATGACAGCGTCCGGCTTCGGCCAGTTTGCACGCGGTTGTTGGCGAGCGATCTCCATGACGGGCATGCTAGGCGTGACCCCGAAAAGTGTCAACTTTATTTGACACTTTCTGGAAAGGCATGCGACCGGAATCGGTAAGGCATGCGCCCACCCAGGGTAGGGCGGTTCCGAGCGATGCGAGCCGGAATCAGCTGGTGGGGGTGTAGTTTTCCAGACCGTGTCGCCGGAGCTTGATGTAGAGGCTCTGGCGGGACAGGCCGAGCATTTCGGCGGCACTCGCACGGTTGTTGTTGGTCTGGTCGAGCGCGGCCTCGATACAGATCTTTTCGACGACGTCGAGCGATTCACGGATCAGTTGCTTGAGCGGAACCTTGCCGACCAGGCTGGCAAAACCTTCCGCCTGTTCCTGGGTCGCGGGCGGCTGCAGCGCCAGCTTTTCAGGAGACGTCGCGACCGGGATCAGCAAGAGCTGGACCGTCTGCGCCTTTTCGTTGAAACGGCCGGACAGGGAGACATTTCGTGTCTCGCCCAGCCAGTCGGTAACCGCGGAGGCGAAGCCGCTGATCATCTTCTCGTTGACGATACGAGCAAGAAGAACATTGAACTCGACGGCCGATTTTCCGAGCCAGTTTGATGCGCTGCGACCCAGCACCTGGTGCTGTGTGGGAGCGTGGATCTGATCGAGAAACAGGGTGTTGGCCGACTTGATAATGCCGCCGGTGTCGGTCACGACAGCGGCTTCCGGCAGTCCCTCCAGATCAATATCACCACTTTCGGGATGCCCGCTTGTGCGCGGCGCGGCCTGCTCGGCGTTGATGTTTTCGCGCAAGGTGATGATCAGGTTGGTCGAGCCGTTTTCGCGATAGGCGCGCAGATTGGCATCGACGACGGTTCCACTCGCGCTCTGCAACCCCGTGACTGCGACGGGTTCGCCACTGTGGCGGGCTTCGCCCATGGCGTCGCCGAACCTGTCGCGATCCTGCTTCTTGAGGAGATCACGGACCGGTTTTCCCGAGAGATTGCTCCTGTTGGCGGCCACAAGCGAGAGCGCCGCCGGATTGGCCTCGAGAACGGTCCGCCGCTCGCCATCGACGATCAGATAGGCCTCTTCCGACATCTTGAACAAGGTTCGGTAGCGGGCTTCGGCCTGACGGAGTTCGCGGTAATCGGCCTCCATGGCGATCTGCGCTTCGACAAGACGCTGCTGGTCCTGCATCTGCTGGCGCATTTCGCGTCCGACCACGATGGTGAACGGAAAGCCCGATACGGTGCCTGCGCTGTAGGCCACCGGGAGATCGGGGAGGCCGCCGGCGGAATGGTTGACCTGATAGCCGCGTTTGGGACGCGCCTTGTCGCTGGGCGCCAGAAGCGCGTCGATTTTCGGGATCGATTCGACGGTGACGCAATCGCGCAGCTTGGTGCCGACGCTGGCGGTCAGGCCATAGGCATCGAGTTCGGGATTCCGGTGATGGGCTTCCCTGATGACACCGTTTTCGTCGACCAGGAACACAATGTCCGCGCCGAGCCCGACAAGGGCCGTCAGTGCATCTGTTCCGACTGTCTCAAGCAAATCAAACCCGATCTCGATATTCTGCCGAAAGCCATATGTCGATTGAGCGTTCATCGTCTGGGCCGATCGAACCTCGGGATGACATTTTCGGACCCATCATGTCTTGGTGTTCCGAAACCAGCAGACTTGTTACGACTGTAATAGTTCTGGGAAATGCTGACCGCTGAATACGCGCTGTCGCAGAGGCAGGCAATCCCCAAATCCGTAAGGAAATCAACAAAATCGAGGGCCGCCACGCCGCCTGCAATTATAGGGGGTGTTTTGTCTTTAGAACACAACCTTACTTCCCGGATCAGATGGCTGATATCAGGCTGGAGCCGCATGTTGCTCCACCCGATACACACGACGTCGGCGCGGCCCAGTCGTCGGGCGAAGATTTCGGTATCGAGGGTCTCCTGGAGAAGGACCTCCTGATGCCATCCTATGGTCTGGAACAAGGCGCCAATGAGGTGGGACATCAAGGTGTGCTGTTCGCCGCGCGGCACGACGATCGCGGCGAAAGGCGCATCGCCGGCGAGATGCTGTCGCGACGCCTCCATCGTCAGGGCCTGGGCGATATCCTGGAGCCGGGCGCAGGCGATAGACACGTCGATGAAACTGGCGCTGTCGTCCGTCCAGCGCTTTCCGAGCTGTCGTGCGACGGCCTCGATGAAGAGGACCTTTTCCGCCGTGCGCAGCGAATTCGGGGTCTGTGCTTCAGACGGCCGGCGCGTCGGGACTCTTCGGGCGAGGAAATCGAGAAGCTCCTGGATAGGCGTTCGGGGATCGGAGACGCGCCCCTGGAATTCACCAATCAGACCCGTATAGCGCAGATCCGCTTCCAGGTTGTCGTCAAGCAGGCCGGAGAGTTGTTCTGCGGTCATGGCGGCAACGGGTCCGTTTATGAGCCTGAACAACCGAGCTCGATCACCTCGGTTGAGCCCTTTCGCTCTTAGCACTTGTGGGTGCGGAGTGACAAAGGTTTTCGGGCCGTCCGTTTCAGCCCGGTACCTGTCGATGGCGTCCATGGCCATCTCGTCTGAACCGTTGATCCTCACGTGGCGCTGCCTCCCTTGGTAAGCGCACAGGGTTCCCGTTCCCGCGTGTGGTATCTCGAATGTGTCGTCGAGCTTCGCACTCGAAGGCCTGCCTTGACGCCTTTCACCAGCATGCCCATGAACGGGCGATCTGTAAATAAGAATGTACGTCAATTTAAGTTGACACTTTTGCGGGGACAGCGTTACCCTCCGATCCTAACCGGACTCGTTATTGGGTTCGGGGGAGGAACAGATGTCGGTCACGGCGGACAACAAGGCGACGAATGCGCACCTGCTTTACACCGAAGAAGAGCGCAAGCGCCGTGACGAGTCCGTCTGGACCCTGGTCCAAGGCATTCTTGCTCCCATCCAGTTCGCGGTCTTCCTGGTCAGTCTCGCGCTGATCCTCAGGTTCCTTGTCACCGGCAACGGCCTGGCGGCGGCGGAGGTTTCCGTCGTCATCAAGACCCTGACGCTCTACGCGATCATGATCACCGGCTCGATCTGGGAAAGGCGCGTCTTCGGCAAGTATCTCTTTGCCCCGGCGTTCTTCTGGGAAGACGTTTTCTCGATCCTGGTCCTGGCCCTGCACACAGCTTATCTCGCCGCCCTCTATCTGGGATGGCTGACGTCCTCGTCACTCATGCTCCTGGCGCTGGCAGCCTATGCCACCTACGTCATCAATGCCTTCCAGTTCCTGTGGAAATTGCGACGGGCGCGTCTCGATCATGCCGCCCGGCAGCCGCCTGTTTCGGGTGGCGACAGCTTTCATCTGCTCTCCGCCGAGGTGGGACGATGAACCATCTCTCTCCCACCGGATGCACCACGTCCCCGACGCTGCGGCAGCGCGGCCAGCGTGAAGTGTTCTGCGGTCTCACCTCCATCATCTGGCTTCACCGCAAGGTCCAGGACGCCTTCTTCCTGATCGTCGGGTCGCGAACATGCGCGCACCTGATGCAGTCGGCGGCTGGCGTCATGATCTTCTCCGAGCCCCGCTTCGCCACCGCGATCATGGAAGAACGCGATCTGGCGGGTGTCGCCGACATGCATGACGAACTCGACCAGGTCGTCGAGAAGCTGCTGCAGCGCCGTCCAGACACCAAGATGCTGGTGCTGGTGGGATCTTGCCCGTCCGAAGTGATCAAGTTCGATCTCGGCAAGGCGGCAGAGCGGCTCAATCGTGTCTACGCGCCGAAGCACAAGGTGATCTGCTATTCGGGCAGCGGCATCGAGACCACCTTCACGCAAGGGGAAGACAATTTCGTCAAGGCACTGGTCGAGGAAGCACCGACTGCGGCGCCCGGAGCGAAGCCCGCGTCCCTGATCGTTGCCGGCTGCCTGCCGGATGTCGTCGAGGACCAGTTCGCCCGTCTCTTCAGCGAACTCGGTCTCGAGGATGTCTGCTTCCTGCCAGGGCGGACGCATGATGCGGTGCCGGCCATCGGTCCTGAGACGCGCTTCATTCTGGCGCAGCCCTATCTGGGGGCGGCGTCTGCGGCTCTCGAGGCGCGCGGTGCGACCCGGATCAACTCGATCTTCCCGCTCGGCGAAGAGGGAACGACGGCCTGGCTGAAGGCCATCGCGGATGCCTTCGGCGTTTCCGAAGAGCGCTTCGACGCCGTGACCGAAGGTCCGCGCATGCGGGCGCGCAATGCCCTGCGTCACTATCTTCCGCTTCTCGTAGGCCGGCGGGTCTTCCTGTTTCCGGACTCCCAGCTCGAGCCGTCGCTTGCGCGGTTCCTGTTCCGCGAAGCCGGGGCCGAGATCATCGAGGTCGGCAGCCCCTATCTGCATCAGGACCATTCCGCCGGCGAACTTTCGCTTCTGCCGCCGGGCGTCATCGTCTCGGAAGGGCAGGATGTCGACCTGCAGATCGACCGCTGCCGGAATGCGGATCCCGATCTCATCGTCTGCGGCATGGGTCTTTCCAATCCGTTCGAAGCCGAAGGCTACACGACCAAATGGTCTATCGAATTCGCCTTCACCCCGATCCAGGGTTACGAGCAGGCCGGTGACCTGGCCGAACTGTTCGCGCGCCCGCTCAAGCGTCGCGCCCTTCTTTCGGGCGCCCCCGCAACCGGGGAGGCGACGCCGTGCAGCTGAGCATGTGGACATATGAGGGGCCGCCGCATGTCGGCGCCATGCGGATCGCCGCCTCGATGCAAGGCGTCCACTATGTCCTGCACGCCCCGCAGGGCGATACCTATGCCGACCTCCTGTTCACGATGATCGAACGGCGTCAGGCCCGGCCGCCGGTGACCTACACGACCTTCCAGGCCCGCGACCTCGGCAGCTCGACCGCCGATGTCTTCAAGAACGCCTGCAAGGAGGCTGTCGATCGCTTCAAGCCGAGCGCGATTCTCGTGGGCGCCTCCTGCACGGCCGAACTGCTTCAGGACGATCCCGGCGGCCTCGCCAAGACCCTGGATCTCGATATTCCGGTCATTCCGCTGGAACTGCCGTCCTATCAGAAGAAGGAAACCTGGGGCGCGGCGGAAACCTTCTACCGGCTCGTCCGCACCTTCGCGGGCGGTCGGGAGCGGCCGAGCGACATTCCGGCCAACAGCTGCAATATCCTCGGCCCCACCTCACTGGGCTTTCGCAACCGCGACGACATCCAGGAGATCACGAAGCTTCTCGCCGAGAACGGGCTGGATGTCCGCGTCGTCGCGCCGCTCGGCGCTCGTCCCGAGGACCTTGCGCGGCTTCCCGACGCCGCCTTCAACATCGTTCTTTACCCGGAGATCGCCGACTCGGCCGCACGCTGGCTTGAAAAGGCCCACGGCATGCCCTTCGTCTCCACCGTCCCGATCGGCGTGGGGGCAACGAAGGCGTTCCTCAAGAGCGTCAGGGCGATCGCCGGCCTCGATCCGCTTGCACCGTCCGGTGCCGATCGCGACCGGCTGACCTGGTACTCGCATTCGGTCGACAGCACCTATCTGACCGGCAAACGCGTCTTCATCTTCGGCGACGCCACCCATGCGATCGCCGCTGCGCGGATCGCCAGCGGCGAACTCGGTTTCCAGGTCTGCGGTCTCGGCACCTACACGCGCGAATTCGCACGCGAGGTGCGGGCGGCGGCGCGGGAATACGGGCTGGAAGCCCTGATCACCGAAGATCACCTCGCCGTCGAGGAGGCGATCGAAGAGGCGCGGCCGGAACTCGTGCTCGGCACGCAGATGGAACGTCACATCGCCAAGAAGATGCGCGTTCCCTGCGCGGTCATCTCGGCGCCCGTCCACGTTCAGGATTTCCCGGCCCGCTATTCCCCGCAAATGGGTTTCGAAGGCGCAAACGTCATCTTCGACAGCTGGATCCATCCTCTGATGATGGGGCTTGAAGAGCATCTGCTCGGAATGTTCCGCGACGATTTCGAGTTCAACGACGATGCCGCCGCCTCGCATCTTCATGCCCACAGCCCGGCCTCCAAGACGGCAGACACCGTCGTCGAGACGGCAGTTGTCGATCGCGGCGGCGTCGAGTGGACGCAGGAAGCCGAACATGAACTGAAGAAGATCCCTTTCTTCGTCCGCAGCAAGGCACGCCGGAACACAGAGAGCTTTGCGGCCGAAAACCGCATTCACCCGATCACCGTGGAGACGTTGTACGATGCGAAAGCTCATTTCGCCCGCTAGCAGCGCCACGGTTCGCGTGGTGCTCATCACTCTCGACAACCACATTGCCGCGGCCGTGGACGACGCCCGCGCGTCGCTGTCGGCCGACCTGCCGGGTCTGGTCCTGAGCGTACACGCCGCCACCGACTGGGCGAACGATCCGCAAAGCCTTGCGGATTGCCGGGAGGCGATCCGGACCGGCGATATCATCATCGTATCGATGATCTTCATCGAGGAGCATGTCCGGGCGATCGCCGATGCACTCGAAGCCCGGCATCTCGATTGCGACGCCATGGTCTGCTGCATGTCGGCCGGCACCATCATGAAATACACGGCCATGGGCCGTTTCCGGATGGCGGGCGAGCAGAAGGGTCCGCTGGCGCTTCTGAAGAAGCTGCGGGGCGGGAGTGCCGGCAAGAACGGCGAAAGCGGGCGCACCGCCGGTGAGCGGCAGATGGCCATGCTCCGGCGGCTGCCGAAACTGCTCAAGTACATCCCGGGCACGGCTCAGGACGTGCGCTGCTATTTCCTGACGCTGCAATACCGGCTGGCGGCTTCGGCGGAGAACATCGACAACATGGTCCGCATGCTGGTGGGCAAGTATGCCTCCGGCGAGCGCAACGCGCTCAGGGACGAAGTGGTGGCAACCGCACCGACGGAGTATCCCGATCGCGGACTCTATCACCCGCGCTCGTCGTCCCGGGTTTCGACCCGCCTGAAGGATCTGCCGCGCGTCGACCAGCCCCGTGGACGCATCGGACTGCTTCTCCTGCGCACCTACATCCTTTCAGGCGATACCGGGCATTATGACGGCGTGATCTCGGCTCTCGAGAGCCAGGGTTTCGACGTCGTTCCGGTGTTCTCGTCCGGGCTCGACATGCGCGCCGCGATCACGGAGTTCATGACGGACGGTGAGGGGGCCCCGACGATTGACGCCCTGTGCTCGCTGACAGGGTTCTCGCTGGTCGGTGGACCGGCCTACAGCGATGCGGCGGCGGCGGCCGAAGTGCTGCAGATGCTCGATGTCCCCTATCTCTCCGCCTGCGTGTCGGAGTTCCAGACCCGCGAAGTCTGGCAGGCTTCCACTCAGGGCCTGACCCCGATCGAATCGACCTTGATGGTCGCCATTCCCGAACTCGACGGAGCCGTCGGCTCGATGGTCATCGGCGGACGGTCGAGCGGTCCGGAAGCGACCCAGTCCTGCATCTGCGCGCGCAAGCTCGGCACCTGCCCGTCGGGTCGAGCCTGCATGCGTCCGGTACCCGAACGCGTCGATCTGCTGGCGCGACGTATCGCCGAGATCGTCCGGCTGAGACAGGTGCCGCGTCACGACCGCAGGATTGCGGTGACCCTCTTCAATTATCCGCCGAACGGCGGAAACATCGGGACCGCGGCGTTCCTGTCGGTGTTCGAAAGCCTGCTCGAGACGATGAAGCGGCTCAGGGCGGAAGGTTACGACATCGAGGTGCCGGCGGATGCCGAGACCCTCAAGGACATGATCCTGGAGGGCAACGCCAAGCGCTTCGGCACGGAGGCCAATGTCCACGTCACAGTCGATGCCGACGATCACGTGCGTCAGGAAGTCCATCTCGCCGACATCGAGGCGCATTGGGGTCCGACGCCCGGTCGGGTTCTCTCCAACGGCCGCGGGATTCATATTCTCGGCCGCCAGTTCGGCAATCTGCTGGTGGGCATCCAGCCGCCCTTCGGCTACGAGGGCGACCCGATGCGGCTTCTGTTCGAGGGCGGCTTTGCCCCGAACCATGCGTTTGCCGCCTACTACACCTATCTGCGTCAGACCTTCGGCGCCCACGCGGTCCTGCATTTCGGCACCCACGGCGCCCTTGAATTCATGCCGGGCAAGCACACGGGGCTGTCCGGGAAATGCTGGCCCGAACGGCTGCTCGGCAGCCTGCCGAACTTCTATCTCTATGCCGCCAACAATCCGTCCGAAGCCTCGATCGCCAAGCGCCGGTCTGCTGCGACGCTGATTTCCTATCTTACCCCGTCGATTACCGAAGCCGGCCTGTACAAGGGGCTCCACAGCCTCAAGGCCAGTCTCGACCAGTACCGCTCGCTCGGCCCCGACGCGCGGCTCGATCGCGAGCGGCTCCTCGACGTCATTCGCGAACAGGCCAACCAGCTCGACCTCACCGCCGGCACAGCTGAACTGGCGGAAGAGGAACTGGTCCTTCACCTGGTCAACGCGGTCACCGAGACCGAATACGCACTCATCCCGCACGGGCTCCACGTCGCCGGTCGCGGCATGGACCAGACCGAGCGTGCCGACATGCTCGCTCACATGGCCGGCAGCCTCGAGACGGCCTCGGGCTTCGTCGCCGCACGGAAGCTCTGCGAGGATATTGCCGCCAGACGCGAGGACAAACTGGCCAGTGCGGTCGCCGACCTTGACACTGAAGCACGTGATGCCGTTGCACGGCTGGTCCGGATCGACCGGGATCTCGCGGAAAATCAGGAGATGGACGGGCTTGTGCATGCGCTCGACGGCCGTTTCGTTTCGCCGGCTCCGTCGGGCGATCTGCTCCGGACCCCGGAGCTGCTACCCACCGGCCGTAACATCCACGGCTTCGATCCCTTCGGCATCCCGAGCAAGTTCGCTCTCGAGGATGGCGCGCGGCAGGCCGCCCGGGTTCTCGCCCGGCACATGGAGAATGACGGCCAGTTCCCGGAAACGGTAGCCGTGGTGCTGTGGGGCACCGACAACCTGAAGACCGGCGGCGCGCCGCTGGCGCAAGCCATGGCGCTGATGGGCGCGCGTCCCCGGCTCGACTCCTACAACCGGGTCTGCGGGGCCGAACTGATACCGCTGTCCGAACTCAACCGCCCGCGCATCGATGCCGTCATGACCCTGTCGGGTATCTTCCGCGACCTGCTGCCGATCCAGGCTGCGATGCTCGCGGAAGCGAGCTATCTCGCCGCGACCGCCGACGAACCGGTCGAGCAGAACTTCATCCGCAAACACGCGCTCGCCTATTGCGAGGCGAAGGGCTGCGACATCGAGGATGCGGCCTATCGCGTCTTCTCCAACGCCGACGGCACCTACGGCTCCAACGTCAACATGCTGATCGCCTCCTCCGCCTGGTCGGACGACGAGGAAATCGCCGACACCTATACGAGCCGCAAGAGTTTCGCGATCGACCACAAGGGCAAGACCAGCAAGCAGACCGCGCTTCTGGAAACCGTCCTCGCCAGTGTCGACATGGCCTATCAGAACCTCGAATCCGTCGAGATCGGCGTCACCACGATCGAGAACTATTTCGATACGCTGGGCGGATTTTCCAAGGCCGTCTCGAAGGCGCGCGGCGGCGTCGAGCTACCGGTCTACATCTCTGACCAGACGCAGGGCGAGGCAAAGGTCCGTACGCTCGGCGAACAGGTGGCTCTGGAAACCCGGACCCGCGCGCTCAATCCGAAATGGTACGAAGGCATGCTGCAGCATGGCTACGAGGGCGTGCGCCATATCGAGGCGAGCGTCACCAACACCTTCGGCTGGTCGGCGACGACCGGCGGCGTGGCGCCCTGGGTCTACCGGCAGATCACCGAAACCTACGTCCTCGACGAAACCATGCGACGAAGGCTCGCCGAACTGAACCCGGCTTCGACCGCACGGCTCGCCACGCGGCTGCTGGAAGCCCAGGAGCGTGACTTCTGGCAGCCCGATGCCGAAACGCTCGCAGCGCTGCGCCGCGCTGCAGAAGAACTCGAAGACCGGCTTGAAGGCCTGGTTCCGGAGGCAGCAGAATGAACATCTACACGCATCCCAAGACGAGCGAACGCGAAGCCCGTACGGCAGAAAAGCTGCGGGAACGCGGAGACGGCGAGGGCAGCGTCCAGGTCCAGCTCGATCCCTCCATGCAGATCGACAGCGCCAAGGTCTTCGCCATTTACGGCAAGGGCGGCATCGGCAAGTCGACCACCTCGTCCAACCTGTCGGTCGCCTTTTCCAAGATCGGCAAGCGGGTGCTGCAGATCGGCTGCGATCCCAAGCACGACAGCACCTTCACGCTGACCAAGAGCCTGATCCCGACCGTCATCGACGTCCTCGAACAGGTCGATTTCCATACCGAGGAGCTCCGACCGGAAGACTACATGGTCGAAGGCTACAACGGCGTGCAGTGCATCGAGGCGGGCGGACCGCCCGCAGGCACGGGTTGCGGCGGCTATGTGGTCGGCCAGACCGTCAAACTGCTCAAGGAGCACCACCTTCTCGACGACACCGACGTGGTGATCTTCGACGTGCTGGGCGACGTCGTGTGCGGCGGGTTTGCATCGCCCCTGCAGCATGCCGAGCGGGCGCTGGTGGTGGCGGCGAACGATTTCGACAGTGTCTTCGCCATGAACCGGATCGTGGCGGCCATCAAGGCCAAGGCGAAGAACTACGACGTCCGTCTCGGCGGCGTGATCGCCAACCGCTCGCGGCAAACCGACCAGATCGACCGCTACAACGAGGCCGTCGGTCTCAAGCGCCTCGCCCACGTGGCCGATTCCGACCATGTGCGGCTGAGCCGGCTGAAGAAGAGCACGCTGTTCGAGATGGGCGACACACCCGAGATCCAGGCGATCCAGAACGAGTATCTGCAGCTTGCCGAGCAGCTCTGGGCCGGAACGGAAGCCTTGAACGTCGAGCCGATGAAGGATCGCGAGATCTTCGATTTTCTGGGTTTCGAATAGGGAGGCCGGGAGCACAATGTCAGGGGTTAGCTACACAAGACGCACCGGGGAGATCGAACGCTATTTTGATCGGACCGCGTTCGAAACCTGGAAGAAGCTCACCGGTGATCAACCGGTCAGCGGCATCCGGGCAACCGTCCGCAAGGGGCGTGATGCGATGCGCAACACCCTGTCGGGATGGCTGCCGGAGGATCTGACCGGGTGGCGCATTCTCGATGCCGGCTGCGGTTCGGGCGTGCTGTCGCTGGAACTCGTGGCGCGCGGCGCCGATGTCGTCGGCATCGATCTCTCGGCCCAGATGATCTCCATCGCGCGTCAGCGCGCCGCGGACATGAAGGCGAGCGGGCTCGGCGGCGGCCATGTGGAGTTCTTCAGCGGCGACATGCTCGATACCGGGCTCGGCAGCTTCGATGCGGTCGTGGCGATGGATGTGCTCATTCACTACAGCCGAGCCGACGCCATCCGCGTCTTGGAGCATTTTGCCGACCGCACCCGGCAACGGCTGATGTTCACGCTGGCGCCGAGCTCGGGTCTGCTCAATGCCATGCTGCTGGTCGGCAAGGCGTTCCCGCGATCGGACCGCGCGCCGGCGATCTATCCCACGCAGTCGGATCGTCTGCTCCGGCACCTGCTGGACAAGCCGGACATGGCGGGCTGGACCACGGGTCGCAGCCACCGGGTTTCGGTCGGCTTCTACAAGTCCCAAGCGGTGGAGGTGTCACGCTGATGACGTTCGCGGCCGCCAACCGGAAGATGATCGCGCTCTGGCAGAATGCCGGCACGCGCTTCATGCCGTTTGCGGATGCGGCAAGCGAGGACGTGCCGCTGCCGCGTCTTCTGCGGCTGGCTCTGTTCCAGGTTTCCGCCGGTTGCGTCATGGTCCTGTTGACCGGCACGCTCAATCGCGTGCTGATCGTCGAACTCGGCGTGAACGTCGCGCTGGTTTCGGCCGTGGTGGCGCTTCCGGTTCTCGCCGCCCCCCTGCGGCTCCTCTTCGGCTACCGGTCGGACACCTACAAGTCCGTGCTCGGCTGGCGCCGCGTGCCTTATCTCTGGCTCGGCAGCCTGCTGCAGTTCGGCGGTCTGGCGATCATGCCATTCGCGCTCCTGCTTCTGCAGTCGCAGACGGTCGGACCGAGCTGGGCCGGCGCCGCAGGCGCCTGCCTTGCCTTTCTTCTTACCGGCTTCGGCCTTCACATGGCCCAGACTGCCGGTCTGGCGCTGGCAACCGACATCGTGCCCGAAGCCAAGCGGCCCAGGGTGGTGGCGCTGCTCTATGTCATGCTGCTGATCGGTATGGTGGCGGCGTCCGGCTTCTACAGCGTCTTCCTCGTCGACTTTACGCCGAAGACGCTCATCCAGGTGATCCAGGGGACCGCGCTGCTGACGATCATGCTCAACGTGGTGGCGATGTGGAAGCAGGAGACGCGCAATCCGAAGCTGACCGCATCGAGCCGCGAAACGGTCGGCCTGCGTCAGGCCCTGAATGAATATCGCAGCGTTCCGGGAACCATCCGCCTTCTCGTAGCCGTCGCGCTCGGGTCCGCAGCCTTTTCGATGCAGGACATCCTGCTCGAACCCTATGGCGGCGAAATTCTCGGCATGAGCGTCGGCCAGACCACGCTCCTGACGGGTCTCTGGGCCTGCGGAACCATCGCCGGCTTTGCATGGGCGGCCAGCAGCCTCAATCGCGGCATTCCGATGTACCGCGTGGCCGCGCGTGGTCTTCTTGTCGGTATCGGCGCATTCCTCGCCGTCATCCTGGCCGAGCCGCTCGAGATCCATGCCCTGTTCTACGGCGGCGCCGCTGGTGTCGGTCTCGGCGGGGGGCTGTTTGCCGTCGGTACCATGCTGGCGGCCATGGGCATCTCCGGAAAATCGGACAGCGGCATCCTCGTGGGTACATGGGGCGCGGTCCAGGCCACCGCCATCGGCGCCAGTCTCCTGATGGGCGGCGTCATCAAGAACGGCATCAACCTTTTCGCGCTCGAGGGAGCGCTGGGCCCGGCAATGGATACGGCGGCTGCCGGTTACATGGTCGTCTATCACATCGAGATCGGCCTGCTTTTCGTGTGTCTCGCAGTTCTGGGCCCGCTGACCGGGCGCCAGTACCGACAGGAATATTCGAGCGAGATTCGGTTCGGACTGGGCGAGATGCCCGGGTGAAACCGGCGGCGCCATTTTAAGGAGGGAATGAGATGAGTGGTTCGATCGTCGGCAGTTTGGATGTGGCACAGGTGGTGCTCTACACGTTCTGGATCTTCTTCGCCGGGCTCATCTGGTATCTCCGCCAGGAGGACCGGCGCGAGGGCTATCCGCTCGAAGATGATGTCAGCGGCGGCTACAACAAGCGGCCGTTTCTCTTCATTCCCGACAAGAAGACCTTCGTCCTGCCGCACGGCCAGGGGATCACGCAGGTTCCGGATTTCCGGCGCGACGAGGTTCCGGTCAACGCGGTCCGCACCTCGCGGGCGACGGGCTACCCGCTGGAGCCGGTCGGCAATCCGATGCTCGCCGGTGTCGGTCCCGGCTCCTGGGCGCCGCGTCAGGACATTCCCGATCTCACCGCCCACGGCGAGGTCCGCATCGTGCCGATGCGCATCGCGACGGGTTTCGACATCGCGGCGGGTGAGACCGACCCGCGGGGTTTGCCGGTGATGGGGTGCGACAAGGTCGTTGCCGGCACGGTCATCGACGTCTGGGTCGACCGGTCGGAACAGCTGATCCGCTATTACGAGGTCGAACTGGTGGGCGGCGAGCGCAGCGTTCTCCTGCCCAACAACTTCGTGGTGCTGCGGACGGGCCGGGACAAGCTGACCTATCTCTACGTGCACGCCGCGACGTCCGAGCAGTTCGCTCTCGTCCCGGCCCATGCCAATCCGGAGGCGGTCACCCGGCTCGAGGAAGACAAGATCGCGGCTTATTTCGGCAGCGGTCTTCTCTACGCCGTGCGTGACAGGCGGGAGGCCTTGCTGTGAAACAGTTCATCACCCGCGAACACGAGATCGAGCCCATATCCGGTCTGCCGGAGAACCTGCCGCAGGGCGAGACCATCCTGTGGCAGGGTCGTCCGTCCGCGCGGCTCTTTTCCCGCCATTACCTCAAGAAGCACTGGATTGCTGGCTACTTTCTCCTGTTGACCCTCTGGAGCGTTGCCGGCGGCCTTTATGACGGCAGGCCGGTGCTAGGGATTGCCTTTTCCGTGGCGGTGCTCTGCGCGCTGGGCGCGATCGTGATCTCGATGATCGAGTTCTATGCCTGGGCTGTGGAGAAGACGACGGTCTACACGATCACCAATCACCGGATCGTCATCAGGTTCGGCGTCGCCTTTTCAATGACGCTCAATCTGCCGTTCAAGCAGATCAGCACCGTTTCGAAGGGCGATCTCGGCGGCACCGCCGGTCATCTGGCCATCAAGCTCCTGCGCGGTCACCGGATGTCCTGGCTGGTGCAGTGGCCGCATGTGCGGGCCTGGCGGTTTTCCGAGCCGGAACCGAGCCTCGTCTGCCTGCCCGACGCGCAGAAGGCGGCCGAGATCCTCGCCCTCGCCATCACCCAGGATGCCTCGATGCGGTCGGCCGCGCAGCGTCACTGGCCTGTCGAGGAGACGATCGAAGACACGCCGCTTCACGTCGTGGCTGCGGAGTAGGAGGACACCATGTCGTCAGCGTCACATCTCGGCTATCTGTCGGACCGGAAGGGCAAGCGCACCAACCCGTTTCCGACGCGTATCCTGATCGCTGCCGTGGCGTTCCTCGCCTTCGCCTCCGGCTCGGTCCTGTTCGGCCAGTTGACCGGCATCGGGGTCCAGAAGCACCCCATGGGTGCGCCGGTCGCCATCCGCGACATCACCATCCTGCGCGGCGACGGTGACACGGTCGTCGTCAGCGACGCGGCATCGGGCCAGCGGATCGGCACCTATCTCCAGGACGGCGGCGGTTTCGTCTACGGCTCGCTGCGCGCGCTCGAGCGCATGCGCACGGTCGACGCGGCGTCGATGGCCGCGCCCTATCGCCTGATCAAGTGGGAGAGCGGGGCGATCAGCCTGTCGGACACCACCAACGGTCAGCGCTTCTATCTGGAAGCCTTCGGAAAAGACAACGCAGCTGCCTTCGCGGCGCTGCTGGATGCACGGGAAGGAGCAAGCCAATGAACTATCTCTTTGCACTGATGCGATCGCGAGAGACCGTCGACTGCACCGTGGAGATCAACAACACCTTCGAACAGCTCGGCGCGCATCTGCGGTTCGACAACGGCGTGGTCGTCCATCCGGGCGACGAGGTGCTCGTGCACGGCGCGCCGGTGTCCATCCCCTATGGCCAGTGCGCCAATTTCCGCCGCAAGGCGACCATCAGCCGTGCCGGTGTGATCGAACGGGCCTGGACCCGCGCCACCGGCGATATCGACATGATGGAACTGTGCGAATTCAGCTTCACCGAAAGGGCACTGTCATGAGCAACGTTGTCTCGAGAGCCGATCTGGGAACCCATGGTGCGGGCATCGCCGCCCGCAGCCGGGACGATATCAACGACACCACGCGCAGCGCGCTTGTCTCCACCATGCTGACGCCGCGTTTCTACACCACCGATTTCGACGAGATGGACCGTATCGACGTCGAGCCGGTGCGGGCCGAGTGGGACGCGCTGATCGCACAGATGCGCAGCGACCCCAACAAGGGCCATTTCAAGCGCAACGAAGAGTGGGACGACATCGACATCGAAGCCCTGCCGGACGATCTGCGGGAGGAGCTGATCGATTTCCTGGTCTCGTCGCTGACCTCGGAATTCTCGGGCTGCGTGCTCTACAAGGAGATGAAGCGGCGCGGCAAGAACCCCGAGATCTGCGAGCTCTTCGGGTTCATGAGCCGCGACGAAAGCCGGCATGCCGGTTTCATCAACGACGCGCTCAAGGATTTCGGCATCGGCGTGAACATGGGCTTCCTCGCCAAGGCCAAGAAGTACACCTATTTCAAGCCGAAGTTCATCTACTACGCGACCTACCTGTCCGAGAAGATCGGCTATGCCCGCTACATCACCATCTTCCGCCATCTCGAAAAGCATCCCGAACACCGGTTCCATCCGATCTTCAAATGGTTCCGCCAGTGGTGCAACGACGAGTTCTCGCACGGCGAAGCCTTCTCGCTGATCATCCGCTCCGACCGCCGGCTGCTGCAGGGCGGCAACAAGCTCTGGATCAAGTTCTTCCTGCTGGCCGTCTTTGCGACCATGTATGTGCGCGATCACATGCGGCCCGCCTTCCACAAGGCGCTCGGCGTCGACATCAGCGACTACGACATGCGCGTCTTCCGGCTGACGTCGGAGATTTCGCGACAGTGTTTTCCGCTGGTGCTCGATCTCGACAATCCGGCCCTTCTCGAAGGGTTCCGCCGGATGGAACGGATCAGCCGCAGGATGCAGGCAGCAAGCGCGAAGGGCGGCATCGCGGGTCGGGTCGGCAAGGCCTGGTGGGGATGCGCCGCGGGCGTCAACTTCCTACGCATGTACATGATCCCGACCGTGAAGAACGATCTGCCGGAAACCTCGCGCCTGCAGCCGGTGTGGTGAGGCGCGGCTGATGAACCTCGCCAATCCGGTCATTGCTGTCCTGATCGCCATCGGTGCCTGGTGGTTCTCCACCGGCATCGTTCTGGCGCTGGTGCACTGGTCCACGCTTCGGCGGCTGGGTCCATGGCAGCTCTTGCCGGTCATCACGAGCATCGGCGTCTGCGGCTTTTTGCTCATGCTGTTCGGCAGCGAGCAGAAGACACCCACCGGATCCTATGTCGGCTTCCTCGGTGCGCTTCTCGTCTGGGGGTGGCACGAGACCACCTTCCTGACCGGAATGGTGACCGGCCGTCACAAGGCCGAGTGCCCGCCGGGCCTGACGGGGATGAAGCGGTTCCGGGCGGCCTGGAAAGCCGTGTGCGACCACGAGATCGCGCTTCTGGTGAGCGGAATCTGCCTCTTCCTGGCGCTGCGGCACGGCGAGAACCTGTTCGGGCTGGCGACTTTCGGGGTGCTTTGGGGCATGCGCATCTCGTCAAAGATGCTGATCTTCCTGGGCGCGCGCCATGCCGTCAGCGGCCTGATGCCGCCGGCGATCATGCATCTCAAATCCTATTTCAACACCGGGCGCACGACGTCGCTGTTTCCCGTGCTGCTCGCCATCGCGGTCGGCCTCTTCGCGGTTCTGGTGACCGGGGCGATGCGCGCGCCGCACGATTATTCGACGGTCGGTCACATCCTGCTGGCCACCTTCATGGCACTGGCGATCGTCGAGCATCTCATTCTGGTGTTGCCCATTTCGGACACCGCCCTCTGGCGCTGGGCCGTGCCACGGCCGTCGATGGGCGGAGAACCGTCACTCAAACATGAACCCAAACTGGTATCGGCGGCTGTGCTGGGACACCGCCGCGCCGACAAGATCTAAGAGAACGTCTAGGGAAGAGGATTTGGCAATGAACGTTTTCACCCATATGGAAAATGCGCTCTCGGGCTTGAGGACCGCCGGTAATTACCGGGTCTTCGCCGAGCTCGAGCGTCATTGCAGCGCCTTCCCGAAAGCGACCTTTTTCGAGGAAAACGGCGAGACCCGCGACGTCACCGTCTGGTGCTCGAACGACTATCTCGGCATGGGGCAGAACCCGGTCGTCACCAGCCGCATGACGGAGATCATCCAGAAATGCGGCGCCGGCGCCGGCGGGACGCGCAACATCTCGGGCACCAACCATTACCACGTCCAGCTGGAGCTCGAACTGGCGGATCTTCACGCCAAGGAAGCCGCGCTCATCTTCACCTCCGGCTACGTGTCCAACTGGGCGGCGCTCGGGACGCTCCTGTCGAAGATCCCCGGCATCATCGTCTATTCCGATGCACTCAACCACGCCTCGATGATCGAGGGTATCCGGCATTCGCGCTGCGAGAAGCGTCTCTTCCGTCACAATGACGCAAACGACCTTCGGCGGCTGATGGCGGCTGACGATCCGGCCGCGCCAAAGCTGGTTGCGTTCGAAAGCGTCTACTCCATGGACGGGGACATCTCGCCGATCGGCGACATCTGCGACGTGGCCGACGAGTTCGGCGCCATCACCTATCTCGACGAGGTCCATGCGGTCGGCATGTACGGCCCGCGCGGCGGCGGTATCGCCGAGCGCGAGGGCCTGATGGATCGCATCACCGTCATCGAGGGGACGCTCGGCAAGGCCTTCGGGGTGATGGGCGGTTACATCACCGGGCCGGCCGTCCTGATCGATTTCGTCCGCTCCTTTGCCTCCGGCTTCATCTTCACCACCGCCTTGCCGCCGGCACTGGCTGCCGGCGCCACCGCGTCGATCCGCTATCTCAAGGAGAGCGAGGCAGAGCGGCAGGCCCATCGCGCCGCGGTCGCCAAGGTGCGTCACGCGCTCGATGCGCGCGGCATCCCGCACATGGAGAACGACAGTCACATCGTGCCGGTGATGGTCGGCAATGCATCCAAGTGCAAATGGATCTCCGACGTGTTGTTGAGCAATTTCGGCATCTACGTCCAGCCGATCAACTATCCCACCGTGCCGGTCGGGACGGAACGGCTGCGGATCACCCCGACGCCGCTGCATACCGACGCGGATATCCGTCATCTCGCGGAGGCCCTGTGCTCGCTGTGGTCTCAGTGCGCGCTGGCACGTGCGGTGGCATGATAATGGCGCAGCCATGACATCCGGTTCGATGACAAGTCCGGCGACCACGATACCGGCGGTGGCCGGAGATGGCTCGCTCTACGCGGTCGACAAGATGGACGCCCATGTTCAGGGCCTGCTCCATCTTGCCGTATCGGTCTTCGTCTTCGACCGGGAGATGCTGCTCATCCAGAAGCGGTCGGCCGGGAAATATCACAGCGGCGGCCAGTGGGCGAATACCTGCTGCTCCCATCCGAACTGGGGGGAGGGGGTCGATCGCTGCGCCGGCAGGCGGCTCGAGGAGGAGCTCGGCTTCACCCTGCCGCTGACCCGGCACGAGACGATCGAGTACCAGGCCAGCGTCGGCAACGGCCTGAGCGAGCATGAGCGCGTGACACTCTACAGTGCGGAGGCAAAGCGGGGCGATCTCTCCATCCAGCCGAACCCGCAGGAAGTGTCGGACTTCCGCTGGATTGCCCCTGACGACCTCAAGCGTGAAATGGATGCGACACCCGAGGCCTTCACGCCGTGGTTCCGCATCTACCTGCAGCGCTTCCCGAGCCTCAACTTCGCCTGAAGGCGGGTGCCGGCCGCAGCGCCGGCTCGCACCTCGCATCCTTTCATTTCAGCAGACAGTACAGGCGGTCGGACCATGGCCGTGCCGCGGATCTCCGAGAGGCCGGCTACAGTGTGAGGCCATAAAAAAGGGAGCCAGGAGGCTCCCTTTTTCAGATAACTTCTGCAGTCCGCCCGGGCTATCAGTCCTGGGCGTCGGCGACTTTCGTCGGCTGTGCCGGTTCCAGGGAACTCGACTGTGGCTCCGCGCCCATCACCTGGGTCGTGCCAGGCTCGTAGGTGCTGTAGTCTGGCACGTCCGTCGGTCCCTTCTTGCCGAGAGAGTCGACGTAGTCCTTGAGCATGGAGACGCCATACAGGGGCTTCTGCACGCCGTTGTGGCACGTTGAGCAACCCACCTTGAAGACGTCGCCTTCGGGGCCCTTGCGGTCGTCGGGGAAGACCGGTGAAAGCCCGGTGAGATAGGTCTGGTTGAGGTCGCGGGTCATCCGGATCCCGTGCCAGGCGGTGACCCGCTGCGGCGGGCTCTGGTCCCAGTCGTTGAAGGCGCGGGAGTTGTGGCAGGTCACGCAATTGACCCCCAGCGATTCCGACATGTACATCATCAGCGCCCAGGTTTCCTCGGTCTCCTTGACGCCGGCGGCGTTGGTTCCGGTCGGAAGGGCGGTGAGCGAATGCACCCGGATGTTCTTGTCGCCCAGCAGGTAGTCCATGAGCGCGTTCTGCGGCAGCGACGTTCCGCCCACGAACTGGCCGGCGACGTTCTGTCCGGCCCGGCTCATGTTGCTGGCCGGCTTGGGTTCCTGATCGTCATACCAGTGGTTGGCCGGAACTCCCTGGCCCCTGTGGCAGGAGTAGCAGGTGACGCCGGTCTGCCCGACATGGGGCGTCCAGTCGACGTTGATGGCCTGGTTCATCTGGATCATCCGGCGGGAAACCACCTTCCGGTAGTTTTCGTCCGACGCCATGTTCTCGATGTTGTGGCAGTAGCCACAGCCCTCGTCAGGTGCGACCCACTCGGTGATCGACGCCATGAACTGGTTGAACTGATCATCGGAAAGATTGCCGAGGATCTGGACGTTTTCGTAGATGTCCCCGGCGCGGTCGCCCTCGGGGTCGGCCTCCCACGGCGCTTCAGGAACGATGTTCGCAGTCTGTAGCGCGGTGATCTTCTCGATGTCCTGTTCGAGATACATGCCCGTCCCGCGATAACCGATCTGAGTGGTTTCGACAGGCGGGGCGTCCCAGCCGGCGCCGACGAAGCTGGCGACGGCGAGAAGGGTTCCGGCGGTCGCAGCAAAAGGTATCCAGAGTTGCATTGTTCTTCTCCCTACTGCGCGACGATCGCGGGGACCGCCGGGTCGACAACGCCTGGATAGATGTCGGGAAGCGGCGACACGATACCGTGCTCCATGCCCCACAGGTACCAGTTGTCGACAACGGTGCCGGTCAAGAGGATGCCGATGCCTCCGGTCAGAGGCGTCAGGATGGCGAACCACCAGGCCCAGCGGTGAATGGATTCCATGGTGGCGTTGAACCCCATCGTCCAACGCCAGAAGAGCGCGGCTCTCTCGGATGCGGTCCCGCGGTCGGTGATCTGCTCGAGCTCGCGCTCACCGCCATATTTGCCGACTGCCAGGATGGTCGCGCCGTGCATGGCGAACAGCAGGACAGAGCCATAGAGGAAGACGATCGAGAGGCAGTGGAACGGGTTGTAGTAGAGGTTGCCGTAGCGGATCGAGAAAGCGGCCGTCCAGTCGAGATGGGGGAAGATGCCGAAGGGCACGGCTTCCGAGAAATTGCCCATCAGCAGGGGGCGGATGAAGCCGAGAACGAGGAAGAGCCAGATCGCCGAGGCGAAGGCCCAGGCGACGTGGGTCCCCATTTCCAGCGCGCGTGCGCGGCGGTAGATGCGCACCCACCACAGAATGACCGAGGTCGTCAGGAAGAAGCCTGCGATCAGCCACCAGCCGCCGTCATTGAGGGGCGGCAGGACGGTGATGCCGTAGTGGGCCGGCGGCGGCTCGAGCGCGAGCCAGAACAGCTGGCGGACGAACTGGATCGGATCCCAGCCCACGGATGCCAGCATGTTGAGGCCGATGATCTCGAAGGCGATGAAGCCGAAGACCAGCGAGAGGGTTCCCAGATAGCCCAGATAGATGGGGCCGATCTGCGCGTTGCCGATCCAACCGAACAGGCGCGACATCTGCGGCGTGCCCTTGCGGGCGCTGTCGCCCCGGGGCAGCGGGATGCCTTCCTCGACGGGGCCGCTGATCTGAATGGTGGTGAAGATGTTCTGATACTGGGTCATGATCTTTCCCCTCAGCTCCAGATCGGCAGCGACAGCCACCAGTTCCACCAGCGGGGCCAGCCCTGGTTCCAGAACGGTCCGCTGATGATGATGCAGACGGCGCTCCAGAATCCGGCGTTGAGCGCCAGGATCAGGCCGAGCCGGTGGATGCCGAGGGTGCCGATCGAGTACCCGATGATGTCACGGAAGAAGGTGTCCTCGTATTCCGGCGTCTTGACTTCCGCCTGCTTGCCGCCGCCCTCAAGGGATTCCCCGGGGTTGGCCGCCGACAGGATCAGGCCGCCGTGAAGCGCCAGCGCCAGGCAGGTGGTGAAGAAGAACGACACCGCAATCATGTGCGCCGGATTGTAGTGGAAATGCAGATACTGGTAGCCGACGTTGGACACCCAATCGAGATGGCTGAAAATGCCATAGGGGAAACCGTGTCCCCAGGCACCCAGCAACAGTGGCCGGAAGACGACCAGCGTGGCATAGGCGAAGATCGCGACGGAAAACGCGAAGGGAACGTGATAGCCGATTCCCAGCTTTCGGCAGATTTCCACCTCGCGCAGCGCCCAGGAGCAGAACGCCCCGAGCGCGCAGACGGTGATGATCTGCCAGAGCCCGCCTTCCTTGAGCGGCGCGAGCGCCAGTCCGTAGGACAGGTCGGGCGGGGCGATCGAGATCTGCCAGATGTTCCAGGTCGGGCCGAGCGCGGCACCGTATAATATCAGGGCCGTTCCGAGGCCGGCGAAGAAAGCGGTCGTGACGCCGAAGAAGCCGACATAGAAGGGACCAATCCAGAAGTCGAAGAGATCGCCGCCGATGAGCGTCCCACCGCGCACGCGATATTTGCGTTCAAAACTCAGCAGCGCCATTTCAAGCCTCCCAAGAAACGTCAGCCTCTTCCAACCAGGGCCGACAGGCGGTTCGGCGGCGGCCATATCCCCGAAGGGAAAACTGGCCGCCGCCCGTTTTCAGCCGATGAGCCTCAGATCCCCATCCATCGAGACGGATTGCTCGATCGAACTGGTCTGGAGCGGTTTGCCCTCCAGCCAGTTGAACCGATCCGTGCTCAGCAGGATGAAATGGATCAGGATGGCGAGCGTGAACAGGAAGACCGACAGGGCGACAAGCGCTCTGCGCGGATCGAACATGAGCCAAATTCTCCACATGTTGCGATCTCCCTACGCCAGCATCGGCAGAAGCGCCTGAGCCGTCTGGTGGATGCCTTCGAGTGAGGCATAGCCATCCGGACCAGGAATCCAGGGACGCCACAGCCAGACCAAGATATGCGCGACGATCGCAATCGCCGTGAATATCAAAAAGCCTTGGATGAAGAATCCGTGGACCTCTTGCGCTTCGCTTTCGGTCAGACCCGAAAGTGAGACATTTGATGTGTCAGCCATCAAATTCACCTCCTAGTCTCGAAAACCGCGGAGCCCCCGCGGCGGGGTTCCAGAGAGGCTTGAAGTGCAGCCCCGCTGGTCTTTTGCCGATGTCGAGAACAATCGGCAAAATTGTATTTCACATGTAAAACGTGTATCCGATGGCTGCGTGTGCGGCCGCCCGGGCTTCCGCGACGAGCGATGTGCCGGCCTTGCCGCCGTGCGGATCAAAGGCGGAGACGATCCGCGTCACGACCGCTGCCGCGAGGCACAGCGGGAAGACCAGAAGAAACAGCCGCTTCATCGTTCTGCGTTCGGCGTTGCGGTCCCGATAGCGGCCAACCGGCCCGTCGTCATGAACAGTCGAGTACATTCTGGATCCTCCTCTGAGGCGTCGCCCGTCCGGTACGGTCAGGCCATTTCCTTGGTCATGCGTCGTGTCTTCTCGATATGCTTCAGTTCGACCTCCGAAGAATTCTCTTCAAAGGCCCGCCGTTCTGCGTCTTCCCGCAGCCGCTTGGCTGCCGAGATACGGACGAGAACCGGTTCCCTGGCGATCAGCGCGTCCAGTGCGGTCTGCGCTTCAGGCTTCCATGCGATCTCCCGGCGGGCTCGGGCTGCCGTCGGTTCGATGGCGTCGAGTTCGCCGGCGCGCGGCAGGATCTCGAACAGCATGTCGAACAGCGCGTTGCAGATTTCCTGGACGAGCCAGGTGGCGCCGGAATAACCCATCACCGGCGTGCCGGTGTGGCGGCGCACATAGGCGCCGGGATAGGACATCTGGATGAACTTGCCGCGGGCGCCTGCCTCGGCCATGTACATCCGCTCGTTGAACGAGCCGAACATGACCATCGGCGGTGTGGTCGCGATCTTTTCGGCGATGTCGTGATTGTCGGTCTTGGTTCCCGCCTTGCGCGCCGTCGAGAAGGCGCAGGGCAGGCCCATCTCCTCTTCGAGGAAATTGCGAATGCCGCGCGCGTAGGTCTCGTTGGCGACGACTGCGAAGCTGGCGGTGGCGAAAAAGTCCTGCGTGACGGAGCGCCACAGATCCCACAGGGGCTTGAGCGTCGTATGCTTTTCGCGTGCGATGAACGGTGCCGGATCGAGGTCGAGGAGTCCGCCCAGTGTTTCGAGAAAAGCCGTCGTCGAATGGATTCCGATCGGGGCCTGCAGATAGGGCCGCTCCAGCGTCTCGCACAGAAGCCGGCCGAACTCGCGGTAGAGGCAGATGTTCACGTCCGCGTCCGCCAGTTTCCGGATGTCCTCGACGTGGCTTCCGAGCGGGAAGACCATGTTGACTTCAGCGCCCAGGCCTTCGACGAGGCGACGCACCTCGTGCAGGTCGGACGGCATGTTGTAGGTGCCGTAGATCGGACCGATGATGTTGACCTTCGGCCTAGCGTCGGGCTTGCGCTTCTTCAGCTTGGGCACACGCTTGGGGCCGAATTCCGTCCAGAGCCATTTCAGCGCGCGGTCGGCGCTCTGCCACTGGTCCTCGTCGATGGTCCGCGGCAGGAAACGCTTGATGTTCGAGCCCTCGGGCGTGACACCCCCTCCGATCATTTCGGCAATGGAACCGGTGACGACGACGGCGGGCAGGTCCGGGTCGAGCGCCTGGCGGGCCCGCTTCATCGCGGTCTCGGTCCCGTGCTGGCCAAGCTCGTCCTCGGACAATCCGGAAACGACGATCGGCAGTTCGTGCGGCGGCAGCGCGTCGGTGTAGTGAAGCACCGAGGTGACCGGAAGGTTCTCGCAGCCGACAGGGCCGTCGATGATGACCTGCAGGCCCTTGATCGCCGTGAAGGCGTAGACGCTGCCCCAGTAGCCGCCGGCCCGGTCGTGATCGAGGATCAGCATCCCACGCTCTCCCCGTTGTCGACCGCGTTGCGCGATTTCTGTACCGACTTGGCGTAGCTCTCGCGATAGGCGCTCTTGTCTTCGGGCACGTCTTCCCAGATGCCGGCGGTGTCGCCCTTGCCGACTCCTTCGAAGAAATCGTGCATGCGGTCAAAGCGGCCCTTGTTGGCCAGCGCCGCCGCAATCACGCCCGGCAGGGCGGCTACGCCGGCCGGCCCCATCAGCGGACGCGCCGAAATGAGATTGGTGAAGTAGAGCGCCGGCGTGGCCTTCTCCTTGGCCTTCTGCACCACCGGGGTGGTGCCGATCGCAATGTCCGGCTCGAAAGTCTCGAAGGCTTCCAGGTCGTTCTCGAGCGATGCGCGGAAGCGGACCTCGACGCCCTTCGCCTTCAGCCACTCGGCATCGGCCTCGTTGTAGGGGGTCCTGGGGCAGGCGGTGCCGACGTATCGCAGATCCGCCCCCAGCTCGACGAGCAGGCGCCCGACGAGGAGCTCCGAGCCCTCGTAGCCCGACAGCGTGATGCGGCAGTCGAGCCGGTTGCCGGCGAGAGCCGAGGTGATGGCCCGGTGCATGATGTTGCGGCTCTGGTCGATTTTGTCTGCGGCAATCCCGCAGGACTGTCCGATGGCCGACAGCCAGGCGTCCGTGCCCTCGACCCCGATCGGTGCGGAGCCGACGATCGGCCGTCCTGCTGCCTTGAACTCGCGGAACGTCGCCGTGTAGAACGGATGGATGCCGGCGACGACCGCGCAGTCGAGTGCTGAATAGAGTTCGCGCCACTCGCGTACCGGCACCGTCGGGCCGGCAGCCAGTCCCATCGGTTCCAGCATGCCGCCGATGGTGACCGGGTCGGCGGGAAACATCTCGCCGACCAGCGCCACCGTCGGCTTGTCGACCAGACCGTTGCGCGGGGGAAGAACAGGCCCGTCCATGGCTTCCTGGCGGGCATAGGCGAGCATGGCGCCGGAGAGCACGTCCTTGGCCTCCGCATGGGTCGGCACCCCGAAGCCCGGCACGTCGATGCCGACGATGCGGACGCCATCAATGGCGCGCGGAAGCATCTGCAGCGGAACGCCGGAGGCGGTGGGGACGCACAGATTGGTCACCACGACCGCATCGAACTTGTCCGGGTCGGCCATCTGGTGAACGGCTTCGACGATGTCCTCATAGAGCTTGCCGGTGACGAGCGTCTCGGAACTGAACGGCACATAGCCGACAGAGCGCTTCGCGCCGTAGAAATGCGAGGTGAAGGTAAGGCCGTAGACGCAGCAGGCGGATCCCGAGAGAATGGTGGCCACCCGGCGCATGCGCAGGCCGACACGCAGCGAGCCGAAGGCCGGGCACATGGATTGCGGCTGGTCGTGCGGCCCTTTCGGGTAATCGGCCTCGTAGCGGTCCATCAGGTCGGCCTTGCCGGCGGCGCGGCTGGCGGCCTTGGACAACTCAGCCCCGTTATGGCACCCGGCCTCCTGCGGAGCGGTGGCGACGTCGTCCGTCACGCTCTCGCTGTTTTCAGGCCTGGGACGATTGGGATGCGTTTCCATTGTCCTGTCCGATGGTTAGACGGTGTCGTAGACGACTTCGAGCGACGGCTGGGCGGCAGCACCGGCGGCGCACATGTCTTCGGGCGTGGCGGGGACGAGCTTGAAATCGCCGCCCGTCTCGCTGGAATCGAAGAGGTTCAGAAGGCCGTCCTGATCGAGCGGCTTGGGCAGGATCGGGACCGATTCCTCGAGATTGATGGAGAGGGCTTCGAAGAGCGGACCCCACTCGCCGCCGGGCATGCCGATGATCTGGTAGTTGGCGCTCTTGCGGCGGATGTCCTCGTGCTGAGGGATGGACGCCAGGACCGGGATGCCAACGGCTTCGGCAAAGGCCTGCGCCTCGCCGGTGCCGTCGTCCTTGTTCACGACGAGGCCCGCGACGCCGACATTGCCGCCGAGATTGCGGAAGTACTGCACGGCCGAGCAGACATTGTTGGCGACGTAGAGCGACTGGAGATCGTTCGAGCCGACTACGACCACCTTCTGGCACATGTCGCGGGCGATCGGCAGACCGAAGCCGCCGCAGACCACGTCGCCGAGGAAGTCGAGCAGGACGAAGTCGAAGTCCCAGTCATGAAAGCCGAGTTTCTCGAGGGTCTCGAAGCCGTGGATGATGCCCCTGCCGCCGCAACCGCGACCGACTTCCGGGCCGCCGAGTTCCATGGCAAAGACGCCGTCGCGCTTGAAGCAGACGTCGGAGATGGTGACCTCGCTGCCGGCTGCCTTGGCAGCCGACGCGGTCTGGATGATGGTGGGGCAGGCGCGGCCGCCGAAAAGCAGCGAGGTGGTATCGCTCTTGGGGTCGCACCCGATCAGCAGAACCTTCTTGCCGAGCTGGGCGAGCATGTAGGACAGGTTGGCCAGGGTGAAGCTCTTGCCGATGCCGCCCTTGCCGTAGATGGCGATGATCTGCGTTTCCTTCTTGACCGGGCCGGTGTTCGGCGCATCGGGTTCGATGGAGGCTTCTTCCCTGAGGAAGTCGTGCATACGGTCGGCATGGGTGTCGAGGGTCATGCGGCTTTTCTCCAGTCGATAACCATTTTCAGGCAGGCGGGATCGCCGAATGCGCTCCGGTAAGCCCGGGGGGCATCGCTTGACGCGGAGCGATGGGTGACGAGGCCCTTCAGCGAGAGGCGCCCGGAGGCGACAAGCCCGAGAACGGCCTGGGTATCCTCGTTGCGGAATTCGGATGAGAGCGAGACGGTGATCTCGCGCATGAAGGCGGAGGGGAAGTCGAACTCCACCCGCCGTCCGTAGAAGCCGGCGAGCACAAGGTGCCCCTTCTTTCCGAGCCGGGCGATCGCGTCGTCGAGTGCGGCCATCGAGCCGCTGGCATCGACGATGCATTCGCATGACGAGCGGAGCGCGGCCGATGACGGATCAAGGACGTCGTAGTCTTTGTTTCCCGCCTGTCGATCGGGTGAGGGTTCGACGACCTGGGGCGCCGGTTGGCCGAGGGCGACCACGATGCGGGCGATCAGTCTGCCGAGCACACCGTGGCCGAAGATCATCTCGATCGGGGCGCCGGCGCGGATGACTGCGTGATGCGCGGTCGCCGCCAGGGCCAGCACGACGCCGTCCTCCGCCAGGTCTTCCGGAACGAGAACGCTGCGGCTGCCGTCGACCACGAGGTGGTCCGCCGTCGCGCCGAACAGGGCGGCGGCATCGGTGAAGCAGGCAGCGCCAGGGACGAAGACCATCTCGCCGGCGGTGCGTCCGGATTCCGGACCCGCCTCTATGACCCGGCCGACGGATTCATATCCGGGCACCAGCGGATAGGCCATTCCGGGAAAGGCCGGCATCGTGCCGTCGAAGAGCATTTTCTCGGTGCCGGTCGACACGCCGCTGAAGAGGGTTTCCACAAGCACATCAGCATTCCCGCGGGCTTTAAGCGCGAGGCGCTTCAGGCTCAGGGAGCCCGGTCTGTCGAAGACGATTGCCTGTGAGTACATCCGTGTGCCTCCCGCACAAGGAGAAATTCCCAATGATGTGTCATTGTAAATTGACGCATGTAAGTGTCAATTAAAATTTACACTTTTGCTGGGCAGAGCCCACTTAGCGCTGTGCAAAGACCAGTGTTGCGAGGAGTGGATTGGGCGTGGAAACCGTATGGGGGCGCTGGAATCCGGCGCTTGCGAGCATGGCCTTGATCTCGGCATCGCTTCTGCATCTGCCTGATCCCATGGCGAGAAAATAGAAATTGAAATAGAGGGCGGCGAGCTTTGAGCCTTCTGCGTGCCCTGCCATCGCCTCGGCAATCATGATCCGCGTGCCGGGTTTGAGATGGCGGTGGAGATTTTTCAGGATCCGCATGGCCCGATCGTCATCATGGTCGCACAGCACGCGGATGAGGCAGACGCAGTCGGCCGTATCGGGAACCGGATCAATGGTGAAATCGCCGCCGTGCAGTTCGGCCCGGTCGGCGAGCCCGTTCCTCGTCAGGTTGTCGCGCGCCAGATCGATCACGGAAGGCAGATCGAACAGGTGAAGCCGCAGCGCCGGATGACACTTGGCAGCCATGGTGAGGAATGTTCCGTCTCCGCCGCCGACATCCAGGATCGATCCGTAGCGACCGAAATCATGGGCGGCGAGAATGCAGTCGGCGAGCATCGCCTGGCTGTCGTGCATCAAGGTGGAATAGGCGGCTACGGTCTCGGGATCGACCTCGGTCGGGTCTGCCGCTCGCGCATAGGCCCAGTAGCGTTTCAGCCGGGTATCGGTCTCGCGCGCGCGAAGAAGCGATGCCGGTTCGGCGAGGTCTCGGTAGAACAGGTCATGATGCCGGACCATCGCGCCGATGCACGGATCGTAGACGACCACCGTGCCGGCATCGTCAAGCATCCAGAGACCAGGAGCGACCTCTAAGATCAGGGACAGGTGTTCGGCCTGTTTGAGAAGCAGGTCCATGCGATCGAAATCGAGTTCGCAGGCGCCGGCGAGCTCGTCCGTCGTCCGGGGAGATGTCGCAAGCTTGTCGAGCACGCCGAGATCCACGCAGGCGGTGAGCACCTGGGTGGAGACGAAGCCAGAGGTCAGTCGGAAGAGCGAATTGGCTTTCCACCGCGAAATCCAGCTCGCCCCGGGAAGGCGCATCATCTTCGACCGGAATGCCGACGAGGCGATCAGTTCGTTCCGCCAGGCCCGCAGGCGCATCCGCAAGGTCGTCGGATGTTGGCTTCCAGGCGCACGCGTCTCCGATGAACCGGAAGGCGCGGGGTTGGTGAAAGCCGCGCCGGTCTTGGCGTGGGTGCTCATCTCACGCGGCGCTGGCCGCCAGCTCGGCCGGCATCAGCCGCTTGGCCTCGTTCTGGATCATCGACCGCAACATGTCGGCGCCCTGACACTCCGGAACGCTGCCGGCGGCCTTGTCAACCAGTGCCAGAAGCTGCTTGAGCGCGCCTTCGACGCCGAGCTCGGCGACGGCATTGGGCCGGCCGTGAGCGGCGTCCTGGCCGGTGGGCTTGCCCATCGTGTCCGACTTGGCCATGGCGTCATAGAGGTCGTCTGCGACCTGATAGGCGGCGCCGAGCGCGTCGGCCAGTGCATACCAGTCGAGCGGATTGCCGCCCGAGGAGAGCGCGCCTGTGGCGACCGCCCCGGTAAACAGCGATGCGGTCTTGGCCCGGTGATAGGCCGCGATGTTGATCTTCGGTTCGCTTTCCCACGCCTGGCCGGCGACGAGGCCGTAGGGGGAGCCGACGGCATTGGCGATGGTGGAGACGATGCGCGCTGTCAGGTGCGGCGCGTGCAGCGTTTCGCGCGCGACGGTTTCAAACGCCGAGACGATGAGCCCGTCGCCGACCAGAAGGGCGATCTCCTCTCCGTATTCGGTGTGGACGGAGGGCTTGCCGCGGCGTGTCGCGGCATTGTCGAAGCAGGGCATGTCGTCATGGACGAGAGATGCGCAATGAAGAAGCTCGATCGCCGCTGCCGCCGCCGTGGCCGCCTGCGGGTCGCGGTCGCCGCAGGCAAGCGCAACCGCCAGGGAGAGCCGCGGCCTTATGCGGGCTCCGCCGGGGAAGACCGCGTAGCCGAGCGCACCTTTGAGTTTCTGCGGGCATCCATTCGCGGTTGCGTATCGGATGGCGGTTTGAAGTGCCGTCTCAATTCGATCGGATAGGTCCATAACGCTCATCCCGTTTCGACTGGATGTCCACAAAAATAGACTATAAAGTGTCAATCTAAATTGACACATTGAGAGTGAAAGTCAACGAGGAGGTTTCATCCGCATGCATCAGGCGGACCAGGACCGGGTCGTCATCGTCGGGGCGGGCATGGCGGGGCTTGCTGCCGCACTCAGGCTCGCCGCAGCCGGCCGGTCGGTCGTCGTGGTGGAGGCGGGAGATACGCCCGGCGGCAAGCTGCGCCGCGTCAGCGCTGGTGGAAAAACCTTCGATGCGGGACCCACTGTTCTGACCATGAAGTGGGTTTTCGACGATCTGCTGGCGTGCTGCGGAACCAGCCTCGAAGCGGAGCTTCCGCTGCAAAAGGCCGATGTTCTGGCGCGTCACTACTGGGGTGACGGCTCCAGTCTCGATCTCTTCTCCGATCCCGATACGACGGCGCGGGCGATCGATGATTTCGCCGGCCGGCGCAACGCGGAAGGCTATCGGCGATTTGCGGACGACAGCCGTCGCATCTTCTCGCTCCTTCGGGATTCCTTCATCGACGCGACCCGCCCCAACCCGGTGAGCCTCGCCGGACGGATCGGCCTTCACCGTGCGGGAGCGCTCCTTGCGATCCGGCCGTTCACGACGCTGTGGACTGCGCTCGGCGACTATTTTCCCGATGCGCGACTCAGGCAGCTCTTCGGCCGCTACGCCACCTATTGTGGCTCGTCTCCGTTCCTGGCGCCGGCCACCCTGATGCTCGTCGCCCATGTGGAACAGGACGGCGTCTGGATTCCTGACGACGGGATGCATGGGCTGGCGCGATGCGTGGAGCGTCTGGCGACCGAGGCTGGCGTCCAGTTCCGCTACGCCACGCCTGTCGAGGCCATCCTTGCAGACCCGGCGGGCAAGTCGGTCGCCGGCGTCAGGCTGGACGGTGGCGAAACAATCGCGGCAGGCCGGGTCATCTTCAACGGCGACGGCGCGGCCTTGCCGGGTCTCCTGACGAAGCCGAAAGATCGCGGTGTCTCGCAGGCCAAGAACCGACGATCACTGTCGGCTCTTGTCAGCTGTGCGATGGCCCGTCCGGAGGGCGTTCCCCTAGCGCACCACACCGTCTTCTTCAACGACGACTACGCGAGCGAGTTCGAAGCGATCTTCTCTGGTGGTTCGCCGCCTGGCGATCCCACCGTCTATGTCTGCGCCCAGGACAGGGGGTCGTCCGGGCGGTTGCCGGAGGGTCGTTCGCCAGACGCCGACGAGCGCATCTACTGCCTCATGAACATGCCGGCGGATGGCGACCGCCACACCTATTCCCAAAGCGAGTTGGACCAATGCCTGACGATGATGCAGCGCCGGTTGGCGCAGAACGGACTGACGCTGCGTGTCGATCCGGAGGCCCAGGTGGTGACCGGTCCGGACAGGTTCGAACATCTCTACCCGGCGACGGGGGGAGCGCTCTACGGGCCGGCGTCGCACGGATGGATGGCGTCCTTCGCGCGGCCGGGCAGCCGGGGCCCGCTGCGGGGCCTGTATCTGGCGGGGGGCAGCGTGCATCCGGGGCCGGGCGTGCCGATGGCCGCACTTTCCGGCAAGATCGCCGCGAACTGCCTGCTGAGCGACCTTGGTTTGACCGCTCCGTAGCGCCGGGCGGCTATTGTTGGTGGTATGTGGACGCGACCAGCGACTGCGGCCGCTTCGCCCTGACGGTGATCGCCTTCGTCGGCTCCGTCTTCTCGCCCTATTACGCGTGGTCGGGAAGGGCAAAACCGGAGAACCACGTCGCGGTCAACATCGCGCTCTATCATCCGGGCGGCAATGCCTGGGCAATGACGGAGCGCGGCGAGCACGATCTCAGGCGGTCTCGCGAGCGGATCGGGATCGGCCCGAGCCGGCTTGTCTATGACGCCGACGGCCTCGAGATCCTCTTCGACGAAGTGGCGCTGCCCTGGCCGGGGCAGCGTCTGCGTCCGTCGCGCATGTCCGGACGGATCCGCGTCACGCCGGAAACGCAAGGCGATCTCGTCTGCGCGCTCGACCCCGGCGGACACCACATCTGGCAGCCGGTCTATCCGAAGGCGCGCGTCGAGATCGAAAGCGACTATTTCCCCGATGGCGGCTGGACGGGGGAGGGGTACCACGACTTCAACGCCGGCGACCGGCCGCCGCAGGCCGATTTCCGCGGCTGGGACTGGGCGCGCGGCTCCGACCCCGAAGGCAATACGGTCGTCTGCTACGACGCCGTGCAGAAGGAGGGGATGAGGCAATCACTGGCCTTCTCCTTCGGGGCGGACAGCCGGTCGACCAGCCTTGTGCCGCCGCCGCGCTTCCGGCTTCCGGCGACGACCTGGCGGGTTCGCGGCGGGGTCTATTGCGACGCCGGCCGGACGGCACGGGTCGTGCGCAAGCTCGAGGACACGCCCTTCTATGCGCGCTCGCTTGTGCGGACGTCCTTGGGGGGAAAAGAGATTACCCTCATGCACGAGACGCTCGATTGCTGGCGCCTGGACAATCCGCTGGTGCGGCTGATGTTGCCGTTCCGTATGCCGCGCAGGGCCCGGCGGCGCTTGCGGACCTAGCTGTCTTCCAGCTTTCGGTCAGCCTCACGCTTCTGTTCGCGCAGGCGCGTCTTCTCCCGCGCCTTTTTCAGGTCGTTGCGCTGCCAGACATAGAAGGCGATCGCCAGACCGAACACGAGGGCGGCTTCGACGAGCCCGAAATAGCTTTCAAACAAGTCTGGCCGCCTTCTCCTCGATGAGGGCGCGTCGATACCGCCTCTCGTTGCGGTTGACATCCTGCAGCTGCATCATGATCGCGAGGAACCGCCCGGGCCCGCTGGCCGTGACCCGCATCGCGCGTGGCGCTGCCGCGGCTGCTTCCGTTGCGGCGGTCACGAGATCCATGGCAGCGGGATCGACCGGCGCAGTGAGAAGTGAAGCCTGATCGCTTTCGCGCGGATAACTGGGGGCGCAGGCGCGCAAGGCCAGGGCGAGCTTGCTCGACAGGTCGGTCTTCGCACGGCGGGAGACGCTGTCCAAACCGTTGGCGGCGATCTGCCCGCCGATGCGCTCATAGATGAGCGCGGAGGCGCGGATGGCGTTGCGGCAATTCTTCGGCAGCAGCGCAACACCGGCATGACCGGACCGGTAGAAGCGTGCCGCCTCTGCGAGGAGACGTTCCACCACTTGGCCGAGAGCCGGCGTGAAGCGCGGTGCAGCCAGAAAGGCTTCCGGATCGATGCCCGCTTCTTCGAGCCAGTCGGTCGGCAGATAGAGCCGGCCGTTGCGTGCGTCTTCCCCCACGTCCCGTGCGATGTTCGTGAGCTGCATGGCAATGCCGAGATCGGCGGCCCTCGCGAGCGCTTCGGGTCGATCGGTTCGCATCACGAGCGCCATCATGACGCCCACAGAGGACGCGACGCGGGTCGCATAGGCCCGGACCTCGTCGATGCTGCGGTAGCTGCGGTTTGCGATGTCCATGTCGAACCCGTCGAGGAGCGCGAAGGGGATGGCTCTCGGGATCGCATAGGTCTCGACGACACGGGCGAAGGCCCGGTCGCAGGCATAGGCGGCCGGTGCGCCGCGATAGATCAGATCGAGCCTGCCGCGCAACTGATCGAGCGCCAGCGGGCTGGCCCTGACGTCATCGATCACATCGTCGGCGTGACGGCAGAAGGCGTAGAGAGAGCGGGCGGCAAGCCGCGGCTCCCGCGGCAGGAGCAGCGATGCGAGGTGAAACGATTTCGACCCCCTGCGGATGGCGGCGGAACAGGCCTTGAGATCCACCGATTGCCCGGAAAATCCGTAGGCCTGCCCTCTGGATCGTGCCGGAGACGGTGACCGGACCGGGCGTGCGGCGGGTCTCGCTGCCGGCTGAAGGCTGAGATCGGTCATGACGCCACAATTCCATTCTCTGAAAGACGGTGTGATTTCGCGGCCATCTGCGCCGGGTCGGGCACGAGGTTTGCCACGATGCGGGCGGAACACACCACGCCGGGAAGGCCGGCGCCGGGATGGGTGCCGGCGCCGCAGAGATAGAGGTTGTCGAGTTCCTCGCTCTTGTTGTGCGGCCGGAACCAGGCGCTCTGGAGCAAGCGGGGCTCGAGCGAGAAGGCCGCACCCTGCCATGAGAGAAGCCGGTCGCGGAAATCGATCGGTGTCGATACTCGCGATGTCACGATGTGACGACCCAAATCGGGCAGCACGGTTTCCTCCAGACGTGCGGCGATCCGCGCCCGGTAGGTCTCGGCCATCTCGCTCCAGTCGATGTCGCCACCGAGATGGGGCACCGGGCTCAGCACGTAGAAGGCATCGCATCCCGCCGGCGCGACGGACGGGTCATTTGCCGAGGGGCGATGCAGATAAAGGCTGAAATCGTCGGCGAGCTTCTTCTTGCCGAAAATATCCTTCAGCAGGCCGCGATATCGCGGGCCGAACAGCATCGTGTGATGGCCGACATCATCGTAGCGGCGATCGGTCCCGAAATACCAGACGAACAGGCCCATCGAGTAGTTCGACCGCTTGATTCGCCGATCGGTCCAGCGTTTGCGCGGATGGTGTTTGAGCAGGCGACCGTATGTCATTGCCGGATCGCAGTTCGAAATCACGATATCGGCCGACAGGGTTTCTCCTGACGCGAGCCGCACGCCGGTGGCGCGGCGCCCGGAGGTCAGGATGGTCTCGACCGTTTCCCCAAGCCGCAGCGTGCCGCCGGTGCGGGTCACGAGCCCGGCGATCCCCTGCACCAGCGCATTGGTCCCCCCCATGGCGAAATGGACGCCATGCTTGCTCTCCAGATGGGCGATCAGGCAGTAGAAGGAGGTCGCGGTAAAGGGGTTGCCGCCGATCAGCAGGGGGTGGAAGGAGAACAGCGTTCGCAGTTTCGGATGCCTGAAATGCCGCGAAACAACAGAATGCACCGACCGGTAGCCGCCGAGTCGCAGGAGTTTCGCCAGAGCGCCTGCCGTTACCTTGGCGCTGTGGAAGGGCTGGTCGGCGAACTGGAGAAAGGCGACGTCATAGATGCGTCGGCTTTCCTCCATGAAGCTGCGGTAACCGGGCACATCCTCGGGCGAGATCTTCGCCACTTCGGCTTCCATGGCCTCGGGGTCACCGGAATAGCTGAACCAGGTCCCGTCATCGAAGCGCACCTTGTAGAAGGGCGTGTTCGGGCGGATATCGACGTCCTCAGTGAGAGATGCGCCGCAATCGGCCCAGAGCTCTTCGAACAGCCAAGGGGCCGTGATGATCGTCGGACCGGCATCGAAGGTGAAACCGTCCTGGCGGTAGGCATAGGCCCGACCGCCCGGCTGATCGAGCGGATCGATGATCGTCACCCTGTATCCGCGGGCGCCGAGCAAGGCGCCGGCGGTGAGGCCGCCGACGCCCGCCCCGATGACAATCGCATGGGGGCGTGCGTCCGTTTCGTGTGTGGCGTCGGTCGTCCGGAAATGCTGTGCGATGTTCATGACGCTGCGGCCTCTGTGTGACAGTGCCGGTGGTGGACATCGCCGATCCAGTCGGCAACGCAGGTCGCATTGCATTCGTGAAGCAGATGTCCACCGGTCGGTTCGATCTTGAGGCTCGCCCCCGAAGCCAATGCCGCAGCAGTCTCTGAGCTCTTAGCCGACACCATCGGGTCGTCCCTTGCCGCGAGCAGGGCGAGGGGGATCTGAAGCCGCCGCAGCCTGTCGGGCAGGTCGTCGAGGTTCCACGCCGCCATCATGCCCATGGCGCCCAGAACGTGCCCCGAGGAACTCATGAGCAGGCGGTAGATCCGGTCGCCCTCCCGATCGATCCGCGATCCGGTCGCCGAGATCAGGTTGGAGCCGAGGGGCGTCGATTTCGCCAGCAGCGCGAAGGCGCCCGCCGACAGCGGATTTGCAAAAAGGAGCTTGGCGACCGGCGACAGCACGCGGTTGCCGCGGATGGGGGTGAGCGCGCCGTTGATGCTCAGGACCGCGCAGGGCAATCCCGGCGTCGACGTCGCGTCCCGGGCCAAGGTGAGGGCGAGCGCGATGCCGATCACCGCGCCTGCCGAGTGGCCGATAATCATCTCAGGCCGGACGTCGAGATGCCGCAGCATGGTCTCGACTGCCCGCGTCATGCCGTCGAGCGAGAGATCGGCGATACCGAGCGGTTGGGTGAAGCCATGGCAGGGCAGGTCCGGCGCGATGAGCCGGTAATGCCGCTCGAGCAGCGGATTGAGATGCCGCCACGAGAAGTTAGCCGCCCCGGTGCCGTGCAGGAAAAGCAGTACAGGCGCGCCCCTGGGCCCGGAGTCCTGAACGTGCCAGCGGTAGCCGCCGGCCTCGAAGAACCGGCTGTCGTCATTGTGGGGCCACGACCGGCCATGGATCGCCCAGTCCAGCCAGGTCGCCTCCGCCTTCATTGCCGCGCCTCCTGAAGGCACGTGTCGACCAGACCGGAGACCTCGTTCACATTGGCCTGGCGGAGGAAGTGCAGATCGGCCCCCATGGCACCAGCCAGTTCGGATACCGCCTCGCGCGGTCGACGGCCGATATCGATGCAGACAGTCCGCATGTCGAAGCTGCGGTAGCGTCTGGCGAGAGTTGCGAGCTCTTCCTCAGCCAGCTTTCTGTCGGGACTGCCGTCGCGGGCAATATTGCCCCGGCCGTCGGTCAGGAGCACGACAACCGGCGTGCTGCCCTGCCGGCGCACGCTCATCGCAAGATCGAAGCCCTTTTCGAGGCCGGCGACGAGTGGGGTGGGGCCGCCGCCCGGCAGACCTGCGAGCTGTCTCTTGGCCATCACCAGCGATCGCGTCGGCGGCAGAACGGTTTGCGCCTCGGTGCCGCGGAAGGCGATCATCGCCACTTCGTCGCGGCGGACATAGCAGCGCGCCAGCAGTTGCTCGATGACGCCTTTCGTTTCGCCGAGGCGTTCGAGCGCGGTCGACCCTGACGCATCGACCAGAAAGATCGCGGTCGACGAGGTTTCGTCGCGCAGGCGCTGATAGCGGTAGTCGTCCCGCGTGATGAGGGAGCGCGGCTTGGCGCAGGGAGCAGGCGCTTGTCCTTTAAGCCCGGCAAGCAACGCCTGACGCTTGCGCTGCCGGATGTATTGCCAGGGCGCTGCCGCACGCAGGGTGGAAATGATGTGGATGCGTGCATCGCGATAGGGGGCATTGGCGCTCGTGCCGATTGCCCGGCCGCGGCGCGCGGCCTTCAGCGCAATGCCGGACTTGCCGGTGGCGCCCCGCCTGTTGCGCGCGGCGCCTGCCAGTCTGCGAAATTCCGGCATGTCGTCGAGATGTCCCGCCTCGATCGCGCACAGGACGTCGTTCAGGCCGGACAGGGACTGCTGCGTCTCGCCGGGGTCCTCGTCGGGACTTTCCGTCTCCGGCCTTGGCCGACAGTCGCTTTGGCCCTGGGGCTCCGCAGGCCTGTCCTGTTGCTCGATTGGCTCTTCGGCCTCGACGGTTGGTGAAAGCGTGAGTCCCATGCTCAGCCGCAAGGCCTTGAAGACGTCGGCTTCGGTGACACGGTGGCGTCCCTCGATGGACGCGACAATTCTGCTGATCCGGACGACGTGGGAGAGTTTGCGCGCCGACCCGACACCGGCTGCGGCAACGATGGCTGAGGTCAGCCGAACCAGTTCGTCGCCTATGGTCACATCTTCGAGGCGTGGCCGATCCTCCCGAGGGGCCGAAGGATCGGGAAAGACAACGCTGCTCCAGCCGATTTGATCGAGATCGACGAACAGACCGAGACGATCGGCGAGTGCTGCCGGCAGGCTCTCTTCGGGTCCGGCGCTTTCGTCGATCGCCACGATCGCAAAACTGGTGGCCTGTTGCGTATCCGGTCGGCTGCCGCCATTGGCGAGGGGCAGGCTGCCATTGTCCATCGCGGCGCCGATGAGGCTCGCAGTCCGGGCCTCGATCCGCTCGGCCATTGGAACGAGCAACACCCCGCCGTCGGCGCGTGCGAGCAGTCCGGGCTGTAGAACCAGACGTCGCGTGGCGGCGGTAGCGGAGATGTCGATGCTACCGGTCAGCGCGGCCGTAGAGGCTGCGGCGGGCATCCGGATCCATGGCGTGTCCGGACCGAACAGTGTGCGGAGATGATCGCAATAGGCGTCGCGGACACCGCCGGGGCGCGCGCGCAGCCACAGACCGCCGATGCTGCGGCCGCCGGCTTTCAGAACCTCTGCGGCGAGAAGCGCGTCCTGCCAGCATCCGGCAGATGGCGCGGGGGATGAGGCGCGTCCGGTGTCGATGGCGCCTGCTTCATACATGTCCCACCTCGGCCACGGCGCCGACGGCGGCCACGGCCCGTTCGATCCGCGGTGCGCTGCCGGCCTCGTCGAGCGGATCGCGACGCAGCCGGTGACACAGCACCATCGGCGATATGTCCGATACGTCCTCCCATGTCACCGAGGACCGGCCCTCGAGCGCGGCCGCCGCCCGGCAGGCGCGCATCAGGGTCAGTTCGCCGCGCATGCCGTCGATGCCGAGGCTCATGCATAGCTGGGACATGCGCGAGAGAACCAGATCGGAAATCTCGACCTGCCGGAGAAGCCGTCTGGCCTTGATCACCCGGGCGCGGATGGCCGCTTCGCTGTCCGCCCACTTCCGGCAATAGGCCGCGGGATCGGATTCGTACTCGTCGCGGCGGCGGATGACGGCGATGCGCTGGTCGAGATCGGTGAGCGTCTTGATATCGACGGCGAGCCCGAAGCGATCGAGCAGTTGCGGCCGCAAATCCCCTTCCTCCGGATTGCCGCTGCCGACGAGACAGAAACGGGCGGCATGCCGGATGCTGATGCCCTCGCGTTCGACGACATTGACGCCGGAGGCGGCCGCGTCCAGCAGCAGGTCGACGAGGTGATCCTCCAGAAGGTTGATCTCGTCGATATAGAGAAAGCCTCTGTTGGCGGTGGCGAGCAGCCCCGGCTCGAAGTCCTTCTCGCCGGCGACCAGCGCCTTTTCGAGATCGAGCGCGCCGCAGATCCTGTCTTCAGTGGCCCCGAGCGGCATGTCGACCATCGGGATGCGGGTCTTGATCTTCCGGGCGGCCTTCTTGCCGGCGCCGGGATTGCAGACCGGGCAGGCGTCCTGGGGCGCCGCAGGCTCACAGTTGAACCGGCATCCCTCGCGGGTTTCGATCATCGGTAGCAACTGGGCCAGCGCTCGCACGGCGGTCGACTTGCCGGTGCCGCGATCGCCGAAGATCAGCACGCCGCCGAGAAGGGGCTCCACCGCGGCCATCAGAAGGGCCTTTTTCATGTCCTCTTGCGCAACGATCGCAGAGAAGGGGAAGGGATTGGACATGGGCTCCACCGCTCGAAAGTGTCAATGTAAGTTGACACATTTTCGAGTGCGGTGTCAAAGATTCGTTGCGGCTGGTTCAGAGATGGCTGTGTGCGGCCCGCGCTGGCGATGGCCGGGCGACAGCTGGGCACCGCCCGACGAAACGTGCGGACCGTCGGAGAAGGTGAGCTCCAGGCAACGGCGAGGTCAGCCGTTTTCGACCCTAGCGCAGCGAGAACGGAATGGAGAAGCCGACCGTGGCGTAAAAGCCGTCTTCATTGCTGGGCTGACGGTCCTCCTGGTAACCGGCCGACACGACCATGCGCAGCCGGTCGCCGAGCGGGATGTCCCCCAGGAACGCGCCGTAGCGCAGCGTGGGCTTGCTGGCGATCTCGTCGAAGACCGTGAACTCGCCGCCGAAACGCAGGGTTTCGGTCTTGTAGCCGGCCTTGATGTGACCGTAAACCTGATCGTGGACGCTCGAAAGCGAGCCGTAGGACTGCACGTAGAATGCGTTCACCGTGCTGGTCTCGAACCCGTACTGGCCGATGACGCCGACCTCCGAACCGTCGGTAGGGCTTCCAGGAACCGCATCGTTGTTGTCGACATAGTGAACGCCGCCGCTCAGCGTAAAATAGTAGTCGGGCATCTGCCACAGGTAACCGAGGAGCAGCGAGGTCGAGAACGTGTCGGAATCGACGATGCTGTCCGTGTTGCCGTAGCCGATGTTGCCCGTCACAACCCAGCCGGACGTGCCGATATCGCCGTTGAGTGCCGTCACGAAGCCGACGTCGACTCCGTAATCGTCCTTGGTCGATCCGCCGTTCGCATAGTCAAAGCCGCCGTAAAGCACGGTGTCGTAGGTGGCATCGCCCGCCATGCGGCTTTCGATCGTGCTGTCGGCGGCGCCGGCCCCCACCGGCGAGAATGCGACCGCGACCGTCAGTGCCGCGAGGCAGGCGGTGCTCTGTGAAATTCCGCGGCGGTATCGGCTCATGATGTCCCCCAAAGACAAAGGCTGATTCGAATCTGTCAGGCGAGATTTCGCATGGCCAACGTTCTTCTCTCCATACCCAATTGGGGGGAAACCCTTGCGGCAGAGCAGTTTGGAGCGGGATAACCGGGCCTTGGTGCGGCGTGGGCGGGATGGTTCAGGACAATTCAGCGGCCCGGGCGACAGCGCCCCAGGTGAGATCGCCATGGGTGATCGCGGCGAAGTGTCCGCCTCCTGGAATGAGACATCTCAGCCCTGGTTTCGTGCTCGGGAAAACCTGTGTCACCTCTTCGAAGCTGGTCAGCGGGTCCTGTTCGCCGTGGATGATCGACAGCGGTATGGGAAGCGTGCGCGTGTCCACGTAGGGTCGCGCCATGACCTGCCTGAAATCTTCCGAAATGCCGAAGAACGAACTCCGGTAGGTCGAGGCGAACATGTCGTAGACGTCGCGACCGGAATGGGTGCCGTCCATGAGTGCGATGTCGACCGGACTGTTGCGGAAATGCGTGCGGAGGATGTCCCGGCAGGTGTTGCTGTTGGAGTAGAACTTCCGGTATTCGAGATAGATCAGCTTGAAGAGGATCGAATCCGACTTCAGCTCATGCATGCCCTTGTAGAATGCGCTGCCCTCGTCGGAGTCGGTGCCCGGACGAGCGAGATTTGTCGACAGGAGAACGAGGCTGGAGAAGTGCTTCTTGGCAGCCGCGAGCGCGTAGCCGGTGGCGATCGGACCGCCGAGTGAATTGCCGATCAGGGTGACAGGCCCGATGCCCTCGTGCTCGATCAGCTGGATGATTTCATCGAGCGCCTTTTCGACGATGTCCTCCTCGCTCATCAGGAGTGCCAGCGGTTTCGCTTCGAGATATCCCGGTCGCAACGGCACATAGAGCCGGATGTTGTGTCGGTCCAGAAACTCTCCGACGCCCCGCAGGATCACCGGAAACATCATTCCGTGGACAAGCACGACCGGCCGCCCGTCCTTTGGCCCGCCGACCAGATAGCGCAGGCTGCCGCCGGAGTTGTCGCGCCGGACGACCAGCGTCATGTCGTTGTTGAGGTATTTTTCCGCGAAGACGATGGCGGGGTCGCCATGCTGGAAGTGCGTGTCGCTCACCGACATGAGATGGGTGAGTTGTCCCACCAACTTGCGCACCAGATCCTTTTGTCCCGAGCAGTCGAGCTTCTCGCAGCACACCTTGATCAGCGACCGCTTGGTTTCGTAGGTCACGCCGTCGATCCGCGCCGCTTCGCGCAATTCCAGGCCGCCGACCAGTTGGAAAAGCGAACGTTTCTCCGCGGTCGTCAGGTTCGAGCCGGCGTTGAACATGTCGACGATTTCGCCGAACAGCGGATTTGTGATGACCATTCCCCGCAGCAGGGTTCGTACGCTGCCACCAGGGTCGAGCTGGCGGAACGGCGCGAACCAGAGGAGGGACCCTCTTGCTTCGTCCCACTCGACGAGCCCTGCCGTCAATCCGCCCGCCGCCGCTCGCTTGGCAAGAAGATTGATGTTCTGGTCCGACTGGCTGTTGGTGATGACCACGGTCGCCAGTTCGGAGACGTCGCTGATCCCCCCGCGAACGAACTTCCCGGAAAGCTCGAACTCCGCCCAATGAATATAGAACGTATCGACTCCCGAAACCGACTGCAGCCGCTCGCGAATCTCGCGTTTCGCGCGCGCTGCATTGCGGCTGGAAAGAAGGGAGAATACTGCGTCGAGCGTATCGCCTTTAACTCGACCGTGTGCCGTCATCTAAGTTCTGTCTCCGGTGCCCTCTGTTGCAAGTAATGAAACACGGTTAACTGGAAAATGCATCCGGATTAACTTGAGGACTGGACGCGGAGCGGCATGGGATGATCGAAATCATCCTGGCTCGGGTCGCCGAATTCGTTGATGGCCTGGCCGTCATAGATGGCCTCCGGCCGTAAGGCCGCGGCCATCAGCTTCCCCGCTTCGCCGAAATAGAGCCGCAGGCCGCCGACCGCCTGGTAGTGGTTGCGCCGGCCGTAGGCGTTTTCCCCCAGAGTGGTCAGGCCGCTGAGCGCTGTCATACCCGGCGTGAACGACACGCTGTCACCCGGCAGTCCGGAGTCCGGAGAGGGTGCATTGGGTGTCGGCGCCGCGTTGGCCGCTGAAATGGCACCCAGGCCGATCAGTGCGGCCGCCCCGGCCATCCGTGCGAACAGACCGGACCTGGCCGGCACGACGGGTGTCGGTCTTGCGGCAATGGAGCGGCGGTCGACCGGCGTGAAACGTCCTGCCGGGGCGTTCGGCAAGACATGCGCTGCCCTGATCACGCTGTTCGCCCTGCCGATCTCGGTTTCGACGGTCGCCCGGACCGCATCAATGCTGCGATCCGTCACCACGACGAGCGTCGCTCCCTCGGCCTGCCAGAGAATATGCCGGACCGCGTCACCGGCCTGATTACGAAGGCGCCGCGCAGTGTCCACCAGGCTACCCATCCGCGAGAACGCCCCGGTGGGGTCCTTGAGAATGCTGTCGTGATCGAACAGGACCGCGAAGTCCTCGAGGCTTTCGGGCGTGCGGAGTTCCCTGTCCGAATGTTCGAGAATGCGAAGTTCGACATTCTCGCCGTTGGTGACCGCCGCGCGGATGAAGTCGCGGTTCGACTGGGTGAGTGTGCCGCGCGCGGCGTGAACGGTCAGAAGGGCGGGAGCGTCTGCCGCCTCGTCCAGGCCTGCGAGAAAGTAGAGGCCGCAGCGCTCGTCTTCCAGGATGTCCGTCCACTGTGATGCCATCGCCCGAGCCCTCGTCATATGGTTACCAATTCCAGACCGGGGCAAGATAGCAAAGCGTTTCGGGGCGACATTACCCAAATGGGGGTGTCACATCGCGATTTGCTAAAGCGGTCCTGACGCTAGCGGTGCAGCAACTCGCCCTCGGCGAGGAGGTAGAGTTCGCGGCGGATGGCATGGCGGTCGTCCATCGAGCGGCGGATCACCTTCTCCCAGAAGGGCCACCAGTCGCTGGTCTTCTTCTCCCATGACCAGTCGAGTGCCCGGGCGCGGTTCTCGATGCCGATCCGGCGTCTGAGATCGGCGTCGGCCAGGAGTTCGGTGACCGCGTCCGCGAAACGTTCCGGCGAGCCGTCGGCGATGATGAAGCGCGACTGGAGTTCGCCGAAGGCTTCGGGGACGATGCCCACGTCGGTGGCGACGACCGGTATGCCGCACGCCATGGCTTCGAGGACCGGATTGGGCGTGCCTTCCATCGACGAGGTGCAGAGGAAGACGTCGAGGTCCCGGTAGAAATCGGGCATCTCGGCAAAGGGGATGCGGCGCACCTGCGGGTCGGCGACCTTCTCCTCGATCGCCAGCCCGCGTTGTCTCAGCGACTCGATGGTCGGCCGGAAGATCCGCCGGTATCCCTTAACGTCTTCACAATTGGCCACCAGTCCCCAGGCGCTGTTGCCCACCCAGCCGACGACGTTGCGTCCGCCCGCGGGCCTGTCGGTCTCGCGTGGCGTGAAATGAGTGGTGTCGACCCCGTCCGGTATCACGATGTCGGGCCGGGGGATGTCATGAACAGCCGAGTAGATTTTCTCGAGTTTTAGCGAAGAGACCGTATAGCCGTCGAGAAGCGAGAACGAGGCACGGCGCTCGCGGATCTCGTCCTCCTTCTCGAACAGGTGGTCGTAGACGGAGCTCGTGAAGGCGCAGGAGTTGAGCGCCCGCACCAGCGTGGCATAGTCGAGGCCCATCCGTCGCGCCGCCTTGGCGATGACGACCGGATTGAGGAGGTAGAACATGTCCTCGCGCCAGAAGATGTGGCACAGGTCGATGCGCTTGAGCAGGATCGTCTCGTAGAACAGATGCTCGTTGCCGATCACGTCGCGCATGTAGAGCTTGGTGACCCGGTTGCGCCCGCTGTGGAGCGCAATATTGTTGGCAATATTGTCGAATGCCCAAAGCGGTCGATCCGGGCAGACAAGGATATGCAGTGGCGGCGTCTGGTTCTTCGCGCCTTCGATTTCACACGCCTGATGCAGCACCCGCTTGCCTCCACAATGCAAACAACTATCTTCGGCACCCTGGAGCCGGTCTTCATTGCTGCGTCCCTGACGCGGTCGAACTTATACTATCGATGACGTCACTGCGCTGACAAGGCGGAAGAAAAACGACGATGGAGCACAGCGCAATCGACACGTCGCGGACGCCCGACATGCGCGAAGACGAGGATGCCGAGCCGCCACTCCAGCAGGTGCTCATTCTCTGTCACGGCGATGATCCCGTCGGCATGCGGGTCCTGAACAGCCTGTGCGCCGGCCTCGATTTTTCGAAGATCGATTTCGCTGTCGTCGATCTCCTTCAGGGAAGGGCGTGGCCGCCGCTCGCGGCGTTCTCGGCGGTGGTCATCTCCACCTCGATGCTCTCCAAGCTAAGCCCGGACCGCTTCGACGCCCTTCGCGCTTTCGTCGAGTCCGGCGGCGGACTGGTCGCCGCCTGCCGGCTCTGGCATGCGAAACTCGCAAGCCTCTTCGGCCTGCCGGAGGTCAAGCCGATGCTGCACGTGTCGGAGGGGCTGGTGGTGAAGGGCGAACTCTTTTCGGGCCTGACCACGCTAACGAGCGATATTCCCGGCTGGAATTTCCGCCACAGCCATATTCCGGTCAGCGCCGAAAGTCTTCCCGCCGATTGTGACCTTCTCGCCGAGGATCGAGAGGGCACACCGATCGTCTGGATGCGGGATTCCGGCGCGGGGCGGGTCGTCTTCTGGAATACCGCGAGCGCCGACCGGCGCGTGCTGCGCGGACTTTTGTTGCAGTCCGTCTTGTGCGCGATGCGGTCTGGCGTCGCCGCCATCGGCGCCTTCGCCGTCTTCCAGATCGACGATTTTCCGCCCTCGCTCTCGGATGCGGTGATGGAGCCGGTCGCCTCGGAATATTCCGGCGTCGACCAGACGGGGTTCCTGTTCGACATCTGGCATCGCGACATGCTGGACCTGAAACGGCGGCACGAACTGCGTTTCACCTATTACGCGGTCGCCAACTATTTCGACGTCGACACCGCGCCGGACGCGGACATGGAGGCCCCGGCGGTGCGTTCTGGAGCGGAGAACTTCCGCGCCCGCCTTGCACGCAGCCTCGGAATCGAAGCGGACGATGAGATCGGGTTTCACGGCTACAACCACGAACCTCTCATCGGCGGGCACTGGCCGGACCCGGACGTCCTACGCGCCAAGCTCGAGATCGCGCGCCGGATCTGGCTCGAACATGTCCCAGAACCGCCGCGCTCCTGGGTGCCCGCGAACAACTGGTTTCAGGCGTCCCATATCGCCGTGCTGGCCGAGGTCTTTCCCGAGATCGGGACCGTCTGCAGCGTCGCCGCGGCCGGTCAGTATCGTTTGGGCGAACAGCGTGAATTCGGGCCCGAGCCGTGGCGTCCCTCCTTGCTCGCCCTGCCACGTCAGACCTTCGGCTACGTGGCAACCGACGGGTTGAAGCTAGCCATGCTCTCCCAGGTGGCCGCCATGGGCGCCTGGTCGCATTTCGTTCACCCGGACGACGTCTACGACGTTCCCGCCGACGGTGAAGAATCGGGTGATCAGCGCAATGCCGATCGGCGCTTCTGGCGGCGACGCAACGATGACGGCCTGCCCGGCCTCTTCGACGAACTCGACGCCTGGCTCAGCGAGGCCCGTTCGCTTTTCCCCTGGCTCGAATTCGTCACCACCTCGGAGGCAGCCGAGCGATATCGCGCCCATGTGGAGAACGAGGTCGAGATTCGCGCGCGAGCGGACCGTGCTCTCATCCAGGCCGGATCGGGAGGTGATTTCTATCTGCGCACCCGCGGCGCCACAGAAGCGAGCGTCATCACCGGCGGGCGGGAGATCGACCGGCGCAAGGTCGCCGGCGGCATGCTGCATGTCATCCGCTGCGATCCCGGCTGCACCGAGATCTGGCTGGAGAGACATGGCGAAGACTGACGCGCTTGCGCGTCCGACCTTCCGGATTGCCGCAATCCGGATCGCATCCGCAAGTTGGATGAAAACGATTTAAGTCTTTGAAAAGGATGGTGGGCGTGACAGGGATTGAACCTGTGACCCCTACGATGTCAACATCGCTCCTGTGCCGGAAACACCGGAAAACTGGGAAAGGGGAACTACATAAAACGGCACTTTTCCCCGTTTTCGGCAATATGTTGCACATTCGTTCGCAGAATGAGGTTCAATGAACCTTACGGGCACTACGTATGCAGACGGCTCCTGTGGAGTTGTCGGTCGCGCGGGCCGAAGCCTGGGTCGTCAACGACCTAACCCGAGCCGGGATCATCCTGTCAAACCCGAAATTTGCTCTGCCGTCTCCGGCATGCGCTTGAGGCTTGCCTCGATCCGCTCACGCCAGCGAGGTCCACGTGACATGGCGTCCTCATATGCGTCGACCAGTTCGTCAGGACGGTCTTCTGCCAGGATGGCGATGAGCAGTTTGGCCTGGGCACGGTCCTTTCGCGCCTTGAACTGATCCAGTCCGCCCTTTCGTCGGTCGGCGACAATCAGCTTGTGAATCGCGAAGCGTTCAGGACGTGGGATCTGAACCAGAACGCCGGAACGATAGAGTGCGATAGCGGGAATAGGCTCGGCGATCAGAAAATTCAGATAGTTCAGCGCCTGGGCGCTTACCCCCAAGGCCGGCAGCGGCTTGACGCTCTCGTCGCCGAAGGCTGGCGTCAGGAACTCGACCATGGCCTCGGAGCGGCTCTGGCGCCATTTCCACACCTGGCGGTCGTTGACACCGGGAACGGGATCGAATTTGAGAGAGGTGAGGATGTCGTGAGGGTTTTCGTCCACCTTGTCCTCAAGAGCGACTGACAGCCTTTCGAAGCTCGCGAAATCAACGTCTCCCGTCTGAGCGAGTTCCTCATAGTCCATGCGCACGCCGAGGTCCCCCTGATACAGGCTGTAGGCGCTCGTGCCGACCAGGGTGCCGCCGAGCCTGAACACGCCGGCCCTCGCGAAAGCGAGAAGCAAGGAGCCCGTATCTCGGTCCGCGGCGATGAAACCTTCTGCTCGGAGCGTTCGTGTCAGCCGGGTCATCCGCGTTCGACGATCCTCGGCTTCGGCCTTCAATTCTTCTGCACGCTCGAGACGGGCGCGCAGGTCCGGCTTGTCCTCGCCGAGATAGCGGCTGACCATCTCGGTGCCGATGCGAAACTTTTCGTAGAGATAGACCCGCCCATTGCGCTTCCGCTCCTCTATCGTCCCGATCAGGCGGGCGGCACTCTCATCGAGGTGCAGTCGCAGCAAGTCCTGGTAGGCGACGATGGCCGGACGGCTGTGAGAAACGATCGTCATATCGCTGTAATCCTGTCACTGTGTGCAGCGTTTTATCTTTTGCTGCACATAGTGACAAGTGTGCAGCAAAATATTATTTGCTGCACACAGGTCGGCTGGCGTCTAGATCTCGAGCGAGATGGCCAGCTTTCGCAGGTGCGTGGGCGAGAACCGTGCGTAGACGCTGGCGGTCATACGCGAACTCTTGTGTCCCAGAAACTGGGCGATCTCTTCCATTGAATGTCCGTCCTCGGCCAGCCAGACGGCCGCCGAATGTCGCAGCATGTGAGGTGACACGTCAGGTCTGCCAATCGCAATTCCAGCGGCCTTGAGACCGCGCTTGATCGACTTGACCGGTGCGCCTGCCCACTCGATGACGTGGTTCGTCAGTGCGCCGGCCTTTGCTTCCGCCAGCGCGGCCTTCAAGCCGTCAGAAAGGGGGACAGTTGCCCGACCCTTGCGCCGTGTGAGATCCTTGGGATCGCGCAGGGACAAGGTGCTCCGGTCGAAATCAACCCTGTCCCAGGTCAGCTCCAAGGCGGCGGCGTTTCGCGCCGCAGTTCCAAGCATCAGCCGGATCGCAAGCTTGATGTGCGGCGCCTTGGCGGCGCTGATCAGGCTGTTCGCCTCCTCGCGAGTGAGCCAGACATCTTTGGGGGCCGGCTTTGCTGGACGTTCGATGTGCGGTGCCTTGGAGATGAGACCTCGCTTTTCCGCCCATAGAAGCACCATCCGCAGATGTCCGAGTTCTGTGTGAATGGTCCCGTCACCGATGCCGGCAGCTCGCCGTGCTTCAGTATGTGCGCGACAGTGAGCGACCGTAACGTCGGTGGCCTCAAGGGCACCGAATACAGGTTCCAGCGCACGCCAGGTAAATTTCATCGTCTCTGTAACTGCGCGTCCACTCATGTCAGAGAGATAGCCTTGCCACATTTCTCTGAGGGTTTCACCGCGCGGGCGTGTAAGCTCTGCGAAGACCGCCGGAGCGCGGGCCTCGGCTTCACGACGATCGGCGGTTCCGAGGGTGTAGCGTCGCCGTCCACCCTCGTCATACCAGACGATGCAGTAGCTGCCTCGACACTGCTGCAATTTCCATTCGCGCATTCGTATTCCTCAATCGTTCTTCGGTGAATTCGCCAGGGTGTGCCGATACGAAAACCTTCCAGCTCGCCGCTCGTGAGCAGGTTTCGGACATGGCGTTCGGAGCACTGCCAGCGCTTGGCCAGCGATGCGGGTGTGTAGATTTCAGGCTCGCTTGAAACCTGAGATTTGCCTGGGTCTTGCACAAAAGCCTCCTCTGCCGCCGGAGAGATCTCGGGCGGGCTAAGCTGTTGGATTGCGACTGAATTTGTCGTTGTGTTGAATATAGCAAGCGCGCAGAGGGGAAGCAGAAATTTCCAAGATTTTTTTAACGGAGCTTGCCCGTCGGGGAGCGGTAGCAGTTTTCCTCTTCGAGGAGAGCGTGGTCGATGAAGGCTCGCTCAGCAGCAAGATATGCACCTGGCCAGCTGTATGAGGTCCGGGTTCGCTCGTGCGCCAGCTGCGGACCGTTACGACGAGTTTACTGCCCTGGTCTGAGCGGTGAGCCTGAGGTTTCTGGAGTCGCCGAAGACGCTGTCAGCGACAGTTCCGTCTCTGTCGGGATAGGTATCCCAGCCATTACCGGAAAGGCTTTATCTTCCCTTCCGACTAAAGAGGGCCGAGTTGACCAACGGGCTGCCGGATAGGTGTCTACTCGTTTTCGTCGGGGAGAGGGGAATTGATCGAGCGTCACGGCGCTGTGCATGGATCCGTGATGATGTGAAAACCCCGAACCTTTACGTCGCGCCAAAAAACACGAAATCCGGCGATTCCTGTCAACTTAGTGTAAACTTAGCGTCAAGTTTATCTTATCGGCGATAAGACGGGTGCAACTTTTCCGTCATGAAACTGGCCTCTGCAGCCGTCAATCTTGACGCTTTCAGCGTCGACCTTGACATGTTGTCAACGTCCGAGGCTCCCGCGAGGAGCGGTAGTCGATGCCGGGTTCTCGGTGGCGCCAGAAGGCATCCCCAATGCACTCGACAGTTTTTCCTAGGACTTCGCTTGCAATGGCGTCAATGGTCGGTTCTCGTCATCGGCGTTTTGGAGCAGAGCTGGGCAAGTCACTTCATTCGCACCGCCTCTTGACGTAGAGTGCCGTCGCCAGAGAGGGGATCACAATGGGCCTTCCAAATACCTATAGCACCGAATTGCCGGAGCGCTGCCATGACCTCCTGAAGCTTCTCATGCCAGTCGTTCAGGAGGACGGCGAATCTTCAAGAAGTCATGGCGGTGCACTAACGACGACACTTACTCTCGCGTTGGCAACGCCGATGCTCGTGATTCCCATTGAGCGGATACAAAAACACGTTGGCCAAGGCGATGGCGTCGAGGGTTATGCCGATGACCGTCATTTGGCCGCAGGTCTGACCAATAGAATTGAGGCGGCGATCAAGGGAAAGAGGCTATCTGCTTATCCAGAGTTCGCTGAGTTAGACTGGTCTTATGTGTCAGAAGTCTCACAGTTCAATGTCGCGCATGGCCTTTCGAAACATGCAGCCGGCGAACTCAGCTCGCAGAAAGCGAAGGACCGGGCCAAGGAAATGCATTTTGCGACATTCCTGAGCTGTCTAAGAAATGGCCTTGCACACGGTGGCGTTGTTTATCTGAATGACCACGGAGAAACGTCATACGGTGAAGCGTCAATGCTGTGCTTCGTTAGTGCACGCCATGACTACAGCCGACCAAAGTGCGATCCTCTCGACGGGCGTTGTCCAACTGTGATGCCGCAAATCCTAAACCTGCGCCTTCTTCGCATTTCGGAAAATGGCTTCCGGCAATTTCTGGCTCGGTGGGTCCATTGGCTAACGGAAACCGAATTGGCGAACGTCGTCGCTGCGGAATGACAGCAGCCGAAGCCCGGCCGTGAACTACGGAATATAAAGTCGCCTGAAGTGTTGGACACCCATTCGCAGGCCCGGATGGTTGACTGGTCGACCCGCCCCACTATGGATGCTGGTTAAAAGCACGAAGCAGGGAGTCGACCCGTTGGCAATCAAGAAAAGTGACATCTACCGCTCGCTCTGGGACAGCTGCGATCAGCTCAGAGGCGGTATGGATGCCTCCCTCTACAAGGATTACATCCTCACGCTTCTGTTTGTGAAATATGTCTCCGACCGTGCGGGTAAGACAGACGCTTTGATCGAGGTGCCAGCAGGGTGTTCGTTTGGTGATATCAGAAAGCTGAGGGGCACCAAGGATATCGGTGAGGGCATAGACAAAGCGATCGCCGGAATTGCTGAGGCAAATGACCTCAAGAACGTCATAGACCGCGCCTACTTCAATGATGCCGAGAAGTTTGGTCGTGGCGCCAAGATGGTCAAGACGCTGACGGCATTGATCAACATTTTCAGCCGGGAAGAACTGAACTTCAGCCAAAACCGAGCCGATGGCGACGATATCCTGGGCGACGCCTATGAATATCTTATGCGCAACTTTGCGACTGAGTCCGGCAAGAGCAAGGGCCAATTCTATACTCCGGCAGAAGTTTCGCGCGTTGTCGCTGCGGTGGCCGGTCTGAATCGGGCCGCGAGTCCCAAACAGACTGTCTATGACCCCACTTGCGGTTCTGGGTCCCTCCTGCTGAAGGCGGCAGATGCAGCGCCCGTCAACCTCACCATCTACGGCCAGGAAATGGACATCACGACTCGCGGTCTCGCGAAGATGAACATGATCATGCACGGGCGTGAAGATGCCGAGATTACTCAAGGTGATGTGATCGGCGAGCCGCAATTCAAGGTCTCCGACACCGAGCTTGAGACTTTTGACTTTGTCGTCGCAAACCCGCCTTTCTCTTCAAAGGCGTGGGCTTCCGGGTTGACGACCGACACGAGGTTTGGGCGTTTCGACATAGGTATGCCACCTGAAAAGAACGGTGACTTCGCTTTCCTGCTGCACATCCTCGGCTCGATGAAGGCAACTGGCTCCGGCGCGGTCATCCTTCCCCATGGTGTGCTCTTCCGCGGCAATAAGGAAGCCGAACTACGGGAGAAGATCCTCAAGCGCGGCTACATCAAGGCTATTATCGGCCTGCCGGCCAACCTGTTTTATGGCACCGGCATTCCAGCGTCGATCATCGTGCTGGACAAATCCCAGGCGCAGACCGACCGTCCTGTTTTCATGATCGACGCCTCGCGCGGCTTCATCAAGGACGGCAATAAGAACCGCCTGCGTGAGCGTGACATCCATAAGATTATCGATGCCTACACCCGTCGGGCTGAGATCACGGGCTACTCCCGCCTCGTCCCCTATGCCGAAATCAAGCGCAACGACTTCAATCTGAACATCCCGCGCTATATCGACGGCTCCGATCCCGAGGACCTGCAGGACATCGAGGCGCACCTCAAGGGCGGCGTTCCCAACCGCGACATCGACTTGCTGGCCGAGTTTTGGGATGTCATGCCGGGCATCCGCGCCACGCTCTTCGGGCCGAACCTTCGCCCAGGCTATTCCGACCCGCTGGTCGAGCCGGAGGAGGTGCGCGGCTCCATCCGCAACCACCCGGAATTCGGCGTCTTCCGTGATCGCGTCCATACCATCCTCGATGGCTGGGTCGGGCAGAACGCGCCCCTTTTGGATGGCATCCAAGTGGGCGCCGCGCCCAAGAATCTGATCAATGTGATCGCTGAGGACATGCTGGCCCGCTTTGCCGACGCCCCGCTGATCGACCGCTACGAGGCCTATCAACGTCTCATGTCCTACTGGGCCGAAACCATGCAGGACGATGTCTTCATAATCGCTCACGACGGTTGGGAGGCTGCGAAGGAACTGCGCGAGGCACGGAAAGAGACCGATGACAATGGCAAGGTCAAATGGCTGGAAGAGGCAGACCTGACCGTGAACAAGGTGCGGTTGGTGGCCGATGTGCTTCCACCCCGTCTGATCGTCGCGCGCTTCTTCCCAGCTCTGCAAGAGGCGCTAGAGGACGCGCAGGCCAACGCCGAGAGGCTGGGTCGCGTGATCGAGGAACTGGTCGAGGAACACGGAGTTGAGGGCGGGCTACTGGCCGATGCCCTGACCGAAGCAGGCAAGCTGACTGCAGCCTCCGTGAAGGCGCGCCAGAAATCGGGCGAGGCTGAGCCGGAAGAGGCGAAGCTGCTGAAACAAGTGGCCAAACTGATGACGGCCGAGACGGCAGCCAAGAAGGCCGCCAAGGAAGCCGAGGAGGCGCTGACCGAGGCCACGCTGAAGAAATACCCCGAACTGACCGAGGAAGAGATCCGCGCGCTTGTTGTGGATGACAAATGGCTGACCGACATCGCCGAGCTGATCGAAGCCGAGATCGAGGCGCGAACCGAGCAGATGACCGCCAGGGTGCGAGTGCTCACGGAGCGGTATGGGCATACATTGCCCGAAGTTTCAGACCAAATAGCAACCTTGGAGGCTCGGGTTTCTGCGCATCTTACTGCGATGGGCATCTCGGCATGAATTCGGTCAGTGATCTCGTTTCACGGTGGCACATCGGGCGCATTCACCCAACACCAGACCTAGAGCCAAAAGGCTGGACACTTGAGAGGCTGTGCGACATCGCACGGCTGGAGAGCGGCCACACACCCAGCCGCAACCGCCCTGATTACTGGGATGGGGACATTCCTTGGCTATCGCTGCACGACTCGAAGACCATCGAAGGCAAGACGCTGCATAACACGAAGATGACCGTATCCGCTCTTGGATTGGCAAATTCGTCGGCAAGATTGCTACCTGAAGGCACAGTCGCTTTGTCGCGAACCGCGACAATCGGCAAGGTCGCTGTGCTTGGGCGTGAGATGGCAACGAGCCAAGACTTTGCGTGCTACGTCTGCGGGCCCCGCCTCGACAACAGATACCTCGCTCACCTATTTCGAGGCATGGTAGTCGAATGGGACCGCCTGATGGCAGGCAGCACCCACAACACCATCTATATGCCGACGTTCGAGAACATGCAGATCCTCGTTCCTCCGTTGAAGGAACAAGAAGCCATCGCCGAAGCGCTTTCGGATGCGGATGCGCTGATCGATGGACTGGAGCGGCTGATCGCCAAGAAGCGGCTCATCAAACAGGGCGCGATGGAGGACCTCATGACCGCCAGGCGCCGCCTTCCAAGGTTCTCGGGAAAGTGGATCAAAACCAAACTTCGAAAATTGCTAAAGACCGCGCCTTCGTATGGGATCAATTCAGCCGCCTGCGCTCTTGGATCAGGTGGATATGACTATCTGCGTATCACTGACATCGACGAGTATGGTCAATTGCGCCAAGACGGACGTGCGGAAGTCTTGCACCCCGCTGCCGCACATTATTTTCTTGAGCCCGACGAAATCGTCGTCGCCCGAACCGGGGCAAGCACTGGCAAGTCACACCACTATACTGGCCCGAGGGAGCGAACGGTCTACGCAGGTTTCCTAATCAAATTGGCCCCTGCGACAACCGAAATTGTCTCCAGCTATCTGTTTCAGTTCATGCAGACAGCTGCCTACTGGGCATGGATCGGGGAAAACTCTGCGCGAAGTGGGCAGCCGGGCATCAACGGCCAGCAGCTCGCAGGTATGACCTTGATCATTCCGGATGACACCGATGAGCAGCAGGCAATTGCCGGTGTCCTGAACGACATGGATGCCGAGATCCAAGCCCACGAAACCCGCCTGGAAAAGGCGCGGCAGGTGAAGGAGGGCATGATGCAAAACCTTTTGACCGGGCGGATCAGGCTGGTCTGACGACATTTCCCCATAAGTGACTTTTTCCAGAACGGAGTGCCCTATGAGCAAGATCGGCGAGGCGGAACGCAAGGCCCAGAATCGGGTCATCGACCTGCTCTGCGGGGGCAAATCCGGCGCAACTGGTGGCCTCGGCTGGCGCTACCTCGGGGACTGGCACAAGCGCCCTGAGAAAACCGGCAAAGAGAACGCCAATATCGAGCCCTCCCTGCTCCGACCTTGGCTAGAGGCGCGCGGCTACGCGCCCGAGGTCATCACTCAGGCCATTGCCCGCCTTGAACGCGAGGCGCGGATGGAGGGCACCAAGCTCTATGAGGCCAACCAGAGTTTCTACGACATGCTCCGCTATGGGGTCGCCATCGCACCCGGCCCTGGCGAGGCCCCCATCACCGTCCGCCTTGTCGACTGGTCTAATCCCTCTGCAAACGACTTGGGCGTCGCCGAAGAAGTCGCTGTCAAAGGCAAAGATGCCAAAGCCTATAACAAGCGGCCCGATCTTGTGCTCTACGTTAACGGCATCGCGCTTGGCGTTGTCGAGCTGAAAAAATCTACCGTGGGAGTAGGTGAAGGCATCCGCCAGACGCTCGATAACCAGCGCCCTGACTTCATCCGGCACTTCTTCACCACCGTGCAGATCACCTTTGCCGGCAACGACAGCGAAGGGCTGCGCTACGCCCCGATCCAGACTCCGCAACCCTACTGGCTGACCTGGAAGGAGGAGAGTGAGATCTCTGCCCGGCTCGATCGGGACGTGACACAGATGATGTCCCCCACGCGGTTTCTGGAGCTGATCCACGATTTCACCCTGTTCGACGCAGGCATCAAGAAGATCGCTCGCCCCAACCAGTATTTTGGTGTGAAGGCCGCACAGGACCGCGTGCGCGTCCATCAGGGCGGCATCATTTGGCAGACGCAGGGCTCGGGCAAAAGTCTGATCATGGTTATGCTGGCGCGCTGGATTCGGGAAACGTTTCCTGACGGCCGGATCCTCGTGGTCACTGACCGCAAGGAACTGGACAGTCAGATCGAGGATGTTTTCGGCAATACCGGCGACAAGGTGCGGCGTGCGCGGTCAGGTAATGACCTGATGGCGGCGCTCGCTGATCCAACGGATCGCGTCATCTGCTCGCTCGTCCACAAGTTCGGAAAGAAGGAAGAAGGAGAGCTGGAAAGCCTCATCTCCGACATGCAGAGCGCCAATATCGGTGCACCCAAGGGCGAGTTCTTCGTCTTCATCGACGAAGCACACCGCACGCAGTCTGGCAAGCTCGCCAGGGCGATGCGCCAAGTGTTGCCAGAGGCAATGTTCATCGGTTTCACAGGAACGCCACTGCTGCGGTCTGACAAGGGAACGTCGCTGGAAACGTTCGGTCCATATATCGGCAAGCCATATCGGTTCGACGAGGCGGTAGAGGATGGCGTGGTGCTTGATTTGCGCTACGAGGCAAGGGACATAGATCAACGGATCAGCGCACCAGGCAAGATCGACGCTTGGTTTGATGCCAAGACCCAGGGTCTCACTCCGGTCGCTAAGGCATCCCTCAAACAGCGATGGGGGACTCTCCAACGTGTGCTGTCCAGCCGGGATCGTCTCGAGCAGATCGCCAATGACATCATCATGGACATGGAGCTCAAGCCGAGGCTGAAAGCTGGCACCGGCAACGCGATGCTGGTTGCAGGTTCCATTGCCGAAGCCTGCAGGTTCTTTGAGATCTTTCGAAATTCGGGCTCTCTGCTGGCGGATAAGTGCGCGATCGTGACCTCCTACAATCGAGCTGCACCGGAGATCACCGGCGAGGAAACCGGTATGGGGGAAACCGAAAAGCAGTATGTCCATCGGGTCTACACGAACCTCCTGGGCGAAACCTCGGAGGAGGACTACGAGGAAGAAGCGCTGCGGCAATTCAAAAGAGAACCCGGTCGCATGAAGCTGCTGATCGTCGTCAGCAGGCTGCTCACCGGATTTGATGCACCGACTGCGACTTACATTTTCATCGACAAGCAGATGCGTGACCACGGTCTGTTCCAGGCGATCTGCCGGGTCAACAGGCTTGACGGCGACGATAAGGATTTCGGCTATATCGTCGACTACAAGGACCTGTTCAGAAACATTGAGACAGCGGTTGAGGATTACACTTCTGAAGCATTCGATGCTTTCGACAAGGAAGATGTCGAGGGGCTGATCAGCAATCGGTTTGAGCAAGCCGACGAGGACCTAAGTGCTGCAGCAGACGCCTGGCTGGCACTTATTGATGCTGTCGAGCCGCCGAAAGACGATGAGGCAATCTTCCGCTACTTCTCTAGTCCCCAAGGGATAGAGGATGATCCTGATTCCGAGGAAAAAGCGCGCCGTCGGCAAGCTCTCTATAAGATCGCAGGACGTTACGCACGCGCGTATGCCAACGTGGCGGCAGAGCCCGAGGGCTCTGGATTAAACGAGCTTGAGATGGCCGAGCACCGCAAGGAGGCAGAGAGGGCCATCAGCATAAGGGATGCTGTCCGTCTTCATAGCGGCGATGCTATCGATATGAAGCTCTATGAGCCGGCAATGCGACACCTGATTGATAATTACATACGTGCCGAGGATTCCGAAACCATCTCGCACCTCGATGATATAAGTCTGATCGATCTGGTCGCAAGCAGGGGTGCCGAAGCGGAAAACGAATTGCCCAGTCCTCTACGCGGTCGACGTGAAAACGCGGCAGAGGCGATTGAGAACAATGTTCGCAGGCTCATAATTGACGAAACACCGGTGAACCCGCGCTTCTACGAGCGAATGTCTGAGTTGCTAGAGGACTTGGTCGAGCAGCGGCGACAGGATGCGATTGAATATGCTGAGTATCTCGAAAGAATCGCGGAGCTTGTCAGGGCCTCTAAAAGCGGCCATGACAAGGACTACCCAGCTGCCATCTCATCGCCAGGACTCAAGGCCCTCTTTGACAATCTGGGCAATGATGAACAACTGACGCTTGCCGTTGATAAGACAGTTCGAGACGTTGCACCACACGGCTGGCGCGGAAACCCGATGAAGGAAAGAAAGGTCCGGCGTAGCCTCGAAGGCATACTCCCAGACCAAGTGCTGGTGGATGCCATATTTGAGCTGTTGAAGAACCATAATGAATATTGAGCTGTTCGACATAGCCGGCGCTAGTGTCGAGATCCGTAGAAAGCGGATAAAAAATCTGCACATCGGGGTTTATCCGCCAGCCGGCAACGTCAGGGTGGCTGCTCCCTTAGCGTTGAGCTTAGATGCCATCAGAATTGCTGTTCTGACTCGCATGCCGTGGATCAGGAGAAAGCAGGCTCAGTTCGCGCGACAGGAACGACAGCCAGCGAGGTCGTTTGTATCTGGCGAAACGCACTTCGTTTTCGGACGAGCCAAGCGTCTGTCAGTGTCTATCTCGCAAAGCCGGAGCCATCAAATCTCTCTAGCCGGAAACGATCGCATCGAGCTTTCTGTGCCATCTGGCAGCGACGAAAATGATCGCCGAAGGTGGATGGAAGATTGGCACCGCGCCGAACTTCGGAGAGTTGCTGCGCCGCGCGTTGAAAAATGGGCCGGGCGGCTGGGGGTAACGCCAAGTCGATGGGGCATAAGGCGCATGAAGACAAAATGGGGTAGCTGCAATCCCGAACGAGGAACGATCTGGCTAAACCTCGAGCTTGCCCGCAAGGACGTTGCAGCGATCGACTACGTCATCTTGCACGAGGTTGCCCATTTCATTTCACCGCGACATGACGACAAGTTCATCAAGGTTCTCGACCACTATATGCCAAATTGGCGTCAGGTGAGGGCCGAGCTAAATGCTGCGCCGCTTACGGGGTTTGCATAAAGAGCATTTGAACCAAATGTTTTCCCTTGCTTAAGCCTAGTCAATAGACCGCCAAACTTCTTCATGGATTTAGTGGATTCCGTCATACCGTCGGAAATTCCCCAGCCGGGTGGTCCAAAATCCGCTCCCACATCAGTTCCCGCAAAACTCTATCTTCTTCGCCTCTGAGGAGCTAGTTCACCTTGATCAGCCAAAGGCCAGCTAACCTTACAGGTTAATTGCGAGAGGTGAAGTTCGCATCTACTCTCCCGACATGTGCAACCTCTACAATATCACCAAAGGCCCGCAGGCCATCCTCGATTTTACGCGAGCGATGACGAGCAGGGTTGGCAATATGGAGCCGGGGAAGGTCTATCCGGATTATGCCGCACCGATCGTGCGCGTCAACTCCGGCGAGCGTGAGCTGGTCAATGCTCGCTGGGGCATGCCGACGCCACCGAAATTCCTCGAGGGCAAAAGAACAGATTCAGGCGTGACGAACGTCCGCAATGTCGGCTCGTCGCACTGGCGCCGCTGGCTGGGTGAGGAAAGCCGGTGCGTGGTGCCGGCGACGGAGTTTTCCGAATACGGTTCCAAGCGCGGCCCGGACGGCAAGCTGCCGCTGCACTGGTTCGCGATCGACGAAAGCCGACCGCTCTTCGTCTTTGCTGGCATCTGGACGCGCTGGACCAGTGTGCGCAAGCTCAAGGAAGGGGAGGTCGAGGCCGATATCTTCGCCTTCCTGACGACCGAGCCGAACGCCGTGGTCGAGCCGATCCACAAGAAGGCCATGCCGGTGATCCTGACCACGACCGACGAGATCGACACCTGGCTCAATGCGCCATGGAGCGAAGCCAAGGATCTGCAGCGGCCGCTGCCCGACGACGGGCTAGTGGTGCTGGACGCGCTCTGATCGAGATTTCTGGAAGTATTCGCGCTTTACGTGTATATTTCGTTATGTCGCGTCATAACCGGGGGTATGTCATGGAAAGCGACAAGAGAAGCGAAGCCGAAAGGTTCGCTGAGATCCTGCGCGTGCTGGCAGGTGAGGTCGACCGTAAGCTTGGCGAGCGCGGGGCGATGCTGCGTTACCTGCTCGACATCGCTCATATGGAAGCATGTGACCTTGCGCGATCGACTGCGGGACGTTGACGACTGACTTCCGGGCATTCATAGGTTCAGACGGGGACGGTGATTCCAACGGTGGGAGTTGCCGATGACACAACGACATAAGCGCAGGCCCGAACTCAGGGATCGCGAGATCGCAAGACTGCTCTCAGAGGCACATAGAGCGCACGATCAGGTTACCGACACGCTGAGATACCTGACGCCTCAGGATCGCCATTACCGCGGCCTTCTGGCGCTGCACGAGGCGATCGGTGTTGCTTTGCTCGAGATCACTGGAGAAGAGGCACCGTGGGTTCGAATAGGGCCGGGACGGATGCCGGGTTTACCTTGAAAAGGATGGGCGGCTTGACATGGATTGATCCTTCGTTAAGCACGATGCTCTCGCCGGCAACGAATGTCGATAACTTCAACAGTAGACATGTCTACAGGGTTCTGAGATTTGTCGGCGCGACGTAGACATGTCTACTTTTCAGGGGCTAAGTGGAAGGTCCCATCGTGGCAAAGCAGAAGCGTGACAATGATTACCTCTTAGGCCTCCTGGAGCGGACGCACCCGACTATCTTCGCTGACTTGAAGGCCGGGAAGTTTCGATCGCCGAGGCAAGCGCTCATCGCGGCAGGTCTACGTCAGCCAACGAAGCCTTTAAACACCTTGAAGGCCGCCTGGTTAAAGGCTACTCCGGCGGAGCAGGCGGAGTTTCGCAAATGGATCGGGGCTGCGGCGGCTATGGGGCCGAGTAAGCGCATGCCAAGCTTCGCGTCCGTCAGTTCAATCGTCGGGCCGGATGGTCGTTTGCTCCCTCAGATCAAGGCTCGGATCGAGCACCTAATGGCTAATCGAGGCCTTGGACAGGGTGAGGTGCTCCATGAGATGGGCATCCATACGCCCCACGACGCCTCTTTGGGAATGGCTTTGTCGAAGGGAAGACCGTCGAAAGTCCGTGAGGAATTGCAGCGCGGATTGGTGAAATGGCTCGATGATCACAAGTCGGTGCCCTAGGATCGCGAAACGACGTTTCGGAGACCAATTTGTATCCGGAAGGGTGGAGCGCTCGTCTGACTGCGTATGGATGGGCTCTATTTCGCTCGAGGTTGACTCCTGACGAGCGTTCGCAAGCCGAGCGCTGTCCGGAGATCACAAAAACACACAACGTGCACCAGTGAGTCTCTTTGGCGGAATTCTCCATTCGAGCGCCGGAACGGCTTTTGTTAATTCGGGCGGCTTTGTCGGCCGCGAAAGTTTCGGTTTAGCCGGAGAGGGTGCCCTCAGTTAGTCTGAAGAAACTCTGAAAACCGGAGATGTCCTGTTTTTCTCCATTTTCCCGTTATATACGTATATTCTTCTCTATAAACTATATAAGCGGGAAAATGGAGAAAAACCGGACGCTCCCGGTTCTGAAACATATTCCGGGTCTTCTAAAAATTTTTTCGGAAAAAAACGCTTCCCGGTCGTTCGGTTGCTATATTCCGAACTGAGGGGCCATTGTTCATCCGGTCCCTCATTCGTGATTGCAAATGACTGGAGTGCCCGATGGATGCTACTTGCAACGAAGATGCCTTCGCTGAACGCGCGGACCGAATGAAGTCCGCAATCGCGAAGTGGCGAGTGAAATACCGGAGCTGGGCTGACTGGGTGCGAATTAGAGAAATCGAAAACCGGCAGGCTCGAGAAGCTTACAGGGCAGAAAAGGCTGCCGAGGGGAAAACAGTCCGGCCGTATGTGCCCTCGACGGCTCGGTCGAAAGAAGGCGAGGAGGTTTTTGAGTTCTTGCGTCGTAAGGATAGTGAGCGAAAGAAGGCGAAGTATCACGAGCAGGCTGCGGCGCAAGGTCGGGCGGTGCGCGAATATAACGATCTCTCAATGATGTCGGATGAAGAGCGCGCCGACTACAAGCGGCAGCGGGACGCGCGAAATAAACGGGAAGCGCGCAAGCGGGCGAAAGAAGCGACATACTCCGTAGCAAAGACCGGGAAGAAGCCGCTTACATTTCGCGTCTAGGACGTGCAGGATCCGCAAGGAGAGGTAGGGCGCGACGGATCATCTGGACGGGGTTTCTCACCAAATGCACGCCCCACTCTTTACATGCACCGTTGCGTGCACCGTTGATAGCATGCGCCTGCGTTGAGTTCGCGGAAGACGCTAGATGTGGAGACGAGCATCACGGTATCATGCGACGTCCGCAGATAGCCGCATGGCAAGCGTCCGGTAGGCGATTTCACGCTTCATGAGCGCCTTGATGCGATAGCCCTCGGTGCTGGCGCTGCCTTTGTGCGGTGTGATCTCACGCAGGTAGCGATCCAGCAGCTCTCTCACCTTCATGCGCTCAGGGAGGCGTGTATCCTGCGGTGTTCCGCTGCGGTCGAGCTTGGCTTCCAGATTGCGCGCTCACTTCTCGGCGTCTGCCTTGGTCTCAAAGCCCTTGGCACGCGGGAGAATTCCTTTACGTCTGAATTGGGCTTGCTATTTGCCTCTGAGCCGTCGGATCGTCGCCATGAAGCACCTCCTTGTTTTGTGCCTCTGACGAGTAGGATGCCCCTCAGAAGCCGCCAAGGAGGTTTCCGGAGTCCAGTGTGATCAAGATGTGCCGGAAGACGCTGAGACGCACCTGGGTGACGTCTGCGGGGTGAAGTGGATGCAGACGGGGCAAGGATTTCCATCTCGGTGAATCGGCATAAGAGTGCTGCCTAAATAAGGCAATACTCTATTTAGAGCCGCTTCATGCAGCGGTCACTGCTCCGGTTTCTCGTGTTCGATCGGGTTCACGGCGCCCAGTCTCGAATTCACGAAGCTTCTCCTGATCGAATGAGAAGGCATAGCTCAACCGTTCGGATAATTTTTCAGCAGCCGCTCGAAACGCCTGCACTTGCTCTTCCCGGAACGAGAGTCTTTCGTTCATGAGCATGGCCTCCCTGTTTGAATCGAATCGGTATAATCCACTCTAAGCAGTTTCGATTCATTGTGCCTAGTGGAATCGACCAATTCAGAATATGTTCCAAAGATGGTTGAATCTCCGCGTCTCATAGAGTTTCCAGAGCTTGTTTTTGGGTTAGCCGGTCCCCTCGGCGTAGACTTGGATGCGTTAGCAGATAGCCTCGCCCAATCGCTACAGTCAGTAGGCTATGAGGCGGTTAATGTGAAGTTAACGCGGGAGATGTTGGAATATTCGGCGGATATCGCTGCGCCAAAATCCACCGCGTATAATGACCAGATTGCCCACAAGATGGACTATGCGACTGCGTTATGCCGTAAGTATGACGGCCCTTCCACGATGGCGCTAGTTGCAATCGACGCCATACAACGGTTCCGAAAAGAGAAGACCGGATCGATCAACGCACCTGCCGCTAAAACAGGATACGTGATCCGGCAGCTTAAGCGCCCCGAAGAGGTCATTCGCCTACGGCGCGTTTACGGAAAGCAGTTCGTTCTGATCTCAGCCTACACAGCCATTGAAGAACGATTTAATCGGGTCTTCGAGAAGATTCGCCGTTCGACATCGACCCGCAGCTCAAACGCCGACATCAAATATTGGGCGCACGAGATACTCGATCGAGATGCTGATGAAGAGGACGTGAATGGTCAGCACATTCGTGACACTTTCCATCTGGCCGACGTATTTGTTGATGGTAACACGCGTCAGGATCTGGACCAAAGCTTGGGTCGTTTCATCAAAGGCTTTTTCGGCAAGGCCGATGTCTCACCCACAAAAGACGAATACGGGATGTATGCCGCGAAATCAGCATCGCTACGGTCGGCCGATCTCTCACGCCAGGTCGGTGCAGCAATTTTCTCAACTGAAGGAGAAGTGATCTCGCAAGGGTGTAACGAAGTGCCAAAGGCATTTGGTGGCACCTATTGGGATCAAGAGCAACCGGACTATCGCGACGTCAAAGTAGGGCATGATCCCAATGAGCTTCTCAAACGTCAAATTCTCAAAGATGTCGTGGAGCGACTTCACGATGCTGATATGCTCGCTTCAACATGTATCGATATTGGCACAATCGATGAAATACTCGACCACCTGACCGCCAAGAAAAAAGACGCCAGATTGCACACCGTGCAAAAAGGCCCTTTGGCGGACGCTGCCATTATGGACCTTACTGAGTATGGTAGAGTGGTGCATGCTGAAATGTGTGCGATCTGCGACGCAGCTCGAATCGGCAGGAGCGTGCGCAATGCAACGCTCTTCTGCACGACGTTTCCTTGTCACAACTGCACGAAACATATCATAGCATGTGGTATTAGGCGGGTCGTCTACATCGAACCCTATCCGAAGAGTAAGGCACACGAACTACACGGTTACGAGCTTTCGATTGAAAGCGAGAGCTCAGATCGTGTTTCGTTCGTGCCGTTCATCGGAATATCGCCATATCGTTACCGCGATATTTTCCAAAAAGGTAAGCGAAAGGGCTCAGACGGGATAGCAAAGAGCTGGATGGAAAACTCGCCAAAGCCCATGCTCGATCCAGGACTTGGAACCTATCTGGATACCGAAGTGCTAGAGTTATTGTCTCTGACTGGCAGTTATGGCGAAGTTCCCGGCGATAACGAGGAGCGAGCTTCCGATTCTGATGACGCGACTTCAAAAACGGGCGGCTAGAGCAATCGGAATAAAAATACGGATGCTGTTCGGCATCTATGCTGACGATGGACTTCCGGCCGGGGGCCTTTTAGCCGCACGTTCTTTCCGAAACTGTCCGCCTTGCGACAGCGCTTCATGAGATCGGATGGGACCAGTCGCGTCCGGATCTCTATCGTCACAGCGCGAAATGCGCCGGCTCATGAACGTGTAATTCATACGCTTCGAGCATGGGGCGCTCCGGCAGACGAGGCTCATTTTGTCGGCACGCACGACAAAGCTTCAATCCTTGCAGCAACTCGTGCGCACATTTTCTTCGACGACCAGGAAAAGCATGTGTCCGGCGCCAGCTCTGTCGATTCCTCGGGCTTGGTGCCCGGTCCGCACGATGCGAACAAGCCAATACTTCCTTCGTCGGATTGATACGGGAGCAACGCCCTACTGTCGAAAGAGTGGCGGTTTCGTGCCAGGCCCGTCAGTCCAAGAGGATCAATTCAGGAAGAAACAAGGCGGGCAAGGAGTGCCGGCCGGCAGTGAAATTGGGCCGGGGACGCTTCGGAGGGTAGCGCTCTATCCAGCTGAGCTACGGGTGCCTGCCGTCGGGGTGGGAGGGACAGCCCACGCCCGCATCCGCGACAAATCACATGTGCGGGTTCTCGGCCCAACCGCAGGGGGAGCTTCAATGCGCAATTTGCGAGACGGGTCGGCGTCAGCCTCCTCGTGCAGAGGGCGCAAGTTCGAAGCCTGTCGGGTGCGCCGGGATTGTGGCGGGCTTCCTCTTGACAGACTACGTAGGCGAAATGTTAGCGCGTAGAAAAGAGGAGCTAGCATGTTTGGATTATTCCGGAGTAAGCGGAACAAGGCGGTTCATGGGGCGCAACTATTAGATGTTGCCATTTATCAGGCGAATATGGACTCATTCTTTGAGAGAGAAAATCTGTCCATTGCAGGAGTGCCGACTGAGAACCAAATTTGGATCTATGCGACAGTAGTGACACGCAAACTTGCAGAGAAATCGATAGGTGCGGAGTTTTCTGTAGAATCGCTGAATTTGAAAATGAAAGTATCGCTCCTCCTGGCAGGCATACAGTGCACTCATATGCTTTTTCGATATGCCTATTCAGGAACAGACACATCCAGAGGTAAGATCGGTGCGCGCAAGGAAATTGTTATTCAGAATGTTTGCTCCAGTATTATGGGCGCAGAGAATGATACTCCGCCTGATGAGGCAGTTGGTGCAATGGCTACCGCAGCAATGCTCTACAGAGAAATTGCTGCGCGCGATGCTTACTTGTTGAAAAATTTAGACTATTCGTGGCGGCTGATGTTTGAAAAGAATGATAGTGAAAGCGCCGACGAAATCATTAAATGTGTCAATGATTTAATGGCTTACCAGTCCTCTCATTAGAGTAAAAAGTAAAATTCATCAGCTTCTACGTTGGCCTTATTTTCTTGGTCTCTCCCTGAATTTGAGCATGCGAATAAGAGCGGGTTATTAGAGTTGGTCATCGTTCGCGCGAGCTGACGACGGACGAGTAGTGGTGGACGCTGCTAGTCGATTGGAGAGCTAATGGCGTCTTTGCGCAGGTGAGTATTTTTCATTCAACTCAAGGGTTGTCCGCGGCGTAGGCGCTACGCTGAGGCTGTCAGGTAGCGTGTTTCCGTCCTCGCTTGCTTAGGCATTCGTGAGGTTCCAATAGGATTTTCGCCTGCATTGGCACCTTGTCGTCATTGAGCAGGCAATACTCCGTCAATCGCCACTCCTGTTTCTGTCCCCTTCGTTTTCAATCGCTCGTGCACACCGTTCAGTGCTGGGGCGATCATGTAGCCGGTGGACAGGTCTCCGATCATCACCGATTGGTGGCGCGGAGCGATTTTCCAATGAAGCCCGATGAGAGCACAGATCACAGCGTCGAGCTTGTCTTGGTCTGCCTTTCTTGGCCGCTCCAGTTGCAACTGCTCGTCGCACCACTTCTTCAAGTCATGCACATCCAGACGCGCGCCAAAATCCGTGACGAGGTTCACGACGCTCTTCCAATGAGAAATTTCGAACGTCTTCCGGCGCGCCGGGTTGTAGCGGGGGCCGCCAAGCCTAACGCAGTAGTCGGCATTGATCCCGGCCAAAGCCAGCGCCGGAAACACTTCCATCACGTATGTGCCATCTGTGGCGTGCCGCGCCTGTTCCGGGTTTTCGATTGCGGCCAGGTTTTCTTTGAACCTCCAAATTGGCGCGTCGTCGTCGAACATGCCCTTCTTAGAGCGGTTCGCCGGCTGAACGCCTCCTCCAATCCATGAAATCAAGGATCCGGCTACGCGGTCCACCGGACGAAGACTGGTCATATTCGGGACGATGGTTGGCTGATCGATGCTGACCAGGCACATCCGCGAGATACTTCTTTCGCTGTCGATCCCGGTCAAAGCTTGAGCGAAAGATGCGAGCTCTGGCTCGCGAAATGAGACTTCTCCCGCCTCGTTGCTGCGAATGACGCAGACAGCGCCTGGTGCCTCCGGCTTACCGGTCCATGCGGAATCGAAGCCAATCACCGAGAACGATTGTTGGGTCATTGCGGGTGACCTCCCGACCGCTAGACCTCAAGGAGGTCGTATAAGCTGTTAATTGGCAAGAGACTGCGCTTTAAATCAAGGATCGTCGGTGATGAGCGAAGTGGTGTCCGTTGCGGCTAGATTGCCGGATGCCCGCCTAGATGAAGTTTCGCACCGTTGTTTGGTTAAACGGCTCGATGCCAACAATTCCGTGTCATAGGTCTGCGACGGCATATCAGAAGTTGCCATCAGATGCACCGAGGTAATCGGATGGCTATGTCGCTGCGATTGACTGCCTTGAGGGGGTCGCGCGGACCTTCAACCTGTCCGCGCCTTGGATGTTGCGAGTGAAATAATTGAGAGGCTAGGGGAGCTCCTGTCGAATTGGTCGATCGAGATATTCGCCGGCCATGATGAAAGGAATTGTGGTCAACTGGCTTGACATTGGTAACGAGTAACGATATAAACCGTTACGTATGAATTGGAGATGGTCATGCCGCTGTCGAATGCAGAGAAGCAACGTCGGTATCGCGAACGGAAAAAGCTGGAAAAGCAAAAGCCGGAACAGCGGAAGGAGGCCATTCGTCCTTCTGAAGACGAGCTTGCGCCCTACCTTCGGTCGTCATTCGGAGACTTCCTTAAGGATCGTGCGGACCAGACCCTTTTCTATGAAACGCTCTACTGGTGCGGTGTTCAGGTGGACGTCAACCTAGAGAACGATCGCCCCAACTTAGATACGAAGGACGATTGGCAGGCGGTCGGGATTGAACCCAGCTCGTTGAACATCGCCACCGGCATGGTCGGCGCGTTCATCGATGCAGCGCAAGAGCTGTCGGTGCTCATCAACGAATACAAGCTTCAAGAGATCGACCAGGCGATGAAAACAGCTTCGCAAGCCGATCGGGTCCGGCTCGAATACATGCGAAAGCCACTGACGAAACGGACAAGCCATTTCTTCCCGGTCATCGAAGTCAAAACTGATTGATTGGAAGGAAACTGCCGGCCGGGCATCGATTGGAACCCGCACCCGAGCCGGCAGGACTAGCGAGGCAGGCGCTACCTGCCATCCTCTAACCGAAAGCAATATACCATGAGCAAGAGTAGAACGAAACTCGGCAGAGCACTCCTTTGCAGCGCAAGCGGAAATGGCGACGGCAGTCAACGTCGCGCGTCCGCGTTCGAAGTGCGAACGATGTCGAGCAAGGAATATCTCGGCTTGCCGAGCAGATGCGCTTGGCACGGCTGTGGAAAGACTACGGCCAATCCTGACGGGGCGGGATGGAGCAAGCTCCTTCTTTATAAGGGTAAGACTCATAGCAATTTTTTGAAGATCAAGCGGCGCGATATGTATCGGGATTGCGTCTTGTGTCCGGAGCATTCGAGTTACCTGGACGAGCGCTTGCTCGTTGATCTTGGGCGCGCGTTGATTGATACGGCAGGTGTAGCATGAGCCGTCTCCCCACTCGTCGCGTCCTCGCCAGCATGTCCGACAACAATCGTTGGGCTACGTTGTCCGCATTCGCTCGCGACCTCCGTCGCGAATTGGAAGAAGCCACGACGGCGCAGCATCGCCGTTTGGTGCGTATGAAGCTGGCACGGGTATCCTCAGCGGCAGAACACTTCGGAGACTTCATCGGTGACGTCGACATGGGCCATTCGCCAACGGCTGAAGCGCAGGAGTTTTGCCGATGAGCGTCTCTCCAGCGATGAAGCAGCTGATTGATAATGCCAAGAAGCGCCATGGTGCTTACGCCAGTGACGAAGTTATAGAGTTTGCAATCAAGCTATTGGTTGCAGAGGTGGAGCGTTTGCGCTTTAACGCCGAATGTGTCGATAAGGCGATTGATGTGCTTGTAGAGATAACGGATCACTAATTAATCTAAAAGTGAGTTAGAATAAGGATTCTACAAAATAATGACCGCCATCATAAGCTGGCGGTCATTGATATTTATAAATTTTATTCAACTAGAAATTATGTTTATTTTTAATAAGTATTTTTAGTATTATACTAGAGATAATATATTAGTAAATTGGGTGGAAATTAGTCTCGGGATTTTCGAACGACCGTCACAATCCTGGTGATTGGCACATCAGCCGGGCTCTTAGCCTCTCGCCAAGATCGCACGATGTCGTTCACAGTGCTGGCCTCAGCCGCTCGAGCTTCCTCGCGGGTCAAGCCGTAGTCACGCATCCAGGTCTCATAGAGTGTCATCTTGTGCCTGACATGGTTGGTGACGACGATGCCAACGGCTTTGCCGATGCTCGCATCGGTCCACGGTCGTCGTGCTACTGCGTAGATAATTGCCCTGCGATGGCTTGGCGGGCATCCGGGGTAGTGCTTCGCCATGAATTTCCGGATCGTCGATCGCTTGAAACTCACTGTGCCCATCAAGTCGCCTCTCTATCTTCCTAGTGTGCTCAGATTGCTTGTGCGAGTTCAGTGTTCACTTAACTCTTTGTTATGATTCGATTTTATCCTGTATCGATGCACTTTCTCAGGGTATTGGCAACGCTCGAGGGACCCGCCGGTCAAGCCTTTCCCCGCGGGGACGCAGCCATTCCTGGGCGGCGGGGAGGCAGGATGTGCAGACCGTCCCCGAAGCCCGATTTCGCTAAATCTGGAATTCGCTATTTCCCGAAAATCGCATTGAGCGAATTCCGTGCCCTGGTCGTCAGGCGCGGATCGGAGTGGTCGCTCGCCTGCCGGAGCGCCTCGAGCCAATCCCGCTCGTTCTCGGTGACCACGGCGCCGAAGATGCGGTCGATCGCCGACGCGGTGGTCGGACTTTCGAGCTGCTCGAGCGCCATCCTGAACAGAAGGGCCGGGTCGCATTCCAGGGCGGCGGCGAGAGACGGAACGCGATCAAGCGGGAGCTTGGAGGCTCCGGTCTTGATCATCGTTAGCATATTGGGGGTGTTGAAGCCTGCTTCCTGGGCGATCTGCACCTGAAGCTTCCGGTGCCGGAGTTCGAGCACGCGTTTCGTCACAAATCGCGCAAGGCGGGTGTTCTCATAGCGCTTAGCTGCCATCAATGTCTCCATAGCTCTCTGCAGCGAACGCGCTGCAGAGTTGTCTATAGCGACGGCTTGATGGGGATGATTGGAGGGATGTTGGGAAGAACGCGAAACAATGTCTACGCGGCGCGCGAGGTTAAATCCATGAAGGAATCGTGGACGTCGCGTTCCTCCTGCATGGTGTAGCCTTGTCTCAACACATCCCAATATGGGGAGGCCGGAACAGAGCCGCAGGCTCCGCTATGCGACATATGCGAGATGACCTCGTTTAGGTCAGACACGAGCCGACCCTGAACGGCGAGGGCGGCGCGGGTCGCCTCAGCGCTTTCGCCCACCGATATCCCTATAGTGGTAATCCGAATGCTCACCGCGCGCATCTGCTTCTCGATGGAATGAGCGTCGGTTAAAGCTTGTTGAGTTTTGTCAATGATCGCGTTCAAACCTGAACTGGAGCCAATCCTGCTCGCACTAAACGCAATTGTCGCCAACCGTCCGACTTCATCTAGAATTGGGATCACCCGGCTCGATTGGGTCATCATTTCCATAAAAAGGGAGCGCAATTGTGAAGCGATTGTGGAAAGCGCGTGTCCTTCGCTGCCTAGTTTTGAACAGGCTATCGCTGTGTTGAAGCTTACCAGTCGCATCGCGAACTCCAGCGATCTGACCGTTTCGGTGTTCGACTGAAGTAAGTTAATTCGATCCCCAATGACGCCGGCTAGCGCCGCTACAGCCTGCCGCTGGGCATCCAGCGTGTTCAAGGTCTTGAAAATTGCGCCAATACTGGTGCCCAGCTCCGCAATCCCGGAGCCGCGGTCCGTATCGACCAGACCTCCGCGAGCCGTATCAAATTGACTTGCCAGCTTGTTCGACAAGGCTAGGATAGAGCTCCGCACGTTTGATGCATCAAGCGAGAGATTGGTTTTGGCTGCGTCGAGTTGGGTCGCGGCTAGTGCCATTACATATTCCCGAATGTGTTCGGGTGCCCGAATGATAGCGTCGACGGCGTGCTCGATACGCTGTCGGGCATTATCCCCCGCCTGCTGTGACAGCATAATGTCGACTAGATCGCTGCTTGCTTCGCGGCTGATCGATGTTACCTGGTCAAGGCTCTGACGGTAGCTTGCGCGCGCACGTTGGAATTGCGTGAGTGCTGAACTTAGATCACCGGACGTGCATTCCACTTCATTCTCGATTGCGGAGGCTATCTCGCGATGTCTTTCAACAAGCTGAAGGATATGTTGATGAAGTTCACGTTGCTCGGAGGTCAGCACCGCAGTGACCGCGATGGCCTCAGCGGCAATCGCAAAAGCTTCATCGGCGAACACCTTTACTTCAACGCTTGATGCATTCGTGATCTGTGCTGCAGCAATTCGCGCGTTCATCGCTACCGCTCTGATCATGGCAACGGCATTGGCGAGTTCAGAGAGTGGCTCGGCCAGATTGCTTATCTCACTTGCAACATCGGCGACCCAAGTATTCTGTTCTTCGATAGAACCGCGGAGCGCTGAAACCTCGATACGAAGTGTTTCAACAGTGTTGTCGATGGCCTCGAGAAAGTCGTCCTTCGTCGCCGCGATGTAGTCGTTGGCAGCGGTTTCGGTGTCGGTCATCAAACTGATCGCCTGTTCTAGTTTGGAGCCCACCTGGACGAAGCCCTTCTCGATATCTTTGGCGATGGAAAGGAGCCGATCGCACAACATCTTATCATCTCGGCTTGCTAGCTCAGGCCGCTCCACGGCAATCATGCTATTTCTCTCCCGCCGGAATGCGACGAAGATGCGATCAAAGCGTCGGCGATCTTGCCGAGCGGTAACACGCGCTGAGCGGCTCCCCGCTCGATAGCTTCTCTTGGCATCCCGAATACGATCGAAGTTGCCTCATCTTGGGCAATGGTCGCTCCACCCATCGTGTGAATTTCCAAAAGGCCCCGCGCGCCGTCATCGCCCATTCCGGTCAATAGTGCTGCCACGAGGTTCGGTCCGGCCGTTTGCGCGGCGGATCTGAAAAGGACGTCAACTGATGGGCGATGACGGCAGACGTGCTGACCATCGATTACGCGCAAGCTGTAGCGATTTCCGGAGCGTTTAAGGAGCATGTGCCGGTTTCCCGGTGCGATGAACACTTCGCCCCTTCGAACGACATCACCGTCACGGGCCTCTGAGACGCGCATTGCGCAAAGACCGTCTAGTCGTCTTGCAAATGCAGCGGTGAAATTCTCTGGCATATGCTGAACGACTAGAACCCCCGGGGAGCCGGCGGGCAAAGCAGTTAGGATTTCCGCCAAGGCTTCAGTGCCCCCTGTCGATGAGCCTAAACAGATAACCGGTTCTGTGAGCGGGATCCCAGCCTTCACTTGTGCAATCCGCGAAGGAGACAACGGGGGGATAATTACGTCGGCTAGAAGCTTCGCCTCAACAGGGCGACTTACCAGCTGTTTAACGGGGGGGGGCAGTCGACCAGACGCTTTTGGTATTCGGGCCTGCGATGCGGCCTTCGCCACATCTCGGATCAGCATAGCAGACTCATTCAAAAAAGCAGCTGTATCCACCCTCGGTTTGGTGATGACGTCTACTGCCCCGATAGCAAATGCCTGCATAAGCTCGTCCGAACCTTCGCCGGTCAGGCCCGAGCAGATAACTACCGGGATGGGGTGCTGCGCCATGAGTTTGCGCAGAAAGGTCAGCCCGTCCATCTTCGGCATCTCTATGTCGAGGAAGATGACGTCGGGCACGCTCTGACGAATCTTTTCTGCTGCGGAGTAAGGGTCGGCTGCGGTTCCCATGACTTCAATGTCGCGGTCTCCGGCCAGGATATTGGCGAGCGTGGTGCGGACTGCTGCTGAGTCATCCACTACGAGGACGCGAACTTTTCCAATTCCTGTTTTGACGGTTGGCATGATCAGACTTTCTGAAAAATGGCCGGCCCGATCTGATGAAGGCGACCATCGTTGACAACCATGGATTCGGAATGGCCGACAATGAGGTAACCGTGTCGGCGGATGTGGGAAACGAGCCTTGAAATCACCGCCTCTTGATCATCTTTATCGAAATAAATCAGCACATTGCGCAGAAAGATCACGTCGACATCACGATCGTAAGGGTAGTCTCGGTCCATGAGGTTGAGACGCTCAAATCGCGCGCGGCGTCGCAACTCGGGCACTATGCGGACCTGCTGTCGGTGCTGACTAGAGGCGCGACCCCAGAGAAGATAGCGTCCCGCAAGCCGCTCTGGCACCGGTTCGACAGCTTCTGCCGGGTAGATTGCCTGTCGTGCTTTAGCAAGGACAGCGGTGGAAATATCAGTGCCCAGAAGGGAGTAGGTAAAATCCGCGCCGTGGCTAAGTAGCTCTTCCAGCACCATTGCTATCGACCAGACTTCCGCACCGTTGGAACTAGCCGCGCTCCAAATCTTGATGAGCGGCGAATTTTCCTGACGCGCCTTGATAATCTCGCGGACAAGTTGATCGGCGAGAAGGTCAAGATGGTCGCGCTCACGGAAAAAGTCGGTCTTGTTGGTGGTGATCGCATCTATGATATGAACGAGTTCGTCGTCGAGGCCGCCTTCATCAAAGACAAATGCGCAATAGTCCTCGAAATTATCCATCCCGATCGACACGTATCGTTTGCGCAAACGGCTTTCGACCATAAGCTTTTTTTGTGACGGCAGCTTTATGCCGACCGTCGCCCCTATCAAATCGGATATCCGCTCGAAGCCAATGCCGGTCCTTGGTGCGTGAGTCTGTTTACTCGCGGCTTGCGTCATGGTCATTTCCGATTTGATTATGCCGTCTCGCCAGTGAGGTGACTGACGTCGAACCCGGCAAATAGGCGTTCCACGTTCAGGACGGTGACGAATGCGCCCTGGCGCCGACCTATCCCTTCGATGGCCCCCTCGTTCCAATCACCGCTGTAAGCAGGTGGTGCTTCTAGTATCTCATCGTCGAGTTGCGTCACCTCAAGCACGCGATCTGTCTTAAGGCCGATCGCTCGATCAATGCCGCCTCCGCGTGCGTCTATGACAATAATTCTGGTCTGAGCTGTGTCGCTTCCTGCTGGCATTTCCAGCAGCAGCCGCAGGTCGATCACAGGCACGCTCTTGCCTCGCACGTCGATCATTCCAAGAAGTTCAGACGGCGCACGGGGAAGACTGGCTATGGGAGTGAGATCGAGAATCTCACGCACGTGATGCACCGGGGCGGCGAACAAATTCTCCGCCACCCCGAACGTTACATACTGAACGGCCATGCAATCTCTCCGCTTAGGCTACGTGCTTGCGGGTAAATTCAGCGTCGAGAGGATCGCCATCGTTGCCCATGTCGATATCGAAGCCCCCCTGTCTAGCGGCGGGGCGCGTCGCCATCGTGCGCAGCTTCTTCTCAGTCGATGCGTTGATGCGCGTTGCAGCCTTGCGCTCCGGAATAGCGGCTGCCTTGCCAGCCGACGCCCGATCGCCGGCAAGCTTGAAGTAGCTCACTGCAGCGGCGAGTTGCTCGGCCTGACTTGCCAGCTCCTCCGCGGTGGAGGACATCTCCTCCGCTGCCGCAGTGTTCTGCTGGGTGACCTTGTCAAGCTGCTGGATTGCAGTGTTGATCTGACCTGCGCCGGCGGTCTGCTCGCGGCTTGCTGCCGAGATTTCCTCAACTAGCTGGGCAGTTCTCTGGATGTCCGGGACAAGCTTCGTCAGCATCTCGCCTGCTTCCTGAGCCGTCTTCAAGGTATTGCCAGACAGGCCGGAAATTTCTGTCGCTGCTGCCTGGCTGCGTTCGGCGAGCTTACGGACCTCCGAAGCCACCACCGCAAAACCACGACCGTGCTCACCTGCCCGGGCCGCCTCGACGGCAGCATTGAGGGCAAGAAGGTCTGTCTGCCGTGCGATCTCTTGGACCACCATGATCTTTTCCGCGATCGTTTGCATTGCCGACACCGCACCAGCTACAGCCTCGCCGCTGGCGATTGCGTCAGAGGCCGATTGTTTCGCGATGGATTCCGTTTGCGAAGCATTGTCGGCGTTCTGCTTGATATTGGAAGTCATCTGTTCCATGGACGCTGATGCTTCCTCTGTTGAGGAGGCTTGCTCAGTCGCGCCCTGCGAGAGCTGTTCAGCCGTGGCGGACATTTCTTCAGATCCGGAAGCGACGTTGCGGGCAGCACTCGTGACGTCGCCCACGACTTCGCGAAGCTTTTCGACCATGCGGTTGACGGTGTTCAGCACGTCACTGATTTCATCGTTGGTCGTGATAGCGGCCGTCTTGCTAAGGTCTCCATCGGCGACGCTCTCGGCGATAGCCTGAGCGCTTCTGAGGCCGCGCGAGATCGAAGTCACGATCCAGAGGGCTGCGCCGATGGCAATGAGTGAGGAGGCGACCAGGATCGAGATAACCAGTGTCTTTGCAAAGTCGTAGAGGCTTGCGTTGGTCGCAGCCGCTTCGGCAAGTTGATCAGTGTTCAGATTGATCACCGACTGTAGTGCGCTCTGTGCTTTTTCCCGCGCGGCTGACGCTTCTTTAGAAGCGATACGATAGGCTTCCTCATTCGAGTTGAGATTTGCTAGCCGTTGAATTTCGGTGTTTTTCGGCAGGTAATCCTGAAAACTCCGCTCAAATTCCGCTAGCAGGGCCCGCCCCTTCTCTGAAGAAGCGTCCTTCAACTTCTGAGAGTTGGCGGTGATAAGATCGACTTCATTTTTCATATCTTGTGTGACGCTTCGCATCTCCGACGCATCGGTGGCAGCGATGATTTTGTATTCGCCCCGTCCAAGACGAGCAATTTCAAGGTTTATGTCGGACGCGAGACCGATCCGCACAACATTCTGTTCGGTGGCCGCCTTGAAGGACGCGTCGAGTGCGCCCAGGTTGTTGATGGCTACCAGCATTCCTGCCGCAGACATCGCGATGACGACAAGGAAGGTCACAGCGAGCTTGGTTTTAATGGTAATACGCATTGAAGGCGCCTTTTCGCTATTATTCAGCAGCGGCTTGCCAGCCGCATTCGATCTGAAAGATGGTTCTAAGTTCAGGGAGGATGACGAACCCGCCATCATATTGTCCGATGTTGCGGATGAATTCGGGTGACCACTTCATGCCGACAGGAGGGACGTTATCTAATGATCCACGAGGCAGGTCGGTCACATGGTTGACCTTGTCCGCCAAGATGCCGGCCATGACCGTCTCGCCGTCGAGATCGAACTCGATTACTATGATGCGTGTATCCTCGTCAGCCGGTGGGCGGGCCATGCCGAAGACAACACGAAGATCGGCTAGCGGCACAATCATGCCGCGGACATTGATAAGGCCGGAAACGAATTCGGGAGCGTGAGGAACGCGAGTCACATGAACAGGATCGAGGATTTCCCTGACAAGATCTGCCTCTAGCGCAAATGTTTCGCCTTGCAATTTGAAGGTCACGACAGTGACGTAGTCGCCCTCGTTTTCAGGTTTCATGCCGCTCTCCCCATTTTTGATGCACGGCCCTGTATTTCCTTGCCCTGCCCGTATTCGACGAGATTAATGACATCTAAAATGAGGGCCACGTTGCCATCGCCGAGAATTGTCGCCCCCGAGAATGATTTCAGAGCTGAATGGAGGCGAGACAGTTGCTTGATGACGGTCTGATTGTTGCCAATGATCTGATCGACAACCAAGCCGACGGAAGTCGAGCCGGAGGTGACCACCACCACTTTCTGGAAGGGCTCCATGGGCGTGTCGACAGCGAAGAGGTCTCGCAAACGTAGAAACGGAACGAGTTCGCCGCGGATATTCAAGAAGCTGCGTCCTTCGTTTGCGGCTTCTTCCAGCGGCAACTCGATGCATTCCTCAACTGCCGCCAACGGGATTGTGTAGCAATCACTGCCGACACGGACGAGGAGCCCGTCGATTATGGCGAGCGTGAGCGGTAGTCTAAGGGTTATGGTCGTGCCGTGGCTTGGCTCGCTTTCCACCTCAATGGAGCCGCGCAGTGCCTCGATAGTGCGTTTCACGACATCCATGCCCACGCCGCGACCTGACAAGGAACTGATCTCACTGGCAGTCGAGAAGCCTGGCTGGAAGATCATGTGTTCGAGATCGTGCTCTGATACAGCCTGGTCAGCTGTGATCAGCCCTGCCTCGAGGGCACGGCTTCGGATCCGCGATAAATCGAGCCCGGCTCCATCATCCGAGATCGAGATCGCCACTTCAGCGCCTCGATGCGTCGCCGCCAGTCGAATGACGCCTTCTGCAGGCTTGCTGTTCTCCTGCCGTATAGACGCGCTTTCAATGCCGTGATCGATCGAGTTGCGAATGAGGTGCACGAGGGGGTCGGCGAGTTGTTCGACGACGGTCTTGTCGAGTTCGGTATCCTCGCCCTCGGTGACGAAGCTAATGGGCTTGTCGAGTTCGACGGAGAGGTCGTGAACCAGTCGGCGGAAACGACTGAACAGGTTGCCAACAGGCACCATGCGGGTCGCCATCGTTGTGTCGCGCAATCCCGATACGAGCCGCTCTATCTCCTCCGCGATCAACGCCAGCGCCGGTTCATTTCGCGATACTGCAAGCTGATTAAGTCGAGCTTGGGCGATGACAAGCTCGCCGACGCGATCCATTAATTCATCGAGACGTTCCGCGGAGACACGGAGTGTAGCGCGTGTATCCCGCGGATTTCTTTCCTGAGCGGCAGCCGCCCTCGCAGTTATCTCTCCGGACGCGATCGTTCCTATTGATTCCGCAGGTGTCGCTTCGTCTTTGAGCCGCTCGATCGACAACTCTGTGCCATCCCGAGCGAACATGAAGACATCTTCGATGATGTGCAACGGAACGTCTGCCAGCAAAACGACATCCCAGGAAATATAGAGCGAAATGGGATCCATCGCCTCAAGTTGGGGCAAAGCATCAGTTTCGGCTCGAACTTCGCAGTCTCCCAGCGAGCGAAGCTCATCGATGAGAAGCAAAGGATCTGAGCCGAGAGCCAGAGCGTCCGCCGGCAACTTGAAGCGAATGTGCCAACCGATTCTCGAGGCGAACGGAGCGGGTTCGCGATGGATCGCGGCACGAAGTTTTTCTAGTATGTGATCACCGCCTGATGTGGCAGCGGAAGGATCTTGTATCAGCAATTTGATGTGGTCGACCGCTACAAGAGCAGTAGCGATCAATTCTCCCGAAGCTGCAGCGCGGCCTTTCCGGACGTCGTCAAAAGCTGTCTCGAAGCCATGGACGAACTTCGACATTGCTTCGAAGCCGAACATTGCGCCGGAGCCCTTGAGGGTGTGCATTGCCCGGAAAGACAACGCAACTAGATCGGCGTCGCCAGGACTTTTCTCAAGATCAAGGAGTGCCTGCTCAAGAGTTTCGAGAAGTTCTTCCGCTTCGGTTCGGAAGGTCGCGATCGGATCATTCGCATTCATGCGCCGACGACCTTGCGAACTACGCCCACAAGCTGATCTGCCTTAAACGGCTTCATCATCCAGCCGGTGGCGCCAGCCTCTTTCGCCTGGCTCTTCATGAATGTGTCAGATTCAGTCGAAAGGAAGATAATAGGGACGCCGGTGCTTTTCGGAGTTTGCCGAAACTTCCGGATGAAAGTCAGACCATCCATGACTGGCATGTTAAGGTCGGTTACGATCCCGTTGATAGGGGTGCTCGCCGCCTTGTTCAGGGCCTCCTGCCCGTCGCCTGCTTCGACAGAGTTGTAGCCGGCCTGCCTTAGAGCAAGACTGACCATTTGCCGGACCGACGCGGAGTCGTCCACAATCATGATGGTTTTCATTGATGGTGCCTAAAATATAGAACGTCTCGTGTCAGAGTGTTCCACAATTCGGAAACGCATGCTCCAAACCTGCGCGACGCACTTCATCATGAAATGCGCTTCCATCCATCCCGCTTACCGAGATACTATTGGATGTTGCGGTGCTGCTGCGCGTCGCCGCAATAAGAAGTTGAATGTTAGCGATATCGATTTTTCGTATATCGGAAACATCAATTGTCAGTGGAGCGTCTGATAATTTGGATTCTTTGATTTTTTCTGCAAGCTCTTCGCAGTCTCGAATATTCAATTCGCCAGAAATACGTATTTCTAGTGAATTCGATTTGTCTGAGATCGAGATATGCACTGAAGTTTTCCTGCGCCGTTGTGTCAAAGCGCTATTAGTCAGCTTTTTTGCCATTGGCTACTGATTTTCGCGCTCTTTTGCAGATAGAGCAAAGTCTGGTAATGTAATTATTAACGCCCTGAGCAAGAAATTACATCTTATAGGTATATTTGCTTACTGGGGCACTGCATTTTTCCTTGCTTGATGTTTGAACGCTTGTTAGTGCTACGAAAGTTTATAAGTAGCGTTTCGACATCCATCGCTAGCAGACCGCTCCCCATAAAGTGAATTATCGAAGTTGCGCGGCAACGAGGGAGCTGGCGGACTTCGTGCTGGTAAACGGCGAGGTGACGCAGCTCATCGTGCTCGCAGGAGCTTCGGACCGTAGGCCACAGCGAACCCCAGAAAGGCGGTGCACCAGAATAGCCCAGCCAGATCGAAGAGAAGATGTCCCGGCCAGAAGCCGGCAACAACTCGGACGAGAGCGGACCCGATGATGGCGCCATAGATCGCGGTCGTCGGCCAATCGGCGTGAAGGCCATGTCCGGTATGCCCAAGTGTTGCTCGCGTCATGACGGCGAGCGTCATGGTCCCTATCGCACCAGCGAGCCAGAGATGCATCGCCGCCGGAACCGGCAGCACATCCGGGCGGAGGAGAGCAAATCCCAGCGCCAGGGCGCCGAGCGGCACGAACAGGTAGCCGACGTGCAGAATAGTCACGATGGGTTCGGCCGTCGTCAGGTGGCCCTTCCACCGCGACAGGCGCAGGGCCTGAGCGAGTCCCATGATGATGAGCGTCAAACCCGTAAAGCGCGCTTCCGGCACAGCCACCCATGCCAACAAAGCGCCGATGCTTATGAGAAGAACGAGCTTGTCGAGCTTTCGCATCGGCGGCACCGGCAGGTCGGGCACCTTCTGCTGGACGAGCCAGTTGCGGGTGAACGACGGAATGATCCGTCCGCCTATGAGACCGATCATCATGATGGCCGTGCTGACGGCAAGCCGAAGGCCAAATCCCTGTGCAGGATAACCACCCCCGTGAGCCTCCAGATGGAAGACAAGATTGGCGGCGGTGAAGACGACGAGCAGGACCAGGACGACGAGGTTGCGCCAGTTTCTGCCCGCCACGATCTCGCTGAGAATGACGAGCGACAGCACCACGGGGAACGCGAGGTCGATGACGACGGCTAGTGGAAATGGCATTTTGGCCGACACCAGAACTCCGAGACGACCGGCGACCCACAGAACGAACAGAGCTGCGAGAGGCCAGCCCACGACGGGGAGCCTTCCGGTCCAGTTCGGCACCGCCGTCAGAAGAAAGCCGGCAATGATCGCGCCCAAGTAGCCGAACAGGAAAGCATGCGCGTGCCAGGAGATCGGGTCGAAGCGTGAGGGTGGGGCGGCCGTGCCGGTCAGCGCGATGATCCAGATGATCATGGCGACCCCTGCCCATAGAGAGCCGAAGAGAAAGAAGGGCCGGAAACCAAAGGAAAATATGGCTGGCCCCTGCCAGCGACGGATCTGTTCGGCGGACGTCATGATGTTCCTCGACTTGCGTAGGTCCCGAGAGCCTTTGTGGCGCTGGACTTCATCGGCAATAGCGCTGGAAGCCGATCGCGAGTTTGCGCTGGCACAACGTCCATGGCGATTGAGACGAGCAGGATATCGACTGAAAGGATTCGTCCATGTCCCGCCCGCTTCTCTCCGATCCCGATCTGACGCTCGATGTGCTGATGCGCACCTGGCCCGAGACGATCCAGGTCTTTCTGCGTCACCGGATGATCTGCGTCGGCTGCCTGATCACGCCATTCCATACCGTCACCGACGCGTGCCGCGAACACGCGCTCGACGAGATGGAGTTCCGCCGTGAACTGGAGCGGTCGGTCGCTAGGCTCTCGGAGCGTGGTGGCTGAGCAGCACCAGCGCGTGGGCATCGCAGACGACGATGCGCTTGCGCCGGCTCTTCACTAGGCCGTCCTTTTCCCAGGCGCTCAACAGGCGGCTGACAGTATGCAGTGTGGTTGCCGTCATTTCCGACAGATCTTGCCGGGTGATCGGAAAGTCCACCTCGATCCCGTCTTCCACCTTGCGTCCGGTCTGGTTGACGAGCCGGAGAAGCGCATTCGCCACGCGTTGTTCCACCTGCTGGGTGGCCATCTCCACGATCCGGTTGTTCATCTCGCCGAGGCGCGTGCCCACGGTCTTGTAGGTCTCGGTCGCGAAGCCGTCATAGGCGACGAAGGAATCCCACAGCTGCATCGGCCATGAGAGCACGATCGATTCAGAGGCGGTCACAGCCGTCGCAGGATAAGTGGTGCGCCCGAGTGCCTTGGCGATGCCGAAAAGCTGCCCGGGCGGAATGTGAAGCGCGATGATCTGATCGCCGGTTTCGGTGATCCGGATCACCCGGATATAGCCGTCGAGCAGCATGAAAAACCGCTCGGCCGCTGCGCCCTCCTCGAAGACCGAAACTCCTTCGGGGTAACGGCGGGACGTCGCCAGGTCGAGGATCTGCCGGATCTGATCGCGCGACAATCGCGAGAAAGGCGGCATGTGCGTGAGCAGGCTCTCGTCGAGCCGCGGCAGTGTTCGTGTCGGTTCGTCCGTCCCCATGCCTCTTCTAACCACGGCAACGCGTCATGCCAAAGAACTCTTTTTCTGCGCCGCTCCGGAAAAGCTGGCGAAGGTTGCGCTGGAGCAAAGTTCAACGAGCGGTCCCGGCTATGTTTTGTCCCAACAGAACACCGAACCGAAAGGAAACGACAATGTTTCGCACACTCACCAGCGCACTTCTTCTCGCAACGCTTCTCGGCGGCACCGCGCTCGCCGAGACGATCGAGGTCAAGATGCTCAACAAGAGCGGCACCGAAACCATGGTCTTCGAGCCGGCCTTCGTGAAGATCGCCGTCGGCGACACAATCAAGTTCGTGCCTGAAGACAAGGGCCATAATGCCGAGAGCATCAAGGACATGATGCCGGCAGGCGCCGAACCCTTCAAGGGCGAGATCAGCAAGGACGTCGAGGTCACTTTCGACACCGAAGGGCTCTACGGCGTCGAGTGCAAGCCGCACTATGCAATGGGAATGGTGATGACGGTCGCCGTTGGCGAGA
>CAZEJG010000003.1:0-75759 GCA_964511625.1 uncultured Hoeflea sp.
GGCTGACCTTCATCAGCTAAAACCCGTGACTTCCGCCCGGATGGTGATTCTGTAAGTCCTCGCGGGAAAAGCCGCGCTGGCGCATCGTCGCCATCGCCAGCGCGTCGCCGAGCGCCAGCATCATCGTGGTCGAGGTCGTCGGCGCCATGCGGATGGGGCAGGCCTCCTGCGCCGCGGGCAGGACCAGCGGGACAGTCGCCGCGCGGATCAGCGTCGATTCGCTGCCCGACGAAATGCCGATCACGGGGATCGCATTGGCGCGAGCATGCTCGATCACCGGCATCAGCTCGGCCGTCTCGCCCGAATTGGACAGAAGCATCAGCACGTCGCGCGCCGAAATCATGCCCATGTCGCCATGCGCGGCTTCGGCGGAATGGACGAAAGAGGCGGGGGTGCCGGTGGAGGCGAAGGTGGCGGCGATCTTCTTGCCCACATGGCCCGACTTGCCGAGGCCGGAAATCACCACGCGGCCCTCGACCTTCAGGAGGGTCTCCACCGCTGCCGCGAAGTGGCCGTCGAGCGAGGCGGCCAGCGCGGCGAGACCTTCCGCTTCCATCGCCACGACGTCGCGGCCATGGGCGAGAATGTCATCGGCCAGTTTCGATTTGTCGAGCATCGCCTGAAGCTCCCAAGGATTCTTCCGACGCCTCAATAATCGCCATCCGCGCCCGTTGCAAAGCGTTTCGCCGGTTATACCCGTCTCGCGTCAGTGCATGCTGCGCGCCAGCCACTTGTGCCAGCCGGCTTCCGAGCCGTTGAAGACGTTGAGGTCGATGCGGGTGTCGTGGCTCGCCGCAAGTCCCGTGCCCGAGTACTGCCAGAAGACGAAATCCCGGTTCGGATAGACCTTCGAGGGGTGCGCGGCGACTGAGCGCAGCCAGAACGGATAGTCCTTGAAGGCGCCGCGCAGATTGTCCTCGTAGAAGTCGGGTGCGGTGTAGATGATCGGCTTCTGGCCGTAGTGGGCTTCCAGCCGGTCCATGAAGACCTGCATCTTTTCCCGCACGACTTCGGGGGAGGGACGCTTCTTGCAGCGCGAGGTGTGGTTCCACTCGACGTCGATGACAGGCGGCAGCGCACCTTTCTCCTTCGGTACGTTGCGGATGAACCAGTCGGCCTGCTCGCTCGCGACACGGCACCAGTAGAAGAAGTGATAGGCGCCCCGCGGCACACCGGCCTCGCGGGCGGCATTCCAGTTCTGCCGGAAGTTCGGGTCGGTGTGGTCGCCGCCGTCGGTGGCCTTGATGAAGGCGAAATTCGCGCCGTCGCGGCGCAGCTTGTGCCAGTTTATGTCGCCCTGCCAGCGCGAGACGTCGACGCCGTGCACCTCGAAGGGCCGCGGCGAAAGACGCCCGAAATTGATCGGCTTGGCGTCCTTGAAGGTCGCCTTGTAGACCTTCGGCTTGCGGAAGTCCGACGCCGGCGCCCGCGCAGGTTCCTCTGCGTGGATGACGGCGAGTTCCACCGGCGACTGCGGCTTCTCGGCCGAAAAGCCGAGCTCGGTGGAGGATTCGATGGCGGAACTGGGCGCGGCGTCGTCGGCCACGTCGACACCGGTGGGCGGCACGAGCGGACGGATGGAGGCGGTTTGCGACGGGTCGACCTTGGCGGACTTGGCGATGTCCAGCCCGTCGATGCCCGAAGATGTGCAGCCTGCGACCAGGCTGAGGAGGGCTGCAAACGCAGTGCCCCGGTATGCTGAAATCCGCATGATTGACCCGTACTCGTTACTGTTTGGGTGCCGCTTCCTACAAGCGATCGACATTAACGATGAATTGCCAAGAAACCTTGAATCCCGTGCGTTTTCGGCACGCCGGGCTGAGCTTTTTTTCGGGGACTGTCCCGTTGTGGAGCAGGCCTTCCAACATGCTGGGATGATTGATCGAATCGACCCGCGACTACGCTTTGTCGCGGTGGTCGGGCGCCTGGCACCGCGGTAACACTGATTAACTGGTAAAGAAGTCATTAACGGCTGCGCGGGCCGCCCGGAGTGCCTCCTGCGCATCTTTTCCGGAACGGCGGTTGCGGGCGGATTTTGCGCGCCTACATCAAGTCTGTATGATAAACGGGGAGCCGGAACCGGCCGACCCGGAAGAGGGGACGTTCATTACACATGTCGACACTCGCCAGCGATGACGAACTCGGTCGGCTGATCTCGCGTATCGCCTTGGGAGACAGGGCCGCGTTTTCCGCGCTTTATCGTGATACGAGCCCGAAACTTTTCGGCATCTGCCTTCGTATTCTCAGACAACAGGCCCAGGCCGAGGACGCACTCCAGGACATCTATGTGAAGATCTGGCGGCGTTCGGCGAGCTTCGCCGCCGGAAAATCCGCGCCCATGGCGTGGCTCGTGACGATTGCACGTAATCACTGCATCGACATGATCCGCGCCCGGCGACCCGATCCGGTGGATATCGATGACGCCCCTGCCCTGGCCGACGAGACACCCGACCCCGAGGCCGTGGCGATCACCGCCAGTGAAGGCCGCAGGATCGATACGTGTCTCGAGGAACTGGACGCCGACCGGGCGAGTGCCGTGGTCAGCGCCTATGTGGAAGGCTACAGTTATCAGGAACTGGCCGAGGAGCACGGCGTGCCGCTCAACACGATGCGGACCTGGCTCAGGCGCAGCCTGATCAAGTTGAAGGAGTGTCTGCAGCGATGAGCAGCGACACCACGCCCATGGAACCGGCCAACGAGCGCGACACCGCGCTCGCCGGTGAATATGTGCTCGGCGTCCTGCCGGAAGCCGAGCGCCGCGCGGCCGAGCGCAGGATCAGCCAGGATGCGGCATTCGCGGCGCTCGTCGACAACTGGCAGGCCGACCTTTCCGTGCTCGACGAACATTACCAGCCCGAAACCGTGCCGCCGGCGATTGCCGCGCGGATCGAACAGCGCCTGTTCGGCGCCGAGGGTGCAGCCTCTGCCGGTCTCTGGGGCTCGCTGGCCTTCTGGCGGGGCCTGGCTTTTGCTTCCGTGCTGATTGCTGCCGGGCTTGCCGTGGCCATGTCCGGCGTTCTGCCCACCGCTGGTGATCAGGCCCAGGTTCTCGTTGCCGATCTCACCGGCGAAAATGCGCCCATCGGACTGGTCGCCCACTTCAACAGCGGCGACAACACGATCCGGATCGTGCCGGCCGCCATGGATGATGGCGGCGGCCATTCGCTCGAGCTCTGGGCGGTCCCCGGCGATGGCGTTCCGCGCTCGCTCGGCCTCGTTCCGCATGATGGCGGCGTCATCGCCATCGACCGCAACATCGGATCGGAACTGGCCGCCGGCGTAACGCTCGCCGTCAGCCTCGAACCGGAGGGCGGATCACCCTCCGGAGCCCCGACCGGGCCCGTTCTCGTGGCCGGGCCGCTCGGCGGGAGCTGATCAATTCCCGGTTGAGGGCCGCCTCACATAATCGCATAAATGTAACGGGACAATTTTCTTGCGGGGTTAATTCGTTGGAATTACACGCAAAACAAAAGTTTCTGCTTTTTCTGAAACTTTCCCGCAATCCGCCTCGTCATCTTCACCGTAAAGCTGGTGTTCGACCGGCGATACGTGGAAAGGGTCGCCACCGATCGACCCTCCTGAGGAGGTTGACCAAATGAAATTCATGCTTCGCACGCTTGCCGCCACTGCCGTTCTTGCAACCGGACTGACCGTCGCTCACGCCGAAAACCCGATGGTTGGAGGTGCGGCCATGTATCCCGACAAGACGATCGTCGAGAACGCGGTAAACTCGAAGGATCACACCACCCTGGTTGCAGCCGTCAAGGCTGCCGGCCTGGTGGACACGCTCAACGGCGAGGGCCCGTTCACGGTCTTCGCTCCGACCAATAAAGCCTTCGCCGCGCTGCCCGACGGCACCGTGGAAACGCTTCTGAAGCCGGAGAACAAGGATCAGCTGACCAAGATCCTGACCTGCCATGTCGTGGCGGCCGACGCTCATGCGGCGGCGATCATGAAGATGGTGGATGATGATGGCGGCACCCACCCGGTTACCACCGTGGGCGGTTGCAAGCTCAACATCACCTATGAGGGCGACAAGGTCATGATCGAGGATGAGAACGGCAACGTGGCCAATGTCACCATCGCCGACGTCGACCAGAAGAACGGTGTCATCCACGTGATCGACAAGGTCCTTCTGCCCAAGATGTAAAGGTTGATGCCAGCGGGCTCTTCGCCGCACCGCTCGCTGGCGTCCGGCGCAGCCCCCGTGTCAACGCACGGGGGTTGTTGCGTTTCACGGGGTGCTCACGTCCTGTTGAGTCGGCTTGTTTTGAAACCCGCCGCACTCTCCGCTAGATCCTTCACAAAGGAGAATGACGATGACCGTATCGAGACTGAACAGAAGATCCCTGCTCCTGGCGACCGCCGCGGGTGCGGCCGTTGTCGGTGCCTCTGCCGTGTTCCGGCCCTTTGCCCGTCATGCTTCAGCGACCGAAGGCAACTTCGAGGTCACGCTCAGCACGGCCGAATGGAAAGAGCGGTTGACGCCCGAACAGTTCGCCGTCCTGCGCGAGGAGGCGACCGAGCGTCCGTTTACGAGTCCGCTCAACAAGAATTACGACAAGGGCGTGTACAACTGCGCGGGCTGCGACCTGCCGGTCTATTCGTCCGAGACGAAGTATGACAGCGGCACCGGCTGGCCGAGTTTCTGGGACTCGCTGCCCGACGCGATCGGCACCAAGGAGGACAACTCACTCTTCATGCGTCGGACCGAGGTGCACTGCCGTCGCTGCGGTGGCCATTTCGGCCATATCTTCGACGACGGACCGGAGCCGACCGGCAAGCGTCATTGCCTCAACGGAGTGTCCCTGACCTTTATTCCCGCTGACGGCGGTGCTTCCAAATCCGGCTGATCGAGCCCGCCCGGTCAAGCCGTCAAGCGCGAATAAAAAAGGCCGCCTTTCGGGGCGGCCTTTTTTTGATGGGAACGGCAGATCTGGTGAGATCGCCTTATTGGACTTCGGCCACCCTCGTGGTCGATCCGGTCACCTGCACCCAGCGGGCGGAGTTGTTCTCCGCCTGCATCTTCACATAGCCGAGGCCCGTGCGGTTCACCGGAAGCACCTCGTCACGCATGTTGTCGAGCACGAAGTCGCCGTCGCGGGTCCGGACCACCAGCACCGTATGTGCCTCGCCACGTCGCCGCGCCATGGTCAGAAGAAGATGGGCCGGCTTGAAACCGCGCGCCATGAGGGCGCGTCGCTTCGACAGCGCGTAATCCTCGCAATCGCCGGCACGGGTATTGGCCGCCCACACTTCGCGCTTGCCGTACTGCTTGATATCCGAGACCGGCTTGATGGACCGGTTGACCACGCGGTTGACCTCGCGCAGCACGGAAAGACGCGCCGGCGGAAGGTTCCCTGCATTGTGGGCACGACAGTCCGAGGAATTCTTGTTGCAATATTCGACGTGTCCGTAGGGACGCGAAGTCTCCGAACCGGTCTTCAACCACACCGACGCATGGGCGAGCGGTGAGGAGACCAGGGCTGCCGCGAAGGCAGCGGAAGAGAGATAGGTACGGGCCTTGTTCAAGGGTCGGCTCCTTTCGCTTCCAGATGAGGCGCAACGTCAACTCAATCCGACGATCCGCCTCCTTCCCCGCTAGAGTTCCGATATGTCCCCAATAAGTCAATGGGGGCGCGAACTGTGTCGCGCCCCCACCAGTAACGGAAATGTGATCGACCGTCCGTTGCGGCCGGGCGGAAGCCTTCCGCCCCGGGTCATCCGGTCGATGGGGACCGGATGAGAGGGAAGCCAGCCCTTAGTAGGGCAGGACGCCGTCGCCGAGGCGGGGCTGCTTGGCCAGATCGACCGAGGTGCCGTTACCGATCGAAGCGGTTGCCGTGTAATCGATCCGGGTAGCCGGGACATCGTAGCTCGGCGAACGGTCGTTGAACGGGCCGTTCTGGGTGAACTGGTTGGCGTCGTTCGTCGTTGCGATCGGGGCCGCGGCGTTCGAGGCAGCCACGTTCTGCGGCAGGTAGACGGCATCCAGAGCGGAGCTGTCGGCGAAGGCGCCGGAAGTGGCGGCGAGGGTCAGGCCCAGTGCGATAAGAACGTTTTTCATTTTACTTACTCCGTAAGTTCGAATTCTGTTGTCAGGTCTTTTGGAAACGGCGGCCCTTAGTAGGGCAGGACGCCGTCGCCGAGGCGGGGCTGCTTGGCGATCGAGGCACCGAGGTGGCCGTCGTCAGAGATCGAGGCAGTCGCGGTGTAATCGATGCCGGCGTTGACCGGGGCGGCGTAGGTCGGAGAACGGTCGCCGAAGGGGCCGGTGTTGGTCAGCTCGTTGCGGCCATCATAGGTGCTGTCGGCGATAGCGACGGCAGCATTGCCGTGATTGAGTTCGGGCGAACCCTGAACGTCGAGGGCCGAGCTGTTGGCGAAGGCGCCGGTGGTGGCTGCGAGGGTCAGGCCCAGTGCGATAAGAACGTTTTTCATTTTACTTACTCCGTAAGTTCGAATTCTGTTGTCAGGTCTTTTGGAAACGGCGGCCCTTAGTAGGGCAGGACGCCGTCGCCGAGGCGGGGCTGCTTGACGATCGAGGCGCCGAGGTGGCTGTTGTCGTCGATCGACGCAGTCGCGGTGTAATCGATGCCGGTGTTGACCGGAGCGGCGTAGGTCGGCGAACGGTCGCCGAAGGGGCCGGTGTTGGTCAGCTCGTTGCGGCCGTCATAAGTGCTGTTGGCGATTGCAACGACTGCATTGCCGCGGTCGAGTTCCGGGGTGCCCTTGACGTCGAGCGCCGAGCTGTTGGCGAAGGCGCCGGTGGTGGCGGCGAGGGTCAGTCCAAGTGCGATAAGAACGTTTTTCATTTCAGTCTCTCCATCGTGTGAGCCGTGATGTCCGTCCCGTGTCTTGGGTTACGAGGCGTTCGGCTCTTAAGTTTCAGTTCGGAAAGCGAACCAGCAATTTCCCTCTTATGGGTGCCGGCTGGCCGGCTTTCCGATCGGGCGGTGCGTTTTGTCCCGCCGTCGATGGGATGGAAATGCGCCTTCGATCGAAAAGTTTCAAAGAACGATATTGTGTTCCCGGCTAACATTTTCGTGGCCTTGAAATGACCATCGCCGATTCCACTGGAAATTTAGAATCAATAAAATCAATAGGTTGCGGAGAAGAATCGGGCTGACGATTTCGTGAGCATGCTCATTTTGAGCCTCGAAAATCGATGCTGGCGATGACCGCAGCGTTCACCACCAGTGAACAATGGCCTATAAATGGCACTTCTGGCGGTCGGAACGGTGTGCCCTGCTATCCGTCCGCTCGTCGATCGGCGTCACACGGAGACGGATTCGCGCAGGGAGTCCTTGCTCAGCTCGCCGCGCGTGCCGTCCATGACCACCGATCCGCGCTTGAGAACCGTGAAACGGTCGGCGAGATCGTAGGCGAACTCGAAATATTGCTCCACGAGCACGATCGCCATCTCGCCCTGATCCCTCAGATGGGCGATCACGCGGCCGATCTGCTGAATGATGTTGGGCTGGATGCCTTCGGTCGGCTCGTCGAGCAGCAGGAGCTTCGGCCGGGTGATCAGCGCCCGGGCGATGGCGAGCTGCTGCTGTTGTCCGCCCGACAGGTCGCCGCCGCGCCGTCCGCGCATGTCCTTGAGCACCGGAAATAGCTCATAGATGTGATCCGGGATGCGGTGTTCGCTCTTCGGCAGACAGGCAAATCCGGTCTGCAGGTTCTCCGTCACCGTCAGCAACGGAAAGATATCGCGACCCTGCGGCACGTAGCCGATGCCCTTGGCGGCCAGAACATGGGCCGGCGGGAAGGCAATCTCCTCGCCGTCGAGCATATAGCTGCCGCCCGAACGGTGCTTCACCCCGGAAATCGCCTTCAGCAGGCTCGTCTTTCCCACGCCGTTGGTGCCCATCAGGCAGGAGACCTTCCCGACTTCGGCAACGAGCGACACCCCGTTGAGGATTTTCGACTGGCCGTAGTGTAGCGTGAGATCGGAAATATGCAGCATGGCGGCTTATCTTCCCAGATAGACTTCGATGACCTGCGGATTTGCGGTCACGTGATCGAGCGAGCCTTCGGCGAGCACCGAGCCCTCGTGCAGCACGGTGACCGGGCAATCGAGGCGGCGGACAAACTCCATGTCGTGCTCGACGACGATAACCGCACGGGTCTTGGCCGTGCGGACCAAAAGGTCCGTCGTGTGCTCGCGCTCGCCGAGCGTCATCCCTGCCGCCGGTTCGTCGACGAGCAGCAATTGCGGATCCTGCGCGAGCAGCATGCCGATTTCGAGCCACTGCTTCTGCCCGTGCGAGAGTTCGCCCGACAGCCGGTGAAGCTGTTCGGCCAGTCCGATCTCGCCGGCGATCTCCTCGATCCGCTCGATATCCGGCCTCCCGGCCTTGTAGCCGAGCGCGGCGAAGGGCGAGCGCTCGTTCTTGAGCGCCATGGAGAGGTTGTCGAACACCGTCTGCGCCTCGAAGACGGTCGGACGCTGGAATTTCCGGCCGATGCCGATCTTGGCGATGTCGCTCTCGCGCAGCCGCAGGAGATCCATGGGCGGGGTGCCGAACTGCACCCGGCCGCTGTCGGGCCGAGTCTTGCCGGTGACGATGTCCATGAAGGTGGTCTTGCCGGCGCCGTTGGGGCCGATGATGGCGCGCAGTTCCGCCGGCTGGATCGAGAAGGAGAGATCGTTGATCGCCCGGAAACCGTCGAAGGTGACCGAGACGCCGAGAACTTCCAGCAGCGCGCTCATGCCGCATCCTTTCTGACGAGGCGGTCGAACATTCCGGCAATGCCGCGCGGGGCGAACAGCGTGACCAGCACGAAGGACAGGCCGAGCAGCACCTGCCACCAGTCGACCCATTGCACGGTATAGAAGCCGAGCGGCAGGTCGGGCGCCTGTCCGCCGGTAAACCAGGAAGACAGGAGCGAGACCAGCGCTGCGCCGATCACCGCGCCGTAGAGACGTCCGCGGCCGCCGATCGCCACCCAGACCGCCAGATAGATCGACGCGATCGGCGCGATCTCCGCCGGGTTCACGATACCGGCCTGCGGATAATAGATGGCGCCGGCGATTGCCGCGATGACGGCCGTGATGGTGAAGATGAAAAGCTTGTAGGCTTCGACCGAATAGCCGAGGAAGCGGATGCGCGCCTCGTCGTCACGGATCGCCTTGACCACGTTGCCGAACTTGCCCGACACCATCCAGGCCGCGAAGACATATCCGAGTCCGAGCGCCAGCGCCGATCCCCACATGAACCAGATCGAGAGAACCGATTGCGGCGTGTCAGTGAGGCCGGGAATGTTCTGCAGGCCCGAAAGGCCGTTATTGCCGCGCAGCCCGCTGTCGTTCTGGAAGAGATAGAGCGACAGCGCCAGCGTCATCGCTTGTGTGAGGATGGAGAGGTAGACCCCGGTCACCCGGCTGCGAAAGGCGAGCCAGCCGAACACCAGCGCCAGCAGTCCCGGCACAAGAACGACGAGCGCAAGCTGGATCGGCAGCGAGTGCGCGAAACTCCAGATCATCGGGATGTCGGATCCGCCGACAACGCCGAAGATCTGCGTGCCGATCGCGTCGCGGATCTCGTCGGGGGTGGGGGGCAGGGCGGCGTTCGTCATCGAGGCGATGACGATGTCCTCGGTTCGCGCATACATCAGCCACATGCCGATCATGTAGCCGCCCAGCCCGAAGAAGGCGAAATGGCCGAGCGAGAGGATGCCGCAATAGCCCCAGACCAGATCCATGGCGATGGCGATCAGGCACAGGCACAGCGTCTTGCCGAGGATCTTGACGTAGTTCGTCGGTAACAGCCCGGTGCCGTAGGCCTCAGAGAAGACGGTGGCGAGCAGCGTGATGGCCGCGAGAATGAGGATGAAGACCAGCACCGAGGGGTTGCGGGCGAGGAAGGTGTTTTTCATGGCCTCAATCCCCCGCGGCGCGGCCCTTGAGGGCGATGATGCCCTTTGGCCGGAACTGGATGAAGATGATGATGAAGATGATCATGTAGGTTTGCGCAGCGAGCGTGTTGGACGGATTGAAGAATTCGATCACCTTCTGCAGGAAGCCGATCATCGTCGCGCCCGCCAGCGTACCCCAAATGTTGCCGACCCCGCCGACCACCACCGTCATGAAGGACTGGACGATATAGGCCTGGCCGAGTTCGGACGTGACCTTGGCGAAAAGGCCGATCGCCACGCCCGCGATACCGGCAATGCCTGAGCCGAGCCCGAAGGTCAGCATGTTGATGCGGTCGGGGTTGATGCCCATCGAGGACGCCATGCGCGGGTTCTGCGTCACCGCCCGCACCTCGAGCCCCAGCCGCGTCTTGTTGAGGACGAACAGCAGGAGCGCGAAGAAGATGATCGCGAGCACGAATATGGCAATGCGGATATAGGAGATCGCCACCACGTCGTTGATCACCCAGGCGCCGTCGAGCCAGGAGGGCGAGGTGAGCGGCCGCGCCTGCGTGCCGAACACGTTCTTGGCGATCTGCTGGAGTGCGATGGAGACCCCGAACGTGGCGAGCAGGGTTTCGAGCGGGCGGCTCGCCAGATGGCGGATGACCAGCCGCTCGAGAGCAATGCCGGCCGCCGCTGCGATGACGAAGGCGAGCGGCAGCGCCACCAGAATCGAGACCGTGTAGTTCGGGATGATCTGCTGGACCACGTAGCCGGTATAGGCGCCGATCATGATGAATTCGCCATGGGCCATGTTGATGACGCCCATCACACCGAAGGTGATGGCGAGACCGATGGCGGCGAGGAAGTAGATCGAGGCGAGAGATAGGCCGTCGAGCACCAGCGAGAAGAACCGGTTGAGCCCCACATACTGGTCGATGGAATCGAGCGTCTCGGCGGCGGCCGAAGTGACCTCGGCGTTCGAATCCGCATAGGCCTCGTAGAAAGTGTATTTGGCGAGTTCCGCATCCATCGTCTCGTCGGTGACAAAGGGGGGCGCCTTGCCCTCGGCGACGAGGTCGGAATAGGCACGGTCGCGCGCCTCCTGTGAGGAGAGCTCGGAAACCGGCACTCCGCCGACGGTACCGTCTTCGATATTGGCTTCGAGCGCTGCCTTGCGCTCGGCGCGGGTGCGGGCGGCGACAGCCTTGCCGTCGTCAACGAGCAGCTTGTAGGCCTCCTCGCGGCCGATTGTCTTTCCGGGCGTGAGGATGCGGGCCACGTTGACACCTTCCGGAGCGCCTTCCGAATAGCCAATGCGAGTGACGACAAGAGGATTGAGCGCCGCGCGCGCGTCGATGCTCAGATCCTGCGAGAAGCTGCGGATCGCCTCGACGCGCTTCTCGGTGGTCTGGCCGAATGAAATGGTGATGACGCGGAGCAGGCGTTCCTTGCGCGCCTTGATCACCGGATCGGTCTCGGTCTCGATCGACTGCTTGAGCGGCTCCAGATGGCTTTCGTCGGCGCTGCGCTCCAGCGAATCGAGCGCCTGCATGCGACGCGTCGGATCGGGATCGTCGAGCTGGCTGGCCACGAGGCTTGAGGCGATGACCGTCTGCACCCCGCTGTTGGGCTTGAGTTGTTTCAGGTCGCCTTTCGGGACGGTGCCGATCTCCTCACCGGTATCGATGTCGATCAGCGTCAGGTTCTGGCCATCGGCCTTCTGGGTGAAGAAGAACAGCCCGTCCTCCTCCCGCTGCCATAATTCGCGGTCGCCCCAGCGTTCCAGGAACACCAGTCCCTGCGGCAGCTTGGCGGCGCGCACGGCCTCGATGACGGCCTCGACGGTTCGCCGGGAGGCTTTCTCGATGTCCTTGCGGTTTTCCTGCAGGATCGCCTGCAGCGGGCCGAGCGCGGTCGGTGTCGCCGGCGTGGCATCTTCGATTGTGGCGGGCGTCGTCGTTTCCGCGGCGGGCGCGTCCTGCGCCTGCGCGATGATCGGTGAGGTGACGAGCAGCAGGGCCGCGATCAGGAACGGTCGAAGCATGAAGATTTCACCGGAAGCCGAGGGAAGGGCGGGAGGCCCGGTTGCCGGGCCTCCCTGTTGCGTGACAGGTCAGTGACGAAGTCAGTAGTTCGACTTCATCTGCACGCAGGTCTTGGTCTCGGTGTTGTACATGCCGCACTTCAGGTCCTTCCAGTCGGACTCGAGAACGGCGGATTCCGGCAGATAGTCGGTCCAGGCGTCGCCCGGAACCGGATCGGTCTGCGAGATGATGTCGAACTGGCCGTCTGCCTGGATTTCGCCGATGAGAACCGGCTTGGTCAGGTGGTGGTTCGGCAGCATTTCGGCTTCCGTGCCGGTCAGGTTCGGGTACTTCTGGCCGATCATGGCGTCGGTGACGGCATCGACGTCGGTGGTGCCGGCGGCCTCGACGGCGTTCACCCACATGTTGAAGCCGATATAGGTGGCTTCCATCGGGTCGTTGGTCACGCGCTTGTCGTCGCCGGTGAAGGCGTGCCAGGTCTTGATGAACTCGGCATTGACCGGCACGTCGGCCGACATGAAGTAGTTCCAGGCGGCCAGGTGGCCGACGAGGTTGGTGGTGTCGAGACCCGAGAGTTCCTCTTCACCCACCGAGAAGGCCACCACCGGGATGTCGTCGGCCGAGATGCCCTGGGCTGCGAGCTCCTTGTAGAAGCCGATATTTGCGTCGCCGTTGATCGTCGAGATCACGCCGACCTTCTTGCCGTCGGCGCCGAGCGCCTTGACGTCGGCCACGATCTTCGACCAGTCGGAGTGACCGAAGGGCGTGTAGTTGACGAAGATGTCCTCGGCGGCGATGCCCTTGTCCTTGAGATAGGCTTCCAGGATCTTGTTGGTCGTGCGCGGATAGACGTAGTCGGTGCCCAGAAGCGCGAACTTCTCGACGCCGAGTTCTTCAAGGTAATAGTCGGTGGCGGGAATGGCCTGCTGGTTCGGGGCAGCGCCGGTGTAGAAGACGTTCTTCGAGGATTCCTCACCCTCGTACTGGACGGGGTAGAAGAGAAGCCCGTTGAGTTCCTCGATCACCGGCAGAACCGATTTGCGCGACACCGAAGTCCAGCAGCCGAACATCACGTCGACCTTGTCGACGGTGAGCAGTTCGCGGGCCTTTTCGGCGAACAGCGGCCAGTCGGAGGCGGGGTCGACGACGACGGCTTCGAGCTGCTTTCCGAGAACGCCGCCCTTCTTGTTCTGCTCCTCGATCAGCATCAGGACGGTGTCCTTCAGCGTGGTTTCGGAAATCGCCATGGTGCCGGAGAGGGAATGCAGCACCCCGACCTTGATGGTGTCGTCGGCGGCCTGTGCGGGCGAGTAGGCCATGGTGGTTGCGAGAAGGGCGGTAACGCCTGCCAAACGCATTGCTTTGGTCGAAAATTTCATTGTCAGCCTCCGTGCTGTTGCGTGTCCACGGGGCTACGTGATGCAAGACCTTTGCCAGTTGCGGTTGCCGCCGATTTCAGCCGTCGGAGGGCTGGCGCAGCTTGGGGTCGAACCGATTATGGCGAAAAAATGAACTGTTTTGCTTAAAATATAGGCTTTGTATAAAAGATAGGCTTTCCTTAATATGGCGTTTCCAGTCACGAAAGGAATGGAATGCCGCCGGCTCTGTAGGGAAAAGGTGGAACACGGAGACAGGGCGGCATTCCGCCACATCAACGCGCGAAGCGCCAGCTTGTTCCCGCCGCGCGCCCGCTTTATAGCAAGTGATCATGTACGGCTTCGGCAATCACGCTTGGCACAGGAATGCGGCAGGGAGGGGCCTTCTCCGCCTGCTGGTCGTCATCGCCCTAGCGCTGACTGCCTTTGCCCACCGCGCAGCTCCGGACAATGCGCCGCCGGCCACTGATTTCCTCGCCTATGTGCTGCCCGACGGCACGCTGCCCGTTCTCTGCCTGACTGAAACCGGCGACGAGGACGGCAAGGGCGGCCATCACACCGGCTCGGCGGCCTGCGAATTCTGTCGCATCGCCGGCTCCATCGCCGTCGCGGTTCCCCCGGCGCTCTCTGGCACACCGATCGATGCGGCTCGGCCGGACGTCATCCGGACGCTCACGGCCTTCATCGGCGGCGAACCGGCCTTCTGGCCTGCAGCCCCGCCGCAGGGCCCTCCCGCTCTCATCGCCTGATCCACCGGTCCTTTTCGCAACCTTCGTCTCGTTCGAGCCGGTGGTCGCGAGAGCCCGAGCCCTTGGTCGCACCATCCTGACGACTGGGCGAGGGCAGGGGCCGGCCCCGCCGGATGGCCCTGCTGTCCGGTTTCCGGAACCTTCGGCGACCATTTGAGGTCCGCCGCCTTCTATGACAGGCAACAATGTCTCAGATTACAGGCGAACTCCCCCTTTCCGAAGCGGGCGGGAGACGAACCGCTCTCTCCTCCCGCTTCTACGCCGCGGCGTGGCGCTGGCATTTTTATGCCGGCCTTTTCGTGGCACCCTTCCTCGTCATGCTCGCGCTCACCGGGCTCGTCATGCTCTATTCATCCGTGTTCTCCGGCCGTGACGGCGAGAAGATCGCGGTCACCCCGGCCGCCGAGGAAATCTCGGTGGTTGCGCAAGAGGCCTCGGTGCGTGCCGCCCATCCCGACGGCTCGATCGTCGAATGGATCGGCAACCGCACCGACGACACGGTAAGCGTGTTTCGCGTCTCCGAAGGCGGCGCCGACACCATGGTCGCAGTCGATCCCTATACCGGCGCAATCGTTCGCGAATGGCCGCGCCGCGACAGTCTCTATGATCTCGCCGAGACCATCCACGGCACGCTGCTGATCGGAACGACCGGCGATCGTCTGATCGAGATCGCCGCCGGCTTCGCGCTTGTGCTCACCGTCACCGGCGTCTATCTCGCCTGGCCGCGTTCAGGACGGCGCGCTCCGGCCCGGCCGTCGTCGCGCGAGAAGTGGAAGCAGTGGCATCGCATCACCGGTCTCTGCGCCACGCCGCTGCTGATCGCCTTCCTTTTGTCCGGCCAGTCCTGGGCGGGCATCTGGGGCGAAAAGTTCGTCCAGGCCTGGAGCACCTTTCCGGCGGAGAAATGGGACAACGTGCCGCTCTCCGATGCCACTCACGCGGCGATGAACCATGGCGGCATCAAGCAGGTGCCATGGGCGCTCGAACAGACCCCGATGCCCGCCTCCGGTTCGGATGCCGGCGCGACGGGGCTGGCCGAAGGAGTTGAGGCGAACCTCGGGAGCATCGTGGCGCTCGGTCGTGAGCTCGGCTTTTCCAGGCGCTTTCACGTCAATTATCCCTCCGGGGACACCGGCGTCTGGACGCTGTCCCAGGATTCCATGAGCAACGACACCGCAAACCCGACCAGCGATCGCACCGTCCACGTCGACCGCTATACCGGGAAGATCCTCGCCGACGTCCGCTATGAGGATTATTCGATGCCGGGCAAGGCCATGGCGGTCGGCATCGCACTGCACGAGGGCGACATGGGTGTCGTCAATGTCGTGGTCAACACGGTGTTCTGCCTGTCGATCGTCGGCATGGCGGCGACCGGGTTCGTCATGTGGTGGAAGCGCCGGCCCGCCGGCGCCTTCCGGCTCGCCGCACCCCCGCTGCCGGCCGATCTGCCCGAGTGGCGGGCGGCCACCGTCGTCATGCTTTTCGTCAGCATGCTCTTCCCGCTCGTCGGCCTCACGCTGATCGCGATTCTCTCAATCGATCTGCTCGTCGTTTCCCGGCTGCCGGCGCTTCGCCGGGTGGTCAACTGACGGCTCAAACCAACCAGTTCAAACCAAGGAGAAGAAAAATGAAAACAGTTTTCGCGGCGGCGCTCGCATTCTCGGTGCTCACCGGTTTCGCCCAGGCTCACGAATTCAAGGCCGGCGATCTCGTCATCCAGCACCCCTGGGCCAAGGCCACGCTGCCCAACCAGCCCGTCGGGGGTGGCTTCATGGAGATCGTCAACACCGGGTCAGAGCCCGATCGGCTGGTCTCCGGCACGGCTTCCTTTGCCGGCGAGGTTCAGATCCATGAAATGTCGACCGAAGACGGCGTCATGAAGATGCGCCAGCTCGCTGACGGGATCGAAATCCCGGCGGGCGGCACCGTCAAGCTCGAGCCGGGCGGCCTGCATGTCATGTTCATGAAGCTCGCCGAGCCGCTCAAGGAAGGCGAGATGAAGGAAGCCACGCTCACCTTCGAACACGCCGGTGACGTCACCGTCGAGTTTTCCGTCGAGTCGGCCAGACCCGGCGGCGCCGAGATGGACCACTCCAAGATGGACCACTCCGACATGAAGGGCGAGACGGAAGGCGATCACGCCGGCCACAAGTCCAACTGATTTCTGCTACCGGCCTCCTCGGCCGGCTTGATTCGCCCACCCGAGGGCGTAGGCTCCTTCCGCCGCATTTTCGAAAGCGTGCGGCGGGAGGAGCACATGGAGTTCGACTACGTCGTCGTCGGCGGCGGGTCGGCCGGCTGCGTGATGGCGGCCCGGCTGGCCGAAAACACCAAACTCAGGATCTGCCTGATCGAGGCGGGCGGCGAGAACCGCAACCTCGCCATCCGCGCCCCATTGGGAATTGTCGGACTTGTTCCCGCGTTCCCCTTCTTCCGCTATGCCAACTGGGCGTTTCAGACCGAACCGCAAGCCGGTCTGAACGGCCGCCGTGGCTACCAGCCGCGCGGTCGGGGTCTCGGCGGTTCGAGCGCCATCAACGCCATGCTTTATATAAGGGGCCATCCGTCCGACTATGACGGCTGGGCGGAGGCGGGCTGCACAGGCTGGGGTTGGGAGGACGTGCTGCCCTGGTTCCGGTTCTCGGAGCGCAATTCCCGCGGCACCGATGCCTATCACGGCCTGTCCGGCCCGCTCCAGGTCGGCGACCAGAAGCGCCCGCGCGCGATGAGCCGCGCCTTCGTCGACGCCGCCGTGGAGGCGGGTTTCCCGCGAAACGATGATTTCAACGGCCGCGACCAGGAAGGTGTGGGGCTTTACCAGGTCACCCAGTTTTTCGACGGACCGCGGCAGGGGGAGCGCTGCTCGGCAGCCGCCGCCTATCTTCATCCCCGGCTCGACTGGCCGAACCTGCATGTCATCACCGGCGCGCGCGCCAGCCGCATCCTCTTCGAAGGCGTCCGCGCCACAGGCGTCGCCTATCAACGCGGCGGCAGGACGGAGACGGTCACGGCGCGCGCCGAGGTCATCCTCTCGGCCGGTACGTTCGGTTCGCCGCAACTTCTCATGCTCTCGGGCGTCGGGCCCGGCGCCGAGCTCGCGGCACACGGTATCCCGGTCACGCTCGACAGCCCCGGCGTCGGTGCCAACCTGCAGGACCATCTCGACGTCATCTTCAACTACCGCACCCGCAGTTCAGAGAGCCTCGGCTTCGGCTTGCGCGGCGGAGCCCGGCTGTTCGGGGAGGCGATCCGCTGGGCCCGCAAGGGCGACGGACTGGTCGCCTCACCGGCTGCGGAGGCCGGCGGTTTCATCAAGTCCGATCCCGCACTCGAAGTCCCCGACCTGCAGCTTCACTTCACCGTCGGCTATGTCGACGACCACGCCCGCAAGATCCATCTGGGCTTCGGCTATTCCTCCCATGTCTGCGCTCTCCGGCCCTTCTCGCGCGGCACCGTCGGGCTGAAGAGCGCTGATCCGTTTGCCGCCCCGAAGATCGATCCGAAGTTCCTGGATGATCAGCGCGATGCCCGGCTGCTCTTGTCCGGGGTGGAGACGATGCGCTCGATCATGCGGGCCTCGCCGCTGCGCTCCTACAACGAAGGCGAGATCAACGGCCTCGACGATCTCGAAGGCGACGACCTCATGCGCGCCATTCGCGATCGGGCCGACACTATCTACCATCCGGTCGGCACCTGTCGCATGGGCGGCGACGCCCAGTCCGTGGTCGATCCTTGGTTGCGTGTGCGAAGAACCGAAGCTCTGAGGGTTGTGGATGCCTCCGTCATGCCGACGCTGATCGGCGGGAACATGAATGCGCCCACCATCATGATCGCCGAACGCGTGGCGGCCGAGATCAAGCGCGCGGGCTAGTGGCCGGGTTCGCATTGTTCACAGAAAATGGATAAAACTCAGTAATTTATCCGATTGTAACCAAACATGACCGGGCGTATGAGAGCTTTTGCCCGGACTGGCGGTGTCTGCCCCAATTTCCCCGCAATTTCAGGCAGGAACTTTTTTCGCGAAAGGACGTTATTGCAATGCACAACGGCTGGGCCGATGGTGTAATGACTCCTGGCGCGCCTGATTGTTTTATTTGGTGACAGACGTAAGGATTATTGGACCTTGGACTCCCAGACAGCGCGGCGCGACGAACGCGCCACCACGTCCCGCTTTTGCCGCCGGAAGTTTCTCGCTTCCGCTTCGGCCACCGTTCTTCTCGCCATGTCCGGAGGCGTTCGCGCCCAGGATGCCGGATCTGATGCCGCATCCCAGGCGCCCGATGCCGAAAATACCCTCATGCCCGCCGCCGACGGTTCCCAGCCGTTCAGCTTCGACATTCTCACCGACGAAATGCGCCGCAAGGCGGGCGAGAACTATGCCGAGCCCGAAAAGGTCGGCGGTTTCCTGTCGGAGTTGAACTACGATCTCTATAGGCTGATCCGCTTCAATCCCTCGCGCGCCCGCTTTGCGGACGTCCAGCGCACCCGCTTCCAGCTTCAGGCCTTCCACCTCGGCTGGCTGTTCGCCAATCCGATCACCCTGATGGAAGTGGACGGCGATCGCGCCAGGCCGATGAAGTTCACCACCGAGGATTTCCTCTATCAGCGTGAGGCGCAGGGCAAGCTGCCGGCCAACTGGGAACTTCCCGGCGTCGCCGGCTTCCGGCTGCACAGCTATCTCAACCGGCCCGACGTGCTCGACGAACTCGTGGCCTTCCAGGGCGCGTCCTATTTCCGCGCGCTCGGCCGCGGCTCGACCTATGGTCTCTCGGCCCGCGGTCTGGCCATCAACACCGGCACCTCCGAGCCGGAGGAATTCCCGGTTTTCACCAAGTTCTACATCGAGCGCCCGTCCTCTGCCGGCGAGACGATCAATGTCTATGCGCTGATGGACAGCCCCTCGCTGACCGGCGCATACCGCTTCGAGATCACCCCGGGCGAAGCCACGACGATGGACGTGACCGCGCGCCTCTTCCTGCGTTCCGACGTGCGTGAACTGGGCGTGGCGCCGCTCACTTCGATGTATCTTTACGGCGAGCGCAATCGCGAGCAGTTCGACGACTATCGTCCGCGGGTGCATGACAGCGACGGGCTGATGATCGAGAACCGTGACGGCGGCAAGCTCTGGCGGGCGCTGTCCAACCCGAGCCGCCTGGCCTCGAGCTATTTCTCCGAGAGCGCGCCGAAGAGCTTCGGCCTCTATCAGCGTGAGCGCGAATTCGATCACTACCAGGATGCCTCGGCGCATTACGAGCATCGTCCCTCCCTCAAGGTCGAGCCGATCGGCGACTGGGGCAAGGGCATGGTGCGCCTGGTCGAGATCCCGTCCGATCTCGAGATCAATGACAACATCGTGGCCTTCTGGATTCCCGAACAGGGTGGCAAGGCCGGCGATGCGCTGGAATTCAAGTATCGTCTGTCCTGGGGTGATCTGCCGCCCGAGGAGGATGGTGACCTCGCCTATGTGGTGGCGAGCCGCGCCGGCACGGGAGGTGTTTCTGGCGTGGAAAACAAGGCCGACAGCCGCAAGTTCGTTGTCGACTTCAAGGGCGGGCCGCTGACGTCGCTGCCTGCATCCGAGGCTGATCATCTCAAGCCGGTGGCCACGGTGGTCAACGGGACGATCGAACATCAGACACTGACGCCCATTCCGGAGGAGGGGATTTGGCGTTTCGTGATGGATGTGACTGCCGAGAGCGGGGCGACGGTGGAACTAACTGCCCGGCTCGAGGGTTATGAGCAAAAGCTGTCAGAAACCTGGGCCTATCAGTGGATCAAACCCTAACGGCCCTTACATGCAACGACCAGTGACATTTCCCGCGTATTTCCCAGCGTATCTCAAGGAACCTCCCATGTCCGCGAACATGCCGATCAAGACCGACACCTTCGCATTACGAGACGTGCGCTCTGACGAGTTCATGCAGCCGGCCGAGTTGATCTCGGGTCCGTGCGCTCTTCCCGACGCGCCGCTGGCCATGCCGCGCCAGCAGCTCGAGCGGGAGATGTCGATTGCCCGCCGCCTCGCCTCGGTGCTGCGCCTTCAGATCCGCCGTCTGCCGGTGGGATCTGCCGAACGAGGCGTCTGAATGGGTCGCGTCGGCCTCTGGGGCCTTCGCGGCGCGGCGGTTGCCTTTTCGCTGCTCACCGCCAGCGGCGCCTTCATTCTCTTTCTTCAGTTCGGCGGCACGGACGGCATCGACACGCTCGATGTCGTCCGCGCGCTGTTGATCTTCATCTCGACCCTTTGGCTCGCCTGGGGGGCTTCCCTCGGTCTCATCGGGCTGACCACCACGGCCCGTGCGCCCAAATACGACCGGTCCCGCCCGATCACCGGACGGACGATCATCCTCATGCCGGTCTACAACGAGGACCCGGTCGCAACCTTTACCCGGTTGGCAGCCATGGACACCTCGCTCGGCGCCACCGGCACGGACGCCGAAATCCATTTCGCGGTGCTCTCCGACACCCGCAAGGAAGACATCGCTGCTCGCGAGGAGATGCTCTTTGCCAAGCTCGTCGCCGACCAGAACGGCATCGGGCGCTATTTCTATCGTCGCCGTGTGGAGAACACCGGCAAGAAGGCAGGCAATATCGAGGACTTCATCATCCGCTCCGGCGCGGCTTACGACTATGCCGTCATCCTCGATGCCGACAGTCTGATCGAGGGCGAGACCATCCTCGAAATGATCCGCCGCATGCAGGCCGAACCCCGCCTCGGCCTGCTGCAGACGCTGCCCAAGATCGTCAACGCCAATTCGCGTTTTGGCCGGGCGATGCAGTTTTCCGCCTCCTTCTTCTCCCCGGTCTTCTGCCGTGGTCTGGCCATGATGCAGGGGCGCACCGGTCCGTTCTGGGGGCACAACGCCATCGTGCGCGTCCGCGCCTTCGCCGAATCCTGCGGCCTCCCTGTCCTGAGCGGCGAGCCACCCTTTGGCGGCCACGTGCTGAGCCACGACTATGTCGAGGCGGCCCTGCTGGCGCGGGCCGGCTGGATCGTGCGCGTCGACGACGATCTGGAAGGCTCGTTCGAGGAAGGCCCGGAAAACATCGTCGACTACGCCAAGCGCGAACGCCGCTGGTGCCAGGGCAACCTTCAGCACGCGCGCATCATTGCCGCGCCGCGCCTGAGGCTCTGGTCGCGCTTCGTCTTCGCGCAACTCATCATGGCCTATATCGCGCCGCTGTTCTGGCTCGGCTTCATTGCCGCCTCGGTGATGGCGCCGGCTTTCGTCGTGCCGCCCGACTATTTCCCCGAGCCGAACTGGCCGTTCCCCTACTTCCCGCCGTCCGAGGCGTGGAAGGCGGTGGGCCTGTTCATCGGCATTTTCGGACTGTTGATCGTGCCGAAGCTGCTCGTCGCAGCCAAGGCGTCGATCACCGGCCGGGCAAGAGGCTTCGGCGGACCGGCGGATGCGTTCGGTTCCACCGTCCTCGAACTCCTGTTCACATCGCTTCTGGCACCTGTTCTTCTCATGTACGCCACCCGCTCGGTCTGGCAGGTCCTGTCGGGCAGCGACGGGGGCTGGCCGTCCAACAACCGCGGCGACGGCCGTCTGTCCTACGAGGAGAGCTTTCTCGCTTCCTGGTGGATCGTGGCGATAGGCGCGGGTGGTCTGGCCATCACCTGGCAGCTCGCACCGGGCCTGTTTCCCTGGCTCCTGCCAGTCGGCCTGCCGATGATCCTCGCGCCGCTGATCCTGCGCTGGAGCTCGATGCCCGCCCGCACGAGCATGATGCAGGTTCCGTGGGACGCCAATCCTCCCGCCATCCTCGCGCTTCACGATCGCTACCTCGCGGCCTGGGAAGGTCGGGCGGAAGACAAGAAGCCAGAGGGCAACGGCCCCGAACTGGCGCTTGCCTGAGAGCGCGCGTTAAAGAGTGCGCACAAAAGAAAAGCCCCCGGCCATGGCCGGGGGTTTTCGGTTTCAGCTCTCGATATAGGCTTGAAGCGTGGCCTTGGCCCCGTTCGCCCACACCGCCTTCAGCGCATCGGCGAATGCTTTGCTGAACGTCCCGTTTTTGCCGAGGTCGCCGTAGATGTCATGCATTGCGAGCCAGGCGTCCGGATGGAACTTTGCTTCCAGCGCCGTCGCCTTCAGCCGTTCGGCCAGCACGTCGTCGACCTTGTAGGTGCTGGCATCCTCGTTGATGCCGGTGCAGTAGCGACACCAAAGAGCCGATTCGAGCGCGAGTCCGTCGACACCCTCACCGGCTTTCAGTCGATCGGCGATCGTCGGGATGATGAACTTCGGTTGCCGGTTGGACCCGTCGAGGCACAGCCGCGCGATGGTGTCGCCGAGCTCGGCATTGCCGAAGCGCTCAACGATCTTGTGGTAATAGTCGCTCAGGCTGACGCCCTCGATCTCCGGCACGGTCGGGATCATCTCCGAGAATTCCAGCTTTTCGAGGAAGCCCGCGACAAGCGGATCGGCCATGCCCTCGTGCGCGTAGGTGTGCCCGAGCAGGGCGGAGGAATAGGCGATGACCGCATGGCCGCCGTTGAGGATGCGGAGCTTCATCAGCTCGTAGGGCGCGACGTCTTCGACGAACTCGACGCCGACATCCTCGAGCTTCGGGCGCCCCTGCGGGAAATTGTCCTCGAGCACCCATTGGCGGAACGGTTCGCAGACCACGGGCGCCTTGTCGTCGACATTGAAGGTCTCGTTGACGAGCTTGATCTCGCGCGGACCGGTGGCGGGCGTAATGCAGTCGACCATGCCGTTAGGAAAGGCGACGTTCTCGGCGATGAAGTCGGCGATGTCGCCGCCCATCTGGCGGGCAAGCCCAAGCACCGTTGTCTCGGTGACATGGCCGTTGCCCGGGAGGTTGTCGCACGACATCACCGTGAAAGGAGGCAGGCCTGCTTCCCGGCGCTTCTGCAGAGCGGCGATGATGATGCCGAAGACGGTCTTCGGGGTGCCGGGATTGGCAGCGTCTGCGACAATCTCGGGATGCGTCGCGTCGAAGCTGCCGGTCTTGGCGTCGATATAGTAGCCGCCCTCGGTGACGGTGAGCGAAACGATACGGATGACCGGGCGGCTCATGGTCTCGATGATCGCCTGCGGATCGATCGGCGCGAAATCGATCATCGAGCCGACCACGGTGGCGGAGAAACCGGCCGGGTCGAGTTCCATCACCGTCGTCTGCCAGTCCTGCGTCTCCAGCCGCTCGCGCATCGAGGCGTCGAACGGCTTGATGCCGGCGCCGACGATGGCCCAGTCGTGGTCGCGGCCGGTGTCGAACAGCCGGTGCAGATAGTGGGCCTGATGGGCGCGGTGGAAATTGCCGACGCCGATATGGACGATGCCCGGCGTGAGCTTCGAGCGGTCGTATTTCGGGCGCGTCAGGGTGGCGGCCGGAGCGACGCCTTCATCGGGTGCAAGCTTGTGGATCATTTTCGACCCTTTCCTTTCGGCGCGATCTTGTCTCTCTGTCGCGCTCCTTGTCGTTAGTCGGTCTGCGCCCGCTGCCGGGCTCAACTCATCCAGTTGCCGCCGTCCACATTGTAGGTCTGGGCGACGACGTAGTCGGCCTCCGGCGAGGCGAGGAAGATCGCCATGCCGGTCAGATCGTCTGCCGTGCCCATGCGGCCGAAGGGAACGGCGTCGCCGACTTCCTTCTTCTTCTGTCCAGGCACCTTGTTCTCGTATTTGGCGAAGAAGGCGTCGACGCCGTCCCAATGCTCGCCGTCGACCACGCCCGGCGCGATCGCGTTGACGTTGATCCCATGCTTGATCAGATCGAGCCCGGCGGACTGGGTGAGCGAGATCACCGCCGCCTTGGAGGCGCAGTAGACGGCGACCAGCGCCTCGCCTCGGCGGCCGGCCTGGCTCGCCATGTTGATGATCTTGCCGCCCTTGCCGCGGGCAATCATCGATTTCGCCACCGCCTGCAGCGTGAACAGCGTGCCGGCGAAATTGACCGAGAACACCTTCTCATAGTCGACCCGATCGATCTCCACGATCGGGGCTGCGGTAAACAGTGCGGCGTTGTTGATGAGGATGTCGATGCCGCCGAAGGCGTTCTCGACCGTCTTCACCGCCGCGTCGATGGAGGCCTGGTCGGTCACGTTCATCTCGACCGCGATAGCGGCGTCGCCGATATCGTTCGCCGCTTTCTGCGCGCGGCTCATGTCGATATCGGCGATCGCCACCTTCGCCCCCTCGCGAACGTAGGCCTGTGCAAAGGAAAGTCCGATGCCGCGCGCCGATCCGGTGATCAGTGCGGTCTTGCCTTCAAGACGTTTCATCGGATGGCGAGTCCGTTCTTGTCGAAGCGGTAGACGCGGTCCTGGTCGATCGGCGCGACGGCGATCTTGTTGCCCGCCTTGGCGATATTGTCGCCATCGGTGCGCACGTTGACCGTGCCGAGGCCGTTGTCGAGATGGACGTGCATGAAGGTGTCCGATCCCAGATGTTCGATCACGCCGACCTTGCCGCTCCAGCCGCCCTGATCGACGAGCACCAGATGTTCCGGACGCACGCCGATCGTGTGGGCGTCGTATTTCGCCGCCTCGGCGCCTTCGAGGAAGTTCATCTTCGGCGAACCGATGAAGCCGGCGACGAACTTGTTGTCCGGTTTGCGGTAGAGGTCGAGCGGCGAGCCGACCTGTTCGATCCGGCCGTCCCGCAGCACCACGATCTTGTCGGCCATGGTCATGGCCTCCACCTGGTCGTGGGTGACGTAGATCATGGTGGTCTGCAGCGTCTGGTGCAGTTCGGAGATCTCGAGCCGCATGTTCACGCGAAGCGCCGCATCGAGGTTCGACAGCGGCTCGTCGAAAAGGAAGGCCGCAGGTTCGCGCACGATGGCGCGGCCGATGGCGACGCGCTGGCGCTGACCACCCGACAACTGGCCGGGACGCCGGTCGAGGTAGTCGCTCAGATTGAGGATCTTGGCCGCGTTGGCGACCTTCTCGTCGATCTTCGACTGCTCCATCTTGGCCATCTTCAGCGGGAAGGCGATGTTCTTGCGCACCGACATGTGCGGATAGAGCGCATAGGACTGGAAGACCATCGCCAGGCGGCGCTTGGCCGGCGGCAGGCTGGTGGCATCGGTCCCGTCGATGACGATCTCACCGGATGACGTGTCCTCGAGGCCGGCGATCAGGCGCAGCAGCGTCGACTTTCCGCAGCCCGAAGGCCCGACGAAAACCACGAACTCGCCGTCGTTGACTTCAAGATCGAGCGGCTTGATGACATTGACCGAACCGAAGCTCTTGGTCACTTGCTTGAGCGAAATGTGTCCCATGATCCTGTCCTATTTCACAGCGCCGAAGGTGAGGCCGCGAACCAGCTGCTTCTGGCTGAACCAGCCGAGAATGAGAATGGGTGCGATGGCCATGGTGGAGGCGGCGGAGAGCTTGGCGTAGAAGAGACCCTCCGGGCTCGAGTAACTCGCGATGAATGCAGTCAGCGGCGCGGCTTTCGCGGCCGTCAGGTTGAGGGTCCAGAAGGCTTCGTTCCAGGCCAGGATGAAGTTCAGGAGAACCGTCGATGCGATGCCGGGAATGGCCATCGGCGTGAGCACGTAGAGGATTTCCTCCTTTAGCGTCGCCCCATCCATGCGGGCCGCTTCGAGGATCTCGGAGGGGATTTCCTTGAAGTAGGTGTAGAGCATCCAGACGATGATCGGCAGGTTGCAGAGCATCACCACCAGGATCAGCCCGGTCTTGCTGTCGAGCAGGCCCGCCTGGATGAACAGAAGGTAGATCGGATAGAGCACACCGACGGCGGGCAGCATCTTGGTGGAGAGCATCCACATCAGGATGTCCTTGGTGCGCTTCGACGGCACGAAGGCCATCGACCACGCGGCCGGAACCCCGATGATGACCCCCAACAGCGTCGAGCCGCCGGCAATGGCAATCGAGTTCCACAGGAAGCGCAGATAGTCTGAGCGCTCCTGGACCACCGCGTAGTTTTCCAGCGTCCAGTTGAAGAAGAGGAAGACGGGCGGGTCTGCGATCGCCTGGGCTTCCGTCTTGAAGCTGGTCAGGATGGTCCACAGGATCGGGAAGAAGATCATGAGACCGAAGAACCAGGCAATCAGCGTATTGACGATCTTGCGGTTGTTGGTGACGGCGCGGGCCATGGTCCCCTCCTCAGGCGTCGAGGTTCTTGCCGACGATCCGCATCAGGAAGATCGCGACGATGTTGGCGAGGATGACGGCATAGATGCCGCCGGCGGAACCGAGCCCGACATTCTGGCTTTCCAGAACGCGCTGGTAGATGAGGTAGGTCAGCGTCCGCGTGCCGAACGAGCCCTGCGTGGTGACGAAGATCTCCGCGAAGATCGACAGCAGAAAGATCGTCTGGATCAGGATGACCACGGTGATCGCCCGCGACAGGTGCGGCAGGATGATGTGGTAGAAGCGCGAGAACACGTTGGCCCCGTCCATCTCCGCGGCCTCGAGCTGCTCGGAATCGAGCGACTGGATGGCGGTGAGCAGGATCAGCGTGGCGAAGGGCAGCCATTGCCAGGACACGATCATGATGATCGACGTAAGCGGCGCCTGCGTCAGCCAGTCATAGGCGGGCAGTCCGAAGAACTCGAGGGCGTGGCCGAGCAAGCCGTTGACCGGGTCCATGAACATGTTCTTCCAGACCAGCGCGGAGACCGTCGGCATGACGAAGAAGGGGGCGATGACGAAAATGCGCACCACGCCCTGGCCCCACATCGGTTGGTCGAGAAGGATCGCCAGGAGGACGCCGAGGACCACAGTGATGGCCAGCACGAAGCCCACCAGCATAAGGGTGACGATGATGCTGTCGGCGAAGGAGGAACTGGTGAAGAAGCTGACGTAGTTGTCGAAGCCGACCCAACCCTCGTTGCCGGGCCGCAGCGGAAGATAGCGGCGGAACGAGAAGTAGAGCGTCATCGTCAGGGGGACGAGCATCCAGCCCAGAAGCAGCATCACGGCTGGCGCCATCATCAGGCGGGCTGCGGATCGGGAATGCTGAGTGGCCATAATACCTGTCCTCCTCCTTCGCGCGCGGTCAACGGCGGCGAGGGCTCAAGCTTCGCTCGTAAAACTCTGAAAGGAAAAATGGGGACGGCCGTAGCCGCCCCCGGGAGGAGCCGAAATTAGTAGCCGGCAGCTTCCATTTCTTCTGCAGTCAGCGTCTGGGCCTTCTGAAGGGCCTCTTCGGCGCTCTGCTGGCCGGCGAGAGCTGCCGAGAACTCCTGACCGACCTGCGTTGCGATGCCCGCGAATTCCGGGATCGCGACGAACTGCACGCCGGTGTAGGGAACCGGATCGACAGTCGGGTTGGTCGGGTCAGCCGAGTTGATCGACTCCAGCGTCATCTTGGCGAACGGAACCTCCTGGTATTCCGGGTTGTCGTAGAGCGACTGGCGGGTACCGGGAGGAACGTTGGCCCAGCCTTCCTTCGACGCGACCAGTTCGGTGTAGGCCTTCGACGTCGCCCAGGCGACGAACTTCTTGGCCGCATCCTCGGCATCGGTGCCGGCGGGAATGCCAAGCGACCAGGCCCACAGCCAGTTGCCGCGCTTGCCCAGACCCTTGTCCGGAGCCAGAGCGAAGCCGACCTTGTCGGCGACGGTCGAATCCTTCGGGTTGGTCACGAAGGAAGCCGCCACCGTGGCGTCGATCCACATGCCGCACTTGCCCTGCTGGAACAGCGCCAGGTTCTCGTTGAAGCCGTTGGAGGCCGCACCGGGAGGACCATAGTTGTTCATCATGTCGAGATAGTCGGTCAGCGTGGCTTTCCAGGCATCCGAGTCGAACTGGGGCTTCCAGTCTTCATCGAACCAGCGGGCGCCGTAGGAGTTCGACATGGCGGTGAGGAACGCCATGTTCTCGCCCCAGCCGGCCTTGCCGCGCAAGCAGATGCCGTAGACCTCGTTGTCCTTGTCGGTCATCGCCTCGGCGGCCTTCTTGATGTCGTCCCAGGTGGGCGCGTCCGGCATTTCCATGCCGGCCTTTTCCATCAGGTCCTTGCGGTACATGACCATCGAGGATTCGCCGTAAAACGGGGCCGCATAGAGTTCGCCGTCGACGGTCAGGCCGGAGCGGATGGCCGGCAGAAGGTCGTCGACATCATAGTCGGCGGGCAGGTCGTTGAGGCTGACGAGCCAGCCCTGCTTGCCCCAGATCGGAACTTCGTAGGTGCCGATGGTCATCACGTCGAACTGGCCGCCCTTGGTGGCGATGTCCTGGGTGACGCGCTGGCGCAGGACGTTCTCTTCCAGCGTGACCCATTCCAGCTTGATGTCGGGATTGTCCTTGGTGAAATCGTCGGTGAGGCCCTGCATGCGGATCATGTCGCCGTTGTTCACGGTCGCGATCGTCAGGGTGGTCTCGGCGTGTGCTGCCATGGCAAAGAGCGACAGCGCAGACGCGCCCAGAAGGGCGCGGTTGAAATTCTTCATATCTTCCTCCCAAAGCCCTCGACAGGGCATTCGCTTGAGTTGGGCATTTGCCTAACTGGCGGGCGAATATTCACAAAGCGCAGACTGCAAGTCAATCTCGGTGCACGGCAAAATCGTCGCTGCGGTGCAGCGAGAAGCCGAAATTCTGATTGTTAAACAGAGACTTGAGCTGGGGAATTCTTTTGCTCAGGTGTTGAGCAGAAGCTCGGCGGTGTGCTCGTTGGTGATCAGCGTGTTGATCAGCTTGCCGCGCATGGCGCCCAGAATGGCGGGCACCTTGGCCTCGCCGGCCGCGATTCCGACCACCGGATTGGACGGATTGACGACGAGCGGAGCGCTCGCCACCCGGTCGTTGATCAGCCCGTCGATGAGCTTGCCGTCGGCGTCATAGACCCAGGATGTGATCTCGCCGGCCGCACCGGCCCGGTCGAGCGCGCGCACGTCCTCGCGAGTGAGGAAGCCGTCGACGAAGAGCGGCGCGTTCAGCCCCATATTGCCGACGCCGACGAAGGTGACGTCAGCCTGCCGCGTCAGTTCCAGGATATTATGGACCGGTTCCTGGTTATGGAGGATCTTCTTCTCCTCCGCCGAGCGGGCGAAGACGGGCAGCGGCATCGGATAGTGGCGCGCATTCGCGCGTTCCGCCATGCGGATGACGACGTTGTAGGCGGTCGCCGAGCCATCCGACATCATGTTGCCGAGCAGTGATACGATGCGGTGCTGCGGACAGTCCATCGGCGGCAATTGCTCGACCGACGAGCGCAGCGCGCGCCCCGTGCCGATGGCGATGATCTTCGGATGGTTGGACTTGAGGTGCCGCTCCATCTCGACCGCGCCCACCTGCGCCACACCGGTCATGGAGCCCGGCGCGTCGGGATCCGACGGCACGATTTCGCAGCCGAGAAGTTCGAAACGCTCCTTGAGCCTGAGCGACAGTTCCATGCATTTGGCGATGGGGTGGTCGAGCCGCACTTTCACCAGCCGCTCCGTGACCGCGAGTGACACCAGCCGCTGGGCCGATTGCCGGGAGACGCCAAGCTTGCGCGCGATCTCGTCCTGGGTGTTGCCGGCGACGTAATAGAGCCAGCCGGCGCGCGCCGCGTCGTCGAGACGGCTCGTCTCGCTGTCGACCTTTCCGGCCATCCTTCTGTCTCCCTCGTCTCCACCACGTCCGTCCGGCTGCAATCCGCCCCGTCAGGCCGCCCTTGTCAAGTGCGCGTGCTCGCCGCCGCCTTCGCGGCCGCTGGTCCGCGCGCTTTTCCCGCCGTGCCTCTTGCGACCTCTATCAGAGCGAGCGTTGGCGAGCATTACACTCAAATCTATAGGGCGTATGGCACCAATATTGCATTTTATCCACACGGGAGAGGGCCATTTCCGTCTGGAGTTAGGAAACATGACCGATACGACTCATCATTCACCGGCCGAGGGGAACACGCTGTTTCCGATCGTCCTGTCCATTGTGGCCGCCGCGGCAACAGGGGTGCTGTGGGCCTACGCCAACCCGATCCAGCTCGTTCCGGGCGTGATCCAGTGGCGCATCTTCGCCTTCCTGCCGCCGCTGGTCGGTATTCTGCTCGGCTGGAAGTCGGGCTTCATCTGCGGCTATCTCGGCACCATCGTCTGGTCGCTTCTGGCCGGCACCTTCATTCCGGCCCATTCGCTGATCGTTGACGGCATCATGGTCGGTCTCACCGGTTTGGTTCCGGGTCTGCTGTTCGATCCCGCCAAGACCGTGATGGATCGCACGACCCTGCTCAAGATCGCGGCAACCTGCCTGATCGTTGGTCTGGTGATGGTCGCGGCCGTCTCCGCCAGCCTCGCCTATCTCGGCATCTTCCCGTTCTGGTGGGCCGTCGGCTATCTGGGGCTCTCCGATATCGTGCCGATGATCATCGGAACGCCGCTTCTGGTGATCCCGGCGATCAAGATCTTGAAGAGCGCCCATCCGGCCGGTTTCAAGCGGTTCTGATCCGGCGACAACGCAGTGCTTGAAATTGAAAATGTGACAGTCGGCTTCGGCGGCACTTCCGTGCTCGCCGAAGTCTCGCTTCTGGCGCCGGAGAACCGCTGGATGCTCGTCTGCGGGGCGGCCGGCAGCGGCAAGTCGACCCTGATGATGACGGCTGCCGGCGTCATCCCCCGCCTGATCCCGGCCGCGCCCTTTTCGGGCGCTGTCAGCCTGTCCGGCAAACCCCTGCCGGAATTCTCCAATGACGCACTTTTCACACGCGTCGGCATCGTCATGCAGAACGTCGAGGACCAGATGTGGGATCTCGGCGTCGAGGACGTCATTGCCATGGCGCTGGAAAACCGCGGCCGGCCGAAAGCCGAAATCCGCGCCCGCCTCGAAATCATCATCCGGCAGTTCCGTATCGAGCGGCTAGCCGGTCGCCGGGTCCTGAGCCTGTCGGGCGGCGAGCGCCGCATGGTGGCGATTGCCGCCGCCCTTGCCGCCGAGCCCGAGGTTCTCGTTCTCGACGAGCCCACGACCGGGCTCGACCCCGAGGCACGCCGGCGGCTCGTCTCCATTCTCGCCGGCCTGCGCGGCAAGGTGCCGATGCTTCTCGTGTCCGAACAGGATCCGGCCTCGGTGGCCGCGGTAATCGACGAGGTGGCGCTGCTCGAAGGCGGCGCGCTCACGGCACCGGTCGCGCTCGCCGATATCTTCGAACAAGACGCTCCCTGGATGAAGGCCGGCATCCTGCCGCCGACGCGGTCCGCGAACCCGCAAACAGCGCAAGCCGAAATCGGTCCCGAGGTTCTCGCCGTGCGCGGGCTGAAAACGAGGCTCCGCCGCCCGGACGGCACGCCGGTTCTCTCCGATGCGAGCCTCACCATCCATGGCGGCGAGACGGTGGCGCTCGTCGGCCGCAACGGGGCGGGCAAGACCACGCTGTTCCAGTCGATCCTCGGACTGGCGAAAATCGAGGCCGGCTCGATCTCCATCGGCGGCGACTATGCCGATGACTGGACGCCCGCGCGCCGCGCCCGACAGATCGCCTATCTGCCGCAGAACATGCGCCGTATCCTCTTCAACATGACCGTGCGCGAGGAGGTGCTCTTCGCCATCACCGCCGGCAGGCCGAAAGGCGAGGGGGACGGGGACAAGGCCGATGCGGCGCTTGCCCGCTATGGCCTGACCGATCTCGCCGAGGCCAATCCCTTCGCGTTGTCGTCGCGTCAGCAGGCGGTGCTCGGCCTCGCCTGCGCGGAAGCGGCGGGAAGCCTCGTCGCCATCCTCGACGAGCCGCTGCTCGCCCGTGATCTCAACGGCCGCCGGCTGCTCGAACAGTTCCGTGATCGCGCCGTGTCCGAGGGCAGGGCGATCCTGTTGATCACCCACGATCTCGAACTCGCCGACGACATCGCCACCCGGGCGCTGCTCCTCGACGAGGGGGCCATTGCCTATGAGGGCGCGACGGCCGGGCTGTGGACGAGCGCGGCCTACCAAAAACTCGGCTGGCCCGGCCCAAGAGCCATTGCGGAAGGGGAGGTCAACCATGCGCGTCCATGACGTCAATTTCTTCGTCAAACTCGCCGGCGCCTTGGTGCTAACCATCGCCGCCTGGATCTTCACCGACTGGCGCTACGGGCTCCCGCTGACGCTGGTCACGCTGCTCGCATTGTGGCTGGCAAAGGTGCCCGGCCTGCGTGGTTACCTCAAGGGCGCTTCGCTGCTCGTGCTTCTCGTCGTCGCCAGCTGGGTGCTCAACCTGCTCATCCAGGGCGAGACCGTGCTTGACGCGTTTGCGATTGCTGTCGGCATGGCGCTCAGGCTCGTCACCACCACGGCTGCCTTCTTCTTCGTCATGGAGACGTCGACGCCGGGTGCCATTCTGGCGGCGGCCACGGCCGCACGCCTGCCACCCGCCGTCACCCTCGTGCTCTCGCTCACTTTCGGCATCATCCCGATGCTCAGGGACGATTTCGAACGCATTGCCGACGCCCAGCGCGCCCGCGGCATGGAGATCGACGATGTCGGCTTCTTCACCCGCCTGCGCTTCGCGCTCGCCCGCGGCGTGCCGCTGCTGGTGCAGGGCGTGCGCATGGCCCATTCCATCTCTCTGTCGCTGTCGATCTCCGGCTACGACATGCGCCGCAGGCGAACCACCTGGTGCAATGTCGGCCTGACGGTCGAGCCGCGGCTCCCTCTCGTGAAAGGATCTTCCAATGACTGAGTCCGTCCTCACCGGTCAGAGCTACGCCGTCGACGTCGCCGGCCGAACGATCGATCTGCCGATTGTCGCCATCAAGCCCGATTTCGCCATCTCGCTGATGATGGTGATCGACCTCGGCGTAAAATTCGGCGAGCACATCGGCGAAAAACTCGCCGAGAAGCTGGCGCCCCTGAAGCCCGACGTCGTCGTCGGCGCCGCCACGCTCGGCATCCCCGTCGCGATCGAGGTCAGCCGCGCGCTGGGTCTCGACGACTACGTGATCCTGCAGAAATCGCCGAAGATCCATCTCGGCGACGCGCTCGTCCAGACCATCACCTCGATCACCTCCAAGGGCGAGCAGCGTCTCCTCCTCGACCGTCAGGCGGTTCCGCTGCTCGAAGGCAAGCGCGTGGTCGTCGTCGACGACGTCATCGCCTCGGGGTCATCGATCAAGGGCTCGGTCGACCTCGTCCGCAAGGCCGGCGGCAACGTCGTCGGCATCGGCGTGGTGCTGACGGAAGCCAAGGAGTGGATGGAGCCGATGGGCGAGGACGCCGAGCTGATCCATAGCCTCGCCCACATCCCGCAGTTCACCCAGGATGACGGGACCTGGAAGCCGATCCCGGAGACGCTGCTCTAGGAGGAAGTCGCGAACAGGGCAGGTTCGCGTTCGGCGAATTCGGCCCAGCTCTCGAGCCGGGTTGCGCTGGGGTAATGGGCCAGCTCGCTGCCGCGCAGATGCTTTCCGCCAGTATAGTGGTAACAGCGCATCCCGGCGCGTTTGGCCGCCTCGATGCCCGGCGCCGAATCCTCGATCACCAGACATTTTTCGGGCGCGATGCCCATCCGCTCGGCAGCGAGCAGGAAGAGGTCGGGCGCGGGCTTGCCGTTCTCGACCATCGAGGCGGTAAAGGTGCGTCCGGCGAAGATCCGGTCGAGCCCGGTGATTTCCAGCGAACGGGCGAGCCGCCGCGGCGTCGAGCTGGTGGCCACGCATGAGGCGACTTTCAGCCGGTCGAGCACGTCGTGCACGCCTGGCGTGGTCTCGAGTTCGGTCTCGAAGGATCGCAGCAACTCGCTTCGGTAGCTTTCCTCGAATTCGTCGCCCAGCGACAGTCCGTAGTTGATGCGGATGTCGGCCACGACCTTGGGCCAGCTGCGGCCGAGGAAATTGGCCTGGAAATGCGCGAAATCGACGTGCACGCCGACACTCTGGAGAAGCGCCAGGAGCACCCGCGCGGAAATGATCTCGCTGTCGACGAGCACGCCGTCGCAGTCGAAGATCACGAGTTCCGTGGGGGGTGTCGGGGTTGCCATAGGCAGGCTGACAGTCTCTTTCCTCACCCGCCCCGACAGCTCGAAAAGGGCAGGGCGGCTCCGCCTCGTTCTTGAAGCGAAAGCCGCCCCCTTGTCAATCGGCGCAGCGGCTCCGGATCAGGTCCTCAGCACCCGGTAGATCGCCGGGATCACCAGCACGGTGAGCAACGTCGAGGAGGCGAGGCCGAACAGAAGCGAGATCGCCAACCCCTGGAAGATCGGGTCGGTCAGGATCACGCCCGCGCCGATCATCGCCGCAAGCGCCGTCAGCAGGATCGGCTTGAAGCGGATCGCGCCCGCCTCGATCAGGATCTCCGTCAGGCTCCGGCCCTCGTGGTCGGCATGGCGGATGAAGTCGACCAACAGGATCGAGTTGCGCACGATGATGCCCGCAAGCGCGATGAAGCCGATCATCGAGGTGGCCGAGAACGGCGCGCCGAACAGCCAGTGGCCGACGAGGATGCCGATGAAGGTCAGCGGGATCGGCGTCAGGATGACGAGCGGCACCTTGAACGAGCCGAACTGCGCGACGACAAGGATGTAGATCCCGAGAAGCGCTACGCCGAAGGCCGCGCCCATATCGCGGAACGTCACCCAGGTGACTTCCCACTCGCCGTCCCAGAGCAGCACCGGCTTGCTTTCGTCGGCCGGCTGGCCGTGCAGCTTGATCTCGGGCTTTTCGAGGCCCGTCCAGTCCTGCGCGTCGATGGCGTCCTGTACGGCGAGCATGCCGTAGAGCGGCGCCTCGTAGTCGCCGGCAAGTTCCGCCATCACCATCTCCGCCGGTCGGCCGTTGTGCCGGAAGACTGGGAAGGAGGCGCGCTCCTCGTCGATGGAGATCACGTCGCCCAGTTCGACGACGCCGTTACCGCCCGGCAGCACGTTGGCGGGGATCGGCGTGGTCAGGAAGGCCTCGTCCATCGTCCGCTCGCCCTTGGGGCGCTCGAGCTGGATGGCGATCGGCTGGCGGCCGCCGCCGCGATGGGAATAGCCCACCGTCTTGCCCTGGTTGAGAATGGCGATCGTGTCGAACACGTCGCTCTCCTCGACCTTGTAGAACTCGGCGTCGTCGGTGGAGATCGTGGCGCGCAGACGCCGGGCGGGATCACCCCAGGAATTGTCGGTGTCGACGATGAAGGGCACGGAGCGGAAGGCCGCCTCGACCTTCTCGGCCGTCGCCCGCCGCGTCGCTGCATCGGGGCCGTAGACCTCGGCGAGCAGCGTCGCCATCACCGGCGGTCCGGGCGGCGGTTCCACCACCTTGAACACCGTGCCGGCCGGCACCGGGATGTCGGCGAGACGGTCGCGGATGTCGAGCGCGATGTCGTGGCTGGTGCGCTCTCGCTCGCCCTTCGGCGCGAGATTGAGCGCCACGTCGCCGACAAAGCTGTCGGTGCGGAAGAAGGAATGGCGCACCAGCCCGTTGAAGTTGAACGGTGCCGCGGTGCCGGCATGGGTCTGCGCCGAACGAACCTCGTCGAGCGCCATCACCTTGCCTGCCACGGCTTGCAGGACCGCGTCGGTCGCCTCCACCGAGGTGCCTTCCGGCATGTCGACGGTCACTTGCAGCTCCGACTTGTTGTCAAACGGCAGCAGTTTTACCGTTACGTGCTTGGTGTAGAACAGGCTGAGCGAGCCGAGGGTCAGCACGCCCACGACGATCAGGAAGATCCAGGCGCGGGCCTTGGACGCGAGGATGGGCGTTGCGACCGCGCGATAGGCGCGTCCCAGCGCGCCGCCGGCCTGTGGTCCTTGGTCGTCGTCTCCATGGTGAAGCTGCGCCTTGCCGGCCACCTTCAGCATCAGCCACGGCGTGACCATGACGGCGACGAAGAAGGAAAACACCATTGCGGCGGACGCATTGGCCGGGATCGGGCTCATATAGGGGCCCATCATGCCGGAGACGAAGAGCATCGGTAGCAGCGCCGCCACGACGGTGAGTGTGGCGACGATCGTCGGGTTGCCGACTTCTGCCACCGCCTCAATGGCGGCGCGCTGGCGGTCGCGTCCGTCCTTCATGCCCCAGTGGCGGGCGATGTTCTCGATCACCACGATGGCGTCGTCGACGAGGATGCCGATCGAGAAGATCAGCGCGAACAGCGACACGCGGTTGAGCGTGTAGCCCATCACCCGGGAGGCAAACAGCGTCAGAAGGATCGTCACCGGGATGACGACGGCCACCACCACAGCCTCCCGCCAGCCGATGGCGAGCCACACCAGCGCGATGATCGAGACCGTGGCGAGGCCCAGATGATAGAGCAGTTCGTTCGCCTTCTCGTTGGCGGTCTCGCCGTAGTCGCGAGTGACCTCCACCGACATGGAATCCGGGATCAATCGTCCTTCCAGCGCCTCGACGCGCGAGATGATACGGTCGGCGACGTCCACCGCATTGGACCCGGCGCGCTTGGCGAGGGCGATGGTGACGGCGGGAACGCGCACCGTCTCGCCGTTTTCCCGGCGCACGGTGGAGACGATGTGCTCGGAACTGTCGGGCGCAAGCTGGATGTCGGCGACGTCGCGGACATAGATCGGCCGCCCGTCGCGCGTGGTGATCAGGAGATTGCCGATCTCCCCCGGCGCAAACAGTGTCTCTCCGGCCATCAGCTCGATCTGGTCACCGTCCTGGCGCAACTGCCCCGCCGGAAAGGCCCGGTTGGCGCCTGTGACCTTGGCGGAAAGCTGCTGCAGCGTCACGCCATACTGGGCGAGCCGGCCCGGATCGGGCGCGATGCGGATGATCTCGTCGGTGTCGCCCACGAGATAGCTCAGACCCACATCGTCGATCTTGGCCAGTTCCGTGCGCAGCTCGCGTGCGACGCGCGAGATCTCGGCGGCGGTGGCGGACGTGTCGGAAGCCGATTTCGGCGTCAGTGTCAGCGTCACGATGGCGACGTCATCGATGCCGCGGCCGACGATCAGCGGTTCGGGAATGCCGACGGGGATCCGGTCGAGATTGGCGCGCACCTTGTCGTGGACGCGCAGGATCGCCGAATCCGCCTCGGTGCCGGTCACGAAACGGGCGGTCACCAGCACCTTGTTGTCGTAGCTGTAGGAATAGACATGCTCGACTTCGTTGATCCCCTTGACGATGGTCTCCAGCGGCTCGGTGATCAGCTTGACGGCGTCCTCGGCGTTCAGTCCGTCGGCGCGCACTTGGATGTCCACCATCGGCACGGAAATCTGCGGTTCTTCCTCGCGCGGCAGCGTCATCAGCGCCACCAGCCCGAAGGCGAAGGCGGCGATCAGGAAGAGCGGCGTCAGCGGCGACTTGATGAAGGCGCGGGTCAGCCCGCCGGCGATGCCCAGCGCGGTTTTGTGCGGCTTCGGGTCCGTCATTTCACCACCACCCGGTCCCCGGCCGACAATCCGCTGAGGATCTCGATCATCGGCGTGACCCCATCCGAGCCAGGCGTCCGGACGGGGCCGCCCGTCACGACCACGCGTTCGGCGGGTCCGTCCGCGCCCTCCACGGTGACGAAGTCCAGCCCGTTGCGTGTGGAAACGGCCGTCTCGGGCACGGCGATGGCCTGCCGTTCTCCCACCGGGACTTCGACGGGCACCCGGGCGTCGACGAAGCGGCTGTCGAGGGTCGTGACCTCGACATCGGCGGTCACCCGCCCGCCCTCGATCTGCGGATAGATCTTGGCCAGCGTGCCGTTCTCCTCGCCGTCGGAGGTGATCACGCGGATTTCCGCACCCTCGGTGAGCGTCGGCGCCAGCCGCTCGGGCAGCGCCAGTCGCAGGAAATAGCCGCCGCCACCGATCGTCGCCACGGTCTCGCCCGCCATGATGACCGCGTCACGGGTGACAGGAACCGTCAGCACGAGGCCGTCGACAGGCGCGAGGATTTCGCCCTCGGTCTGCTGTTGTTCGAGGACGGCGCGATTGGCCGTGGTCGAATCGATCTGCTTGCGCGCCACCTCTGCCGCAGTCTCGAGTTCGTCGAGCCGCTGGCGGGTGACGACGCCCTGCGCGAGCAGTTTCTGCGCGCGTTCGAGTTCGGCTTCCGCCTTGCGAAGTTGCGAAGCCGACGCGGCCAACTGCGCATCGAGCGCATCGATCTGGTAGCCGATCTTCTCGTCACGGATCCGGCCGATCGCTTGGCCGGCGGTCACCCGGTCGCCCTCGCTGACTGTCAGCTCGGTCACCACGCCGCCGATGCGGGCGCGGGCAGGGGCGACGTCGCGGGTTTCGATCCGGCCCTGGACGGTCTTCCACTCGGTCACGCCGACAGGCGCGATGGTGATGGTCTCGGCGAGCGCTCCGCCCGCGAGCGATGCGAAGCCGGCGGCAAGGGCGGCGTTCATCAATATTTTCATGGTCACGGAACTCCCGGTGTCCGGCATGGGCAGAGGCCTGCTCAACACAGGGAGTCAAAGCCACCGCCTCTATATCCATAATCGTTTATATTAATGGATATGTATATGCAATCCGCCGATTGCAAGTCGCGAGGACAGCGTCACGAACGGGGACGGGGGAGTGAGCCGATCAGGGGGCAAACGCCGGACAAACAGTATTCGAGCCCCGGCCACAAGGCACCGAAGCTTTCCGATCAGGTCGGAAACGCGGGAGATGTTGCAGGAAGACACGAGCCAATCCGGTGGGGACCGGCTGAACCGTCACTCAGGGGATGACGGCCGCATCCGGCGTGATCCCCGATCCATGCGTCTCGCTCATCGTGTCCGCCACCAGCTGGCGCAACTGGCCGATCGGTTTGGAGCAGCTCGAGCAATTGACGATCTCGAACTCCGGAATGCTGCCGACGATCGTGTTGTTTTTCCCGCAATGGTGGCAGGAAATCGTGACGGTAGAGTATTCGTATTCTGACATGTGCTCTCCTCCTTGAGGCGGTGGGAGCGATAGCCGCGGCTAGAACTCTAAAAATATAGTGGGAATGCGTGTGTCTGTAGTTTTACCTATGAGAGCATAGCAGTTTTACGGGCACATGGATATAGACCGCGCCGAAATAGGCGGAGGCGCGGGGTACGCTCAGTAGGCCTTGCCGCGCGCCGTTACCGGCCAGATCGTCTCCACACGGCCGTGCCGGACGCCGACATACCAGTCATGCAGATTGCAGGTTGGATCACAGTGACCGGGAATGAGCCGCAGCCTGTCGCCGACACGGAGCCGACCGTGGCTGTCGGTGAGCGTGCCATGCTCGTCCGATGCCGAGACATAGGCGATGTCGTCGCGCTCGAAGATCTCGGGCAGGCCGCTGTCGACCGACTGGACCTTCAGACCGGCGTCGCAGACCGCGCGGCCCGGCCGGGCGGTGCTCATCACCGTGGTCAGCAGGAAGAGCGCATGGTCGAAGCGCTGCGTGCGCCGCCCGTCCTCTTCCTCGATGCGTCGGTAATCGACATCCATGAAGGCGTAGGAGCCACATTGCAGTTCCGTGTAGAGACGCGACTGGGCCTCGAACTCATAGCTGCCGGTGCCGCCGCCGGTCACGGTCGCGCATTTCAGCGCATTCATCAGCAGCACTTCCACCGCCTCGTTCGCGCGCTGGATGGATTTCTGAGCAGCGATCCGACGGTCCTCGTAACTGACGATATGCTGCATGGCGCCGTGGTAGGCCTGGATGCCGCCGAAGGTCAGCCCGTCTGCTGCCGCGATGGCCCGCGCGATCTCTAGCAGGCCGTCCAGTGTGGCCACGCCGCAGCGCTTGCCGCCGGTGTCGTACTCGACCAGACAGGTGATCTCGGTCTCGTGCGCCTGCACCGCCGCGGCGAGCGGCGCCACGCCTTCAATGTCGTCGACGCACACCGAGATCGTCGCGCCACCGGCGCACAGGCGGGCGAGCCGGTCGATCATCAGCGGGTTGCGGACTTCGTTGGAAATCAGGATGTCGGTGATGCCGGCGCGCACGAAAGCCTCCGCCTCGCTCACCTTCTGGCAGCAGATGCCGCTGGCACCGCCGATCTCCATCTGCAATCGCGCGATGTCGGCGGATTTGTGCATCTTGCCGTGCGGACGGAGTTTTACCCCGTGTGCGCGGGCGTAGTCGCCCATGCGTTTGAGGTTTGTCTCGAGCACGTCGAGATCGATCAGGAGACACGGGGTCAGGATCTCGTGTTCCCGCATGCCGGGAAGAGCGGGAATATCGTAGCCGACGGTCAATCCGTCGAGAAACTTGTCAATTTTCATGCCGGGGCCTCCGATGGCGGATTCCCTGTCGGAACGAACGTTTTTCGATACTTTTGCGAGTATGCGCCCTTTCGCCGCTCCTTGCAAAGGCAGGCTTGTGGGCCGGACTGCGACCGATTGTATCAAAAGCCTGATTGAGGGGCTTGATAGACGTCGTTTGGGGGTCTATACGGACGCCGCTGGATCGGAGCGTAGCGCAGCCTGGTAGCGCACCTCGTTCGGGACGAGGGGGTCGGAGGTTCGAATCCTCTCGCTCCGACCAGCCTGAAAACCCGCCGTCACGGCGGGTTTTTTCGTTTCCGCCCCGGTGGGGCGTTTTCATCGTCAGAGCATTCGGACCGCCCCGCTGTTGTGTCACGACACGAGCAATCCGAAGACACCGAGGATGACGAGGGCGGCCAAACCGGCCACCAACAGCGCCTTTCTGGTTCGGCTTCCCAGCGCGATCATTCCCTGGCGCGTGTCCCGCGCAGAATACTCGCGCATCGGACGCTTGCCGAATCCTCCGTCGAGTTGAAAAAGCCGGTCCGTAAAGCCCATCGCCTACTCCGTCACGTCTGCGGGGATATGACTGTCGACGCCCGACAACTTCAGGCCGTCCGTCACGTTGCGGACGCCCGGTACGGCGAGCGCGACACGCAGCAGTTCGCTCTTTTCCTCGTCGGTGTCGACGCGCCCTGCAAGCTCGGCAACGCCATTGTGCACCGTGATGGTCAATACTTCGCCATCCAGACCGTTGTTTTCGAGGGCCGCGGCAATCTGCTCGCCGAGCGCGTCGTCGTCGATCGCCGGATCGACCGAGGACGGGGCGGGTGAGGGCCCGCCGTCGCTGTGGATGGCCGGTTCGTCGGCTATTTCGGCCGGCGGATGCGCGGCGCTGTCGAAATTGCTGTCGGTCATGCCGTATCCGGCATTGCCCGGCTTGCCATGCGCATCTTCATCCGCGTAGGGCCAGCCACCGTCGATGTCCCGCGCCTCGTAGTCGCGGAAATCATCCTCGCGGGAGGTCACTGCGGTATCGTGCTTGGGACGTTCCATGATGAGGCTCCTTTTCGTCTGTCACAGGATAACGTTTTGGGGCCCGATTGGTTCGCTTGCGCGCTAAAACACGCCGTACAACAAGTCGAACAGGAGAATCCGGAGCGTTGCGGCGCTCCTGGTCGTGTGAACTCTTGCGACCGATTGGCGAGGCGTGTGGTGAGTTCTGTCGAGACGATTCCAGGCTCACGCAGGTCAGGAAACGGCAGCCCGTTTCTCGAACTGGTAGCCCTTTCGCGTCTGCCCGTAGGTGGAAAAAGCGTACGAACCGGCCTGCCGTGACACGGCCGTGAGGATGAACGCGATCCGATGCGCGCGGCTTCCGTTTGCGCCCAGAAATTGCTGCAGGTTTTTCAATTGCTTGTCTTCTCGAACAACAACACTTTCGAAGAAGGCCTCGATATCCTCATTCGACAGGGCATCGAGTTCGTCGGCCAGCGTATCGATCTTCCATGTCGCTCCGTGGGTGTAACCGTTCCGGATCATCCATTGTGAGAGGCCGATTTCTCCCACGCGAACCGTGTGCGGCTTCTCGTTGCGGATCTCCAGATTTTTCCAGAAACGCTCGAACCTCGGGTCGTTCAATGGTCTGGAACCGATGCAGAGAGCATAGGACTGGTAATGGAATTTTCTGCGCCTGGTATCGAAATCCCATTCTATGGTCTCGAAGTCCTCAGGCGTCGCGCGCAGCACTCCGTAATGGGAGGTCGCTCCTGCGAAATCGACATCGAGTGCGCGCGCAGCCACAAACCAGTCGACAGGCTGGGGAACGATCCAGACCGAATCGTTCATGATCCAGAGCCTGTCGAGCTGTTTGAGCCTTGGTGACAGGCGCAGGATCGCATCCCGATATCCTCCAAAATCGTATCCGACATTCGGCCGCTGGATGATCCAGCCGGCTCGCTCGACAAGACGTGCCAGATTTGCGTCGCAAAGCGCGAGATTGGAGACGACGACCGGTGTTATGCCGTTTTCGATCATCAGCTCGATGACCTGAAGATGTCCTTCCAGCACACCGTCCGTCGGGAAGATCAGATAGATCCCGATCTCTCTCCCGAATGCGATTTTTCCTGTGGTGACGATGACCTTGCGGGACCCGAAGGCGTCATACCACCGGCGAAAATAGATCATCCGCGCGAGGGTGACGGGGAAGTTGGCGATCTGCCGACCAATCCGCCTGATTTCTCGACGAATTTTCCAGAAGGGCGGCAACTTCATGACCAGACTTTCGGGTCGGAAGGCGCTCTCACTCATGGCCTCCGCGGGGCCGGTAGACGAACAGTCGGGTCTTCCGACCGTCGCCCACCTCGATGACCCGGTCAGGTGTGACCTCGGGCACGGCAAAACTGTTGGAGACGAGGAGCGCACCCGGCCGCATCTCGGCCTTCGCCTTGGCGTAAAGCCGTGCCATCGGCGCGGGAGAGAGGAAACAGTAGACGATGTCGTACCGGCTCAGATCCTCCTTCCACAGGCTGCGGTAAGCGACGGATGCGCCTCCGCTTTTTCTCCACGGCAGGAGCCGTGCCCAGGCGAGCGCGAAGACCAGTGGTGCGGTCTCGACACCCGTAACCGCGAGCTCGGGACGCTGGCGCCTGAGCGCCACGAGAACGCTCCCCGTTCCGCAGCCGAGATCGACGAAGGAGCGCGCACCGGTCTCTGCGACCAGCGTTGCGAGGGCGGCGGCTGTCTTCCGGTTGGTCAGATAGAGCGGCACGTCTTCGGACGGCGCGTTCCAGAACAACAGCGCCACGGCCGCAAAGCCTGCAAGATAGAGCCATGCCGGTGCCGCCCCGCCATAGACGAGGCCGACCGGCAGGAGGAGTTGGAGCGGGATCCAGGCTCGCGGCAACCGGAGGAGAAGGCCGAACAGGCTGGCGGCAGTCGCCTGGGTCGCAACCAGTGCGAAGGGCTCGACCGAGGGCAGCAGCGACCAGCGCGCCGCACCCGCCAGGCAGCCTAGCGCCAGCCCTTGGGATGCGGCGAGCTTCAGCCAGTTGCGAATCTGCCTCTGCCATCTCGTCATCCCCGACTTGTAGTCAAACCGATGCGCTAAATCGACAGGACCGCACCGTATCTGAACAGCAAAAAGCCCCGGCTATGCGGGGCTTTCCGAAAGGCGTCATGTCTTTTTACAGGGCCTCATGCCCCGGATTTGCTCGATCGCTCAGTTGGAGCTGTGCTTGTTCTCGCCGCGGCCGGGCTCGCCTGCATGGCCGCTCGAGGTGACGGCGACCGGATCGCTGGCCGGGAAAGTGTCTTCCAGACCCTCGTCCAGTTCGTTTTCGTCGTCTTCCCGTTCCTGGCGCGACTTGAGCTCTTCGCGGGCCGCGGTTTCGGCCATCTCGCGCGTCGAATAGACGGGCGAATGGCGGTTTCCGATCACGAAGCTGTAGCCGTTCAGACGTTGTTCGATTTCAAAATTCTCTTTGGTCATGGCTTTACTCCCTTTTGTGCAGAACGTTTGCGGTGCGGAACCGTTCCCTGTGCGGTCTTCCGTTGCGCGAATGTCACAACAGTGGGCAATGGGGCCGGTTGCAAGGCGATTTTCCCGCCCGTTTGCAGACTGCTAACCGTTTTTGCCGCAGATTGGCGCCGCGGCAGAAATCACAGACTCCACAGGATGCCCTTTCGATGACCAGACCGATCCGGATCGCCAGCCTCGCGCTCGCCCTCCTCGTTCCCGCCGCGCTCGTGCCCGCCACCGGCCACGCTCAGGAGCCCGGCATCGATCTCGAAGTGGGTCTCGGCGGCGGTGTCTCGCCGGCTTTCTTCGGCTCCGACAGCTATATTCTCTCGCCCGTTCCCGTCATCCGCATCAAGCGCCTGACGCTGCCGAGCGGACGCACTTTCGGTGGCGGCCCGGAGACCGGATTCTCCATCGGTCCGTCCTTTGACTTCATCGGCAAGCGCTCCGCTGGCGATCATCCTGAACTCGCCGGCCTGAATGATGTCGACGCAGCGATTGAATTGGGCATCGCGGCGAGCTACCGGTTCCAGAACCTGCGTGTCTCGGGCGCCATCCGCCGCGGCTTCGGCGGCCATGAGGGCGTGCGTGGCGAAGTCGGGGTCGATGCGATCTTCCAGCCGACCGAAAAGCTCTCCGTCTATGCGGGTCCGCGCTTCGGTTTCGCCGACGACACCTTCACCGACACCTATTTCGGCGTGTCCGCTGCGGAAGCTTTGTCGTCCGCATACCCGGCGACCGACGTCGGCGGCGGCTTTCTCTCCGCCGGCGTGGAAGTCGGCGCGCGCTACGATTTCGACGAGAAATGGGCCGCCGAGGGCAAGGCTAGCTGGACGCGGCTGCAGGGCGACGCGGCGGATTCGCCGATCACCGCGCAGGGCTCGAAGGACCAGTACGGCTTCTCGCTGGCGTTGATCCGCAAGTTCAGCATCGGCTTCTGACCGGCTTTCGCCGACCGGCGCTCCTCAGAACCGCCGGTCGATCGCCTCCGGCCGTCCGGGCAGCGTCAGCCGCATCGGGGATTTCTCCCGCCGCGCGATCACCTTGCCCTTGGACACGACGAGCAGACGTTGTGCGCGCAGCCGTACCGCTTCCACAGGCCCGCCCGCATCGAGCACGACGAGGCTCGCCACCGCGCCCTTTTCAAGGCCATAGCCTTCGAGCCCCATGATCGCGGCGTTTTCCGTCGTCACCATGTGGAAGCAGCGGGTCATGTCGGCCGGGCTCGTCATCTGCGCCACGTGCAGCGCCATGAAGGCGACATCCAGGAGGTCGGCGGTGCCGAGCGAGTACCACGGATCGAGCACGCAATCCTGGCCGAGGCCGACGCGGATGCCGTACTTGATCATCTCCGGCACCCGGGTCATCCCGCGCCGCTTCGGATAGGTGTCGTGGCGGCCCTGCAGCGTGATGTTGATCAGCGGATTGGCGATCGCCGCCACGCCGGCCTCCGCCATCAGCGGCAGCAGTTTCGAGACGTAGTAATTGTCCATCGAGTGCATCGAGGTCAGGTGCGAGCCTGCCGCCCGGCCCTGGAGCCCGAGACGCTGGGTCTCGTAGACCAGCTGCTCGATATGGCGGGAGAGGGGGTCGTCGCTCTCGTCGCAATGCAGATCGATCATCAGGCCGCGTTCGGCGGCGATCTCGCACAGTTCGGTCACCGAACGGCGACCGTCCTCCATGGTGCGCTCGAAATGCGGGATCCCGCCGACCACGTCGACGCCCATGTCGAGTGCCCGGATGGTACACTCCTTCGCCGCCGGCGCGCGATAGAGCCCGTCCTGCGGGAAGGCGACCAGCTGGAGGTCGAGATAGTCCTTCACCTTGTCGCGAACCGAAAGCAGCGCCTCGACGCCCTTCATCCCGTTCTCGTCGGAGGTGTCGACGTGGCTGCGGATGGCGAGCAGCCCCATCGAGGCCGCCCAGTCGCAGTAATCGACCGCCCGTTTCTCGATTTCCTCGACCGTCTGGATCGGCTTGAGCTCGTTCCACAGCGCGATGCCCTCGAGCAGCGTGCCGGACGCATTGATGCGCGGCGTGCCGTAGGAGAGCGTCGCATCCATGTGGAAATGCGGGTCGACGAAGGGCGGGCTGACGAGACAGCCGGAGACGTCGATCGTCTCGCCGGCTTCGGCGGAAATGCCGGCCTCCACCGCGGCGATCTTGCCGCCGGTGATCGCGATGTCGGCCTGTGTTCCGTCGGGCAGCTTGCCGCCTTTGAGCAGGATGTCGAAACTCATCTCTCACCTTTCTGATAGGGGATCATCAGCGCCTTGGGATAGCCGGCCCGCCGGGCAACCAGCACCAGCGCCGCGATCGACAGCACATAGGGCAGCATCAGGAACACCTGGTAGGGGATCGCCCCGCCGGTCAGCTGCTGCAGGCGGACCTGGTAGGCGTCGAAGGCGGCGAAAAGGATGGCGCCGATCAGCGCCTTGCCTGGCCGCCACGAGCCGAAGACCACCAGCGCGATGGCGATCCAGCCGCGCCCGTTGATCATTTCGAAGAAGAAGGAATTGAACGCCGACATGGTCAGGAACGCGCCGCCGATCGCCATCAGCGCCGACCCGGCCATCACCGCGCCCATGCGGACCATCGTCACCGAAATGCCCTGCGCCTCGACGGCGGAGGGGTTTTCGCCGACAGCGCGGACGGCGACGCCCGCCGGTGTCCTGTAGAGGATCCAGGCAACCAGCGCCACGCAGACGAAGGCGAAATAGGTCAGCGGAGTCTGGTTGAACAGCGCCTGGCCGATCACGGGAATATCCGAGAGAACCGGGATCTCGAAAGGCTGGAACGCCTCGATCTTCGGCGGCGATGAGACTTCCGGCAAAAGGATGCGGTAGCTGAAATAGGTGAGCGATGTCGCAAGCAGCGTCACCCCGATGCCGGTGACATGCTGCGACAGTCCCAGCGGAACGGTGAGAAGCCCGTGAAGCGCCCCGAAGGCTGCGCCGGTGAGGGCTGCCACCAGCACGCCCGTCCACAGCCCGAAGCCGAGATAGACCGTGAACCAGCCGGCGAAGGCGCCTGCGGTCATGATCCCCTCGATGCCGAGATTGAGCACACCCGCCCGTTCGCAGACGAGTTCCCCCATGGTCGCGAAGATCAGCGGCGAGGCGATCCGGATCGCCGCCACCCAGAAACTCGCCGTCAACAGGATCTCGAAGGCTTCCATCATGGCCGTACCTCGATGCCGTCATCCTCGGGCTCGACCCGAGGATCCAGTTCGTGATGCGCCGAAACGGCATGGATGCCCGGATCAAGTCCGGGCATGACGACCGAGGGAGATGCGGCCGCGGCTACCCCCCTCTGTCGGCCATGCCGACATCTCCCCCACAAGGGGGGAGAGGGGAGGTCTTCGCGCTGGCCCGTCGCCAAAGCGGTTCCGCGGCGAAAGAGGCTGTTGCTGTAGCGCGCGCGACGGGCGCCTTGCACCACTCTCCCCCCTCGCGGGGGAGATGTCACCGGAGGTGACAGAGGGGGGGCGCTAACGACGAACGAGTACATCATCCCTACCTCCACCTGATCCGGTAGCGCATCAGCATCATGGCGGTGACCATGGTCAGAAGCGAGGAGGCGACCATGACCTGGGCGATGTAGCTCGGCACGTTGGCCGCCCGGCTCATCGCGTCGGCGCCGACGAAAATGCCGGCGACGAAGATGGCGGCGGCGACGACGCCGAGCGGATTGAGCATGGCGAGCATCGCCACCACGATGCCGGTGTAGCCGTAGCCCGGCGACAGATCGAGCGTCAGGTTGCCCTTCAGGCCCGCCACTTCCGAGAAGCCGGCAAGGGCCGCCAGCCCGCCGGAGATCAGCGCGGTCTTGGCCAGCACCCGGTTGACCGGAATGCCGGCGAAACGCGCGGCTTCGGCATTGTGACCGACGGCGCGCATCTCGTAGCCGAGCACGGTCTTCTTCATGATGAACCAGACGATGCCGGCGGAGACGATCGCCAGCACGAAACCGTAATGCAGGCGCTTGCCGGTGATGATGCGGGGCAGCTTGGCTTCCGCGATGATACGCTTGGACTGCGGCCAGCCGAGCCCCATCGGGTCCTTGAGCGGCCCCTCGAGCAGGAGCGAGACAAAGAGGATGACGATGAAGTTGAGAAGCAGCGTGGTCACCACCTCGTCGACGCCGAACCGGGTCTTCAGGATGGCGGGGCCGAGCAGCACCAGCGCGCCGGCGAGCATAGCGGCGACCATGATGATCGGGATGAGACCGAAGGCGGGGATCGTGATCGCCCCGGTGCCGAGCACAACGGTCATCACCGCGCCGATATAGAGCTGGGCTTCTGCGCCGATGTTCCACAGCCGCGCCCGGAAGGCGACGGCGACGGCAAGGCCGGTAAAGATCAGCGGCGTCGCCCGCGTCAGGGTTTCCAGAATGGCGAACTGGGTACCGGCAGCCCCCTTGAGGACGAGCCAGAAGACGGTGAGCGGATTGGCGCCCGCCAGCATGACGAGGATCGAGGAGAAGATCACCGCGCCGGCGATGGCGAGCGCCGTGAAGCCGAGCGTGCGCGCGAGCGACGGGGCAGGGCGAGGTTCAAGCCGCATCGGCGTCGCCCTCCAGTCCGTGACCGGCCATCAGGATGCCGAGCTCGCGCTGGCTGCGCTCGCCGCGCGCCGACGGCGCCGACAACCGGCCCTCCGACATCACCACGATCCGGTCGGAGAGCGACTGGATCTCGTCGAGGTCTTCGGAGATCAGCAGGATCGCAGCCCCCCGGTCGCGCGCCTCGATGAGCTTGCGGTGCACATAGGCGACAGCGCCGACGTCGAGGCCTCGGGTGGGCTGGCTGGCGAGGATGACGTCCGGGTCTCCGTCGAGCGCCCGGCCGAGAATGAGTTTCTGCATGTTGCCGCCCGACAGAAGCCGCACGCGGGCGTTTTCCGAGGGGCACTTGACGTCGTAATCGCTGATGATCTGGCGGGCGAAAACGGCAGCGGCGTTCCAGTCGATGATGCCGAAGCGCGAGAATCGTCGGGTCGGATAGGCCTCCGAGATCACGTTCTCGGCGACGCTCATGTCGCCGATCATGCCGGTGGCGTGGCGGTCCTCGGGAATGCGGCCGAGCTTGTTCGCGAGCGCCTTGCGCGGGGTCCAGCCGCTCATCGTCTCGCCGTGGATGCGGATCGTCCCGGAGGTCAGCGGTAGCGTGCCAGCGATCGCCGCGGCAAGTGCGGCCTGACCATTGCCGGAAATGCCGGCGAGCCCGGTGATTTCGCCGGCGCGTAGCTCCAGCGTGATGTCCTTCAGTCCCGCGCCCCCCTCGGCTTTCGTCGCGGCTTTTTCGAGCGCGAAGAGCACCTTGCCCGGCGTGGCGGGCGCCACCTCGTCCTTGGGCAGTTCGGAGCCCACCATCAGCTGCGCCAGATCGTGCGTGTCGGTCTCGCCGATGGCGCGGGCTCCGGCGACCGTGCCGGAACGCAGCACCACGACGCGATCGCAGACGGCCATCACCTCGTGCAGCTTGTGCGAGATGAAGATGACGGAAAGCCCATCGGCGACGAGCTTCTTCAGGGTATTGAAGAGCGCTTCGACCTCCATCGGCGTCAGCACCGCCGTCGGCTCGTCGAGAATGAGAATACGGGCGTCGCGATAAAGCGCCTTGAGGATTTCGACGCGCTGCCGTTCGCCCACGGACAGTTCGGTGATCTGCTTGTCGGGATCGACCGCGAGACCGTAATCGGCCGCGAGTTTCGAGATCCGCTCGCGCGCGGCCTTGCGGTCGAGGAACGGTCGCCAAATCGGTTGCGTGCCGAGCGCGATATTGTCGAGCACGCTCATCTGTTCGGCGAGCGTGAAATGCTGGTGCACCATGCCGACGCCGGCGTCGAGTGCGGCGCGCGGATCACCGGCCGGGAGCCGCTTGCCGAAGACCTCGATCGTGCCCTCGTCGGCCGTATAGTGGCCGAAGAGGATGTTCATCAGCGTGGTCTTGCCGGCGCCGTTCTCGCCCAGAAGGGCCACCACCTCGCCGCGCGCGAGCGACAGCGAGATGGCGTTGTTGGCGGTCAGGTTGCCGAAGCGCTTTGTGATCCCCGAAAGGCGGAGAACCTCCTCCGCCTTTCCCCCTTTGCCCTCGTCCATCAGCTGGACTTCGGCTCCTCGTCGTTGATTTCGACGGTGAATTCACCCGACTTGATGGCTTCGCGTTTCTCGTCGACCATCTTCATGGCCTCTTCCGGTACCTTTCCTTCGAAAGTGCCGAGCGGAGCCAGCGACGCGCCGCCTTCCTTCATGAAGGAATAGACGCCGTAGTCTTCAGCCTTGAACTCGCCGGCCTTGACCTTCTCGATCGCCGCATCGAGCGTCGGCTCGAAGTGCCACAGGGCGGAAGCGACCACGGTGTCCGGATAGTCGGCCTGCGTATCGATCACGTTGCCGATGGCGAGCAGGCCCTTTTCCTTGGCCGCGTCGGAGACGCCGAAGCGCTCGGCGTAGAGCACGTCCGCGCCCGCATCGATCTGCGCGAAGGCGGTTTCCTTGGCCTTGGGCGGATCGAACCACGAACCGATGAAGGCGACCTGGAAGGTGACGTCCGGATTGATTTCCTTGGCACCCGCCATGAAGGCATGCATCAGCCGGTTGACCTCGGGGATCGGGTAACCGCCGACCATGCCGATATTGTTGGTCTTGGTCATCGCGCCGGCGATGATGCCGGTCAGGTAGGAGGCGTCCTGGATGTAGTTGTCGAAGACGGCGAAGTTCGGATGCGCGTCGTCGGGCTTGAAGGACGAGCCGATGAGGAAGGCCTTGTCGGGGTAGTCGTCGGCGACCGCGCGGGCGGCGTCTTCCACGGCGAAGGCCTCGCCGATGATGAGCTCGTTGCCGGCCTCGGCATATTCCCGCATCACGCGCTCATAGTCGTTGTTCGACACGCTTTCGGAGAAGACGTATTCGATGTCGCCGCGTTCCTGGGCGGCCATCGCGGCCTTGTGTATGCGGCTCACCCATTGCTGTTCCACCGGCACGGTATAGATCGCCGCGACCTTGATCGGGTCTGCGGCCCGCGCCGCACCCGTCAGGCCCGGAAGGGCGAGGGTGACGGCGCCGATGGCGCTGGCGGCCAGCAACTGGCGACGCTTGATGAGGAATTTCGACGTGTTCGACATGGCAGACGCTCCTGTTGAGAACTGTTCCCGTTTTATAAATTTTGACCAAACGTTAAAATATAAGCCGGGGGTTGGCAATGCTGGCGCATGGCAAAATCCCATAAAAATGCACAGGCATTGTGCATCGCCAGGAGGTGCCGATTTTCCATGCGTGCGGTGCTGACCCGCTTCGGCAGCGGCGAGGTCAGAGTTTCGGCAGATGCTTCTCCCACAGCGCCTCGATGGCGGCGTAGACGCCGGGGCCGCCGGCCACCAGCGGGAAGCGTTCGGTGGTCAGCGCCTGCGGCGCGGGCATTTTCACCGTGCCGCCGGCTTCCATGATCATCAGCATGCCGGCGAGGCAATCCCACGGATTCATCGATTCCTCGACATAGCCGATCAGTCGCCCGGCGGCCGCATAGGCGAGCATCAGTCCGCCCGACGCGTTGCGGAAGAACATCCCGCCCTGGCCGAGAAGATCGGAGAGAAGCGCCACCACGGCTTTCTCGTCCTCGCGTGCGGCATAGCCGACACCGAGAGATCCGTCGCCGAGACTTGTGGCGTCCGACACTCTCATCGGCCGGCCGTTGACGAAGGCACCCTTGCCGCGCCCGGCGGAGAAGGTTTCGCCGCTCGCCGGCTCGCACATCACGCCCACCTCGATGTGGTCGCCATGAACCGCCGAGATGATCACGCACCACTGCGGGATGCCGGCGACGAAATTCGCGGTGCCGTCGATCGGATCGATCACCCAGGTCCAGCCGGAGGTGCCGGGCGTGGGCTCATGCTCCTCGCCGACGATGGCGTCGTCGGGATAGACGCGGGCGATCTCGTTGCGGATGAAGGTCTCGGTGTCACGGTCGGCTTCCGAAACCAGATCCTGATGCCCCTTCTTTTCGATGGTCAGCGTCTCCAGCTTGCGGAAGGAGGCGAGCGCGCTCGCAGCGGCGCGCTGGGCGAGATCGGTGGCAAAGGCAAGGCGGTCGGAATTGTCGGCCATGACGGCGTCCTTTCGGAGAACGGATGGGGCGCAAGCGGTGCCCTGGGGAGGAGGCGCCATCCCGATACCCCCTTAGGCTCCGTCTTGCCAACCCGCGCGGGCGGGCTATCCCCTTGCATGTGCAGGCATGACACGATGATGACGATCATTCGCGATGACCCGCCTCCGCTTTTCCTCACCGCTCTTTTCCTCTAGGTCTCCTGTCGTCAGACAGGGAGCAGACCATGAAGATCGTCGCCGTCACCATTTCCGACCGCGCCAGCAAGGGCGAGTACGAGGACAAGTCCGGCCCTGCGCTGGAAGACTGGTGCCGCAAGGCCATCGCCTCCGATTTCGAGATGGTCCGCCGCGTCATTCCCGACGGCATGGAGAGCGTGCGCGACACGCTGATCGAACTCTGCGACGGGGAGGGCGTCGACCTGATCCTGACCACCGGAGGCACCGGCCCGAGCCCGCGCGACCTCACGCCCGAGGCCATGCGCGAGGTCATCACCATGGAACTGCCGGGTTTCGGTGAACTGATGCGCCGCGTCAGTCTGGAAGAAGTGCCGACTGCCATCCTGTCGCGCCAGACCGCGGGCGTGCGCGGCAAGACGCTCATCGTCAACGTGCCCGGCAAGCCCGCGGCGATCGACACCTGCCTGAGGGCCGTCTTCCCCGCGATCCCCTACTGCCTCGACCTGATCGGCGCCGGCCGCATCGAGGGCAATGACGATTTCATCAAGGTGTTCCGCCCGAAGGGGGCGTGAGGCACGTCGCCTACAGGAAATGAATTGTCTCTTTAGGCCCTTGCCGCGGCTCGCCCGCTTCGCGTACTTAAGCAGATGATGGTTCCCGCCTCTGACGAAGCGAGGCGGGATGTAAAAGGGAACACGGTGAGGCGTACCCATCAGGGACCGAAACCGTGGCTGCCCCCGCAACTGTAGGCGGTTGCCGAATCCGATCATGCCACTGGCGCATCCCGCGCCGGGAAGGCGGAGGAGGCGAGAACCGCGAGCCAGGAAACCTGCCATCGAGCGGGCGGAAACGCCCACCCTTCAACTCGGAACCGCACGGGTGGTGCGGACAGGAGCGAAAACATGCATATCGAACCCGGCGTCGTCGACGGCGCCAAGATCCTTTTGAGCTACGCAACTGCGGCCGCGTCCCTCGGTCTCGCCGCGAAAATGTCGGCAAAGACGCTGCGCGAAGAAGGTGGCATAGCCGCACTCGCCTCGCGCTCGGTGATCACCACCGCGCTCGTCTTCTCCTTCTTCGAGATCCTGCCGCACTATCCGGTCGGCGTTTCGGAAGTGCACCTCATTCTGGGCTCGACCCTCTATCTTCTTTTTGGTGCCGGTCCGGCCGCCATCGGTCTCGCAGCCGGTCTTCTCCTGCAGGGCCTTTTCTTCGCGCCCTTCGACCTGCCGCAATACGGCATGAACGTCACCACGCTTCTGGTGCCGCTCTGGGGCGTTTCGATGCTCGCCAAACGCGTCATCCGCAAGGAGGCCGCCTATGTCGATCTGGGCTACGGCCAGGCGCTGGCGCTGTCGACCGCCTATCAGGGGGGCGTCGTCGCCTGGGTCGGCTTCTGGGCGCTCTACGGCCACGGTTTCACCGCCGCCAATCTGGCGTCGATCGGTTCCTTCGGCGCGGCCTATATGCTCGTCGTGCTGCTCGAGCCGCTGATCGATCTGGCGGTGCTCGCCGGCGCCAAGGCGACCCGCGCGCTCTCCTCCGGTCCGCTCTTCTATTCGCGTCTGCATCAGAGCGCGTAGGACGAACTATTTTCCGTCATCCTCGGCCCTGTGCCGAGGATCTACTGCACGGCGACGTGACAACAGCCGGTAGATGCTCGGGACAAGCCCGAGCATGACGTCAGGAGAGAGCGGCCCATGCCGCATAGCTTCCACCCCGGCCTGAAATGGCCGGGGTCTTTCGTTTCGCGCGGCACTTCGCCTCTGCCGTCGCAAAAGCATAGCATTTGCAATCTAAGCCCCGTCTGATGCATGGTCATGGACGGGGTTCCGTCGATTGGCGGGACGCGGGTGAGTACGGAGTACGTCTGTGAGCGAGATCGAACTCAAGTTCATGGTCGACAAGGAGCGGGGGCGGCCGGTCTGGAACCGGGCGATCGAACTCGGCCTTGCAGGAGCCGAGCCGCCTGTCCGCGAACTCGAAAGCATCTATTACGATACGCCCGGCAAGGCACTGCGCAAGGCGGGCATCTCGCTCAGGATCCGCCGCGACGGCGAGCGCTGGATACAGACCGTCAAGTACAAGCGGCGGCTCAACGCCGGCCTGTCCCGCGCCGAGGAATTCGAGACCGAAGTGCCGGGCAAGGCGATCGAGATTCTCGCCATCCCGGATGCGCGTGCCCGCAAGAAGGTGCAGTCGAAGATCGGCGACGAGCCGATCGAACCTGTCTGCTGGACCCTGTTCAACCGCCGCGCCGATAGCATTCACCTCGAGGACGGCTCGGTGGCCGAACTGGCGCTCGATACCGGCCTCATCTCGGCAGGCGACCATTCAGCCGATTTCTGCGAGGTCGAGATCGAACTGCTGGAGGGCGCGCCGCGCGCCCTCTACTCGCTCGCCGGGAAGCTGTTTCCGGAAGGCGGCTTGCGGTTTTCGCGGCTTTCGAAGGCCGAGCGTGGCTACATGCTAGCCGAGGAAGGCGTGATCGATCCCGAGCCGGTGCCGCGCAAGGCGAAGACAGTCTCGCTCGATCCCGATGAAAGCGTCCGTGACGCCCTGCGCGCAACGCTGAGGGAGTGCATCGAGCAGATCGCGCTCAATCTTCCGGTCGTCGAAAGAACCATCGATGCCGAAGGCCCGCACCAGCTTCGCATCGGTCTCAGGCGGCTTCGCAGCCTCTTCATGGCCTTCGGCTCTGTGACCGACCAGGCCCGCCTGCGGCTCATCGAGGCCGATGCCCGCTGGCTGTTCTCGGCAGCCGGCGAGCTCCGCGATATCGAGGCGGTCATCGCCGACGTCATCCGCCCGCTCGCCGATGCCAATCCGGACGAGATCGGCTTCGACGCGCTGATCTCCGCTCTCGAACGGGAAGCCGCCAGCCGCCGCGCCAAACTGCGCGCGCTGCTCGCCGATGTCCGCACCCAAGGCTTCCTTCTCGATCTCTCGCTGCTATCGGAAACGCTCGGAGACGACACCGACACCGAAGCCGACTCGCTTGACCGGCCTCTGGCTGGCTTTGCCGAAGAAGCGCTGTCCAAACGTTGGCACAAGGCCTGCAAAAAGGCCGGCGACGACGTCGAGAACCTCGATATCGAGGCGCGGCACGAACTGCGCAAGGAACTCAAGAAGCTGCGCTATCTCGTCGAGTTCTTCGGCCCGCTCTACAAGAAGAAGGACGTGGCGAAGTTTTTGAAGCGCCTCAAGGCGATTCAGACCGTGCTCGGCGATGTGATGGATGCGAGCATTGCCCGGAAGCTGTTCGACGACGCCGGGCTGATCGAGGACTCCGATCCCGCCATGCAGCGGGCCATCGGCTGGGTCATCGGATCGGGCAAGGTCAGGGCACGGCTCGGCTGGGAACACGCCGCCGGTCTGTGGAAGGATCTCGAAAAGACCGGCCCGTTCTGGAAGTAACGGGCCGGCCGATTGTTCTGACTATTCGTCCTCGTCCGCCGATATGCGGATCTCGCCGGCATGGTCGCGAGCGAAATCGCTGGCGCGGAAGGCTTCGAGCAGATGCGCGGGGAGCGTCACCGTCACCTTGTCCGCACCCTCGCGCGTGAGCCCGTCGGGTGCCTTGCGACGTCCCTGGATCATGCCGCCCGCCACCGTGTTGTTGGTGTCGGGATCGATCAGGATGAAGGCGCCGGTCTGCCGGTTGGTCTCGTAGGCGTCGAAGATCGCCGCCTCGTCGAAATCCAGATTGGCCGTGCCGATCGCGTTGAGCGGCAGGCTCGCCGCCGGCTGCCACTTGCCCGAATGCAGGTCGAGCTGCTGGGTCGGCGTCACCGCCACCCGCTGGCGGCGCGATCCGGCCTTGAGCCAATAGCGCTTGCCCGTCTCGATGCCGTCGGGTGACAGTGCCACCAGCCGCGCCGAGAAAGCGGTGCCGGTCTGCGGCCGCTGGTCGAGTGCCACGATCATGTCGCCGCGGGCGATGTCGACCGGACGGTCGAGCACCAGCGTGATCGCGTCGCCCGTCACCGCCGCGTTGCGGATCAGGTCGAAGGTGACGATCTGCTTGACGTTGGCTTCCACGCCCGAGGGCAGCACGACGACACTGTCGCCGGGCTTGATCGAGCCGCCGGTCACCGTCCCCTGATAGCCGCGGAAACCTTCGCCGGGGCGCGAGACGCGCTGCACCGAGAGCCGGAAGCCGGTCGACTGGCCGCCGCGCTGTGTGGCGCGCTCCAGCACTTCGACGAGCGTCGGGCCGTCGTACCAGGGCATGGCCGCCTTCGCAGGAAGCACGATGTTTTCGCCCTTCAGCGCCGAGACCGGGATCGAGATCACGTTGTTGACGCCCAGCGTCAGAGCCAGCTCGCGGAAGTCGCGCGCGATCCGGTGGTAGCCGGCTTCGTCGTAGTCGGTGAGGTCGATCTTGTTGACGGCGAGGACGAACTGCCGGATGCCCATAAGCGCCGCGATCGTCGCATGACGGCGGGTCTGTTCCAGAAGTCCGGCGCGCGCGTCAACCAGCAACACCGCGAGATCGGCGGTCGAGGCGCCGGTCGCCATGTTGCGGGTGTACTGCACGTGGCCGGGCGTGTCGGCGACGATGAAGGCGCGCTTGTCGGTCGAGAAATAGCGATAGGCGACATCGATCGTGATGCCCTGTTCGCGCTCGGCCTGAAGCCCGTCGAGCAGCAGCGCGAAGTCGGGCAGGCCGAGATCGTTCTGCTTGCCGGTGGAATCACGCGAGAGTGCTGCCGCCTGATCTTCCTTCACCGCCTTGGTGTCCCAGAGCAGTCGGCCGATCAGCGTCGACTTGCCGTCGTCGACCGAGCCGCAGGTGATGAAGCGCAGCGGTCGGGAATCCTTGCCGGCGTGATGGGGTGCGGGCGCGTCGTCCTCGAAATTGACGAGGCTGACGGCGGGTGTGGAGGGTGCGGTCATCAGAAATATCCCTCGCGCTTTTTCTTTTCCATGGAGCCGGACTGGTCGCGGTCGATGGCGCGGCCCTGCCGTTCGGAGACTGTGGCGATCTCGAGTTCGTCGATCACTTCGGTCAGGTTTGAGGCGCGCGAACGGATCGCGCCGGTCAGCGGCCAGCAGCCCAGCGTACGGAAGCGGATGAAATCCTCGTGGATCGTCTCGCCCGGCAGCGGCTCGAAACGCGCATCCTCGGCCATCATCAGCATGCCGTCGCGTTCGACGAACTTGCGCTTGGCGGCATAGTAGAGCGGCACCAGCGGGATCTCTTCCGCCTCGATGTAGCGCCAGATGTCGACTTCGGTCCAGTTCGACAGCGGGAAGGCGCGCACGCTCTCGCCGGGGCGGATCATGCCGTTATAGATGTTCCACAGTTCCGGCCGCTGGTTGCGCGGGTCCCAGCGGTGGTCGGGCGTGCGGAACGAATAGATGCGCTCCTTGGCGCGGCTTGCTTCCTCGTCGCGCCGTGCGCCGCCGAAGGCCGCGTCATACTTGCCCGCGTCGAGAGCCTGGCGCAGCGCCTCGGTCTTCATGATGTCCGTATAGCGTGCCGAACCGTAGGTGAACGGCGTGATGTTCTCGGCCTTCCCGCGCGGATTGGTGTGAACGTGCATGTCGAGACCGTATTCCTCGGCGATGCGGTCGCGAAACGCGATCATCTCCGGGAATTTCCAGGTCGTGTCGATATGCAGGAGCGGGAAGGGGATCCTGCCCGGATGGAAGGCCTTGCGCGCCAGATGCAGGAGCACCGAGGAATCCTTGCCGATCGAATAGAGCATCACCGGACGCTCGAATTCGGCCGCCACCTCGCGGAAGATGTGGATCGCCTCGTTTTCAAGCGCCTTGAGATGCGGATCGAGCGGGGGGCGTCCGCGCCCGTGCTCGACGATATGGGGAGTGGATGTCATGCCGTGTGTGCCTTTCCGGCTTCTGCATTGATCGTGCTGGCGGCACCGGGGACGTGCAGCCCGCATTCGCGTTTTTCGTCGTTTTCCCACCACCAGCGCCCGGCGCGTTCGGGTTCGCCCGGCTTGATCGCCCGCGTGCAGGGTTCGCAGCCGATCGAGGGATAGCCGCGCTGATGCAGCGGGTTGACGGGAATATCCTCGGCCTCGACCAGATCCTTCAGCGTTTCCAGATCGTAGTCGGCCAGCGGATTGATCTTAATGAGGTCGCGTACCGGATCGTATTCGGCGAGCGGCGTGTGCGAGCGGTTCTGCGACTGGCCGCGGCGGATGCCGGTGATCCAGACATCGGCGCCGGCAAGCGCCACCGCCAACGGCTTCATCTTGCGCGCGTCGCAGCAGGCGTGCCGCGCTTGGACGCTCTCATAGAAACCGTTGAGCCCGTAGCTTGCGATGAAGGCGTCGACATCGCTCTTTGCCGGGTGCACTTCCTCGAGATCGATGCCGTAGCGGTCGCGGGTGATGCCTATCAGTTCCACCGTTTCCGGGAACAGCCTCTCGGTCTCCAGCGTCTTGACCGCGATGGCCGCACCCGAGCGGGCGATAGCTGCGGTCAGCACCTGGTCTTCAAGGCCGAGCGACGTGGTGAAGACGGCCGCACCGAGCTCCGCCGCCCGCCTCAGGCGTGCGTCGAGCGGAATGGTGGCCAGTTCCCGGGCGAGAGCCTGCGCCTCTTCGTGGCGGCCTTCAGCCGCTGTCCGTGCGATCTGCTGCATGGATATTCTCCGTTTCGCTGCCGATCATCGCCGGTGGGAAGACAATTCGCGAGGAATGACGATCCTATTGCACCGCCGCATGCGGGCAACCGTTCTATTCATCGCAAATGTGACAGGAAAATATCACCCGCTACGCGGATGCCGGGAAAGTTGTGCACGACGCTTGATGTCGGCCAGGTCGAACCGCGCGCAGACGTGCAGACCGAAGATCGCCAGCGCATGCATCGCCCAGATCGGATCGACCCTTCTGAGGAAGTAGGTTTCGAGGAGCGACATCAGCGTCAGAAACACGATGATCATGGCGAACATGTCGGCGAGTTTCCGGTTGGCCGGAATCTTTCTGGCCCGGGCGTAGTTGAACAGCGGCGCGATGAAGAGCACCCAGATGACGATCGCCCCGCCGATCAGGCCGAGATTGTTGAGAATGTCGAGAAAGTTCTCGTGGCCGTGGATGATGTAACGATAGTCCCAGGCCGCCCAGTAGGGCTTGTCGAGGCCGAGCACTGTCGGAGTCAGCCAGAAATTGTCGTAGCCGTAGCCGAGCCAGAGACGTTCGGGGATCATCGAGACGTTGAACTGCCACAGCGTCGTTCGCCCGGTATAGGTGCCGTCGCCCAGAAGCGAGACGATGAGCCAGTAGATCCTGTCGCTGAAGGCCGCCCCCAGCGTGAAGACCAGCGCGCCGGAGAACGCGGCGACATGGGCGAGGATGGCGATCCACGTCCGGCCGGTCAGCATGGCGAGGAGAACGATCATCACCGCCAGAGGAAGAAAGCCGCTGGTGGTTTTCGAGCCCGTATGCATGACGAAAACGAAACCGGCGATCGCCACGATCGCGCCGGTCAGCCGCATGCCGGACCGGAACAGGTAGATGCCGAAAATGGTGATGACGCTCATCACCGGGCCGGCGATGTTCTTGTGGGCGAAGTGGCCGCGCCAGAGCCCCGCATGCTGCGGTTCGAAGGCATCGTAGCCGTGGATGGCGAGCCCCGGCAGCAGCACCAGCCCGATATAGGAGAAAGCCAGAACGCTGATGGCGCCGGCGGCGAGCGCCATCCGGAAATCCCGCTCTGTTCTCGGCAAGGCCACGATCGCAAAGGTGATCAGCATCCCGATGACGGTGAGAATGAGCGATCGCGCGGTGGCCATGACGTCCGGAGCCCGCAGCACCTCGAAGACGATGAGGGCGCCCAGAAGCAGGAAGCCCGGCGTGAACAGGCTCAGGAGCCGCTTCGGACTGGCGAGGGTGAGGAGAGCCAGCGTGTAGACCATTCCCGCAGCCAGAAACCCGACTTGCTTGAGCGAATCCCCGCCTTCGGGCACGTCCACCACGAGGCTTGCGGCCGCGAAGGGGCGCAGCGAGATCAGGATCAGCGCCAGCCCGGCGAAGGACAGGAGAATGGTCGCGAGCCTGACGCCGCGGCTCGCCACAGCCGGTTCACCCGGCGGCGTCGCGCCGTAGCCAACGGCCGTGTGTCCATATGTCGGCGCTTGAGCCATTCTGCGATGCCAACCCGTCCCGGAAGATCCGGCACCGACAATGAGGCTCGCCGGTTAATACCCCGTTAACCATGTTTCGGCCGGTTGATGATCAGCCGGCTTCAGCCAGGCGGTCGGTCATTTTCCAGTTGGGATTGATCCACGGCTCGAGGTTCGACGGCGCCAGCGGCGTCTTGCCGAGAATGTGGTCGGCGGCCTTTTCGCCGGTCATGATCGAGGGGCCGTTGAGATTGCCGTTGGTGATCCGCGGGAACAGCGAGGAATCGGCCACGCGCAAACCTTCGACCCCGATCACGCGGGTCTCCGGATCGACCACGGCCATGGGATCGTCGGCGCGGCCCATGCGGCAGGTGCCGCAGGGATGATAGGCGCTTTCGGCGTGATCGCGGATGAAGGCGTCGAGTTCGGCATCCGTCTGTACATGGCTGCCGGGGGAAATCTCCTCGCCGCGCCATGCGTCGAAAGCCTGCTGGCCGAAGATCTCGCGGGTCAGCCGGATGCAATGGCGGAAATCGCGCCAGTCCTCGTCCGTGCTCATGTAGTTGAAACGGATTTCGGGGGCGGCTTTCGGGTCGTTCGATTTCAGCCGCACCGTACCGCGCGAGGGCGAGCGCATCGGCCCCACATGGGCCTGGAAGCCGTGCCCCTTCGCCGCGGCCTTGCCGTCATAGCGGATGGCGCCGGGCAGGAAGTGAAACTGGATGTCGGGATATTTCACACCGGCGCGCGAGCGCACGAAGGCGGCGGCCTCGAACTGGTTCGAGGTCCCGAGTCCCTTGCCGAGGAACAGCCACTGCGCCCCGATCAGCGCCTTGGAGAAGAGGTTCAGATGCGCATTCAGCGTGATCGGCTTGGTCGCCGCCTGCTGGATGTAGAGTTCGAGATGGTCCTGCAGGTTCGAGCCCACGCCCGGCCGGTCGGCGACGACCGCGATACCGTGCGCGGCCAGGTGTTCCGCCGGCCCGATGCCTGACAGCATCAGAAGTTTCGGAGAGTTGAAGGCGGAAGCCGCGAGCACCACCTCGCGCCGCGCCTTGATCACCTCGACCCGGCCGCCGCGTTCGATCTCGACACCCGTGGCGCGGTGATTCTCGATGACAACGCGCCGCGCCAGCCCCTTGACGAGACTCACGTTCTTCCGCTTCAGCGCTGGCTTCAGATAGGCGTCGGCGGCCGACCAGCGCCGGCCGTTGTGGATTGTCTGCTCCATCTCGCCGAAGCCTTCCTGGCGCCGGCCGTTGTAATCCTCGGTCACCCCGAAGCCGGCCTGCCGGCCTGCCTCGATGAAGGCTTTGAAGAGCGGGTTCTTCAGATCGCCGCGGCGGACGTTGAGCGGACCGTCGGTGCCGCGCCAACCCTCTTCGCCGCCGATGCCACCATGCTGGTGGGAGGTTTCCATCCGCTTGAAATAGGGAAGCACGTCGGCATAGGACCAGCCGGTCGCGCCCATCTCGGACCAGTGGTTGAAGTCCTCTGCATGGCCGCGCACGAACACCATGCCGTTGATCGAAGAAGAGCCGCCGATCACCTTTCCACGTGGCGCGGCGAGGCGCCGGTTGCCGAGATTGGGCTCCGGTTCGCTCGAATAGCCCCAGTCGTAGATGCCCATGTTCATCGGATAGGACAGCGCTGCCGGCATGCGGATAAACGGCCCGGCGTCGGTGCCGCCATATTCGATCACGATGACGGTGTTCTTGCCGTCTTCCGACAGCCGTGCGGCAAGCGCCGAACCGGCGGAGCCGGATCCCACGATGACAAAATCAGCTTCCATGAAAAATCCTCGATCTCAAATTCCTGGCGGCGCGCTCGCGATCAATAAGGACTGTCGACGGGGCCGGTCGCCACGTAGACGCTCTTGAGCCGCGTGTAGTGATCGATCGCCGCCCTGGAATTCTCCCGCCCGATACCCGAGCGCTTGACGCCGCCGAAGGGCGCTTCGATCGGGGTGAGGTTGTAGGTGTTGATCCAGGTCGTCCCGGCCTCGAGCGCGGCCACCGTGCGGTGGGCGCGGGTGAGGTCGGCGGTAAAGACGCCGGCGGCCAGGCCGAACTCGGTGTCGTTGGCGCGCGCGATCGCCTCTTCTTCCGTCTCGAAGGGAAGGATCGACATCACCGGCCCGAAGATTTCCTCACGCGCGATCGTCATCTCGTCGGTGACGTCGGCGAAGATGGTGGGAGCGATGAAGTGACCGTTCTCGAAGCCCTGCAGCGACAGCGCCTCGCCGCCGGTCACCAGCCGCGCGCCTTCCGCTTTGCCCTTGGCGATATAGCCCAGCACCTTCTCGCGTTGCGCCGCCGAGATCAGCGGACCCATATGGATCTCGGGATCGAGCGGATCGCCGATGCGGATCGAAGCCGTGCGCTCGCGGCTGCGCTCGACGAAACGGTCATAGATTCCGCGCTGGACGAACACGCGGGTGCCGTTCGAGCAGATCTGTCCGGTCGAGTAGAAATTGCCGAGCATCGCCCCGCCGATGGCGTCTTCCAGGTTCGCGTCGTTGAAAACGAGGATCGGCGACTTGCCGCCAAGTTCCATCGTCACGTCCTTGAGCGTGGTGGCCGCGGCCCCCATCACTTTCTCGCCCGTCGGAACCGAGCCGGTCAGCGAGATCTTGTCGATGCCCGGATGGGAGGCGAGGTGCGCGCCAACGTCGCCGAACCCCTGCACGACATTGAAGAGGCCCGCCGGCAATCCGGCTTCGGTCAGGATCTCGGCGAGGATCAGCGCGGTCAGCGGCGTCATTTCCGACGGCTTGAAGATGAAGGCGTTGCCGGCGGCGAGCGCCGGGGCGGCCTTCCAGGCGGCGATCTGCATGGGGTAGTTCCACGCCCCGATCCCGGCGCAGACGCCCAGCGGCTCGCGGCGGGTGTAGACGAAGTCGCCGCCCAGATCCGCCGTTTCGCCGGTGATGCCGCCGGCGATGCCGCCGAAATATTCGAGGCAGTCTGCCGCCGACATGGCGTCTGCCACCAGCGTCTCCTGGATCGCCTTGCCGGTGTCGAGCGTCTCGATGCGCGAGATTTCGGCATTGCGCTCGCGGATGATGTCGGCCGCCTTGCGTAGGACGCGTCCGCGCGCGACGCCGGTCATCTTCGCCCAGGCCGTCTGCGCGGCACGCGCGTCGGCCACAACCATATCGACGAGTGCCGGCGTCGCCGCATGCAGCTTGGCGATGGTCTCGCCAGTCGCCGGGTAGTGGCTCTCGAAGGACGGACCGGAGGTGTCTTCGTGATAGGCGCCGTTGATGTGGTGGGATGCTTTCGGCTGTGCGGCGGTCATTGTGCGGCCTCTCGCTTTTTGGTGTTCGTATTGCGGCGGTTTTCGTCTTCAGGCCCGGCTCGAGCCGAACCACCTGTCCTTCATCTCGCGCAGGAAGACCGGGCTCATGCCGAACCCGGCGGCATCCCCGATGACGGCGTCGATGCCGCAGTTCGGGCAGAGCGCTGTCCATTCGCCTTCTGCGCGGCTCCTGTCGGTCCAGTGCAGCACGGCACTTGCCGTGAACACACTCTCGCAGTGGAAGCAGCCGCAGCGCCGGCTCTTTTCGAGTTCGCGGCGATTGTGGATGGAGTGGCTCTGGGCCCGTTCGAGTTCCTGCCTATTCATCATTCTCCGCGGGGAAACCTCTTCTCTTCTTCGAGTACGTTGAGATCCATGTGATTGCGCATGTAGCGTTCCGAGGCCCGTTGCAGCGGCTGGAAATCCCATGGATAGTAGTTGCCGTTCCTCAGCGCCTCGTAGACGACCCAGCGCCGGGCCTGGCTCTGGCGCACCTCGGCGTCGAAGCTCGCCATGTCCCAGCGCGCACGCACGCGTTCCATGTAGCCGTTCACCTGATCGGCGAAGTCCGGCCTGACGGCGAGGTTGTCGAGTTCGTGCGGATCCGATTCCAGATCAAAGAGTTGCGGCGGATCGAGTTCACAATGGTTGAACTTGTATTTGCCCTCGCGGATGCTGGCGAGCGGCGCATAGGAGCCTTCGGCGGCATACTCCATCAGCACCGGGGAGGTGCGCTCCCCGCCGCGCGTGAGCGGAAGCAGGCTTTCGCCGTCGGTCCATGGCGCGACCTCCTTCATAGAGACATGGGCGATGTCGGCAAGCGTCGGGGCAATGTCGAGATTGGAGACCGGGTCGCTTACCGATCCGCCGGCATCCCCGGGAATCGCGATCATAAGCGGCACCCGCGACGAGCCCTCGTAGAAGCTCATCTTGAACCACATGCCGCGCTCGCCGAGCATGTCGCCATGGTCGGAGCAGAACACGATGACCGTGTCCTTCGCCATCCGCGTCGCTTCCAGCGTTTCGAGGATGCCGCCGATCTTGTCGTCGAGATAGGAGATGTTGGCGAAATAGGCCTGCCGCGAGCGACGGATATTGTCTTCGGTGATGTCGAACCTGGCGCAATCGCTCGCCTTGTAGAGCCGCTGCGAATGAGGATCCATCTCCTCATAGGGGATGGCACCGACCGTCGGCTGGAGCTCGTCGATGCCTTCGTAGAGATCCCAGTATTTCCGCCGCGCCACATAGGGGTCGTGCGGATGGGTGAAGGAAACGGTCAAGAGCCAGGGCCGACGCTCCGGGTTCTCGCTCTCGCGCGACAGCTGGTGCAGCTTCTGCGTGGCGAAGAAGGCCACCTCGTCGTCATACTCCATCTGGTTCGACGTCTCGGCCACGCCGGCGCCGGTCACCGAGCCCAGATTGTGGTACCACCAGTCGATCCGCTCGCCGGGCTTGCGGTAGTCCGGCGTCCAGCCGAAATCGGCCGGATAGATGTCCGTCGTCAGCCGTTCCTCGAATCCATGGAGCTGGTCAGGCCCGACGAAGTGCATCTTGCCCGAAAGGCACGTCTGGTAGCCCGCGCGCCGCAAATGATGGGCGAATGTCGGGATGTCGGAGGCGAATTCGGCGGCGTTGTCGTAGACGCGGGTCCGCCGCGGCAGCTGTCCCGACATAAAGGAGGCGCGGCCCGGCGCGCACAGCGGGGAGGCGGTGTAGTTGTTGGCAAAACGCCACGACCGCGCGGCGAGAGCCTTCAGGTTGGGTGCATGCAGGAAGTCGGCGGGGCCGTCCGGGAAGAATGTCCCGTTGAGCTGGTCCACCATGACGACGAGGATGTTGGGGCGTTGGGTCATCTCAGGCAAACCGTCTCACCGAGGCGATCTGGGTGTGGACGTGGTCCTCCACGAGCTGAATCGGGTCTGCCGGTGTTCCGCCCGACCCCAGCGCCCGTCGGATATAGAGCCCGTCGATCATTGCCGCCGCGCCCTCGGCAATACGGCCGGCTTCATATTCGCCGACGAGCGGCTTGAGGCCGCTGACGAGATTCGAGTGCAGGCGGCGTCCATAGATGCGGAGCAGCCGCGAGAGTGCCGCGTTGCGCTGCGCCTCGACATAGAAGGCGAGCCAGGCCGCCACGATGTCGCCGGAAAACTGCTTGGCGGAGAAGGAAACCTGGATGATCGCCGACACCCGTCCGCGCGGCGTTCGTGCGTTCCGGAGCGCGATCACCGTGTCCGCCCTGAGTTCGGCGAGCAGCGCCCGGACGGAAGCCGTCATCAGATCCTGCTTGGAGCCGAAATAGTGATGGGCGAGGGCAGGCGACACCCCGGCGCGCGCCGCGATGTCTGCCATCGTCACGTCCATCGATCCCTGCGCGCCGACGGCCTCGATCGCCGCCGCCGTCAGCGCCCTGCGCCGTTCCGTCTCGGTTTCCGTTTTTGCCATGAGCACCGCTCCTTTGCCTCAAGGATAGGATTGATTGATTGATCAATCAACCCGCGAGGTCGGCAACGCGGCGATTAAGGATGTCCGGAAGAAACGGGACGACCGGCGGACCCTGTGAGACTCCGCCGGTTCATGGACCGTCCAGGTTCTGATGGTCGTCAGGCGAGCCGGTCGGGCATCGAAGCGTTGAGGACCACCACCCGGCTTCCGTCCCGGACGCGGTTGTAGAGGTCGATCACGTCCTGGTTCAAAAGCCGGATGCAGCCAGAGGAAACGGCCTTGCCGATCGAGTTGGCTTCCGGATTGCCGTGCAGCCGGTAGAGCGTGTCCTCGCCGTTCTCGAACAGATAGAGCGCCCGCGCGCCGAGCGGGTTCATCAGCCCTGGATCCATGCCGCCGGCGGCGACGGAATAGGGGGCGAGTTCGGGGTTGCGCGCCACCATGTCGTCGGGCGCCTTCCAGCGCGGCCATTTGCGCTTGTACTGCACCACCGCATTTCCGGCCCAGGAGAAGCCTTGCTTCCCCACGCCCACGCCATATCGGGTGGCGCTGCCGTCACCCTCGATATGGTGGAGATAGAAATTCCCTGGATCGACCACCACCGTGCCGGCGGTGAACTGCGGATAGGGGTTCTCCACCGTCGTGCGCCAGTAGCGCTCTGGCACCACGCCGGCGGGCACGGCCGGAATGGGAAAGGGCTCGTCGGGCACCGGGCCGTAGAAGGCCGGCATGGTGGGTTTTGGTGTGGCGGGAACGGAGGTCCGTCCCGTTGTGCCGGCTGTCGTGCAGCCGGAAAGGGCGACGGAGGCAGCGGCCCCCATGAAGATGCGTCTTGTGATCATCGAATGGTCCTGATGTCTGAAATGTCGATGGCGCGCGGGCTGCGCGCGATTTCGCGGCTCAGGACAGGCGCGGCGGACGGAAGAGTTTCGAACCGTGCAGGCCGGCGGGAAGCGGGGCCTCGATCGATGCGAGTGTCCAGTGACCGCCATCGGCCTTGGGGCCGAGTTCCATCTGCAAGATCGTCTTGTCGATGCTGCAGCGGACGAGACCGGCCAGACCGCGTTGGCAGTTTCTGTAACCGCTCACCTTGGCCGTCAGCGCGGCTTCGGAGGTCGCAAGCCTTCCGGGGGCGGTCGCTGCGTCCCGGCCCGACAGCGATGCGCCGAACGGGCCGGCGGAAACGAGCGCCAGAAGGACAAGGCATGAGACTAGGAGACGACGAATGCACATGCGCCCTGTCTACCGGAAATGAGAGAGCTTCCAAGTATCGAGGGTTCACTTTCCGGATCACGTTCGGGTGAGCATGCCGGCGCTGCGCCATTCGGGGATTGCGGCAAAGGTCAACCGACCGGGCTTTACATCCGGACTGTTCCGCGCATCATGCCGGGCGAGAACCATGCCACGAGTGAGGAGCCGCGCATGACCGCCTGCATCATCGGTTGGGCCCATACCCCCTTCGGAAAACATCCGGAAGAAACCGTCGAGAGCCTGATCACCCGCGTCGCACGCGAGGCCGTCGAACATGCAGGTCTCGAGGCGGGCGATATCGACGAGATCTATCTCGGCCACTTCAATGCCGGCTTCTCCGCCCAGGATTTCACCGCCAGTCTCGTGCTTCAGGCCGACGACGATTTCCGCTTCAAGCCCGCCACGCGCGTTGAAAATGCCTGCGCCACCGGGTCGGCTGCCGTCCATCAGGGCATCAAGGCCATCCGCGCCGGTGCGGCCAAACGCGTGCTCGTCGTCGGCGTCGAACAGATGACGACGACACCGGGACCGGAGATCGGCGCCAATCTCCTCAAGGCCTCCTATCTGCCAGAAGACGGCGACACGCCTGCCGGTTTCGCCGGCGTCTTCGGCAAGATCGCTGCCGGCTATTTCCAGCGCTACGGCGACAAGTCCGATGCGCTCGCGGCCATCGCCGCCAAGAACCACAAGAACGGGGTCGACAATCCCTACGCCCAGATGCGCAAGGATTTCGGTTTCGACTTCTGCCGCACCGAGAGCGACAAGAATCCCTTCGTCGCCGGTCCGCTCAAGCGCACCGACTGTTCGCTGGTCTCCGACGGTGCCGCCGCGGTGGTGCTTGCCGATGTGGCGACCGCCATGACCGCACCGCGCGCCGTCCTCTTCCGGGCCGCCGAACACGTCCAGGATTTCCTGCCCATGTCCAAGCGCGACATCCTCGCCTTCGAGGGGTGTGCCGAGGGCTGGAAGCGCGCCTTCGCAAATTCCGGGACGACGCTCGAAGACCTGTCGCTGGTCGAGACGCACGACTGCTTCACCATTGCCGAGCTGATCGAGTACGAGGCCATGGGGCTCGCGAAGCCGGGGCAGGGAGCCGATGTCGCCATGTCAGGAGAGACGGCGAAGGACGGCCGGCTGCCGGTCAATCCCTCGGGCGGGCTCAAGGCCAAGGGTCACCCGATCGGCGCCACCGGCGTCTCCATGCACGCGCTGTCCGCCATGCAGCTGACCGGCGAGGCCGGCGGCATCCAGGTCCCGGGCGCGACACTCGCCGGGATCTTCAACATGGGCGGCGCCGCGGTCGCCAATTACGTCTCCATCCTGGAACGCATCCGGTGACGCTGTCCGGCCACGTCGTCATAACCGGCGGTGCGTCGGGGATCGGCGAGGCCACTGCAATCGCGCTTCTCGACGAGGGCGTGGCCGTCACCGTCCTCGATGCCGACCGCACGGCGGTCGCACGCATGGAAGACCGTTTCGAAGGCGAGGACATCGCGGCCTATAGCTGCGACGTCACCGACGAGGACGAGGTCTCCGAACGCCTGACGGAGGCGGCTGCAGCCTTCGGGCCGCTCACCGGCCTCGTCAACTGTGCCGGCATCGCCCGCGACATGGCCGCCGAAAAGACCCCGGTCGAGACCTTCCGGCAGATCCTCGACGTCAATCTCACCGGCTCCTTCATCCTCTGCCAGGCGGCGCTCGAGCACATGGGCGACCGGCTTTCCATCGTCAATCTCGCCTCGGTCTCGGGTCTCAGGGCCAATGCCGGCCGCGTCGCCTACGGCGCCTCCAAGGCCGGCGTTGCGCTGATGAGCCAGGTGCTCGCCACCGAATGGGGCGGCCATGGCGTCCGCGTCAACGTCGTCGCCCCCGGCCCGATCGACAGCCCCATGGTCACCCGGCTCCACACCCAGGACGACCGCAAGATCTGGACCGCGCGCACGCCGATGCGCCGCTACGGCGGCCCCAACGAAGTCGCCAACGCAATCCTCTTCTTGCTGTCCGACGAGGCGAGCTACATCACCGGCCACGTGCTGGCCGTCGACGGCGGTTTTCTAGCCGCGGGGATCTTGCCGGAGAGCTAGGCCTTCTCCGCAGCCGCCGTCGGCACCGGGTTCGGATCCACCGGCGCGCGCCGCTTGACGCTGACGCCGGTCACGATGGCGCCGAGCACCAGAACGATGCCGATCCACTGCCAGAAGCTGAAGATCTCGTTCATCCAGATCGTGCCGATCAGCGTGGCGACCACCGGGCTTGCGAGCGCCAGATAGGCGCCGCTCGGTCCCAGCCGGGTGATGCCGCGGTTCCAGACGTAGTAGGCGAATGCGGTGCCGAGCAGGATCAGCCAGGCATAGCCGGCGAGCGCCGGACCGTCCGGTACCGGCGGCAGGCCTTCCTTGATCCAGGCGACCGGCAGCAGGATCAGCCCGCCGAGGATCAGTTGCCAGGTCGCCATTTCCAGAGGCTTGCCGTCGCGGCCCCAGTGATCGATCAGCACGGTGCCGACCGCCATCGAACAGGTGCCGCCGATCGCCGCCAGCACGCCGATCATGTCCGGCTTGTGTTCGGAGGGCGACAGCACCAGAAGCCCGACGCCGATGACGCCCGCCACGCCCGCACCCACCTGCACCGGATGCGGCAGCCGCCGGATCAGGATCGAGGACAGCGCGATGACGACGAGCGGCTGCACCGCCCCGAGTGTGGCTGCGAGTCCGCCCGGCATGCGCGCCGCGGCGACGAAGAGGAGCGCGAAGAACAGCGCCATGTTGAGCGTGCCAAGCACCGCGTAGCGCGCCATCACCGCAGGCCGCGGAATCCGCGGATTGATCGCCAGCAGGATCAGCCCACCCGCCAGCGCCCGGATCGCGCCGACGAAGAAGGGATGGTCGACCGGCAGCAACTCGGTGAAGTTCACATAGGACGTCCCCCACAGCATGGGGCCGAGGACGGAGATCAGGATGGTCTGGAGCATGGAGGAATCCGGTCCCGGATGGGACGCTTCGCGTTTGGGGCGGGCTCGCGCCGGCGGAGGCAGACCATGACTCCGATGGGTCAGCTTTGTCCAGACGGTAAAATCCACACCGTTCGCCGGCCAGCCTCCGGTAGCCTCCCGGCTCACCGCACCGCCAGTCCGTAAGTGAAGGCGGCAGCCGCCAGAAGGGAAGCTGCGGTGCGCACATGGTTCCAGGCCGTCCAGTCTTTGAGATAGGCCGGCCAGAGGGAGCCAGCTTCCGTGATCAGCCGGTTGTTGAGCGGCACGTTGAAGCCGGCGGTGACGACGAACATCCCGATGATATAGACGATCCCGCCTGTCAGCAGGACCGCGGAGCCCGGCTCGCCCCAGTGCAGAACGGCAAGGGCGGCGATCACCGCGGCAGCCAGCGTCGTGCCGATGAACAGCGGCATGAAGGGCGAACGCAGGATCACCTCGTTGATCGCGTTCATCGCCGCTGCGGCCTGCGCGTCGGGCAGCCGCGCCAGCGAGGCCATCACGAATCCGGAAAAGGTGAAGTAAACGCCGGCCATCAGGCCTGTGCCGAGAGCGCTGAACCATAGAAGGGCAGTCATCATGTCGAACTCCAGTCGCTGGTTGAAATTGAAAACGAGAATTTCTCGTATTTGCAAAACGCGATAATATCTCGTATTGCTGGAGTCAAGAAGAAAACGAGATTCTCTCGTAAAGAAGGAGCGGATGTGCAGTCGACAGAAAAGACAACCGAAACCACGACGGGTGGCGGGCACGACCCGCGGAATCTTGTTCGCACGCGACCGCCGCAGAAGCGCGGGCAGATCCGCCATGATCTCATTCTCGAGAGCGCCGAGGCGCTGCTTCTCGAAAAAGGCGCCGACGGTTTCAGGATGAGCGATCTGTCCGAACGTTCCGGCGTGCCGTTCGGCTCGCTCTACCAGTATTTCCCCGACCGGACCTCGGTGATCGCCACGCTCGCCGACCGTTACAATCATCTCGGCCATCGCTGCGTGGCCGACGAACTCGACAGCCTCCGCGCGCCCGGCGACCTGCGTGCCGTGCTTGGCCGCATCGCCGCCGATTACTACGACATGTTCGTCGACCACCCGGTGATGGTGGTCCTGTGGGAGGCGACCCAGGCCGACCGGGCCCTGCAGCGGCTCGATGCCGCCGACGGCGCCCATCTCTCCGCGCTGCTCTATGCCGCCATCGAGCGTGTGGCCGGAGAGGGGGACCCGGCCGAACGAGCCCGATTCTGCCGCCTGGTCATGATCCTCATAGCCGCCGCCGTACGAGATGCGCTCACGATGGAGCCCGACGAGGCTCGCAGGAGCCTCGACCGCTTCACCGCCTTGCTGCCCGAAAGCCCCGATTGAGAGATCGCCTTCACGATCCCGTCAGCCACGCGGTATGAACGTATCCGCTCGGCCCGTCATAGCCGTTTTCCCGCACGGCGACGAAGGCCCAGGGGTCTCCCGGTGTCACCAGCCGAAGCCGCATCCCGTCCGGGAGCAGGGCCACAGGAGGATGGGCGAGTCCGGGACCCGCGCGCAGGTTGAGCCCGGCCGACGCGTTGACGATCCGGATCTCGTCGGTCCCGTCATCCGGGCAGCGGCCCAAGACAAGCCCCCGGAAGGCGCGCATGTCGAAGGCCGGGCCGGGGTCGATCTTGCGGCCCGGCGCGATGTCGTCATGGCCGAGGATGGCGTCCGCGCCGATGCGATAGGCCGCCACCAGCGCCGCCGTCACCGCAACGGCTGCCGCGATCTGCGCCGTGTCGAACCGCTCCCACGGCTCGATGGTTTCCGGCGTGTGACGATGCGCGGCGAGCACCACGCGGGAGGCGGGCACCGGCGTCCCCGTATGGCTCGCAAACCCCTCCGGCGTTCGCACAAGCCGTCCCCAGTTGGCGAGCTCGATGCCGATCGAATGCGCGTTGAGGCCCGAGATACCCTGCCAGCTGCTCTTGCCTGCGTGCCAGGCCGCGCGGTTGGTCTCCACCTGCTGGATCACCGCACCTTTGCGGCCGATGACGACATGCGCCGAGGCGCGCGCCGTCTCCGAGGCGAAATATTGGGCGGTGCTCTCCGCACTGTCGCCGGCGGTATAGTGGATGATAACGAAGCGCGGGGTTATCTCTCCGCCCTGGCCGTGGGCCGGCAGGAAGTGCACGGCATGTCCGTCACCGTCGATCAGCCTGTGGGTCTCGATACGCATGTCGGGCTCCTTTCGAAAACCACCATCATGCGCCCGAGCCGGCGAGGGTGGACGAGGAGGCGGAGAGCGTTGCGCCTTCCGCGCCTTTCTGCCAAGACACGCTGCCCGGAAACACGCGAGAACAACGGAGCGCGGTCCCATGGAAAATCCCGTCCTCGTCGAAGTCCTGCGCGGCGGCCGCGTCGAAAGCGCCCATCGCGGCATGGTCGCTGTCGTCGATGGAGACGGCGCCCTCGTCATGGGTCTCGGCGAGATCGATCGCCCGGTCTTCGGCCGTTCGGCGGTCAAGTCCATGCAGGCGCTGCCGCTGGTCGAAAGCGGGGCGGCAGCCGCCTATCGCTTCGGCAACCGCGAGCTGGCCCTTGCCTGCGCCTCCCATTCGGGCGAACCTGAACATGTGGCGCTCGCCGGCGCCATGGCTGGCCGTGCCGGTCTCACCGAAGCCGATTTCGAATGCGGCTCGCACTGGAGTTTCTTCCCCAAGGTGATGATCGAGCAGGTGCGGGACCACCAGAAGCCCGACCAGCTCTTCAACAACTGTTCTGGCAAGCATGCGGGTTTTCTCTGTGTCGCCTGCCATGCCGGTGTCGACCACCATGGTTACACGCGCTTCGAGCACCCGGTGCAGGCGGGTATCCGTGACGTCATGGAGGACCTGACCGGCAATCCGATCGCCACTGATCTCTGCGGCGTCGACGGCTGCTCCATCCCCACCTATGCGGTGCCGCTGAAAAACCTCGCCCACGGCTTTGCCCGCATGGCCACCGGCGTCCGCCTCGGGGCCGAACGGGCGAAGGCCGCGAAGACGCTGATGGAGGCCTGCATGGCCGAACCCTTCTACGTCGCCGGCACCGGCCGCCGCTGCACCGAACTGATGGAACTCGCGCCCGGCCGCATCTTCGTCAAGACGGGCGCCGAGGGCGTGTTCTGTGGCGCGATACCGGAACTGGGTTACGGCATCGCGCTCAAATGCGAGGACGGCGCCGACCGCGCCGCCGGCATCATGATCGCCGCCGTCTTGTCGAAACTGCTCGCCGACGACGCCGAGCTATCCGGCAGACTCGACGCTGCTGCCCGCACCACTCTGACAAACTGGAACGGCATCGACGTCGGCGCTCTCACGCCCGCCGGTCCTCTCGCCTGAGCGGGCCAAGAGGAACAGTTTCCGCTCGCCTGAGTGGGCCAAAAGCAAGAAGCTCCCGCTCGCACTCAAGGCGGGGCGGCAGCGGCACGCGCCGCGCCCCTCTCTCCCCTAGAGGGAGAGAAAGCAAAAGCCTGGGCTTGGCCTTGCCAAGTCCTTGGCTTTTGCAAGAGAGGGGGGTAATGCGGCAAGCCCCGAACCGGCGGAGGGATAACCCCCCCTCTGTCGGCTGGCGCCGACATCTCCCCCAAAAGGGGGAGAGAGCAGTCTGCCACTCCCGCCTTTCATTTCCGGTGAAGAGTTCCTCACGAAAATTCATTGGCGACCAGCTGCCGCGCCGCCTATCGATGGGGAATAGTCCGTCGGCGTATCGGCGGCGATCCCGAGAGCGGCAGGAGGCGCGCGATGACCGAAACACCTGAAAAGCAACCACTGGCGATTACGGCCGCCGAGGCCGCGCCCCGCCTCAAGCCGTCGAACTATCCCGAGCCCTTCTTCTCGCGCATGGCCAAGCGCACCAAGCGGCCGCTGGGCGATCTGTTCGGGCTCAGGAACTTCGGCGTCAATCTTACCTCGCTGGCGCCCGGCGGCGAATCCGCGCTGCTTCACCGCCATTCCACCCAGGACGAGTTCGTCTACATCGTCGAGGGCCACCCGACTCTCGTCACCGACAAAGGCGAGGTCGAACTCGCGCCCGGCATGTGCGCGGGCTTCCCTGCGGGCGGTGTCGCCCACCAGCTCGTCAATCGCACTGATGCGCCGGTTACCTGGCTCGAGATCGGCGACCGCTCTGCCGGCGACACCGCGACCTACCCAGCCGACGACCTCGCCGCCGTCTTCGGACCCGACGGCAAGTGGATTTTTACCCGCAAGGACGGCACGGCGTACTGAGAGGCGGTTACGAAACCGCGTTGCGTTCCACCGTCAGATGCGGCCAGGCGGCGGCCCCGGTCCTGGCCATGTCTTCGGTCACCGGGTCGTTCCAGCGGGTGCCGACCACCGCGCCACCGGGGGTTTCGGAAAAGACGTTGTCGGAAATCAGGGCCGTGCCGGCGCCCTCGACCACGGTGACCGCCACGCCGAGCCCTGCCCGGCGGATGACGTTGCCGGTGATCGCCACATCGCGCAGATAGGGACCCCAGCCCGCCATGATTCCCCATTTCGGCGCGGACTCGATGGTGTTGCCGGTCACACTCGCGTCCGCCTCCACCGCGATGCCGATGCCGAAGCCGGAATTGGTCTGTTTATAAGGGGCGTCAGTGGTAAGGTTGCGGATCAGGTTGCCGGAAATCACCGCCAGGCGACCGCCGGAGGCAAAATTGGCTACAGAGATCCCCATCGTCCCGCCGTCTACGAGGTTGCCCGAGATCAGCGCGCCCTCGAAGGCGAATTCCGAGTAGAGCGCCGTCTCGCCCGATCGAAGCGCCTTGTTGCCGACGATCTGCACGTTGCCGGCCGAATTGGCGCGGATGGCGGAAAAGGCGCAGTCGCTCACATGGTTGTTGCTCACCGTCACGTCGCCTGCGCGGAACAGGTTGATGCCGTTGCCATATTGCCCGGTGCCGCCCGAGCGCGCCGAAATCCGCGCAACGCGGTTACCGGAGACGATCGTGCCGTCCGGTCCCGGCGTCCAGCGGTGGACCAGAATGCCGCCATTGCCGCAGTCATGGACGAAGTTGTCGCTGATCGAAAGCTCCCGGCTTTCCACCGCGAACAGGCCCGATTCCGCAGCACCCGAAATGTCGCAGCGGTCGATGCGGCCGCCGCAGCCCTCGACCACCAGCCCGTAGCGGGCCGATCCGGTCACCGTCACGTCGTCGAGAAAAACCTGTTCGACAAAGCGCAGATGAACCAGTCCGCGCACATGTTCGCCGAGCCGCTGGTTGGCGCCGTCGATGGTCAGCCCCTCGATCCACACCGAGCGTCCGGCTTCGGCGAGAAGCCCGTGGCCGCGGCCGGTGTAGACGAGCCGGGTGGCCCCGGGAACGCCGGCGATCCGTGTGCCGTCGGGGAGCGTCAGATTGGAGAAATGATAGGTGCCGGCCGGCAGCCGCAGGATGCGCCCCGCGCCGGCCGCCTCGTCGATTGCCTGCTGCAGCCGGCGGCTCTGGTCGTCGGCGGTGTCTGGCAGGAGGACCGATAGATCGGCGTCATGGCCGCCACGCAGGCCGATATCGGTGAACAGTCCGCCCGCCGCGCGCGCCGGAAAAACGGGCACGGTCAGGCCGGCGATAACGGCGCCGCCCAAGAGGGATCGTCGGGTCAAGCGGGTTGAACGGGTCATGAGTTATCCACAGCACAATCGGTGCCAGTATAATCTGTGCCGGAATGCAACAGGTTAACGGCTAACCGATGGAGGCCACACCAGAGGGTTCTCCGGAAGGATTAGCGGTTTTTCATGTGTTTGAGGCAGGTCAAGGCGCTGTCCCGGCCGAGGTCTAGTCTCCCCAGGTGTCGGACCGGGCCTGTCTGCCCGGATACGCCCGGTTTTTGGCATTTGCGCCGGGC